>JBIOUX010000105.1:0-48899 GCA_044867425.1 Acidimicrobiia bacterium | reverse complement strand
GATGTGCTGGTGGCCGAGGAGTTCCTGAGCCACCTTGAGCCCGGACGTGTCGCTGACGTGCTGGGCCACGGTGTGGCGGAACATGTGGGCGGTGACCTTCACGCCAGCCTTGGCCGCGGCGTAGCGCAGGGAAGCCTCGAACGCCGCGTAGCTGAGCGGCCGCCCCCGGGCCCGGCGCAGCCCCACCCAAGCCGCATCGATGCCGGGCTCGCGCCGCTCCTCGGCCAGATAGCGGTCGAAAGCCTTCCAGAACTCGGCCACCACCGGAACGCGGTGCTCGTCCCGAGCACCCTTGAGCCGAACCACGATGGCCGAGCGACGGCGGTCGAGGTCGGGGAGGGACATGCCCAGGATGCCGTGGCGTCCATGCTCGTCGCTCCAGTCGCCGATGCGCTGGCCCGTGGTGGCCAGGAGCAGCAGGATCGAGGTGTCCCGCCACGACACGGCAACCTCGATGAGGCTACGCACCAGCTCGGGGTCCAGGTCGGCGGGCAAATGCCGGGGAACCCGGCGGCGCAGCTCGGCTCGCCCCCGCCGCAGCAGCCGGTCCCGACCGGGCATGCCGTGGGGCACACCGGCCGGCCGGGCTTCCGGGACGGGGCTGGGACGTCCGGCCCAGGAACCGCTGCCCCGGTCACTGTCCCGGCGGATGACGAACGCGAAGAAGGACGCCAGGACGCTCAGGCGATGGTTGATCGTCCGGGCCGCTCGGGGCGCTGGAGCACGGCCTCGGGCGGGCTCACTGTCGCCACCCCCTCCCCGGGCGAAGTCGTCGATGTAGGCGGCGACGTCAGCCCTCCCGACCGCCGCCAACGGCCGGCCCCGGCCGGCCAGCCACCGTCCGAAGTCGGCCAAGCCGAGGCGGTAGGAGCGAAGTGTGTAGCTGCTCGCTCCCCGGACCTGCAAATGGTCGAGGAACTCCGCGATGTCGGTCCCTGGGATCCCCTGGTGGCTATCCGCGTTCATGACGCCTCCTGCAAAACGCTACGAACAGCCGCTCTGCAAGACGCGGATCCCTGTCTCCCGCCGGGAATCTCGAGACAAGACCTCACCCAAACCGACGGCGACACCGTCCGCCCGCCGGCCGGCCCTTAGGGCATACAGTGGCCGCCATGCTGCCGGACACCATTCCCCACCGCGTCCTCATCAACGCCCAGCGCCTGGGCGCGGCACCCGCCTATCACGTGCGCGGACCCGCGGGGTGGCAACCCACCTCGTGGTCGACCTACGGGGACGAGGTGCGCCGGGCGGGGGCGGCGCTGGTAGCCCTGGGTGTCGAGGAACGCACCCCGGTCTGCATCCTGGGAGCCAACCGGCCCGAGTGGGTCATCTTCGACGTGGGCGCCATGGCCGCCGGCGCCGTACCGGCGGGTATCTACGCCACCTCCGCGCCCTCGGAGTGCGAGTACATCCTCAACCACTGCGAGGCGCCCGTCCTGTTGGTGGACGACACCTCGCAATGGGAAAAGATCGCCGCCGTCCGGGACCAGCTCCCGCATCTGCGCCACGTCGTCCTCATGCGGGGCGCGGACCCGGTGGACGACCCCATGGTCCTGTCCTGGGAGGAGTTCCTCAGCCGCGGTCACGGCACCGCCGGTGCCCTCGACGCCCGCCTCGAGGCCCTGCGCCCCGAGAGCCTGGGCACCTTCATCTACACGTCGGGGACCACCGGCCGGCCCAAGGCGGTGATGCTCACCCACGACAACCTGACCTGGACCGCGGCCCGAGCCGCCGACCTGGTCGGCGCCATGTCGACCGACCGGGTCCTGTCCTACCTGCCGCTGTCCCACATCGCCGAGCAGATGTTCACCATCCACCTGCCGGCCATCACCGGGACGCAGGTGTACTACGCCGAGTCCATCGACCAGCTGCTGGAGAACCTCTGTGAGGTGCGGCCCACCGTGTTCTTCGGCGTGCCCCGGGTGTGGGAGAAGTTCCAGGCCGGGGTGACGGCCAAGCTGGCCGAGGCCACCGGCGCCAAAGCCAAGGTGGCCGAGCGGGCCATGGCCATCGGCCGCCAGGTCACCCACCGCCGCAACCACGGGATGCAGGCGGCGCTCACGGTGGAGGCCCAGTACAAGGTCTTCCAGAAACTCGTCTACGACAAGGTCAAAACCGCCCTCGGGCTCGACCGGGCCCGGATCTGCGCCAGCGGGGCGGCACCGGTGGCCGAAGAGGTCCTCGAGTTCTTCGCCGGCCTCGACCTGCCCATCTACGAGGTCTACGGCCAGTCCGAGGACAGCGGGCCCACCTCGTTCAACTCCCCCGGGCGCACCAAGTTCGGGACCGTCGGCCCCGCCTTCCCGGGCGTGGAGGTGAAGATCGCCGGCGACGGCGAGATCCTGGTCCGGGGTCGCAACGTCTTCGCCGGCTACTACAAGGACCCCGAGGCCACCGCCGAAGCACTCGAGGACGGATGGCTGCACTCCGGCGACCTGGGCGAGTTCGACGCCGACGGGTTCCTCACCATCACCGGGCGCAAGAAGGACATCATCATCACCGCCGGGGGCAAGAACGTGGCTCCCAAACTCATCGAGAGCGGCCTCAAGAACCATCCGCTGGTCTCGGAGGCGGTCGTCATCGGCGACCGCCGCAAGTACCTGACCGTGCTCCTGACCCTCGACGGCGAGGCGGCGGATCGCTTCCTGGCCGAACGGGGCCAGTCCGGCCGGCCGTCGGACAACGAGGCCATCAAGGCCGAGATCGAAACCACCCTCCACGCCGTCAACACCGAGCTGGCCCGGGTCGAGCAGGTGAAGCGCTTCACCATCCTGCACCGGGAGCTGTCCATGGGCGAGGGGGAGCTCACGCCCACCCTCAAGGTGAAGCGCGACGTGGTCCACGACCACTTCGCCAAAGAGATCGAGGCCATGTACGCCGAATGACCGATCTGCTCTGCCAGGCCGACGCCTACCTGCAGAAGTTCTCGGCCACGGTCACCGAGCGGGATCCCGAGGGGCGGGTGGCCCTCGACCGCAGCGCCTTCTACCCGACGGGCGGCGGCCAGCCCCATGACACCGGGACGCTGCGGTGGGCGGGCGTCCAGGCGACGGTTGTCGCCGTCACCAAGGAGGGCGACCAGGTGTGGCACCGCCTCGAGGGTGAGCCACCGCCGGCCGGCACCGAGGTGGAGGGGGAGATCGACTGGGACCGGCGCTACACCCTCATGCGCACCCACACGGCGCTGCACGTGCTCTGCGGCGTGATCTGGAACCAGTGGGGCAAGGCCGTCACCGGCGGGAACATGGAGCCGGGCTCGGCCCGCATGGACTTCGAGTTCGACCCGCTCCCCGAGGGCTTCGGGCCCACGGTGGAGGAGCTGGTCAACACCGAGCTGGCCAAAGGGCGGCCGGTGGAGGTCGCCTTCCTGCCCCGCTCCGAGGCCGTCCTCGACGACGCCCTGATCCGCACCAAGGTCAACCTCGTCCCCGAGTCGGTGCCCGAGATCCGCATCGTCGACATCGTCGGCCTCGACAAACAGGCCGACGGTGGCACCCACGTGGCCAACACGTCCGAGGTGGGCCGCATCCGGGTGGTCAAGACCGAATCCAAGGGCAAGGCCTTCAAGCGGATCCGCATCGAGGTCCTCGACGCCTGACGGAATCCGGGCGGGCTACTACAGGAAGCGCTTGCGGCGTCCGCCGCCCCCGGGTCGGCGGCGGGGGGCGAAGGGGCGGGGCGGGGTGGCGGCCGGGGCAGCCGTCCCGTTGGTGCCGGTGGCGGCCTCGCCTTCTTCGCCAGCGGCGTCGACGGCCGGATCCCAGGCCGACAGGTCGGCCAGGCGGGTGTCGTTGGAGAACACCTCCACGACCGGCTGTTTGATGCCCAGGCGCTTCTGGAGGGCTTCGACCTCGACTTCCTGGTCCCACATCACCAGGCTCACGGCCACGCCGGCCTGTCCCGCCCGGGCGGTGCGCCCGGAGCGGTGGAGGTACGACTTCTGGTCCTCGGGCAGGTCGTAGTGGAGGACGACGTCGATCCCCTCCAGGTCGAGGCCCCGGGCGGCGACGTCGGTGGCCACCAGGGCCGGCACCACCCCGGTGGCGAACTCCCGCATGGCCCGGGCCCGGGACTTCTGGGGCAGGTCGCCGTGGATCACCGCCGCGTGCACGCCGGCCCGGCGCAGATCGGAGGCCAGGCGGTCGGCGCCCCGCTTGGTGCGGACGAAGAGCAGGCACCGCTCGGCGCCGGCGATGATGGCTGCCGCCACCAGCACCTTGTCCATCTGATGGACCCGCAGGAAGCGGTGCTCCATCTCCTCCACCGTGGGCAGGGGGGACATGACCTCGTGGTGGACGGGGTCCCGCAGGTACTTGCGCACGATGTGGTCGACGTCCCCGTCGAGGGTGGCGGAGAACAGCATGGTCTGGGGGTGGCCCTGCAGGTGACGGAGGATCCAAGTCACCTGGGGGGTGAAGCCCATGTCCGCCATCCGGTCGGCCTCGTCGAGCACCACCACACCCACGGCCGAGAGGTCCACCTCGCCCCGGTCGAGGAAGTCGATGAGGCGCCCGGGGGTGGCGACCACGATGTCGGCCCGGGTGCGCAGCACCTGGATCTGGCGCTTGACGGAGTCGCCCCCGTAGACGGTGGCCACCCGCAGTCCACGGCAGGTGGCCAGGGGGCCGAGGACTCCGGCCACCTGCACGCAAAGCTCCCGGGTGGGGACGAGCACGAGGGAGTGGGGCCGGCGGGGCTCGGACGGCTTGGTGGCCTCGATCATGGGGAGACCGAAGGCCAGCGTCTTGCCCGAGCCGGTTTTGGCCTTGCCGCACACGTCGCGCCCGGCGAGGGCGTCGGGAATCGTGAGGGCCTGGACGGGGAACGGCTCGGCGATCCCCTGATCGAGGAGCTCGGCGGCCAGATCGGGGTCCACCCCGAGGCGCTCGAACCCGGAAACCTGCGTCAACATCGTCCTCCTGGTGATGGCGGGTAGCCCTTGTGGCCTCCCGCCGTAATTGACACCAAGAACGAGGACGACCCGCGAGCCCTGTGCTCGCCCTTCCAGGATAGTGGACAGAGCCCCGTCCCGGGCCGGACGGGAGCACGGGCCGACCGGTGGGCCGACCCGTGCTCCGCCGGAGAGGGATCAGAACTTGTCGGGGAACTTCTTCTCGGTGGCGGCGGCGATGGCGTCGGCCAGGGCGTCCATGTGCTTCACCGCAGCACGCAGGCTGGTGGCCACGGTGGGGGCATCCTTCGCCTTCTGGGCGTCGATGACGGCCTTGAGCGTGGTGGCGTGCATCTTGACGCCCTCCTCGACGGCGGCCGCCGGCAGGTTCTCGTTGACCGAGTTCATCGTGGTGCCGAACGTCTTGGCGTAGGCCAGCAGATCGGCGACGGCCTTGTCGGCGCCGGCCTTGTCGTCCTTGGCGATGGCCTGGGCGTAGGCCACGACGGCGCCGATGTGGCCTTCGCTGCGCCACAGGCCGTCGAAGGCCTTGCCCACCTCGTCGCCGTAGACCGAGGTCACCCCGGCCACGAGGTCGGCCGTGTTGCTGTTGGTGGGCCCATTGAGGGCGGCGGCGGCGGCTTCGAACTGCTTCGTCCGTCCACCCAGGGCGGCCCCGGTGGCGCTGGCGGCCAGGAGGACGTGCTCCCGGAGCACCGAGGTCAGCGTGGCTCGCAGGCCCGAGGCCGCCGAGGCGGCGTCCCCGGCGAACTTGTCCGGGAACTGCTTGGCGGTGGCGCCGGCGAGCGTGTTGCCCAGTTCGTCCATGTGGTGGTAGGCCGCCCGCAGCGACGTGTACACGGTGGGCTGGTCGTCCGCCTTCTGGGCGTCGATGACGGCCTTGAGCGTGGTGATGTGCATCTTCACGCCCTCCTCGACGGCGTCCGCCGGGAGGTTGGGGTTGACCGAGTTCATGGTGGTGCCGAACGTCTTGGCGTAGGCCAGCAGGTCGGCGACGGCCTTGTCGGCGGCGGCCTTGTCGCCCTTGGCGATGGCCTGGGTGTAGGCGACGACGGCGCCGATGTGGCCATTGCTGCGCCACAGGCCGTCGAAGGCCTTGCCCACCTCGTCGCCGTAGGCGGCGGTCATCCCGGCCACGAGGTCGGCCGTGTTGCTGTTGGTGGGTCCGTTGAGGGCGGCGGCGAAGGCCTCGAAGCCAGCCGTGTCCCCCCGCAGGGCGGCGCCCGTGGCCATGGCCGACAGCGAGACGTGCTCGGTCAGCAGGCCGGTGAGGGCGGCCCGCAGGCTGGCGGCTGCGGTGTCGGACCCCGTCGCCGCCTGCGTCTCTTCGCCTCCGGCCGTTTCGTCGGCCGGCGGCTTGGCTTCTTGACTTGGGCTGTCATCGCCGCAGGCCGCCCCCAGCAGGGCCAGGACGAGGGCCAGACCGATCAGTCCGGTCACCTTCCTAGTTCGCCTGAACATTCCTCTGCTCTCCCTTCTCATCCCCTCGGAGGAGCGTTGTGAGATCTCGGATCTCGGTTGCTTCCGTCAGGTCACCTCCACTTCGCCGCGCATGGTGGCGGGGTGGACGGCGCAGAAGTACGTGAACTTGCCGGGCTCGTTGAACGTGAACTTGAAGGTGGCGCCGGTGACGAGGTTCCCGGAGTCGAACCTCCCGTCGGGTGCGGTCGTGACGCCACCCGTCCCCTGGATCACCGTGCCGGACGTCACGGTGTGGGTGCCGGCGTCCATCTGCTTCCAGGTGACCGTCGTCCCCCTGGGCACGAGGAGCGCCTCGGGCCGCAAGGCGATCAGCCGCATGACCACCTCGTTGGCGGCGGGTGACGCGGTTACTTCTGTCGTCCCTGGTGATGCGCCGTCGCCGTCTCCGCCGCCACAGGCGGCCAGCAGGACGAGTCCTGCGATGGCGATCGACGTCCGCAGCACAAGTCTTGCTACGGAGCGGCCGACCCCGGCGGATGAGGATCAGGCCGGAAGGCGGACGACGAAGCGGGCGCCGCCTCCCGCGGCGTCCTCCACGGTGATGGCCCCGCCGTGGGCGGTGACGATGCCCCGGGCGATGGCCAGCCCCAGGCCGGCCCCGCTGCCGCCGTTGTCGCCGGGCCGGGCCCGGGCTTCCTCCAGGCGCACGAAGCGGTCGAAGATCCGTTCCCGGTCAGCGGGGGCCACCCCGGGGCCGTCGTCGGTGATCGCCAGCACCACGGCCGGGCCGTCGCCCGCCAGGGACACGGACACGGCCGAGCGGGCGTGGATCTCGGCGTTCTCGAGCAGGTTGCGAACGACCCGCTCGAGGTGGGCGCTCACCCCCTGCACCTGGGCGGCGCCGACGCCGGACATGTCGACGCCGACCCGGCCCCGGGCCCGGAGCCGCGCCACCTCGGCGCCCACGATGTCGTCGAGGTCGACCGGTCGGGGCGCGGCCGGCATCTGGCCCTCGTCGCCCCGGGCCAGGAACAGAAGGTCGTCCACCAGCCGTTGCATCCGTTCGGTCTCGGCCAGCACGTTGGCGGCGGACGCCTCCCAGGTGGTGGTCTCCGGATGGGCGAGGGCCACTTCCAGGGTGGTGCGGGTGGTGGCCAGGGGGCTGCGCAGCTCGTGTGAGGCGTCGGAGACGAAGCGCCGCTGGCGCTCGGCCGAGCGCTGGAGCCGGCCCAGCATGGCGTTCATGGTGCGGGCCAGACGGCCCACCTCGTCGTCGTGGGGTGGCTCTGGCACCCGCCGGTCGAGCACCGACTCGGAGATCTCGGCCACCTGGCGGCGGATGGCTTCGACCGGGTGCAGGGCCCGGCCCACCAACAGCCACACCACGATCCCAGCCAGGATGAGGAGAAGCGGAGCGCCCACCGTGATCGCCCGGTGGAGGTCGGCCACCGTGCTTCGCACCGGCTGCAGCTCGGTGGCGACGTACAGGGTCACGACCTCTCCGGAGGGGACGGTCACCCGGCGGGCGAACACCCGGAAGGCCTCGTCGGAGTCGACCGGGAGGCGCTCGACGGTGATGCGGAGGGGGTCGTCGTCGTTCGGATCGGGCTCCTCCTCGACGGCCGGCCCCCGCCCCACCAGATTCTCGCTGGCGGCCAGCACCCTCCGGTCGGACCTGAGCACCTGGATGAGGAGGTCCTCGTCGTCGGCCCCGCCCGGAACGGAGATGACGTCAGGGAGGCTCCCGTTGGCCAGCTTGGCTTCCAGGTCGTCGGCCACCAGCTCGGTGGCCTCGTCGAGGTTGGAGAGCAGCGAGTTCTGCACCAGGGTCTGGAGCGTGACGGCGGTGATTCCCAGGGCGATCGCCACCACCGCCAGCGCGGCGGCGGTGATGCGGGCGCGGACCGACCGCAGGGGAGCCCATCCTCCCCGGCGGAGGCGGGACGGTGCCGGGCCCCCGGGCTCAGCCGCCATCGGGCGCCAACCGGTAGCCGACACCCCGCACCGTCTCCACGGCCCGGCGGCGGAAGGGGGCGTCGATCTTCTTGCGGAGGTACCCGACGTAGACCTCGACCACGTTGGAGTCCCCGTCGTAGGCGGGGTCCCAGACGTGGTCCAGGATCTCGGCCCGGGTGGCCACCTGGCCCACCCGGCGCAGCAGGTACTCCAGGAGGGAGAACTCCCGGGGGGTGAGGACGATCTCGGTCGCCGCCCGCCAGCACCGGTGGGAGGCGGGATCGAGGCGGAGGTCGCCGGCGGCCAGCACGGCCGGGCGTTCCGGGGTTCCCCGGCGCAGCAGGGCCCGCAGCCGGGCGGTGAGCACCACGAAGGAGAACGGCTTGGACAGGAAGTCGTCGGCGCCGGTGTCGAGGGCCTCGGCCTCGTCGAACTCGCCGTCCTTGGCCGTGAGCATCAGGATCGGTGTCCAGTCACCCTCCTCCCTGAGGGTGGAGCAGATCCGGTAACCGTTCAGGCCCGGGAGCATGATGTCGAGCACCAGGGCGTCGTAGGTGCTCTCCCGGGCGCGCCAGAGCCCTTCGTGGCCGTCATGGGCGACGTCGACCACGAATCCCTCAGCCTCGAGGCCGCGCCGCACGGCTTCGGCCAGGCGCACCTCGTCGTCCACGATCAGGACACGCATTGTCCCTTCCAGGGTGACAGACGGACCCTGGGTCCGTCATGAGAGGGTGTCCCGGGTGCCGCCCATACAATCCGCTGGCATGAGCATCCGGATCACCCGCGCCGACGTGGAGCACGTGGCCCGCCTGGCCCGCCTCGCCCTCTCCGAGGAGGAGATCGAGCGCTTCACGGACCAGCTGGGCCAGATCCTGGAGCACGCCGCCCGGGTGGAGGCGCTCGACACCGCCGCCGTCCCCCCGACCTCGCATCCCATCCCCCTGGCCAACGTGATGCGCCCCGACGAGCCCCGGCCCGGGTTGGCACGCGACGAGGTGCTGGCCATGGCCCCCGCCGCCGAAGACGGGCGATTCCGGGTGCCCAGGATTCTGGGCGAGGCCCCGTGACCGGGAGCGACGCCCTGGTCGGGCGCAGCGCCACCGAGCTGGCCGGCCTGATCCGCTCGGGCGAGGTGTCCGCCGCCGAGGTCACCGACGCCCACCTGGCCCGCATCGATGCCCACGACGGCCGCGTCCGGGCCTTCCTGTCCCGGGCGGATGACGCCGCCCGGGCCCGGGCGGCAGAGATCGACGCCGCCCGGGCCCGGGGCGAGGAGCTCGGCCCGCTGGCCGGGGTCCCCGTCGCCGTGAAGGACGTCCTGACCACGCGCGGCCTGCCCACCACCTGCGGTTCCCGCATCCTGGAGGGCTGGCAGGCGCCCTATGACGCCACCGTCATCACCCGCCTGCGGGCGGCGGGGGCGGTCCTGGTGGGGAAGACCAACATGGACGAGTTCGCCATGGGCTCCTCCACCGAGAACTCGGCCTTCTTCCCCACCGCCAACCCCTGGGACACGACCCGGGTGCCGGGCGGCTCGTCGGGCGGCAGCGCGGCGGCGGTGGCCGCCGGCTTCACCCCCCTCGCCCTGGGCAGCGACACCGGCGGCTCGGTCCGCCAGCCGGCTTCCCTGTGCGGGGTCGTGGGCGTCAAGCCCACCTATGGGCGGGTGTCCCGCTACGGGTTGGTGGCCTACGCCTCCAGCCTCGACCAGGTGGGGGGGATGGCCACCACCGTGGGGGACGCCGCCCTTCTGCTCGAGACCATCTGGGGCCACGACCCGTCCGACTCGACGTCGATCCCGAGCCCGCCCGAGCCGCTGCTGCCCACCCTGGAGGACGGGGTGGCCGGCCTGCGGGTGGGGATCATCACCGAGCTGACGGAGACCGACGGGATCCAGCCCGAGGTGGCGTCGGCCGTGGAGGCGGCCCGGGCCATCCTGGAGGAGTCGGGGGCGGTGGTCGACAAGGTGTCGGTCCCGTCGGTGGAGTACGGGCTGTCCGCCTACTACATCATCGCCCCGGCCGAGGCGTCGTCGAACCTGGCCCGCTACGACGGCGTGCGCTACGGCCTGCGCCGCCCCGCCGGCGACGTGGCCACCATGAACGCCCTCAGCCGGGAGGCGGGCTTTGGGACCGAGGTCAAGCGCCGCATCATGATCGGCACCTACGCCCTCTCCGCCGGCTACTACGACGCCTACTACGGCCAGGCCCAGCGGGTGCGGACCCTCATCATCAATGACTTCGCCCGGGCCTACGAGCACTTCGACGTGCTGCTCTCACCGACCTCGCCCACCACCGCCTTCCTCCTCGGGGCCAAGGTCGACGATCCTCTGACCATGTACCTGTCCGACGTGTGCACCGTCCCCACCAACCTGGCCGGGGCGCCTGCCATCTCGGTGCCCGCCGGCCTCGACGGCGACGGCCTGCCGGTGGGAGTCCAGGTCCTGGCGCCCGCCCTCCGGGAGGCGGTCATGTTCCGGGCCGCCCGGGCGCTGGAACGGGGCTTCGCCTTCTCCGTCCGCCCCCCGCTCCCCGGGGATCGGGGTGTCCCCGAAAGCGACGGAGCCGCCCCATGACGAGCTACGAGACGGTCATCGGCCTCGAGGTGCACTGCGAGCTGGCCACCCGGACCAAGCTGTTCTGCTCCTGTCCCAACAAGTTCGGGGCCGAGCCCAACACCAGCGTCTGCCCGGTGTGCCTGGGCCTGCCCGGGTCGCTGCCCGTGCTCAACGAGGCGGTGGTGGAGTTCGCCCTCCGGGTGGGGGAGGCCCTGCACTGCCGGCTGCCGGAGACCTCCGTCTTCCACCGCAAGAACTACTTCTATCCCGACATGCCGAAGAACTTCCAGATCTCCCAGTACGACGAGCCGGTGTGCGTCAACGGGTCTCTCGAGGTCGACGGCGAAAAGGTGGGGATCGAGCGGGCCCACCTGGAGGAGGACACCGGCAAGACCGTCCACGTCGGCGCCGGCGGCCGCATCCACGAGGCCGACCACTCCCTGGTGGACTACAACCGGGCCGGCGTCCCCCTCATGGAGATCGTCTCCCGCCCCGACATCCGCTCCCCCGAGCAGGCCCGGGCCTACGTCACCGAGCTGCGGGCCGTCCTCGAGGCCATCGGCGTCTCCGACGTGAAGATGGAGGAGGGGTCGCTGCGCATCGACGCCAACATCTCATTGCGGGAGCAGGGTGCGGAGGGGTTGGGCACCAAGGTCGAGATCAAGAACATGAACTCACTGCGCTCCCTGGCCCGGGCCCTGGAGTTCGAGGCCCACCGCCAGGCGGCGGTGCTGGCCGGCGGGGGCACGGTCACCCAGGAGACCCGCCACTGGGACGAGCATGCGGGCCGCACCCACTCGCTGCGCTCCAAGGAGGAGGCCTTCGACTACCGCTACTTCCCCGAGCCCGACCTGGTGCCCCTGGCCCCGCCGGCCGAGTGGCGGGAGCGGGTGCGGGTCGCCATGCCCGAGCTGCCGGCCGCCCGGCGCCGGCGCCTGGTGGAGGAGTGGGGGATCTCCGACCAGGACGCGGACGTGCTCCTGACGTCGGGGCTGGCCGACTTCGCCGCCGCCGCCGTGGCCGCCGGCGCCCCGCCCCGGGAGACGACGAACTGGGTGGTGGGCGACCTGCTGGCCCGGGTGAAGGAGACGGACACCGCCCCCCGGGACCTGGCCCTCACCCCGGAGGGTCTGGCCGAGCTGGTGGCGCTGGTGGGCGACGGCACCCTGTCCCGGCCCCTGGCCAAGGAGGTGCTGGTCGCCGCCCTGGCCGGCGAGGGGACCCCGAAGGCGGTGGTGGCCGCCCGGCGCCTGGCCCAGGTCAGCGACGAGGCCGAGCTGGTGGCGGTGGTCGACGGCGTCCTGGCCGCCAGCCCGGCCGAGGTGGAGCGCTACCGGGGCGGCGACGACAAGGAGCGCAAGAAGCTGCGGGGCTTCTTCATGGGCCAGGTGATGGCCGCCACCAGAGGCCGCGGCAATCCCCAACTGCTCAACCGGCTCCTCGACCAGCGCCTGTCGGCCTCATAGCCGCGAACCTCAGCGCTCAAGGTTGACCCAAAACGAGACGATACGGTATCGTCTCGTTTTAGCGGAGCCAGAGGAGAGCGTCATGGTGCAGGAGGATTACGACTTCGCCAAGCGGTGGAAGACCCTGGCCGTCCTCTGCCTCAGCCTGGTCATCGTGGTGGTGGGCAACACCGTCCTCAACGTGGCCCTGCCCACGTTGGTCCGGGAGCTGGGAGCCACCTCCAGCCAGCTTCAGTGGATCGTCGACTCCTACGCGCTGGTCTTCGCCGGCCTCCTGCTCACCGCCGGTGCCCTCGGCGACCGCTTCGGACGCAAGGGCGCGCTCACCGCCGGCCTCGTCATCTTCGGAACCGCCTCGGGCGTCTCCGCCTTCGCCACCTCCGCCGGCCAGCTGGTCGCCCTCCGGGCCGTGATGGGCATGGGGGCGGCGCTCATCATGCCCGCCACCCTGTCCATCCTCACCAACGTCTTCCCCCCCCGGGAGCGGGCCCGGGCCATCGCCATCTGGGCCGGCCTGGCCGGCGCCGGCGCCGCCTTCGGTCCCATCGCCAGCGGGTTCCTGCTCGAGCACTTCTGGTGGGGATCGGTGTTCCTGGTCAACCTGCCCGTGGTGGCGGCCGCCCTCATCGCCGGGCGCCGGCTCGTGCCCCAGTCCAAGGACCCGGCCCAGCCCCCGCTCGACCCGGTCGGGGCGCTGCTGTCGATGGCCGGGCTCGGCGCCCTCCTCTACGGGATCATCGAGGGACCCAACCACGGCTGGACCGACCCCGTCACGCTGGCCTGGGGCTTGGGCGGCATCGCCGTGCTTTGCGTCTTCGGCCTGTGGGAGCGGCGCAGCACCCACCCCATGCTCGACCTCGGCTTCTTCCGCAGCCCGACGTTCAGCTCGGCGGCGGGGGCCATCACCCTCATCTTCTTCGCCATGTTCGGCACGTTCTTCCTCTTCACCCAGTACCTCCAGCTGGTCCTCGGCTACGGCACGCTGGAGGCCGGGGTCCGCATGTTGCCCATGGCCTTCACCATGATGGTGGCGGCGCCCTCCAGCGCCCGCCTGGTGGAGCGCTTCGGAGCCCGGGCGGTGGTGACCACCGGCCTGTGCATGGTGGCCGCCGGCCTGCTCCTCCTCTCCACCGTGGCCGTGGACACCCCCTACTGGCGCCTGGTCCTCAACCTGATGGTCCTGGCCGGCGGGATGGGCCTGTCCATGGCCCCCTCCACCACCGGGATCATGGCCTCGCTGCCCCTGGGCAAGGCCGGCGTCGGCTCCGCCGTCAACGACACCACCCGCGAGCTCGGTGGCGCTCTGGGCGTGGCCGTGCTCGGCAGCCTGCTCGCCTCCCGCTACGCCGCCTCCATCGGCGACGCCATGGGCAGCCTGCTGCCCCGGCCGGCGCTGGAGGCGGCCAAGAGCTCGCTGGGCGGCGCCCTGGGCGTGGCCCGGACGGTGGGCGGGCCGGTCGGCGAGCGCCTGGCCGACGCCGCCCGCAGCGCCTTCGTGGACGCCATGTCCTCCAGCCTGGCGGTGGCCTCGGCCGTGGTCCTGCTCGCCGCCTTCCTGGTCAACCGCTACTACCCGGAGCGGATCGTCGTCGAGCGCGCCGAGGTCCCCGCCGGCACCGCGCCAGAAGCGGCATGACGGCGGCGGCACCCCTGCCCGCCGCACCGCCCCGGGGCCGGCGCCGCAGCCGCCGGTCGGAGGAGGCCATCCTCGACGCCACCCTGGCTCTCCTGGGCGAGGTGGGCTTCTCCGGTCTCACCATCGACGGGATCGCTGCCCGGGCGGGGGTGGGCAAGGCCACCATCTACCGGCACTGGCCGGGCAAGGCCCACCTGGTGGTGGACGCCTTCCGCTCCCGCATCCCCCCGATGCCCGCCCCCGAGACCGGCACCCTGCGGGGTGACCTCCTGGCGGTGGTGGGCTTCATGGTCGAGGGGCTCAGCCGGTCCCCGCTGTCCCGCATCCTGCCCGCCCTGGTCGAGGCGGCGGAATCGGACCCCGAGCTGGAGCGGCTGTTCAAGGTCTTCGGGGAGGAGCGCCGGACGCTGATTCGAGGGGTGCTGGAGCGGGCCGCGGCCCGGGGCGAGCTCCGATCCGACCTCGATCTCGAAGTCGTCCTCGACTGCGTGGTGGGGCCCGTCTTCGCCCGCCGGCTCGTGGCCCGCAAGCCGCTCACGCCCCGCTATGGCGAGCAGCTGGTCGACCTCCTGGTCCACGCCCTGAGTCGCGGAGAGTAGTAGTTCGACTACTTACAGCGATGTTCCCCCTTGCGTTGAAGGTCACGATTCGTGACAATTTGAAGGAGTGCGACTGCGAAGCGTGTTCGTAGTTCCGGGCTGGGGGGGAATTGGTGGGGGGGCGCTTCACTCCGGCGGGCGCGGTGGCGCCGGCCGGCGATCACGACGTCGTGCTCGATCTCGCCGCCTCGGGGTCGGCCGCGTTGGCAGCGTTGGTCTCCTTGCCTCGCCGGCGGGACTTCTCCTTCCTGGGTGCCCGGCGCGCCGCCTGCGTCACCGACGTGGGCGGGCAGGTGGCGGTTGAGCTGCTCCATGGCTCCCGCCCACCCGAGTACGCCGGCACCGAGCTCGGCCTCACCTTCGACACCCAGGTCGACTACCTGGCCGTCGGTCTCGTCGGGTTGTGCCACGTGGCCGGCGACGGGCTCGCCTTCACCGCCCTGGTCGAGCGATCGGGCGAATGGACGGTCCGCCGCCTGGGTGCCGTGCCGGTCGAGCGGGCCGCGCTGGTGGCGTCGCGTCCGGGGGAGCGCTGGCAGCTGGCCTTCCTGGGGGACGATGACTCGACCGACGTGTGGCGTCTCGACTGGGAGGCGGCCACCGCCACCCACGTGGCCCGCCTGCAGGGGCTGGCCAGCGGTGGGGCCTGGATCGACGACCATCGCCTGGCGCTCAACCTGGCCGCCGGGGGCCGGGGCACGAGCGGCCACCTCCTCGACGTCCGCACCGGTGAGTGCCGGCGGATCTTCGAGGTCACGCCGCAGAGCGATGACCGCATCGTCGCCACCCACCGCGGGAGCCGGGTGGCCGTGACCAGCGACGCCTTCGGCTACCGCCGGGTGGGGGTCGGCCGGCTGGGGTCCACCGTGCGCTTCCTGCCCGACTTCCCCGCCGGCGACGAGGCGGGCCAGCCGTGGGGGTTCACCACCGGGGGGGCCGGGCTGGTCCTCACCCATCAGATGGGCGTGTTCACCCGCCTCCTGCTGGCCGACACGGCCACCCTCGACGTCGAGACCCTCCCCGTGCCCTTCGGCGTGGCCGGCTTCCCGGTGGCAGTGGCCGGGGACGTGCTGCGCTTCCCGTTCTCCACCCCTTCGCTGGCTGTCACCTGCGCCCGGCTCGATCTGACCGGGCGCCGCTTCGCCCTCGAGGAGCCGGCGCCGCCCGCCGGCCGGGAGGCCCGGCCGGTGCTGCTCCCCACCCCCGACGGTTCCCTGGAAGCGCTGGTCTACGGCCGGCCCGACGACGACGTCCCGGTGGTGGTGGCGCTCCATGGCGGCCCCTTCGCCCAGTGGGCCGCCGGATTCAACGTCCACTGCCAGCTGCTGGCCGATCTGGGATGGACCGTCGTCGCCCTCAACTACCCCGGGAGCACGGGCTACGGGCGCGCCTGCACCCGTTCCCTGGTGGGACGGGCCGGCCAGGTGGACGTGGACGCGGTGGCCGCCGTCAGCCGGGCGCTGGGCGCGGCGCGGCGTCCCGTGGTGCTCTTTGGCGAGAGCTACGGCGCCCATCTCGCCCTGCGCGTCGCCTCCGCCCATCCCGGCCTGGTGGCCGGGGTGGTGGCTGTCTCCCCCTTCGGTTCACTGGAACGCCTGGCCATGGTGGGAACCCCCGACGTGGCCGAGCTCGTCCACCTCCTCCTCGGCCCGGACCGCGGGGTGCACCGCACCCGAGCCGCCTGGCCGTGGGCCCCGCCGGCATGCCCTGTCCTGCTCGTGCCCGGGCACGACGACCCGGTCGTCCCCGTGGGCGAGGCCCGCGCCCTGTACCGGGCGCTGGACCCCGTCACCTCCGTCCGCTACCTCGAGCTGGCCGGGGAGGGCCACGATGTCACGGGCAGCCCCTCCCTCCTCCGGCTGCGGGCCGAGATCGAGGCCCTGCTTCGCCCGTAGAGACGGTTGGTTGGTCGCCAGCGGCGGTCAGTCCCGGGGGCGGGGGGCCTCGGGCCGGGGGCCGGAGGCGAAGCGGGCCAGGCCGGCCAGCATCTCCGATTCCCGGACCGTGGGCCGGCACGTACCCGTTTCCAGCAGCAGGCCGTCGTCCAGGTTCAAGCCGAAGGTGGCCAGCGCCGCCGCCCGGTCGGCCCGCAGGCTGGCCTGGGGGTACTCCGCCATCCGCTCGGCCAGCTCCAGGGCCCGGGGGAGGGCCTGACCGGCGGGCACCACCTCCTGGACGAGGCCGACGGTCAGCGCCCGGGTGGCGTCGATGCGGATCCCCGTCTCCAGCATCCACAGGGCGTTGCCCTGGCCCATGATGCGGGGGAAGCGCTGGGTGCCCCCGTCGATGAAGGGGACGCCCCAGCGCCGGTTGAGGGCGCCGAATTCGGCGTCGGCGGCCGCGATGCGGAAGTCGCACCAGCACGCCAGCTCCATCCCGCCGGCGAAGCAGTAGCCACCGACGGCGGCGATGCTGGGCTTGCCCGGGTCGAGGTGGGCGAAGCCCATGGGCCCGGCCTTCTCGGTCCAAGGGTGGTCGAGGATCCCGTCGACGTTCTTCAGGTCGGCGCCCGAGCAGAACGACACCTCGCCGGCGCCGGTCAGGACCAGCACGTGCTGGCTGTCGTCGGCGCCGAAGGCCGCGATGGCCTCGGCCAGAGCGACGGCCGTTTCGGCGTCCACGCAGTTGTGCACCTCGGGCCGGTTGAGCGTGACGATCGTCACCGGCCCGCGCTGCTCCGTGAGGACCTTGTCCATGGCGCTCCCTCCCACGGCCCCGGGGAGGGTTCAGGCTACCGGGCGGCGGTCCCCGGCAGATAGCCGCGCACGGCGGCGGATTCGGCCAGTGTGGTCGCCCGTTGGGGGGGTGCCGAGCCCCCCAGGGGCAGGCCGAACACCATGGCGGCCGCCGCGGTGGCGACGGCGGCGGCGGGCGCCCAGCGGCGACTCTCCCGGCGCGGCCGGCGGGCCGAGCGGGCGGCGCTGCGGGCCTCCACTTCGTTCCGGTGCGTGAGCCAGTACCGCTGGCACTCGCCTCCCAGGAGCGGTGGGGGTGCGGCGGCCGACGCCAGCGGGGCCGTGTCGCAGGAGGCCCGCACCCGGGCCCGGGCTTCCTCCGCCAGCCGGGGGACGGCCCGGGCGTCGACACCGACCACGGTGGCCACCTCGGCCGGCGTCATGGCCTCCACGTCGGTGAGCCACAGGGTCGCCCGGCGCGGCTCGGGCAGGGAGGTGAGGGCGGCCCGCACGGCGCCGGCTTGGCTGGGCTCGCCGGCCCGGCCGGCGGTGTCGGGCCGGCGGCCGCGGCTCCGCTCGATGGCGGCCCGGCGGACGCAGGTCAGCAGATGGGCCCGGAACTTGGGGTCGCCGGCGCGGGGCAGGGTCGGGAACACCTCGGTGAAGCCGGTCAGGACGGCCAGTTCGGCGTCGTCGGAGAAGCCCGACGTGGCGCTGGCCAGCCGCCAGGCGACGGCGTGGTGACGGAGGTAGAGCACGCCGAAGGCGATGCGGTCTCCGTCCCGGGCCCACGCCACGAGGTCGGCGTCGGACGCGACATGGGGGGCGGTGACGCACCCGAGGCGGTCATCCATGTCCGGCACTCCCTTCATCGCCCGCGAGAAGGAAAAGACGGCACTGCCCCGCTCCTCATTCTCGTCATCGGATCGATGCGTACCCCGGGTGAAGCCGGATCTCACCCTCCGTGAACAGGTATGTCCGGTTCGCGTAGCCTGCTCTGCTGATGGCTCTTCGCCTGGCGGCTCATCGCAGCGTCGGTGGGGGCCCCTGCCCCACCTCCTGCGCCACTGGCGTGGCGCCGTGACGCCGGCGCAGACCATCGTCATCGACCATCTGGCGCGCCTCGACGACGGTTCCGTGGCCGTGGCGGGCATCGACGGCGGCCACGAGCACGTCGCCCCCCGCCGGGAGGCGGGTTGGGACACTGGGGCCACCAGCCGCGGGGGTGGCCCCTTCGGGGTGGGGGAACTGGTCGACGTAGGGTTCTCCCGCCGGGTGGGTGCGGCCCCTCTGGTGGAGGAGCGGGAGGTGGAGCAGGCCAGCCTGCGTCCTCTGGGACGCGTCAGTGACGGGGACTTCTGGACGCTGCTCGAGACCCTGGGGCAGGACTCGCTCCCCGCCATCTACGGCGACGATCTGACCCGCCAGTCGACCGGATCGGCCTGCGTACCCGAGGGCCGGGGCCGGGCGTCGCTCGGGGTGCTGCGCTGTCCGGGCCCGGCCGAGCTGTTCCGGCGGGGCAGCCAGCTCCGGATGGGGATCGACGATCTTCGCCTCGGGTCCCTCGACCTGGCCGTGTTCGACTTCCGCCTCCGGGACGACCAGGGCGTCCCCATCGACCCGCTGTGGAAGGTGATCCGCCGGCGGGTGTCGGCCGGCGAGCCCGTGATCCTCTCCGTCGGCCTGTCCCGGCCCTTCAACGGCGCCCACTGGCTGCGGGTCGACAACATCCACTTCCGCGACTACTTCGACGACCACCCCGTCTTCCGGATGTGGCGGGGGTCAGCCGGCTGATGACCCCCGCCGTCGCCCGCTTCGCCCTCACGGCCGAGGAGTACGCCGAAGGGCTCCGCGCCATCATGCGCCGCCAGCCCACCTTCTGGGTCGGCCCGGTGCTGGGGGCGGCCACGCTCACGCTGGGGCTGGTGAAGGACGACACCATCGCCCGGGTCTGGGGCTTCGTGGTGCTGGCGCTGGCCGGCGGATCGTTCTGGATCGTGCCCGCCCTGCGCTGGCGCCAGAGCCCCCGGCTGGCCGAGGAGCAGGAGCACACCTTCACCGAGGGCGGCATCTTCGTGCGGGCCGGGAAGGAGCGGGGCCAGCTGCCCTGGGACTTCTACGCCAAGGTGGCCGAGACGCCCCACGTCTACGTCCTCCTGCGCAACTCCCGCCAGGGCAACTTCGTCCCCAAACGGGGCTTCATCTCCCCCGAGGCCGAAACCAGCTTCCGGGCCCTGGCTGCGTCCCACCTCCGCGCCGGCTGGCGGACCTAGAGGCATCGGCCCCCTCGCCAGAGGTGCTTCTGCGCTGCGCCTATCCTGGTGCCCTGTGCGCGGCGGGATCATCGACGGGGAGCGGTGGATAGCTGAGCGCTTGAAGTTCCTCCGGGAGCGTCTCGCCGTGGACCTGTCCGACGACGAGCGCAAAGCGATCGAGACGGAGATCGAGGCGCTCTCCCGCGAGCGTGGCCTGACCGTCGGAGGACGCCGCGTCCGAGGTTTCCTCCGGCGCCACCGACGCGGGAAGTAACCGCGCACTCATCGGCCGGTGAACTTGGGCGGGCGCTTGTCGACGAAGGCGGCCACGCCTTCAGCGAAGTCGTCGGTGCACCGCAGCAGGCCGTAGGCCATGCCCTCCAGCTCCATGCCGACGTGGAGCGGGGCGTCGTAGGCGTGGTTCAGCACCCGCTTGGCCACCCGCAGGGCCAGCGGCGCCTTGGCCGCCAGCTCCCCGGCCACCGCCCGGGCCCGCTCGTCGAGGTCGGCCAGGGGCACCACCTCGGACACCAGCCCCCAGGCCAGGGCCTCGCCGGCGTCGATGCGCCGGCCCCGGAGGATCATGTCCTTGGCCCGGGACAGGCCGATGAGGTGAGCCAGGCGCTGGGTGCCACCGCTGCCCGGGATCATCCCCAGGGTGATCTCGGGGAGACCGAGGACGGTGTCGAAGGCGGCCACCCGCAGGTCGCAGGCCAGGGCCAGCTCCAGGCCGACCCCGAAGGTGAACCCGTGGAGGGCGGCCACCACCGGCTTGGGGCAGCGTTCGGGAGCGCCCACGTTGTGGGCCAGGCGGGAGAGGACCTCGGGGGACGTCTGCATGAACCCGGCCACGTCGCCGCCGGCCGTGAACGCCTTCTCGCCGGCGCCGGCCAGGATGACGACCCGCACGCGTTCGTCGGCGCCGAGCTCGGCGAAGACGGCGGCCAGCTGATCCCGGGCGGCCATGCTCACCCGGTTGAGCTTCTCGGGCACGTCGAGGGTGACGGTGGCGATGCCGGCGCCCTCGTGGTGCTCGACCCGGAACCCGTCGTAGCTGGTCATGGAGATCCTTTCTCGGCGACGCCCAGCACCTCGGCGATGGCGGCCACGATGGGCTCGTAGCCGGTGCAGCGGCACAGGTGACCGGAGAGCAGCTGGCGGATACCGGCCTCGGTGGGGACGGGGGCGCCCGCCGCCACCTCGTCGCACAGCTCGGCGGCGGCCATGAGGATGCCGGCGGTGCAGAACCCGCACTGGAGGGCGAAGTGGCGCCGGAACGCTTCCTGGAGGGGGTGCAGGCGGCCTGTGTCTCCGGGGACACCCCGATCCCCGGCGCCGGCCAGGCCCTCGACGGTGTCGATCTCCGCCCCGTCGGCCTGGACGGCCAGCATCAGGCACGAGCGCACCGCCACGCCGTTGAGCCGGATCGTGCACGCCCCGCACACGCCGTGTTCGCAGCCCACGTGCGTGCCCCGCAGGCCGGCGTCGTGGCGGAGGAAATCGGAGAGCAGCCGGCGCTCGTCCACGTCGCCGCTGGCAACTCGGCCGTTGACCGTGCAGCGAAGGCGCCTCACGGTTCGACACCTGACGGAGGTGGTTGCGCTCGACCGCCCTGGAGGCGGTGAAGCGCGACCACCTCTCGCGCTTGGACGGCGGCGCGCCGGATTGCCCGGGTCACGAGGATCTCTACGAGGTGGCGTTGGTATGCGGGCGGGGCGTGCATCGAGCCGATCGGCTCCACGGCGGCGGCCGCGGCTGCGCCGGCGGCCCGGGCCGCTTCGACCGACGGTTCGTGGCCCACCAGGTCTTGGGCGACGGGAACGAGGAGGGGACGGTCGCTGATCGCCCCGACCGCCACCCGGGCCGCCGCCACCCGGCTGTCCTCCAGCCGGAGCCAGGCCACGGCCGCCGCCAGGGCGAAGTCACCGTGACGCAACGCCTCTTCTACCAGGGCGCTGCCCTCACCCGGCGCCGGCCAGGGGAAGCGGATCTCGACGACAAGCTCCTCTGGTTGCAGGGCGGTGGTCAGGAAGCCGGCGAAGAAGTCGGATGCTGCGATCGCCCGCCGGCCTCCGGAGCCTGCCGCGACAACCTCCCCGCCCAGGGCGAGCAAGGCCAAAGGGAGCTCGCCGGCGGGGTCGGCGTGCGCAATTGAGCCTCCCACCGTGCCCCGGTTGCGGGTGGTGGAGTGGCCGACCAGCGGCAGGCCGTCGGCCAGGGCCCCGATCCGATTGCCGGCGGGGGACCGTTCCAGCGCCCGTTGGCGGGCCATGGCGCCGACCGCCAGATGCCGGTTGCTCTGGGCGATCCCGTCGTGGCCCCGAAGCCCGTTCAGGTCGACGAGGACCGCGGGGCGGGCCAGGCGCATGTTGAGCATGGGGACGAGGCTCTGGCCGCCGGCCAGGGGCCGGGCCTCGTCGCCGTGCTCGGCCCGCAGGGCGAGGGCCTCCTCCAGGGTCGTCGGGCGCTCGTAGCGGAAGGGCGGCGGCTTCATTCCTGTCCGCCCGGCAGGAGGGCCCAGACCCGGGCCGGGGTGAGGGGCAGCTCGACGTCCTCGACGCCGAGGGCGTCGGCCACGGCGTTGGCCACGGCCGCCGGCGCGCTCATGGTGGTGCCCTCGCCCATCCCTTTGGCGCCGGTGGGGGTGACGGGCGACGGCGTCTCGACCATGGCCGTGATGGGAGTGGGCAGCTCGGTGGCGGTGGGGCAGGGGTAGTCGAGGAAGGTGGTGGTGAGCAGGTTCCCGTCGTCGTCGTAGACGTGGCGTTCGAGGAGGGCGGCGCCGAGGCCGTGGGCCAGGCCGCCCAGCACCTGCCCCTCGGCCAGGGCGGGGTGTAGCACCCGGCCGGCGTCGTGGACGCTGACGTAGTCCCGTACCTCCACCTGGCCGGTGGTGGTGTCGACCTCGACCACGGCCACGTCGGCCAGGAACCCGTAGGCGGCCGACGAGTTCACCCGGTCGGACGGGTCGGGCGGGGCGAGGCCGGGCACGGCGTAGGTAACGGTGAGGGCGAGGCCGTCGACGCCGGTGGGGAGGCCGGCCGGGTCCCAGTGGGCGGCACCCGCCAGTCGGCGCAGGGCAACGTCACCGCCGGGGCCGCGGGCGGCGCCATCGATCAGTTCGACGGCATCCGGGTCGCATCCCAGCACGGGGGCGGCGATGAGCCGCAGGCGGTCGGCCAGGCGGGTGGCGGCGGTGTGCACGGCGCCGGCCACGGTCACGGCGAAGCGACTCGAGTAGTTCCCGGCCGACACGGTGGGGGAGCGGACGGCGGTGTCCGCCCCGGGCGCCACGCTGACCGCGTCGGGGGCGACCCCCACCACGTCAGCCACGATCTGGGCCGCCACCGTGCGGTGCCCCTGGCCCTGGGGAGTGGAGGTGAAACCGACGTGCACGCCACCGTCGGGGGCCATGGCGATGGTGACCGTTTCGGCGTTGCCGTCCATGGGCGGGCCGGCCGCCCGCTCCTCGGCGGCACGGGCCAGGGTGATGTAGCCCATGTTGGAGGCGGACGGCTCGACCACACAGGCCAAGCCGACCCCCAGCCGGCGTGCGTCTTCACCCGCCCGCGCCGCTTGCTCTGCTCGCAGCTCCTGGTAGCGCGACAACCGGAGCGCCTCGGTGAAGCAGGCCGGGTAGTCGCCGGAGTCGTACACCGCGCCGGCGGGCGCCTCGTAGGGCATGGCCTCGCCGGGTACCAGGTTGCGGGCCACCACCTCGGCAGGGTCGAGGCCCAAGCGCGCCGCGGCGATGGCCAGGGTCCGCTCCAGGGCGAAGGTCAGCTGCGGGCCGCCGAAGCCGCGGTTGAGCCCGGTGGGGCAGCGGTTGGTCACCACCACCCGGCTGCGGACCTCCACGTCGCGCACCCGGTAGGGACCGGTGATCCCCCCGTGCATCCGGTAGAGCGTGGCCGGCTCCGGGGCCCGCACGTAGGCGCCCACGTCGTCAGTGAGCGCCAGGCGCAGTCCCACGAGATCGCCGGCGGCGCTGAAGCCGGCCTCGACCTCGGTCAACCGTTCCGTGGCCATGGAGGAGGCGAGAAGATGCTCGACCCGGTCCTCCGTCCAGCGCACGGGGACCCGGCAGACCCGGGAAGCGAGGGCCATGAGGACGATGTACGGATAGATCGAAGCCTTGACCCCGAAGGACCCGCCCGAGTCCGGCGGCGAGATGAGCCGCAACCTGGAGGTCGGGATTCCGAGTGCGGCGGCGGTGACGCCGTGGAGGGTGAAGGGCCCCTGGAAGTTGGACCAGGCCGTGACCCCGTCCCGGTCCCAGTGGCAGATCACCCCGTAGCCCTCCACTGGCGTGCACGAGGAGCGGGGGTGGCGGAAGGTCTTCCGCACCACCAGATCGGCGCCGGCCAGGGCGCCGGCGGCGTCGCCGTAGGCGAAGTGGCGGTCGGACACCACGTTGCTGCCCACCGCCGGATGGAGAACCGGCGCTTCGCCGGCCAGCGCTGCCTCCAGGCCCGCCGCCGCCGGCAAGGGCTCGTAGTCGACCTCGACCAGCTCGGCGGCATCCTCGGCGATGTAGCGGTCCTTGGCCACCACCACCGCCACCGGCTCACCCACATAGCGGGCCACGTCGACGGCCGACGCCCGGTAGTCGATGCCGATCCGCAGCGCCGACGGGAACGGCCGGGTCAGCTCGCCGACCTGGGCGCCGGTCAGGACCCCGAGCACCCCGTCGACCTCGAGGGCGGCAGCGATGTCAACCGACCCGATGCGGGCATGGGCGAAGGTCGAGCGCACCACCGCCGCCTCGGCGATACCCGGGAGCGGTTCGAGGTCGTCCATGAACCAGCCCTCGCCCCGCAACAGGGCCTCGTCCTCCACCCGCTCCACCGGCAGCCCCACCCACGTGGTGCGCTGGCGCTCGCCGGTCTCGGGCTGGCTCATCCCGCCGGGTTTATCACCGTCAGGGTTGAAAATCCGACAGAGTGAGGCCACCGATGTATGTACAGTTAGGCGTATGCCAAGGATGCAGGTCTACCTTCCTGAGGAGCTCTACCGGAAGGTGAAAGAGCTCGAGCTCCCGGCGTCAGAGCTTCTGCAACAGGCGGTTCGAGAGGAGGTGCGCCGCCGGGAACTCTCCGCCGAAGCCGACCGGTACCTCGCAGAGTTGGTTGAGGAAGTCGGTACCCCAACCGCTCGAGAGATGGCCAGGGCCACCGCTGCCGCCCGCCGAATCGCCGCCCGTCGGGCGCCCCGAGCGGGCTGAAGCAGCGTGCTGGTGCTCGACTCAGGCGCCGTCAGCCGCCTGGCCGAACGGTCGACCAGGGCCGCGGCGCTGATCAGCGCCCTCCGCCACGAGGGACTCTGGCCCCCGATTGTCCCCACCGTGGTCCTCGTCGAGTGCCTTCAGGGCCACCCCGGCCGCGACGCGGCGGTGAACCGATTCCTCAAGACCTGCGATCTCGACGAGTCGCTCGCCGAACCGCTCGCCCGACGAGCGGCATGGCTCCGGACCCAGTCCCATCGGGGCTCGGCCGTCGATGCCGTGGTCGTCGCCTCGGCCGACCCGGGCGGAACGGTGCTGACCGCTGATCCCGGTGACCTTCAAGCACTGGCCGGCGGCGCGGACGGTGTGACAGTCGAGCGGATCTGACGTGTCCCGGTACCCTTGGGCCCATGCCTGAGACGCACAAGCCGCGCAGCCACGAGGTCACCGAAGGGATGGAGCGGGCCCCGTCCCGGGCCATGCTCCGGGCGGTGGGGATGGGGGAGGGCGACTGGGCCCGGTCCCAGGTCGGCATCGCCTCGTCCTGGAACGAGGTGACCCCCTGCAACCTGCCACTCGGCCGCCTGGCCAAGGCGGCCAAGGAGGGGGTGCGGGTCGCCGGCGGGTTCCCCCTCGAGTTCACCACCATCGCCGTGTCCGACGGGATATCCATGGGCACGGAGGGGATGCGGGCCTCGCTGCCGTCGCGGGAGATCATCGCCGACTCGGTCGAGTGCGTCATGCACGGGGAGCGCCTCGACGGGATGGTCACCCTGGCCGGATGTGACAAGAGCCTGCCCGGCATGCTCATGGCCGCCGCCCGGCTCAACCTGCCGGCCGTGTTCCTCTACGGCGGGACGATCATGCCGGGCCGCCACGGGGACAAGGACATCAGCATCCAGGACGTCTTCGAGGCGGTGGGCGCCTGCGCGGCGGGGATCATCGACGACGACGAGCTGTGCGACATCGAGCGCAGCGCCTGTCCCGGCGAGGGTTCCTGCGCCGGCATGTTCACGGCCAACACCATGGCGTCGATCGCCGAGGCCATCGGCATGTCCCTGCCCGGCAGCTCGACCGCTCCCGCTCCCGACTCCCGCCGGGACGGGTTCGCCCACGCCTCGGGCGAAGCGGTCATGAACCTCCTGAAACTGGGGATCCGGCCCCGCCAGATCATGACCAAGGAGGCGTTCGAGAACGCCATCGCCGTGTCCATGGCGGTCGGCGGCTCGACCAACGCCGTGCTCCACCTGCTGGCCATCGCCCACGAGGCCCACGTGGAGCTCAGCCTCGACGACTTCGACCGGATCAGCCGCACGGTGCCCCACATCGGCGACACCAAGCCCGGCGGCCGTTTCCAGATGGTGGACATCGACCGGATCGGCGGCGTGCCCGTGGTGATGCGGGAGCTGCTCGAAGGCGGCCTGCTCCACGGCGACGCCCTCACGGTGACGGGGAAGACGGTGGCCGAGAACCTCGACGCCCTCGATCCGCCGGCCCCCGACGGTGAGGTGATCCGGCCGCTGTCGAACCCGATCCACTCCGAGGGCGGAACCGGGATCCTCTACGGCAGCCTGGCCCCCGAGGGTGCGGTGGTGAAGATCGCGGGCATGACCGGGCTGCGCTTCGAGGGTCCGGCCCGGGTCTTCGACGACGAGTCGGACTGCATGGCCTACGTCACCGGCAACCGGCTCCAGCCCGGCGACGTGCTCATCATCCGCTACGAGGGCCCGGTGGGTGGGCCCGGTATGCGGGAGATGCTCTCCGTCACCGCCGCGGTGAAGGGAACGGGCCACTCGGCCGACGTCGCCCTCGTCACCGATGGCCGGTTCTCCGGCGCCACCCACGGCTTCTCGGTGGCCCACGTCACCCCGGAAGCGCCCCTCGGCGGCCCCATCGCCTTCGTGGAGGACGGCGACACCATCGTCATCGACGTGCCCAACCGCCGCCTCGACCTGGTGGTCGACGAGGCCGAGCTGGCCCGCCGGCGGGAAGGCTGGAAGCCGAAGGAGCCGCGCTACACCAGCGGCTTCCTGGGCAAGTACGCCCAGCTCGTCCAGACCGCCTCCCGGGGGGCGATCACCAACCTCGGCTGAGCGGCGGCGGTCCCATGCCCGAGCTGATCGAGATCGAGGCCTACCGGCGCCTGGCCGAAGCCAAGGCGCTCGAGCGCCCGATCGCCGAGGTCCTGGCCCCCGACGCCTGGTGGTTGAAGGGGGGGCTCACCGACGCCGGCCTGGCCGATGCCCTCACCGGCCGTTCCTTCACCGCCGCCCGGCGGACGGGCAAGCGGCTCTGGCTCGACACCGACGGCGACGGGCCCGTCCTCGGCCTGCGCTTCGGCATGACAGGCCGGCTCCTGGTCGACGGCGCCGCCGGGGTGGAGGAGCTGATCTATTCCCCTGAAAGGGGGGCACCCCCGGCCCCGGGCAATCGCGACGTCAGCGCCTGGGACCGCCTCGTCGTCCGCTTCGATGACGGCGGTGACCTCCGGGTCCGGGACGCCCGGCGTCTGGGCGGCGCCGAGCTCGAGCCCGACGAGGCCCGCCTCGGGCCGGACGCCGCCGGGCTCACGCCCGGCGCCCTGTCCCGGGTGCTGGGGACGAGCCGGGCACCGCTCAAGGCGCGGCTCATGGACCAGGGCCGGGTGTCGGGGCTCGGGAACCTGCTGGTGGACGAGATCCTCTATCGGGCCGGGCTGGACCCCGCCCGCCCGGCCGGTTCGCTCGACCCGGCCGAGGTCCGCCGCCTGGCCGGCTGGATCCGCCGCACCCTCGAACGCCTTCTGGATCTCGGATCCCACGCCGGCGAGCTCGGCCCCGCCCGCCTGCCCGGCGGCGTCTGCCCCCAGGACGGGACGCCCCTGGTGCGGCGCACCATCGGCGGGCGGACCACCTGGTCCTGCCCCACGCATCAGAGGTAGCGGCCTTAAGCTGACCGGCCGTGTCCCAAGGATTCTGGCGACGAATTTTCTCAGCTTCCGAGAAAATTCGTCACCAAAACCAGTCACTCCGGCGGTGGGCTTGTGGAGGGCTGGTCATGCTGCTGGCCGCCTCGTGCTCGAGCGTCGGCGGCGGCAACGGTGGGGACGGCGACGCCGGCGGCCCGTCGCTCAAGGGCCAGCAGGTCGAGGTGGCCACCGGCTGGTCAGGCCCCGACCTGGACCATTTCTCCGCCGTGCTCGACCGCTTCAAGGTCCGCACCGGTGCCACCGTGAAGCTGACCTCCACCGGCGGCGACATCGCCACCGTGCTCAACGCCCGCCTGGACCAGGGCACGGCTCCCGACGTGGCCATCCTGCCCCAGGTGGGTCTGCTCGGCGCCCTGGCCAGCCGGGAGGCCCTTCAGCCGTTGCCCCCGTCCACCGCCGACCTCGTGGACCGCAACTACGCCCCGGTGTGGCGCCAGCTGGGCACGGCCAACGGGAAGCTGTACGGCGTCTGGTTCAAGGCCACCAACAAGTCAATCCTGTGGTTCAACCCGGTCACCCTGGCCGCCGCCGGCGCCCAGCCCCCGGCCACCTGGGAGGAGCTCAAGACGGCCGCCGGAGCCTTGGCCGGCGCCGGCATCGCCCCCGTCTCGTTGGGCGCCGCCGACGCCCGCACCATCACGGACTGGTTCGAGAACGTCTACCTGCGGACGGCCGGCACCAACGCCTACATCGACCTGGCCCGCCACCAGCTGGCCTGGGACGACCCCAGCGTGATCAGGGCGCTGGGCACCCTGGCCGAGGTGCTCCGGCCCGACTGGCTGGCGGGCGGCGCCCAGGGCGCGCTCGGCACCGACTTCGCCACCTCGGTGACCGGGGTGTTCGCTGACCCGCCCCGAGCCGGCTTCGTGCTCGAGGCCGATCCGGCGCTGGCCGGCGGGGGCGCCGGCGTGGTCGAGTTCCCCGCCATCGGCGGCTCTCCGCCCTCGGCCGTGGTGGGCGGCGACGCCGCCGTCCTCCTGAACGACACCCCCGCCGGCCGGGCCCTGGTGGAGTTCCTGGCCACTCCCGAGCCGGCCGAGGTCTGGGCCGAGCTCGGCGGCTTCACCTCCCCCAACCGGAACGTCGACCCCGTGGTCTACCCGAGCGAGGCGGCCAAGCGGGCGGCCATCGCCCTGGTCCAAGCCCAGGTGATCCGCTTCGACATGTCCGACCTCCAGCCCGCCGCCTTCGGGGCCGATCCGAACCAGGGCCTGTTGAAGCTGTTCGGCGAGTACCTGGCCAACCCGGCGTCGGCCGCGGACATCGCCCGGCGCATGGAACGGGTGGCCTCCGGGATCTTCGAGCCCTGAGCGGTGCCACCCGTGGGTCGTCCCGACCGCCGCCTCGCTGCCCTGGTCCTGGTGGTTGCCCTGGCTGCCGCCGGGTGCGGATCGGGTCGCTCGGCGCCCGGGCTCTCCGATGTGCCCGGGAGCGACGCTCTGGCCGGCCAGCGGGTGGAGGTGGCGGCGGTGTGGTCCGGCCTCGAGGCTCAGCGTTTCCGGGCCGTGCTCAGCCTGTTCGAGGCGGCCACCGGCGCCCGGGTGCGCTTCACCTCGGCCGGAGACGATCTGGGGACCGTCCTCGACGCCCGCCTGGCCGCCGGGAAGCCCCCGGGGGTGGCCATCCTGCCCCAGCCCGGCCTGCTCGCCGCCCTGGCCCGTCGCGGGGCGCTGGTGCCGCTGCCGGCGCCGGCCGCCGACCTCGTCGCCCGCCACTACGACGGGCTGTGGCGCGACCTCGGCCAGCACGACGGGCGGCTGTACGGCGTGTGGTTCAAGGCGTCGAACAAGTCGACGGTGTGGTTCAACCGGGCGGTCCTGGAACGCACCGGGGTGGCCCCGCCCACCACCTGGGAAGGGTTCCTGGCCGCCGCCGGTGCCCTGTATGCGGGAGGCGTCGTCCCCCTGTCCGTCGGGGGCGCCGACGGCTGGACCCTGACCGACTGGTTCGAGAATGTCCTGCTGCGCACGGCCGGGGCCGACACCTACCGCCGCCTGGCCGCCCACCAGATTCCCTGGACCGACCCCTCGGTGCGCCAGGCGCTCGCCACCCTGGCCCAGGTCCTGGGCCGCCCGGAGTGGCTGCGGGGCGGCACCCGGGGGGCGCTGGAGGCCGGCTTCACCGACTCCGTGACCCGGGTCTTCGCCGACCCCCCGGAGGCGGCCATGGTCTTCGAGGGCGACTTCGTCGCCTCGGTGGTCGCGGCCGAGACCGGTGCCGATCCGTCGAAGGTGGCCGACTTCTTCGACTTCCCTGCCATCGGCGCCTCGCCGCCGGCGGTGGTGGCCGGCGGCGGTGACGTGGCCGTGCTCCTCTCCGACGAGCCGGTGGCCCGGGCTCTGGTCAGCTTCCTGGCCACCCCACTGGCGGGCGAGGCCTGGGCCGCCCAGGGCGGGTTCACCTCCCCCAACCGGGGCGTCGACCTGTCGGTCTACCCCGACGACGTGGCCCGCCGGGCCGCCCGGGGGCTGGTGGAGTCGGACGTCGTCTTCGACCTGTCGGACCTCCAACCCCCCGCCTTCGGAGGGACACCCGGTCAGGGCCTGTGGAAGCTCCTGGCCGAGTTCGTGGCCGACCCGGGCGCCCTCGACCGCCTCACCACCGAGCTGGAGGCGGCGGCCAGCGCCGCCTACCAGGAGTAGTTCCGGGGTCCACTAACTTTCCCAGAGATGAACCCGAAGCTGGAGGCGGCCAGAAGCGCCCTCATCGAGCGGGCCGCAGCCCACGCCCGAGCCCGGCTGGACGGCTCCCAGGCGGAGCTCGTGGCCACCGTGCTGCAGCACTACTGGGAACGGGTGGCGCCCGAGGAGCTGGTGGGCCGCGACCCGGTCGACGTCTACGGCGCCACACTCGCCCACCTGCACCTGGCCGAGAAGCGCCTCCCGGGCACCCCCCGGGTGCGGATCTACACGCCGGTGTTCGAAGAGCACGGCTGGGCTTCGCCCCATTCGGTCGTCGAGGTCGTCACCGACGACATGCCCTTCCTGGTCGATTCGGTCTCGATGGAGCTCTCCCGCCAGGGTGTCGGCCTGCACCTCGTCGTGCACCCCGTCATCCCCATGGACCGCGACGGCGACGGGCGCCTGACGCCCGTCGGCGGTGCCGGCGCCCTCCCCGAGGCCTTTCTCCACGTGGAGATCGACCGCCAGCCCAGCCCGGCCCGCATGGCCGAGCTGCGGGACGAGCTGGTGCGGGTCCTGGCCGACGTTCGGGCGGCCGTCAAGGACTGGCCAGCCATGCGGGCCCAGGCCCTGGCCACGGCGGCAGAGTCCCAGGAACGCCCTCCGCCGGTCGATCCGGACGAGGTGTCCGAGGCCGTGGCGCTGCTGCGCTTCCTGGCCGACGACCACTACGTGTTCCTTGGGTTCAGGGACTATGACCTCGTCACCCGTGACGGCGAGACGGTGCTCGAATCCGTGCCCGGCTCCGGTCTGGGGATCCTCCGGGAGTCGGAGCGGGGGCCGTCGCAGAGCTTCTCGCGGGTGCCCACCTACCTGCGGGACCGGGCCCGCATGGCCGACCACCCCATCACCGTCACCCGCTCCAGCTCGCGTTCCACCGTCCATCGTCCCGGGGCCCTCGACTACGTCGGCGTGGTCCGCTATGACCCGGGCGGGAACGTTCTGGGGGAGCGGCGCTTCCTCGGCCTGTACACGTCGGCCCTCCACAAGACGCCGGTGGCGGAGATTCCCGTCATGCGCCGGACGGTGGACGCGGTCGTGCAGCGGGCCGGGTTCGCCCCCGCCTCCCACAACGGCAAGGCGCTGGTCGAGATCCTCGAGGGCTACCCCCGCCATGAGCTCTTCGAGGTCACGGCCCCCGAGCTCTACGACGCCGCCATGGGCATCCTCGCCCTCCAGGAACGCCAGCGGGTCCGGCTCTTCGCCCGGCAGGACCGATTCGGCCGTTACTGGTCGTGCTTCGTCTACGTCCCCCTCGACCGCTACACCCAGGCGGTCCGGAGCCGGGTCACGGACATTCTCATGACCGCCTTCTCGGGGACGGCCTTCGAGTATCACGCCCAGGTGGGGGAGTCGGTCCTGGCCCGGCTGCACTTCGTCGTCCACACCGACCCTGAGGCCGGCCCCCCGCCGGACCTGGAGCTGGTGGAGGAACAGCTGGCCGGAGCGGCCCGGGCCTGGGCCGACGACCTGTCGGAAGCCGCCCTCGAGCACCTCGGGGAGGAGCGGGGGGTGCCCCTGCTGGCCCGTTACGCCCAGGCTTTCCCACCCGCCTACCGGGCCGACTTCCCGGCTCGGGCGGCCGTGGCCGACATCGATCGGATCGAGTCCCTCGAGGCGGGGGCCGACTTGGCCCTGTCGCTGACCCATCCCCTGGAGAAGGCCGACGGCCTGCTGCGGTTCAAGCTGTTCCAGGCGGAACGTCCCGTCCCCCTCTCCGACGTCCTTCCCGCCTTGGAGAACATGGGGGTCCGGGTCATCGACCAGCGGCCGTACGAAGTGCGGCCCCGGGACGGCACCACGGTGTGGATCCACGACTTCGGACTCGCCCCGGGCATCGGGGAGACGCCGCCGGCGAACGACGACGACGTGGCCGCCGAGGGGCGGCGGGAGAACTTCAGCGACGCCTTCGCCGCCGTCTGGCGGGGCGAGGCGGAGAACGACCGGTTCAACCGGCTCGTGCTCGCCGCCGGCCTCACCTGGCGGGAGGTGGCGGTCCTGCGGGCCTACGCCCGCTACCAGCGCCAGGCGGGGAGCACCTTCTCGCAGTCCTACGTGGCCAACGCCCTGGTGGCCAACCCCCACGTCGGCCGCCTGCTGGTGGAGCTGTTCCATGCCCGCTTCGACCCCGATCGCCACCCCGACCCGATGGACGAGGCGAGCGTGCTGACCAAGCGCCTGGAGACCGCCATCGACGCCGTGGCCAGCCTCGACCAGGACCGCATCCTGCGGTCCTTCCTCGCTCTGGTCCAGGCCACGCTGCGCACCAACTGGTTCTGCGGGTCCGGGGTGCGGGTTGGCTCCGGGTACCGGGAGCATCTGGCCCTCAAGCTCGACCCCACCGCCATCCCCGACCTGCCCCTGCCCAGGCCCCGCTTCGAGATCTTCGTGTGCTCACCCCGGGTGGAGGGCGTGCACCTGCGGGGGGGCCGGGTGGCCCGGGGCGGCATCCGCTGGTCGGACCGCCGGGAGGACTTCCGCACCGAGATCCTCGGCCTCATGAAGGCCCAGATGGTCAAGAACGCCGTCATCGTGCCGGTGGGAGCCAAGGGCGGCTTCGTGGTCAAGCGGTCCGGCGACGACGTGGCCGAGTGCTACCGGATCTTCGTATCGGGCCTGCTCGACGTGACCGACAACATCGTCAACGGCGAGGTGGTCACTCCCGAGCGCGTGGTGGCCCACGATGGCGACGACCCCTACCTGGTGGTGGCGGCCGACAAAGGCACGGCCACCTTCTCCGATCTGGCCAACGCCATCGCCGCCGAACACCGCTTCTGGCTGGGCGACGCCTTCGCCTCCGGGGGGTCGTCGGGCTACGACCACAAGAAGATGGGGATCACGGCCCGGGGGGCGTGGGAATCGGTGAAGCGCCACTTCCGGGAGCTGGGCGTCGACGTGGAAGCCACCCCGGTGACGGCGGTGGGCATCGGCGACATGTCGGGCGACGTGTTCGGCAACGGCATGCTGCTGTCCCGGCAGCTGCGGTTGCTGGCCGCCTTCGATCACCGCCACGTCTTCCTCGACCCCGACCCCGACCCGGCTACCGCCCACGCCGAGCGGGAACGGCTCTTCCGCCTGCCCCGTTCGACCTGGGCCGACTACAGCCCGGACCTGATCTCCGAAGGCGGTGGCGTCTTCCCCCGCTCGGCCAAGTCGGTCCCCCTGTCGCCCCAGGTCCGGGCGGCCCTGGACGTGGAGGCCGAAGCGCTCACCCCCGCCGAGGTGGTGCGGGCCATCCTCCGGGCTCCCGTCGACCTGCTCTGGAACGGCGGGATCGGCACGTACGTGAAGGCCAGCGCCGAGACCCACGCCGATGCCGGCGACAAGGCCAACGACGCCGTGCGGGTCGACGCCACCCAGCTCCGGGCCCGGGTGGTGGCCGAAGGCGGCAACCTGGGCTTCACCCAGCGGGGCCGGGTGGAGTACGCCCTGACCGGCGGGCGCATCCACACCGACGCCATCGACAACTCGGGCGGGGTCGACTGCTCCGACCATGAGGTGAACATCAAGGTCCTGCTCGACACCGTGGTGGCCGACGGCGAGCTGACGGCCAAGCAGCGGGACCGGCTCCTCGGCGAGATGGAGGCCGACGTGGCCGCCATGGTGCTGCGGGACAACTACGACCAGACCGCGGCCCTGGCCAACGCCCTGGTCCAGTCCGGGCCCATGGTTGACGTCCACGCCCGCTACCTGCGCCGGCTGGAGGCCGAGGGCAAGCTCGACCGCGCTCTCGAGTTCCTGCCCACCGACGAGGTGCTGGCCCAGCGCCGGAGCGCCGGAGCCGGGCTGGTGGCCCCGGAATTCGCCGTCCTGCTCGCCTACACCAAGATCGACGTCGCCTCCCAGCTGCTGGCCTCGGACGTGTCCGAGGACCCGTGGCTGGGCCGCGAGCTCACCGCCTACTTCCCGCCCCAGCTGGCCGGCGAGGAATTCGCCGACGCCATGCGCCGGCATCCGCTGCGCAAGGAGATCGTCGCCGCCCGGGTCACCAACCGCCTCGTCGACCGGGCCGGGACCAGCTTCGTGTACCGCCTGGGTGAGGAGACCGGAGCCGGCGTGCCCGAACTGGCCCGGGCCCACGCCGCGGCCCGCGAGATCTTCGCCCTGGAAGAGACGTGGGCCGACATCGAAGCCCTGGACAACCTGCTGGAGTCGGCGACGCAGCGCGCCATGGTGCTCACCGCCCGCCGGCTGGCCGAACGCGGGACGCGCTGGCTGCTGCGGCATCGCCCGGGGCGCCTCGACGTGGCCGCCGCCATCGCCGAGTTCACCCCCGGGGTGGCGGCCGTGGCCGAGCTCCTGCCCGGCCTGCTGTCTCCGGCCGACGGCGCGGCGCTGACGGCCGCCGCCGGTTCCTGGGAGGAGGACGGGGTCCCCGCCGAGCTGGCCACCCGGGTCGCCGGCCTGCGCTTCCTCGCTCCCGCCCTCGACGTGGTCGACGTCGGCGAGCGCCTCGGCCGCCCGGTGGAGGAGGTGGGCGCCGTCTACTTCTGCCTGGGGGAACGTCTGGAGTGCGACTGGCTCTCGGCCCGCATCGAGGGTCTGCCCCGGGACGACCGCTGGCAGGCCCTGGCCCGGGCCGCCCTCCGGGACGACTGGGCCGCCCTGCGGGCCGCCCTCACCGCCGAGGTCCTCACCGCCGCCTTCTCACCGGGAGTCGAAGGCGCCCCGCCGATGGTCGACGCCTGGCTGACCGGCCACCGGGCGGCGGCCGAGCGCTTCCTGCTCGTCCTCGATGACATCCGGGGCGTAGCCAACCCCGACCTGGCCACCCTGTCCGTGGCCGTGCGCGAGGCCCGGGCGCTGGTTTCCTGATTTACCATTTGTGCAGGTCATTCAGGGGGAGAACGTTCCATGCGCCGCAGCCTCACCCACGTCGTCGTGGCCCTCGCCGCCATCGCCGCCGGTTTCACGGTGCCGGGCGTCGCCCCCGCCGGGGAGCTGGCGCTCACCAAGACGCCGGTCGTCTTCCAGGTCCTGAACCGGTCCGAGTTCGACACCCAGCGGACGGTCGTGGGGTACCGCTACGACCCGCCGTGCAAGGCGTCGACCGTGGTGCTCTTCCAGCACGGCCTGTCGTACCACAAGGAGGCCTGGGACTTTCCGGGCTACTCGGTGGCCCAACCCTTCGCCCGGGCCGGCTACAGCTTCGTGGCCATCGACCGGCTGGGTTACGGGGAGAGCAAGCTGGAGAACGGACAGGACGTGTCCTTCGAGTCCTATGCCGACATGACCGACCAGGTCGTGGAGCAGCTGCGCAAGGAGTTCGCCCACGTGGTCCTGGGCGGTCACTCGGCCGGAGGGGGGATCACCGAGTACACCCAGGGGATGTACGGCTCGGCCGACGCCATCATTCCCATCGGCTGGCACCACCGGCCCTCCGACCAGCTCGGGCAGGACTTCTTCACCGGCGACATTCCCCGCTCGCTGGAGAAGGACTACGAGTACTTCCTCGGCACCCCCGAGCACCGGGCGTTCATGTTCTACGAGGCCACGGCCGACCCGGCGGTGGTCGAGGCTGACACCAAGGCGGCCAACCTCACCCCCTCAGGTGAGATCCAGAGCATCGCCAAGCAGCCCTCGCGCTATGCCGTGGGCCGGGTGAAGGTCCCCGTGTTCCTGCAGTTCGGCGAGAAGGACAGGCTCTTCGAACCCCAGTACGCCGAGTTCCACGCCGGGGAGTTCGTGTCGTCGCCGTCGAAGACCGTCGACATGGTCCCCGGCGCCGGCCACACCTTCATGCTCACCAAGGAGGGCATCGCCGGCACGGCCCGGATGGTGGACTGGCTGAAGGGTCGGCCCGAAGCCCCGGCCTGCTCCTGAGGACCAGCCACCCCGGTTTCAGCGGGAGCGCGGGGGGACCGGTGCCGCCTCGATGTCGAGGATGGCGTCGTCGCGTTCCTCGCCGTAGCCGAACTCCGCGGTGCCGACGCTGCCGTGGTGCCGGGCCTTCCCGAAGGCGAAGACCTGGCCGTCGAAATCCGTGAGCCAGTAGCCCCCACCGCCTCCGGGGCGGGCGATGCCCACCACGACGCTCTGGTCGTCGTTGGGATCGAGGGCGCCGTGGAACTCGGCGTCGCCGAAGCTGAACACGGCCCCGTCGGCCGAGACCAGCCAGTACCCCTGGCCCGTGGGGGTGGCCGCCATGGAGAGGATCGGAGCCTCGAGGGGGGTCTTGCCGGTGGAGCCGAAGGAACCGGCGTCGCCGAAGGGGAACACCTCTCCGTCGGCGGCCACCAGCCAGTAACCCCCGCCCCTGGGGGTCGGGGTGATGGCCACGAACGGTTCGGGGTAGTCGCTCCCGCCCTTGGAGCCGTGGAACGGCGCGTCCCCGAACGAGAAGATCCCCCCGTCCTCGGCCACCATCCAGTAGCCGTTGCCCGACGGGGTGGGGGCCATCCCCACGATGGGGCTGTTCAGACGGACGTCCCCCACGGACCCGTGGAACCCGGCGTCGCCGTAGGAGAAGATCCCTCCGTCGGCGCCCACCAGCCAGTAGCCCTTCGCCGTGGGCGTGGCCGACAGGCCCACGACCGGCGCCTCGAGCCTGATGCCCCGAGCGTCGCCGTAGGAGGTGGCGCTGCCGAAGGCGAAGACCCGTCCCTGGGCGCTGGACAGGTAGTAGCCGAAGGCGACGCCGCGCCCGGTGAGGGGGGCCGCCGACGTCTCGGCGTCCTGCGCCCCGCGCGTCACCTCGAGGGTGCCGGAGATCTCCTCGGTCCTGGTCGCCGTCCACTGCTCGAGGTTCAGGACGACGTCGATCTCGCAGGCCGATCCAGGCATGAGGCGGCCCGAGCAGGTGTTCCGGATCGCCGAGAACGGGCTGTAGATGTTGACCGAGCCGTCGAACTCCCCCGTCCCCTCGTTGCGGAGGGTGAACGTCCGGGCCGCGCTCCGGCCGCCGGCTTCGACGTCACCGAAATCCCACGCCGGAGGATCGATGACCACCCGGGCCCGGGGCGCCGGCTCCGGGGCCGGTTCCGGGGGCCGGTCGGGCCCGAGCAGCGGTGGAAGCTCGAGCGCGCCGCCCGGGACCACGACCATGCCCACCACCGTCAGCAGAACCGCCAATGCCGCCGGCACGCCTCGCAGACCGCGGCGAACTTCACTCCCAAAGGCCACTGCGCCCCCCCCAGCTTCAAAAACCCAATTGCCCCGAATTGTTCATTCGAGCCGGCCTCCTGAACTCCTCCCCGGCCGCCGGGACAGTTGCGGGCCGGTGGGGGTCGTGCCCTACACTGACGAGCCGTGGCACCTGACCGCAGCGTCCTCGTAATCCATTAGCGCACCGAGGCCCCCCGGCCTCGCGTGCGCCTCCGACCCCTCGCCCACGCGAGGGGTTTTTCATTAGGGAAGGACCAGAGAGATGAAGATGACCGGCGCGCAGGCGCTGATCAAGAGCCTGGAGATGGAAGGGACGGAGGTCATGTTCGGCCTCCCCGGCGGGGCCATCCTCCCTGTCTACGACCCCCTCCTGGAGTCGACCATCCGCCACATCCTGGTCCGCCACGAGCAGGGCGCCGGCCACATGGCCGAGGGCTACGCCCACGCCACCGGGCGCCCCGGGGTGGCCATGGTCACGTCCGGGCCGGCGGCGACGAACATCGTCACCCCCCTGTGCGACGCCTACATGGACTCCATCCCCCTGGTGGTCGTCACCGGCCAGGTGCCCCTCACCGCCATCGGCTCCGACGCCTTCCAGGAGTGCGACACCACCGGCATCACCATGCCGGTGACCAAGCACAACTGGCTCATCCAGCGTGCCTCCGACATCCCCACCGTGGTCCGGGAGGCGTTCCACGTCGCCACCACCGGCCGGCCCGGGCCCGTCCTGGTCGACATCCCCAAGGACGTCGCCAACCAGACCATGGACTGGTACTGGCCCGAGGGTGTCGACCTGCCCGGGTTCAAGCCGCCCGCCCCGCCCGACCCCGAGCTGGCCCGGGCCGCCGCCCGGCTCATCCTGGCCGCCGAGCGGCCCGTGATCTACGCCGGCGGAGGGATCCTCAAGGCCCGGGCGGCCGAGGCGCTCCGGGAGCTGGTGGAGCTGACCGGCATCCACGTGGTCACCACGCTCATGGCCCGGGGGGCCTTCCCCGACGACCACCCGCTGTGCCTGGGCATGCCCGGGATGCACGGCAACTACACGGCGGTCACCTCCATGCAGCGAGCCGACCTGCTCATCGCCCTGGGCAGCCGCTTCGACGACCGGGTGACGGGCAAGGTGGGCGCCTTCGCTCCCGGAGCCAAGATCATCCACGTCGACATCGACCCGGCCGAGCTGGGCAAGGTCCGCCGGCCCGACGTGGGCATCGCCGGCGATTGCCGCCTGGCCATCACCGCCATCACCGCCGCGCTGCGGGAGCTCATTCCCCAGTCCGACTCGCTCGACCGGGCCGAGTGGCACGAGAGCCTGGCCTTCTGGCAGGCCCAGTACCCCCTCCAGTACGACCAGGAGGAGGACGGGCCCCTCAAGCCCCAGTTCTGCATCGAGTCGTTGCGGGACAACACCCCCGACGACACCATCGTGGTGGCCGGCGTGGGCCAGCACCAGATGTGGTCGTCGCAATACTGGAAGTTCCGCTATCCCTACACCTGGGTCAACTCCGGCGGGCTCGGGACCATGGGCTTCGCCGTGCCCGCCGCCATCGGTGCCAAGGTGGGCAAGCCCGACCGGATGGTGTGGGCCATCGACGGCGACGGCTGCTTCCAGATGACGGCCCAGGAGCTGGTCACGGCCTCGGCCGAACGGGTCCCCATCAAGGTGGCCATCCTCAACAACGCCTACCTGGGCATGGTCCGCCAGTGGCAGGAGCTCTTCTACAAGGAGCGCTACAGCGAGGTGTACCTCTCGCCCGACCTGCCCGACTACGTGAAGTGGGCCGAGGCCATGGGCTGCGTGGGCCTGCGGGTGGAGTCACCGGAGGAGGTCGTGCCCGCCATCGAGAAGGCCAACGAGGTCGACGACCGGCCCGTCGTCATCGACTTCCGGGTGGACTACCGGGAGAAGGTGTATCCCATGGTGCCGGCCGGAGGGTCCAACGACGACATCATCCTGGGCCCGGCCGAGGGCGAGGGGGGGCACTGATGGCTGCTGTGAACATGGGGACACCCCAGACCCCGGGCTCGGGGACAACCCGAGCCCCGGGAGTGACCCACCACATCCTGACCGTCCTGGTGGAGAACAAGGCCGGTGTCCTGTCCCGGGTGGCGGGGCTGTTCTCCCGCCGGGGATTCAACATCTTCTCGCTGGCCGTGAGCCCCACCGATGACGAGCGCTTCTCCCGCATGACCATCGTGGTCGACGCCGAGTCGGCCCCCATCGAGCAGATCCTGCGCCAGACCGAGAAGCTCATCAACGTGGTCGACATCCGCGAGCTGGCCGCCGGCGAGGCCGTCGAGCGCGAGCTCATGCTGGCCACCGTGCGGGTGGGAGCCGAATTCCGGGGCCAGGTCACCGAGCTGGCCTCCATCTTCGAGGCCAAGATCCTCGACGTCGGGCCCGACGCCCTCACCCTGATGGCGGCCGGCACCCCCGAGAAGATCGACGCCATGGAAGAGCTGCTGGGGCCCTTCGGCATCGCCGAGCTGCAACGCACCGGGCGCATCGCGCTGCCCCGCATCCGCCGCCCTCCCGTGGCCGGCCGTACGCTGGCCGCCGTCCCCGAGAGCGCATAATCGATGGCTCTTCGCCTTGCGGCTCATCGCGGTTGCGGCTGGGGTCCCCAGCCCCAGCCGCCAGTCCTTGCTCCGCAAGTCCTGACAGAAGGAGAGGTCCCATGCCCGTCACCATCTATTACGACGACGACGCCGACCTCTCCCTCGTCGAGGGGCGCAAGGTGGCCGTGCTGGGCTACGGCTCCCAGGGCCACGCCCACGCCCTCAACCTGCGCTCGTCCGGGGTGGATGTCCGGGTGGGCCTGCGGGCGGGCTCGTCCTCCTTCGCCAAGGCGGAGGCGGCGGGCTTAAGGGTCCTGGAGATCGGCCAGGCGTGTGACGAAGCCGACGTGATCATGGTGCTGCTCCCCGACACCGAGCAGGCCCGGGTGTACAAGGAGTCGATCGAGCCCCACCTGCGGGACGGTGACTCCCTGGCTTTCGCCCACGGGTTCAACATCCACTTCGGCCAGGTGCGCCCGCCCCAGGGCGTGGACGTGTGGATGATCGCTCCCAAGGGCCCCGGGCATCTGGTGCGGCGTACCTTCGAGGACGGCGGCGGCGTCCCCGCCCTGGTGGCGGTGGCTCAGGACGCCACCGGCAAGGCCAAGGAGGTGGCGCTGTCCTACGCCAAGGGCATCGGCGCCACCCGGGCCGGCGTGCTCGACACCACCTTCGAGGAGGAGACCGAGACCGACCTCTTCGGTGAGCAGGTCATCCTCTGCGGGGGGCTGACCGCCCTCATCCAGGCCGCCTACGAGACGCTGGTCGACGCCGGCTACCAGCCCGAGTCGGCCTACTTCGAGTGCCTCCACGAGGTGAAGCTCATCGTCGACCTCATCTACGAGGGTGGCATCTCCAACATGCGCTTCTCCATCTCGGACACCGCCGAGTACGGCGACATGACCCGGGGCCCGCGCATCGTCACCGACGAGACCCGGGCCGAGATGCGCCGCATCCTCGACGAGATCCAGTCGGGTCGCTTCGCCAAGGAGTGGATCAACGAGAACCAGGCCGGCCGGCCGGTGTTCAACGCCCTGCGGCGCAAGTCGGCCGCCCACCCCATCGAGGCCGTCGGCGCCCAGTTGCGGGGCATGATGCCCTGGATCGGCGCCGGCAAGGCCAAGCCTCAGGAGGTCTCGGGCGGCGCCGGCTCCGGCTAGGTGGGGGCTCCATGGCGCCGAGGGGTGCTAGCTGCGTCCCCGCGGTTGTGCCGGCGCCGTGTCGCCGTAGACCTTCTTCGCCACCTTATAGGCCCGCCGGTCCAGCTCCAGCACCCGGTCACGCACCTGGGCCAGCTCCTTGGCGCCCAGGTTCCGGACCTTGGCCAGCTTGAGGTTCTCCTGGTCCTCGCCGCCTCGGGCCTGGACGCGAACCGTGCCCACGCCGGGGGCGTGGTACTTGAGCTGGTGGCCGTCCTGGGGCTGCTCGAGCGGGTTCCACTCGTCGATGACCAGGACGTTCCGGTAGCAGCCGGCCGGCACACAGGTCTTCTGGCCGGTCTTCTCGACCTGCGCCCGGTCCTCGAAGTCGATGTCGGGGGCGTAGCCCTGGCGGTAGTCGGGCGTCCCGGCCTCGGGCCTGGCCAGCATGGCGATCCCCGCTTCGGCGCCGGCCTGGCCCGAGATCCAGGTGCTCGGGGCGCCCAGGAACTTGCCGTTCTCGTGCTCCTCCGGGTACTCGCCCAGGTTCCACACCGTGCCGTTGTCGTCCTGGGCCACGAAGGCGAGCTCTTCCTCTTCGAGTTCCCCGTCGCTCACGTCCCGGTCCCAGAGCACCAGGGTGCTCACCCCGTCGATCACCTTGGTGACGTCGCTGACCGTCAGCACCACCCGGTGGGGTGTCACCCCGTCCGGGTCGGTGATGTCACCGTCGAGGACGAACTGGGTCCCGGGCACGAGCGGGAGCCACTGGTTGTCGACGGCGACCGGGTCGGGGAACCGGCTGGGGTCGAACCTACGGTCGTCCCCGGAGCGCGGTTCCCGGGCCGAGGCGGGGGTCACCAGTGTCTGGATGACGGCGATGGTCATCAGGCAAACGCGTAGCACTCGCATGGTCTCCCTCATCTCCCCCTGATCAGCGGCTCCGCCGGCGGCGTGCCCCGGTACACCCGCCGGGCCATGTCGTAGGCCCGGCGGTCGAGTTCCAGAGCTCGCCGGCGGGCCTTGGCCATCTCGGGCGGGCTCAGGTGGCGCAGTTGGCGCAGGGTCAGCTGCTCCTGGACGTCGCCGCCCCTGGAGTCGATGCGGACGATGCCCACTCCGGGGGCGTGGTACTTGAACTGGTGACCGTCCTGGGGTTGTTCGAGCGGGTTCCACTCGTCGATGACCAGGACGTCGGTGAAGCAGCCGGCCGGCACGCAGGTCTTCTGGTGGGCCCGGTCCACCCGGGCGTTGTCCTGGAAGTCGATCTCGGGGGCGAAGCCCTGGAGGTAGTGGGGGGTTCCCACCTGTGGGTCCGCCTGCATGGCGATCCCCGCTACGGCCCCGGCCCGGCCGGAGAGCCAGGTGCTGGGCGCGCCCAGGAACTCCCCGTCCTCGTACTCCTCGGGGTACTCGCCCAGGTTCCACACGGTGCCGTCGTCGTCCTGGGCCTCGAAGGCGAGCTCCTCCTCCTGGAGCTGGTCGTAGTTGAAGTCCCGGTCCCAGATCACCAGCGCCCGCACGCCGTCGATCACCTTGGTCAGGTCGGTGACGATGAACACCACCCGATGGGGGATGTCGCCCTCGGGAACCTTGAGCCGGCCCTCGAGGACGAACTCGGTCCCCGGGACCAGCGGCAGCCAGCGGTTGTCGATGGCGACCGGGTGGCGGAACCGGTGGCGGTCGAACTCGGTGTGCTGCTTCTGCCCCCGGTCGGCCCGCGCCGCCGGGGGCGGCACGGCCATGGCCGCGATCGCCGCCCCGGCGATGAGCCACCGGCTGAACGCCCGAATCTCCACCCTGCCCACTCCAAGCACGACGTCACCAATTGCATCGACACTAACAATTGCCCCGGACATACACAACGGGTCGTCGACGTCGACTCAGGCGGCGTTCCTCTGCAACACACGTGCGTTGCGCATGAACGCCGGAGGTCCCGTTACGGCGTCCAAGCGGCGCCGTCGGCGTGCTGGACCCGCTCCTTGTCATCGCCTTCGCCGCCCCAGACGACGAGCTCGGCGCCCGTCCACACGCCGCGGGTGCGGGCCCGAGCCGCGATGGGCGCAGGCGGGAGGGAGGTCCAGCCATCGGTGGCCGGGTCGTAGGCCATCCCGGCGGGGTCGGCGAGCACCTCGGTCGGTGGCGCCTCGGCGTCGCCGGTGTACCGCCCGCCACCCCAGAGCACGACCCGGTTCCCCGTCCAGGCCATGGCCTTCCCGTCGCGGAAGGGATCGGCCATGGGGCTCGGGGCCACGGCGGCCCACCGGTCGGCCGGGGTGTCGTAGACGAGGCCCTCGCCGGCGAAGACCACCCGGGAGCCGGCGTCGACCCCGACGCAGCCGGCCAGGTCGAAGCACCAGGCGGACTCGGTGGACGGGACCGGGGCCACCTTGGCCCAGCTCTTGGCCTCCGGGTCGAAGCGGGCCCCGTCGACCGCCTGCCCCGGATCGCGGTTGAAGCCCCAGGAGATGAGAACGTCGCCGTCGATGGCGGCGGCCAGCGGGGACAGGCGACCGGCGAGGGGCGACTCGGGCAGGACGCTCCAGCGGTCGGCCTCAGGGTCGTAGGCGGCGCCGTCGGCCAGTGGCGGCGCGTCCTCGCCGTCCTCCGCCCGGACCCCGCCCCAGACCACCAGGACCTTCCCCGACCACACCGCCCGAGCGGAGAAGCGGGCGGCGAGGGGGAACCTGGCCATGGGCCGCCACTTGTCCGCCGCCGGGTCGTAGGCGGCGCCGTCGCCGAACTCGTTGTTGCCGAAGGCCGTCTTCGTGCCGGGGTTGCCGCCCCAGATGAGCATCTCCGTCCCCGTCCAGGCGGCGAAGTGGTCGGCCCGGGGCCCGAGGGGACTCTCCGGCAGCTTGCGCCACCGGTCGGCCGCCGGGTCGTAGGCGGCGCCGTCCTCGAGGTAGATGGGGGCGTTGCCCGCCCGTTCGGCGCCGCCCCAGACGATCATCTCCTTGCCCGTCCACACCGCGCTGTGCGAGTGGCGCCCCTTGATGGGCGCCTTGGCGATGAGCCGCCACCCCGGCGGCCGCTTCGGCTGGGGTGCCGCCTGGCCGCCCCCGCCGGAGTTCCCTGTCCCTGTCGTGCCCCCACCCCCGGCGGATCCCCCGGAGGTCCCCGTGCCCGCACCGCCGCCCGCTGTTCCCGTCTCCTGACCCGGCTGGGCCGCGCCGCCGTCCCCCACGCCGGATGAGCCATTGGCGCCGCCCGTGTTCCCGGCGGTGCCCTGTCCGCCAGCGCGCCGATCCTTGTCTTGGCTCCCCGAGCACCCCAGTGCCGTGAGCGTCAGCACCAACAGCGCGGCCAGGATTCGATGCTTTCCCATCACCGAGTCAGGGACCTTAGATGTCTCACCCGGTCCGTACGATCGACGCACATCGGCTCAACCTTGGAGGCGGACATGGAGGAGCGCAACGGCGCGCTTTCCGGTGACCCGGCGGGCGACGTGGCGGCGGTGCCGCTCGAGCGGCTGGAAGCCGAGATCTGCGAGCTGGCGGGTCACCTGTGGGCGGCCGAGTGCCGCTGGCTGTTGATGATCGGTGAGTTCGACCGGCGGGAGGCATGGTCGCCGTGGGGACTCCAGAGCTGCGCCCACTGGCTGTCGTGGCGTTGCGGGGTCGCGCCCAGTGCGGCCCGGGAGAGGGTGCGGGTGGCCCGCCGACTGGTGGAGCTCCCGCTCATCACCGCGGCGTTCTCTCAGGGCGAGTTGAGCTATGCCAAGGTCCGCGCCCTCACCCGTGTCGCCAACAACGCCAATGAGCCGGAGCTGGTTGACATCGCCCGGACGGCGACCGCCTCGCAGTTGGAGCGCATTGTGCGTACGTACCGCAAGGCACAGCTCCAAGAGGAGCTGGTGGAGGCCAACGAACGGCACAAGGCCAGGCAGGCCCGGTGGTACTGGGACGACGACGGTTCCTTCGTGCTTTCGGCCCGGCTCTCTCCCGAAGACGGAGCCCTGGTTTTCGCCGCCCTGGAGGCGGGGCGACCGAAGGAGATCCCAGATGCCGCGCCGGCGGCAGGCGTTTCCGCGGAAACGCCTCCGGCGGCCGCTCGCAACGCGGAAGCGCTGGTGGGGGCGGCCCAGTTGGCACTCTCCGCCGTGGAGCGCGACGACCGGGGGGATGCTCCCTGCCAGGTCGTCCTCCACGTCGACGCCCACGTACTCGCCGGCAACGAACCTGACGGCCGCTGCTACCTGGAGAACGGGCCGACCGTCCCACCCGAGACCGGGCGCCGGTTGAGCTGCGACGCCGAGGTGATCGCCGTCATCCACGAGCGCCAGCAGGACACCCCTCTCAACGTCGGCCGGAAGACCCGAAGAGTCCCACCAGCACTCCGCCGGGCGTTGCGGGTACGGGACGGCGGTTGTCGGTTCCCGGGGTGCTCCAATCGTCGCTTCGTCGATGCGCATCACATCGTGCACTGGTTACAGGACGGCGAGACCAAGCTGCTGAATCTGGTGTTGCTCTGCCGTCGTCACCACCGTCTCGTGCATGAGGAGGGCTACCGGATCACAGTCTCGGGCGACGCGGAGTTCACCTTCATCCGGCCGGACGGCCGAATGGTTGGACAGGCTCCACCCCTGAAACCCGTCACTGGTCCGAACATCGAAGAGCGAAACCAGCGTGACGGCCTCACGATCGACCCTGCCACCTGCCGCTCGCTCGGCGAAGGCGAATCGTTCGATCTCGGAATGACCGTCGACGCCATCCTCTATCCCGAGCTGCGCCGCCGGGGCCGGACGTGGGGCGTCGCCCGACGGGCGGCGTCGTGGACATGTCCCACGCTTCACGAGCGACTGCTCGAAGCGATCCCGGAATTCTCGCCCCTCTTCGTCGAGCATCTTGAGGACTTCGAGGAGGTTCTGCTCGTCACGCTGTTCGACACCTTCACGAGCTTCGTGCTCAACGCCCGCCGGACTGCTGACACGCCCCTCGTGAACCGGTGCCTTCACTTCCTGGCTGCCGGCGTCGGGTCCGGCGATGAGGAGATCCACCATCTGATCGCCAACTCGTTCATCGAGGCCGTCTGCCCTTGGGATCGCGAGATGAGCGAATTCGTCGCCACCTGGCCTGACGCCCTTCGCCTCGAAGCACAGAGGCAGGGCCAAGAGGCCCTCGTCGACGCGGTGTGACTGTTTGATGAAAGAAGACTGATCTGACGGCTCGTAGACTCGGGCGCCATATGCGGGTCGGGTTCGTCGGTGCCGGGCTGATGGGGGCGCACATGGTGCGCAACCTGCTGGACGCCGGCCACGACGTGGTGGTGTCGTCGCGCTCGCCGGAGCGCCTGGCGGACACGGGCTGGACCGTGGTCGACTCGCCGGCCCGGGCGGCCGAAGAGGCCGACGTCATCTGCTCGATCGTGCCCGACTCGCCCGAGGTGGAGGCGGTCGTCGCTTCCATGCTCGAGACGGCCCCCTTTCACGCCGTCATCGTCGAGATGTCGACCATCTCGCCGGAGACGGCCCGGCGCCTGGCCGACGAGGCGGCCAAGGTGGGCGTCGACTACCTCGACTGTCCAGTCTCCGGCGGGCCGGTGGGCGCCGAGGCGGGGAGCCTGGCCATCTGGGTGGGTGGCTCGCCCGACGCCTTCGAGCGGGCCCGGCCGGTGCTCGAGGCCATCGGCGACCCGGCCAAGCTCATGCACTGCGGCGATGTGGGCGCCGGCCTGGTGGTGAAGCTGGCCAACAACTACCTGGGGGCGGTGGGCGCCGCCGCCTCCGCCGAGGCGCTGGCCATGGCCCGGGCCGCGGGCGTGGACCCGCACCTGGTCGTCGAGGCGGTCGGCGGCGGGACGGGAGCCAACTGGCAGCTCGCCAACCTCATGCCCCGCAAGGTTCTGGTCGGGGATTTCGAAGCCGGTTTCAAGATCGCCCACATGGCCAAGGACCTGCGGATCGCCACCGAGGTGGCCGAGGCCCTGGGTGTCGAAGCGCCCGTCCTGGACCTGGCCCGGGCCCGGTTCGAGGACGCCCGGGACCGCTACGGCGGCGACGCCGACTACGGCGTCGTGGCCCGCCTGGCCGGCTGGTAGGCGCTCCGCAGCCGGCCGGCCCGGGCCCGGCTGGAATCTGAACGGTGGATAACGGGCAAGGGCGGAACGCGCCGGGGGCAAAGTACGATCCGGGAACTCCAGCTCCCGAGGAGCGCCGCCCATGAGCGAGGTCACCGAGCACGCCCCCGGTACCCCGTCGTGGGTCGATCTGGCCACCAGCGACGCCGACGCCGCCGAGGCCTTCTACACCGCTCTCTTCGGCTGGACGGCGGACGACCAGGGCGAGGAGACCGGCGGTTACCGCATGCTGCGCATGGGCGGCCGGGACGTCGCCGCTCTCTACGCCATGGGCCCCGAGCAGGGCCCGCCCCGCTGGAACACCTACGTCACGGTCGACGAAGTCGACGCCGCCGCGGCGCGGGTCGAACCGGCGGGGGGCACGGTCATCGCCCCACCCTTCGACGTGCTCGATCCCGGGTCCGAGGGTGCCCCCCAGAACGTGGGGCGCATGGCCGTGGTGGCCGACCCCGCCGGCGCCGTCGTCGCCCTGTGGCAGTCCATGGGGCACGTGGGCGCCGGGGTGATCAACGAACCGGGCGCCCTGTGCTGGAACGAGCTCATCACCGGAAACCGGGAACGGGCCGCCGCCTTCTACGCCGCCGTGCTCGGCTGGAGCTCGAGAACCAGCCAGATGGGCCCCATGACCTACACCGAGTTCATCACCGGCGAGCGGGCCGTCGCCGGGATGATGGAGATGGCAGCCGTGACCCCCCAGTGGAACGTGTACTTCGCCGTGGAGGACGCCGATCACACCATCACCGCCGCCACCGGCCTCGGGGCCTCGATCCTCCAGCCGGCCATGGACCTCCCCGACGTCGGCCGCTTCGCCACCCTGGCCGACCCCCAGGGGGCGGCCTTCTCCGTGGTCCAGCTCGCCGCCCCCGCCACCTGATCTGGCGCTGTCTGTCAGTGGGCACTTATGGTGGCAGTACAGTTGCAAAACGAGCTGAAACCGCAGATCACAGGGGGATGTGGCCGTGGAGCTGACTCGGCGTCAATTCTTCAAGGCCTCGGCGGCCACCGGCGCCGCCGTCAGTTGGGGCACCTTCGGGTTCGACCTGGAGCCCGCCATGGCGGAGACGACCCAGCTCAAGATCGCCCGCGCCACCGAAGTCCGCACCATCTGCCCCTACTGCGCCGTGGGCTGCTCGATGATCGCCTATCGGGCGGGAGACGGGGCCGCCAACGTCAAGCCCACCCTGGTCCACATCGAGGGCGACCCCGACAGCCCCGTCAACGGCGGGACGCTCTGCCCCAAGGGCGCCTCCACCCTCCAGCTGGCCGTCAACCAGAACCGGGTGCTGACCCCCCGCTATCGCAAGCCGGGGTCGAGCGAGTGGGAGGACATCAGCTGGGACAAGGCCCTCGACCGGGTGGCCCGGCTCATGAAGGACAGCCGGGACAAGAAGCTGGTCCTGCGCGACGCCGCCGGCCTGGAGGTGAACCGCAACGAGGGCTTCGGCTTCGTGGGCGGCGCCACCATCACCTCGGAGGAGGGCTACTTCACAACCAAGATGTTCCGCGCCCTGGGGTGCGTGTACCTCGAACAACAGGCACGCGTTTGACACGGCCCCACGGTGGCCAGTTTGGCCGCCTCCTTCGGCCGAGGGGCCATGACCAATCACTGGCGGGACTTCAAGAACTCCGACGTCATCCTGGTCATCGGCGCCAACCCGGCTGAGTGCCACC
>JBIOUX010000104.1:0-77052 GCA_044867425.1 Acidimicrobiia bacterium | reverse complement strand
CGAACACCAGCGAGCTCTTGCCCGAGCCGGACACGCCGGTGAACACCGTCAGCCGGCGCTTCGCGAGCTCGACGCTGACGTCCTTGAGGTTGTTCACGCGCGCGCCGTGCACGCGGATCAGATCGTGGCTGTCAGCAACGTGCAGCGCAGGCGACTGCGGGTCCGTCCTCGTGGCCTTGCTCATCGTGTCTCCATCTGTGAGGCAGGGCCGCCTTCGCGGCCTCCGTCGGCGTCGCCTGGCTCGATCTGACCAGCTTCGAGCAGTACGTCTGGTTCTCTCAAATCCCTCCCCCGCCACCATCGAAACAGCTGGTCAGAGGCCCCTTGCTGGGTCCGGGGCCGCGCCGCGTGCGGGGGCCGTGTCCAACCTGTGTCAAACGGGGCGCCGAACCAGGTTTTCGTCACCCCGCTCGTACGCCCCCGGGATGACTGGTGCTCAGGCTTGAAGCAGCGCCACATTCGCATCGGTGACGAGCTGGCCGATGACGGCATCGTTGTCGTCCGAGGCGGCGTCCTTGACTCGGAGATCCTATTTTTCAATCCTGCCCGGCTCGGTGGCGAAGAACCGGCACCTGCTCGACCGAACGGTTGCCTGATCTCCCGATATCTACGCCACCTCGAGATCAGGACAGCGCTCGCGCTGCAACTCCCCGCTCTTCCCGACGCGGGGTCGACGATCTAGTCAGAAACTGGCATCTAGCCAGATCTAGACTTACTCCAGCATGGGGGTTAGGCTCCGGGCCGTGTCAAGCGAGACATCCGCTGACAACGATGCGTTGCTCCGCCGGCACGGTGTGCAGGTCACGGCCCAGCGTCTGGCTGTTCTGCGGGCGGTGTCCGAGCGACCGCACACTACAGCGGACGACATCGAGCAGGTCGTGCGGTCCGAGATCGGTGCCATTTCCCGTCAGGCGGTGTACGACGCCCTCGGGACCCTCACCGACAAGGGCCTCCTCCGGCGCATCCAGCCCGCCGGGTCGCCGGCTCGCTACGAGAACCGGGTCGATGACAACCACCACCACCTCATCTGCCGAACCTGCAACCGGATGGTCGACGTCGACTGTGCGGTCGGCGAAACCCCCTGCCTGACGGCCGCCGACGACGCGGGCTACGAGGTCGACGAAGCCGAGGTCATCTACTGGGGCCGATGTCCCGAGTGTGTTGCAGCGATTTCGTTCTTGAACCAGTCATCAGAAGGGAAAGAGAGGAGACACCGCCGTGTCTGAAGGCAGCAAGGAAGAGACGCACCCCGGCCCCAGCGAGAGCGAGAACCCGGCGATCCCCAGCCCCACCCCCAAGGCCCATCGGCCCATGACGAACCGGGACTGGTGGCCGAACCAGCTGGACCTGTCGGTTCTCCACCAGCACTCGCCCCGGGCCAATCCGATGGACGAGGACTTCAACTACGCCGAAGCGTTCAAGACCCTCGACCTCGACGCGCTGAAGCGGGACATCATCGACATGATGACCACGTCGCAGGACTGGTGGCCGGCCGACTATGGCCACTATGGGCCGCTCTTCATCCGGATGACGTGGCACGCCGCCGGCACGTACCGCATCGAGGACGGCCGGGGCGGTGGCGGCACCGGCCAGCAGCGCTTCGCCCCCCTCAACAGTTGGCCTGACAACGCGAGCCTCGACAAGGCGCGCCGGTTGCTGTGGCCCATCAAGCAGAAGTACGGCCGGAAACTCTCCTGGTCCGATCTCCTGGTCTTCACCGGCAACGTGGCCATGGACTCGATGGGCTTTAAAACGTTCGGCTTCGGCTTCGGGCGACCGGACGTCTGGGAGCCCGAGCAGATCTTCTGGGGGACTGAGGACACGTGGCTCGGAGACGAGCGCTACAGCGGCGACCGCGAGCTCGCCGGTCCTTTCGGCGCCGTGCAGATGGGCCTCATCTACGTCAACCCGGAGGGGCCCAACGGCAACCCGGACCCTCTGGCTGCCGCCCGGGACATCCGGGAGACCTTCAGTCGTATGGCGATGAACGACGAGGAGACGGTGGCGCTCATCGTCGGCGGCCACACCTTCGGCAAGTGCCATGGTGCCGTCAGTCCGGACTGCGTCGGTCCTGAACCCGAGGCGGCGCCCATCGAGGCGATGGGCCTCGGCTGGAAGAACACCTGTGGTAGCGGCAAGGGCGCCGACACGATCACCAGCGGGCTCGAGGGCGCGTGGACCAACGAGCCGACGAAATGGGACAACGGGTACCTCGACAACCTGTTCAACTACGAGTACGAGCTGACGACGAGCCCCGCCGGGGCGCATCAGTGGACTCCGACGAATCCCGAGGCTCAGGGCACCGTGCCCGACGCTCACGACCCGTCGAAGCGGCACGCCCCCATGATGCTGACGACGGACCTGGCGCTGAAGATGGACCCGATCTACGCGCCGATCGCGAGGCGCTTCCACGAGAACCCGGACCAGGTCGCCGACGCCTTCGCCAAGGCGTGGTACAAGCTGTTGCACCGCGACATGGGGCCCCTCTCGCGCTACCTCGGCCCGTGGATTCCGGAGCCGCAGCTGTGGCAGGACCCCGTCCCCGCCGTCGATCATGAGCTGATCGGCGACGAGGACATCGCCGCCCTCAAGGGCAAGCTCCTCAACTCGGGACTGTCCATCTCCCAGCTCGCCTCCACCGCCTGGGCGTCGGCGGCCACCTTCCGCGGCACCGACAAGCGGGGCGGGGCCAACGGGGCCCGGATTCGCCTGGCGCCGCAACGGGACTGGGAGGTCAACGAGCCGACCGAACTGGCCAAGGTGCTGCAAACGCTCGAGGGGATCCAGCAGGACTTCAACAGCTCAGCCTCCGGTGGGAAGAAGGTCTCACTCGCCGACCTGATCGTCCTGGGCGGGTGCGCGGCCGTCGAACAGGCGGCGAAGAACGCCGGGGTCGACGTCACGGTCCCGTTCGCGCCGGGGCGCACGGACGCCTCGCAGGAGCAGACCGACGTGGAGTCGTTCGCCGTGCTCGAACCGAGGGCCGACGGGTTCCGCAACTACCTCCGGTCCGGAGAGAAGCTGGCGCCGGAGACCCTGCTGCTGGAACGGGCCAACCTGCTGACGCTGACCGCTCCCGAGACGACGGCGTTGATCGGCGGCATGCGGGCCCTGAACACCAACTTCGGGGGCACCAGCCACGGAGTCTTCACCGACCGGCCCGAGACGTTGACCAACGACTTCTTCGTGAACCTGCTCGACATGGGCACGGAATGGCAGACATCCGCCTCGGCCGAGAACGTGTACGACGGTCGCGACCGGGTCACGGGCGAGGTCAAGGGGACCGCCACCGCCGTCGACCTCGTCTTCGGTTCGCACTCCCAGCTCCGGGCCCTCTGCGAGGTCTACGCCCAGGACGACTCGAAGGAGAAGTTCGTGGGTGACTTCGTGGCGGCGTGGGACAAGGTGATGAACCTCGACCGCTTCGACCGCGCCTGATCGACGTCAAACCGCCATTGGACGCACCACGCGAGCCGCTCAGCCGACTCGCGTGGTGCTTTCGCGTGTCGGGCGCCGGCGTGGAGGGCACAATATTGATCACGGGGACGTAATGGGCCGTCTCCGATGTGCACTCGCCCAGCTCAGGGAATCGCCATGGTCATCCTCCTGCCAGTGATTGTGATCCTTCTGATCTTCAGCGCGCTGCGGGGTGGGACGAACGTCGTGCTGCTCCTTCCCGCGCTCCTCCTGCTCGGCGCCGGCGCCATCTTCGTGGCCATCGCCGAGAACGACGCGAAGCGGCGGAGGCCGGGGCGCTCGCTCCGCGTCATCCCCACCAATCACCTGACCCGCAAGATGCACGCGGCTCTCAAGCCGCAACGGCCCACGCGACCCGCTTCCGCTCGAGGAACGGCCGTACCCCTTTCGAGACGGGGTCCCGGGCCGCGTTTCCCCGGCAAAGGAAACTCGGGGACGGAACGCCGGCCCCCGCCTCCATCCGTCCCCCCAGCGAGCTGAGCGGTAGGTAACACCGGAACTGCGCCCACCGCCTCATGACCCGTGCGCCGCGGGTTCAGTCTTCACGCGGCCCCGTCGGGCGGGATGTTTGCGTTGAGGCGGAAGAAGTTCGTGGGGTCGTACTTGTTCTTGACGGCGACGAGGCGCTGCCACTTCTCGGCTCCGTAGGCCTGCTCGCGGACGCGGTCGGTGGTGTCGTCGCTGGTGAAGTTGACGTAGACGCCTTGGCTGTGGGGTTCGAGTGCCTCGAAGAAGCCTCGGACCCACTGGAGGTGACGATCGGGCTCTGGATCATCCGGCTGCCAGGCGGCGACGATGTTGATGTCGTGAGCGGCCGCTCGGTGGGCGAACGCCGTTGCGTCGCCGGGGACCCGGGCGACGGCGCCGCCCTGGGTGAAGATCGGAATGGTGGTCAACGGCGAGGTGATCGCCGACGCGTGCTCGACGATGGCGTCGATCGTGTCGTCCATGAGCGGGGCCAGCTTGTGCGACTTCCAGTAGTAGTGGAGACCGGGAGGCACGGCGGCGTCGATCATCTTCTGATGGGCCACGTACGGCTTCGGGGCCACGGCGGCCACGGCGGGGGTTCCGAACCCGCGAATGCGCCCGATCACTCGCTCTCCGTCTTCGATGGCGCCCGCCCAGCACACGATGAGCGCGACGATCGGCGTGCCGTGCAGGGTCTCGGGGATCATCGGGAGCGGTGGCGCCAGCCGCAGGTTCGCCATGACGCCCAGCTCGTCGGGCGCCTCGGCGGCGACCTCCCGGAGGAGGTTCAAGACCTCAGGCGCGTCGTCCATCGGCCACGCGACCATGCCGGCAAGCACCGTGGGCCCGAGCGGGCGGAGCCGGAACTCGAATGAGGTCACGACACCGAAGTTGCCGCCGCCGCCTCGGAGCCCCCAGAACAGGTCAGGGTTCTCCTGCTCGCTGGCGACGAGCGTGTCGCCGTCGGCGGTGACGACGTCGCACGACACCAGGTTGTCGATCGCCAGGCCGAACTTCCGCATGAGGTGCCCCATGCCCCCGCCGAGGGTCAGGCCGGCCACGCCGGTGTGGCCCACGATCCCGCTCGTCGTCGCCAGACCGTGCGCTTGGCTCTCCCGGTCGAGGTGGGCGTTGAGGCATCCACCTTGGACGCGGATCGTCGACGCCAGCAGGTCGACTCGTGCGCCCGTCATCAGCGAGAGGTCGATCACGACGCCGTCGTCACACACCGCGTGACCGGCGACCGCATGGCCGCCGCCGCGCACCGCCACGAGCAGGTCTCGCTCGCGGGCGAAGCGGATCGCGGCGCCGACGTCCGCCGGGTTCGAGCACTGTGCGATGAGCGCCGGGCGCCGGTCGATGTGGCCGTTCCAGATCCTGCGCGCCTGGTCGTAACCATGGTCCTCCGGGCGCAACAGGCGACCTGCGAAGTTCTGGCCCAGAGCCTCCATGGCCGCGGCGTCGATCTGCGTACTCATCTGTCCTCCTCGTTGACGTCCCATGCAGATCGATGGTGATACGCGTCCCGCAGGAGGAGAAGTGCAGCGTTTGAACCTGGCCACCTCCGGAAGCGCGAGACTGCGTCGAACTCCTCGACGGGAGCCGCCTCTGGATAGCGCTGGGAGGATTCCGGTGCTGTGCCGGGGTTGATTCGGTCATGTGCCGGGGCCGATTTCGCCCAGAAGACGACCGGATCTGCGGGCGACTTGGAAGCGTAAGTCGGCGGCGAGGGACTTCCCCCCGCGGCCGCCAACCAGTGATGGGGCCTCCACTCGTCGGAGGGACGCGTTGCCAGCCTGCTAGAAGTCCTTCGTATGCCGGGAGCTCTGATCACCGTGCTCGGCGTCTTCGGCCTGGCGGTCGGATCGTTCCTCAACGTGGTCATCTGGCGCCTGCCCCGCAGGCTGTCGGTGCTGCGGCCCCGGTCGCAATGCCCGGCCTGCGGCGTGCCCATCCGCGCCATCGACAACGTGCCCGTGGTCTCCTGGCTCTGCCTCCGGGGCAGCTGCCGGCACTGCGGTGCGCCCATCTCCGCTCGGTACCCGCTGGTGGAGGTCGGCTGCGCCGTTCTCTTCGGCGCGGCCGGGCCCCGCTTCGGGTGGACGTGGGAGCTGCCCGCCTACCTGGTCTTCTTCGCCGCCCTGCTGACCGTCTCGGTCATCGACCTCGACCACAACCATGTTCCCAACCGCGTCCTTGCCCTCTTGTGTGCCGCCGCCGTGCTGCTCCTCGGGCTCGCCGCGGTGGGCGAGGGCGACGGGAGGGCCTTCGGCCGGGCGGTGCTGGCGGGCGCCGTGGCCGGCGGCGGGATGTCGGTCGCAAACCTGGTCTTCCTCCGGGGCAGGGGGGTCGCCGATGTCGCCGTGAGCTTCCTTGCCGGCGTGTACCTCGGCTGGCTGGGGTGGGGCGAGGTCCTGGTCGGGCTCGTGATGGCCGTCCTCCTCAACGCCGTCATCGGTGACGGGCGGGTCTCGCGGCGCCTGCGCCGCGGCGCGGGTCGCATCCCCTTCGGTCCCGTCCTGGCCCTGGCGACGGTCATCACGGTGCTGTGGGGCGAGCCGATCGTGCGCTGGTACCAGGGCGTGTAGCCAGCTACCGGAACACGTCCTCGCCCTCACACAGCGGGAAGCGGTCGTCGCCATGCTGGAACTCGCCGCAGCGGTCGGTGAGGGAGATGACCTGGAACGACCCGGCGAAGGACTCCCCCTCGTGGAGGTTGGGCAAGGTCAGGGACCCTACGTGCATCCGGGCCAGACGCCGACCCGCCTCGACGAAGACGTCTTCCAGCCCCACGGCCTGACGGCCCTGCGGCGCCGGGGACCGCCGGCACAGCACCGGGGCCGACTCCGGCGCAGCCGCGGCGGAGACCAGAGGGCAGAACGGGTCCCGCAGCCGGGCGGGGTCCACCGGCGGCGAGGGCGGCGGGGGAGCGGCGGGTGCCGGTGCGGCGAGAGGGAGGACAGGCGTCGCCGCCAGCGCCGGGTCGAGCGGCGCCAGGTCGTCGTCGCCACCGCCGGCGAAGAGGCGGAAGACCAGGAGGGCACCGATGGCCGCCAGGCCCACGGCGCCCATGATCACCGCTCGCCGGTGCTCACCTTGGAGCAGCGACCCCATGCTCAGGTCCCCGTGGCCCCGACCGGGGCCGGGCTCTGGGTGGCGGCTGGAGCGCCGGCAGCGGGGGCGGCAGGGGCGGAGGTGAAGATGCGGGCGCTCATGGTGACGTTGACCCTGAGGAGGCCTCCCGCCTGGCTGGCGGGGGCAAGCTGCAGCGAGTCGACCACCACGAGGCGGTCCAGGCCCTCCAGGCGCCGGAGGTAGTCGAGCACGGTGAAGAAGTCCCCGTCGGCAGCCATGCTCACGCTGATGGCGCTGGGCCCGCCGCCCGTCCCCGGCGCCGGCGGGGCCGGAGAGAAGGAGACCCAGTTCACACCCGAACGGACGGCGGCGTCGTTGGCGGCCAGGATGAACCCGGCCACCTCGGGTTCCGTGGGCACGAGGTGCCGGAGCCGCTCCAGCTGGGCTTCGTGGAGTTCCCGTTGGGAAGACAGGCGGCGGAGGCGTGACAGCGTGGACCGGAGCTCCTGCTCCTGGCGCTGGGCCGCGGCCACCTGCTCGCCGAGGCGCCGTCGGTCGGCCCGCTCGGGGCTGAACAGCGTGACGTACCAGACGGCCACGGCCAGCACCGTGGCCAGCGCCACGAGGAGCATCCGTCCCTGTTTCACGGCGCGGGCCCCACGAGCCGTTGCCACCGGTCCGACCGGACCGCCGGGCCGACCGTGGCGCTCGAGGTGAAGGTCACGACGGGACGGCTCCCACCCGCGGCCTTGCTCACCGACGACACGGACAGGTTCAGGTAGTACGGGAGCCGGGGGAGGCGGTCGAGCCACGCGGCCACCGCGGGGAAATCGAGGGCCTTGGCGGTGAAGGATGCGGTCCCCGTCGGCCCACCGGTCCCGGTTGTGCCCGCCCCGGGGGCCGTCGCCGTCGTCGCTGCGACGGTGCCCGCACCCGATGGTCCGCCCAGCTGGAGGCTGAAGCTGTCCAGCCAGACGCTCGCCGGCAGGGTCGCGGCCAGGTCCTCGAGCACCCGGGGCCAGGAGACGTCGCCGGCGAGCGCGGTGCTGACCAACTGGCGGGCGGAGGCGAGGTCCTGCTGCACCGCCAGGGGTCCGGACAGCTCGTCGACCCGACCCTGGAGGGCCCGGTTGGTACGTTGCTGGTCGGCCAGGCGGTCGCGCTGGCTCGCCGCTCCCATCACCTGGAACAGGCTCAGCCCGACCAGCGCCACGAGCAGGGCGGCGCCGACCAGGGCGAGCCGCCGGGTCGCCCGGCGGGCCGCCGCCTCCCGCCGGGCCTCGGGAGGCAGGAGGTCGATCTGGGGCCCGCCAGCCCGGGGTCCTCCCAGGGCGACGCCGACGGCCGCCGGCAGGTACGGGTCGAGCTCGGAGAGCTGCAACTCGGTGACCCCGATGTCGCCGACGTCGAGCGTCGCTCGCGGCTGGGCCTGTTCGACGGGTACGCCGAGCGAGGAGGCGATGGACTCGGCCAGGCCGGGGGTGAGCGAACCGCCGCCGGTGAGAAGCACCCGCGCCAGCGGGGCGGTCTCCGTCTGGTTCAGGTAGTAGTCGAGCGAGCCGTGAATGGGGACGGTGATCCGAGCCAGGCCGGCTTCGACCGCGGCTCGCACCCCCGGCTCGCCGTCCGTCCGAAGCTCCCGCTTGGCCGCCTCGGCCGCCTCGACGGGGAGGTCGAGCTCCCGGGAGATGGCCTCGGTGACCGCGTCGCCCCCGACGGCGACGATGCGCACCAGCCGGGGGAGACCGGCCTCGTGCACCACGACGGTGGTGACGCCGGCTCCCACCGACACGACCGCCTCGGCACGCCCGGGCTCCCCCGGTGCTGCCTCCAGTCCGCGGATCAATGCCTGGGGGAGGAGATCGACGGCGCTGACGGTCACCCCGGCCGCTTTGATGGCGCCGAGGAGAGCGCCCACCGTTTCCTGGTGCGCAGCGGCCAGGAGGACACGGGTCACCGGTTCGCCGTCCGCGCCGGTGGCCCGCTCGAGGACGTGGTAATCGAGGATCGACTCGTCGAGGGGGAAGGGCACGTAGTCCTGGGCCCCGAACTGCAGGGCCCCGGCCAACTCGGCGTCAGACAGCGAAGGTAACTCGATGGTCCGCACCACCACCCGTTCGCTGGCCACGCCGACCCGGGCGCTGCGCTGGCGCAGGCCGGTCTCCCGCCACAGCTGCCGGATGGCATCGGCCACCGCCGCGGGGTCGACCACCTCGCCGCCCCGGACCGCTCCGGGCGGCAGGTCGACGTGACCGAAGGCGCGCAGGACCGGGCGGGGGCCGGGCTCCACGTCGGCGACGCGGACGGCCGTCGTCCCGACGTCGAGGCCCAGCACCCGTTCAGCCATCCGCCTCACCCTCGGAGAAGCCCATACCCGGCCTCGCCATGACGGTGCGCCGGATCAGAGCTGCGTCCAGGTGACACCGCTGGCGGCCGAGGCCGCGTCCCCGGTGCAGGAACCGGTCACCTGCGCCTGGAACGTCCCCGCCGTCGCTCCGGAGGCAACGGAGTGTCTCAGGGCGAAGCACTTGCCGGAGTCCGACTCGGCGACCATGTAGATCGTGTCGGTGCCAACGACCTTGACCGAGATCGTCTTGGGTGTCGAGGAGACCGCGGTGTTGGCCACGAAGGTCAGGCTGGGCTCCTCGTCGCTCAGGCTGGTCGTGGTGACACCGGCGTAGCTCTGGCTCTCCGAGTACACCGCCTGGGCGGCGGCGAGGGCGTTGCGGACATTGGACTTGGCGGCTGAGTCCTGGGCCCGCTTCCGGGAGTTCAGAAAGGTCGGGATGGCGATGGCCATCAAAACGGCGATGATCATGACCACGACCATCAGTTCGACGAGCGTGAATCCGCTTTCCCGCCCGCGCCTGTTGTTCATGAACGATTGCAGTGTCACATCCGTCCTCCTGGATTGCCGAGATTCCACAGCGACCCCTAGAGCGCTCAACAGGCCCGGGGAGGTCTGGGGTTGTTCCGCGCCTATCCCCGGCCCTGTGCGGGGTCAAACTGCACCGCGTCCCCTTCGAGTAAATTGAGGGGGTATGGGAGCTTTTCCCCACTCATTTCGACCCTGTATGGGTCAAAGTGCATTCGTCCTATTCGAGCAAATTCACGATGTTGAACATCGGGAGATAGAGGGCGACCACCATGGCACCGACGCTCAGGCCCATGGCGACGATGAGGAGAGGCTCGATGAGGGAGGTCAGGGCGTCGACGGTGGCCGCAACCTCCATGTCGTAGAAGTCGGCGATCTTGTCCAGCAGTTCGTCGAGGGCGCCCGTCTCCTCCCCCACGGCCAGCATCTGCACGACCATGCCGGGGACGACGGCGTGGGCTTCGAGGGGCTTGGACAGCGGCTCCCCCTGCGCCACCCCCGCCTTGGCGTCCTCGAGCGCCTGGGCCATCACCGCGTTGCCCGCCGTGTCGGAGACGATGTCGAGGGCCTCCAGAATGGGCACTCCCGAGCGCACGAGCGCTCCCAGCGTGCGGGCGAAGCGGGCCAGGATGGTCTTGTGGACAAGGGTGCCGAAGACCGGCAGGCGCAGCTTGAGGGCGTCCCACCGCTTCCGGCCGGATTCGGTGCCCACCCAGCGCCGCAGGCCGAAGACGGCCAGCCCGCCGAGGCCGGCCACCACGTACCACAGGCTGGTCACGGTCGACGAGACCGCCAGGAGCATCCTCGTGGGCAAGGGCAGCGTGCCGCCCAGCTCGGCGTACATGCCCTTGAACATGGGGACGACGAACAGGATCATGGCGCCCACGATGAGGACGATGAGGGCGCCCACCACCACCGGGTAGGTCATGGCCGACTTGACCTTGCGCCGCAGCTCGACCTGCTTCTCCAGGGTCGTCGCCATCCGCAGGAGGACGGTGTCGAGCATCCCGCCGGTCTCCCCGGCGCGGATCATGGAGACATAGAGCCGGTCGAAGGCCTTCGGGTGGCGGGCCATGGCCACCGACAGCGCGGTGCCCCGCTCGACATCGGTACGGACCTCGCCCAGGATGCGGGCCAGCTCCTTGCTCTCCGTCTGGCCGGCCAGGATGGACAGGCTGCGCAGCAGGGAGAGCCCGGCGTTGATCATGGTGGCGAACTGGCGGGAGAAGATCGCCACCTCCCCCCGCTTGACCCGGCCGGTCAACCCCGGGATGTGCACCTCTTTCTGGAGGCCGCCCTTGGCCGCGCCCTCCACCGAGATCGGCAGGTAACCCTGCTCCCGCAGCTTCCCGGCGACCATGGCCGGCGAGTCGCCCTGGAGCTCGCCGGTGAGCAGCCGCCCGGCGTGGTCCCGGGCCCGGTAGGCGAACGTCTGGGTCACGGGCTCCTCCTCTCCTCCACCGACTAGGCCCCGCCGGTCAGGCGGCGGAGGTCGTCGGGATTGGCGGCGCGCTCGAGTGCCGTCTCCAGGGTGATCCGCCGGCTCTTGACCAGCGCAGCCAGGCTCTGGTCCATGGTCTGCATCCCGTAGCGGGCGCCGGCCTGCATCGTCGAGTAGATCTGGTGGATCTTGCCCTCGCGGACGAGGTTGCGCACCGCCGGGGTGGCCACCAGCACCTCGACGGAGACGGCCCGGCCCCGGCCCCCGGCCACCGGCACCAGCTGCTGGGTCACCACTCCCTGCAGGGAGGCCGCCAGCTGCACCCGGATCTGGGACTGCTGGTGGGAGGGGAAGACGTCGATCACCCGGTCGATGGACTGGGGGGCATCCTGGGTGTGGAGGGTGGCGAAGACCAGATGGCCGGTCTCGGCCGCGGTCAGGGCGGTCCCGATCGTCTCCAGGTCCCGCATCTCGCCCACCAGGATGACGTCGGGGTCCTGGCGCAGCACGTGTTTCAAGGCGGCGGCGAAGGAGCGGGTGTCCTCCCCGACCTCCCGCTGGTTCACGATGGCCCGCTTGTGGCCGTGGAGGAACTCGATGGGGTCTTCCACGGTCATGATGTGGACGGGTTTGGTCCGGTTGACGATGTCGATCAGCGAAGCCAGGGTCGTCGACTTCCCCGATCCCGTGGGGCCGGTCACGAGGACGAGGCCACGGCTGAGCTCGGCGAAGTTGGCCACCGAAGGGGGCAGGCCGAGGGAGGCGAAGGGGACGATCTCGAAGGGGATGACCCGCATCACCGCTCCCACGGAGTCCCGCTGGAGGAACACGTTGACCCGGAAGCGGCCCTTGCCGGGGATGGTGTGGGAGGTGTCGAGCTCGAGCTCGGACTCGAACGTCTCCCGCTGCTTGGGGCTGAGGATGGCGTAGATCATCTGGCGGACCCGGGACCCGGTCAGTACCGGGAAATCAGTGAGGGGCCGGATGGCGCCGTGGACCCGCACCATCGGTCGAGCGCCGGCGGTCAGGTGCAGATCCGACCCGCCCAGCTCGACCACCAGCTCGAGGCAGTGGTTGAGGTGGAGCGGCAACACTTCGTCCTCTCCCGGCGGGGGCATCTCCCGGCCCACGACCGCTCGGAGGGGAGCTGGCCCGGCACCCGTGTCAGGGGCGTAGACCGACTCGATGGCCCGGGCCAGCTCGCCGCGTTCGGCCACGGCCGCGTCGACCTCGGACCCGGCGGCGGCAGCCACCTCGGCCAGGGCGTCTTCGTCCCAGGGGTCGGCGAAGGCCGCCACCAGGCGGGGCCCGTCGAAGTCGACCCCCAGGGCCTGGCGGCGCCGGGCCACCTCGGCCGGGATGGCGATGGCCGCCTCGGGGTGCAGGGATGCCTCGGACAGGTCGATGAAGCGCAGCCCGGCTTCGTGAGCCAGGGCGGCGGCCAGGTCCTTGCCCGACACCGCCCCTCGCTCCACCAGCAGGGCAGGCAGCGCCGTGCCGCTGCGGGCCTCTTCCTCCAGCGCCTCTTCCAGGGCGTCGCGGGAAAGCACGTGGCGTTCGACGAGGAAGTCCCCGAGGCGGCGGGAGTGGTTCAGCAGCGTTCGGCTCATGGACGGTCTCCCATCGTGGGTGGGTGCGGATCGTGCCCCGCATCAAGCCACGACACGGAACACCTCCTCCAAGCTGGTGAGGCCCTGGGCGACCTTGCGCAGGCCGTCCTCCCGCAGGGTCGCCATGCCCTGGCTGACGGCCGTCTTCTTGACGTCGTCGGACGCATAGCGCTCGACGATCATGCGCTCGATCTCCTCGGAGAGGACCATGACCTCCTGGATGGCCAGGCGGCCCCGGTACCCGGTGCGAGAGCAGGCTGGACAGCCCACGGCCCGGTAGAGCACCGGCCGCTCCCCCAATTCGGCGGCCGGCCAGTCCGCCTGCAGGAGTTCAGCCGGTGACGGGTGGTACGACTCCTTGCAACGGTCGCACAGGCGGCGGGCCAGGCGCTGGGCCAGGACGCAGTCGAGGGCGCTCGTGACGAGGAACGGCTCCACCCCCATCTCGATGAGCCGCATGGGAGTGGAGGCGGCGTCGTTGGTGTGAAGGGTGGAGAGCACCAGGTGGCCGGTCAGGGCCGCCTCGATGGCGATGATCGCCGTCTCCCGGTCGCGGATCTCGCCCACCAGGATCACATCGGGGTCGGCCCGGAGAATGGCGCGCAGGGCGGCCGCGAAGGTGAGCCCGGCCCGGGGATTCACCTGGACCTGGTTGACCCCGGGCAGGCGGTACTCGACGGGGTCCTCCACCGTGATGATGTTGCGGTCCGCCTCGTTCAGAACGTTGAGGGTGGCGTAGAGGGTGGTCGACTTGCCGGAGCCGGTCGGGCCGGTCACGAGGATGGTGCCGTAGGGCTTGCGGAAGCAGGCGTCGTAGCGGCGGAGAGCTTCGGGTCGGAAGCCGAGGTCGGTCAGGTCGAGGCGGGCCTGCGATTTGTCGAGGATCCGCATGACCACCTTCTCGCCATGGACGGTGGGGAGGGTGGCGACCCGCAGGTCGATCGTCTTGCCCCCCACGGTGAGCGACATCCGCCCGTCCTGGGGCACCCGGCGCTCGGCGATGTTGATCTCGGACATGATCTTCAGGCGGCTGATGACTCCGGCCTGGATGGACCGGGGGGAGCGCATGACCTCGTGGAGCACCCCGTCGACCCGGAAGCGGATGCGCAGGTCGGTCTCGGCGGGCTCGACATGGATGTCCGAGGCCCGGTCCGCCACCGCCTGCGTGATGAGGAGGTTGACCAGGCGGACGATGGGGGCGTCTTCCACCACGTCCCGGGTCTGGGCCAGCTCGTCCGCCGCGGTCAGCTCGTCGGCGGCGATCTGGGCCACCTCGCCGGCCTCGCCCTCGAGGCGGTGGAAGCGGTCGAGGGCCTCCAGGAGCTGGTCCTTGGCCACCACGGCGGCCTGGACCTCCGCTCCGGTCAGGGTGTGGATGTCATCGAGGGCGAAGACGTTGGTGGGGTCGGCCATGGCCACTACCAGGCGCCCCTCGGCCCATCCGATGGGGAGGGCCCGGTAGCGGCGGGCCACCGGCTCGGAGACGAGCCCGATGGCGGCCCGGTCGACCGGGTAGTCCGCCAGGTCGACGAACTCGAGCGAATGCTGACGAGCCAGGGCTCGGGCCAGGTCGACCTCGGAGAGCTGGCCCCGCTCCACCAGCACCCCACCGAGGGGCTTGCCGATGGTGGCCTGCTCGGCGAGGGCGGCGTCGAGCTGGTCCTGGGTGACGAGTCCCTCAGCGACCAGCACGGCGCCGAGGGGGGGACGGACAGGCACGTTGATTCCTCTCTGGCTAGGGCGCCGGCACTTCCCGGAAGGTGCGGGCCTGGATGACGAACTGGGTGGACGAGACCAGGTCCCAGCTGAACCCGGGGACGGTGACCGGGACGAAGGTCAGGGTGAACTGCTGGTCGAGGACCATCGAAGATGCGTAGACGGCGCCCGAGAAGTTCTTCAGGTTGCTGAACCTGACCGCCCCGTTGGGGGCGAAAAGGGCGATCCGGATGCTGTCGGGCAGGCTGATGTTGTTCGACATGAGGATGGCCGGCGAGGCGCTGGAGAAGGAGACGACCGTGAGCGTGAGGGCTCCGGCGGTGCCGTTGGCCACCTCCCGGGACAGGGTCACCGGGGCGTCCGAGGCGATGGTCACGTCGCCGGTCATGGTCCACTTGGCGTCGAGGTTGACGCTGCCCGTGCAGGGGGCCGGGCAGAGGATGCGGTGGTGGCCGCCGAACGCCGCCTGGTTGGCCGACCAGTGGCTCTGGAAGGCGCCCGGGGAGCTCCACTCGTGGGAGGAGGGGTAGTTGGCCGGGTTCCAGGTGAAGGTGGGCAGGGGCTGGGGCTGGGGCGGGCGCGGAGGAGAGAACTGGGCCCGGCTGCCGTCCACCGTGCCGCCGGTGATGGTGCCGGCGGCCTGGACGTTGCCCCGGACCCGGCCGGTGAGGGAGACATTCCCGCCCGAGTAGACATCGCCGAGCACGGTCGTGCTGGCGTTGTTGACCGTCACGTTGCCCGCCGCCCGGATGTCCCCGGCGATGGTGGAGTTGTTCGAAGTGGTGACGCTTCCCAGCGAGGTGACACTGCCGGAGATGGCGGCGTTGTTGGCCAGGGTCAGATCGCCGTCGGAGTAGACGTCGCCATTGACCGTCATACGGTTGGCCCCGGCGATCCCGCCCGGGGAGGTGAGCAGGGCGTAGCGGAAACCGCTGGTGGGGATCAGGTCGATCTGCTGCTCCAGGCGCCGGGTCACCCGCCGGGGGGCCGTCTTGGCCGGTGCGTATCCGGTGGAGAGGATGTAACGCCGGTTGTCGTTGGGGTCCGAGGAGAGCGGGGTCACCGTCACCTCGTATTCGCCTGTTCCCCCGGGAAGGGCGGTCAGTGCCGAGCCCGTGTAGCCCGCGTCGGCCGAGAGCCCGCTCATGGCCACGTTGAGACCCGCCTCGGCGGTGTTGCGGGCCTGGTCCCGCAGCCGCTCGCGGGCCGACTGGCCGACCTGGTGGGTGGCGAGCCCGGTCCACACCCCTCCGAGGGCGAACACCGCCAGGGTGATGACGAGGGCGGTGATCAGGCTGACGCCCCGTTCCTCGGCCAGCCACGGCGGGATGGGCTTCAGCAGTCCCGCCATGCGTTCCTCCCGGCGATCGTGGTGGTGACATCCCGCACCGGCTCCTCGGGCCCGGCTTGGATCCGGAGGGCGACCTTCACACTGCGTCGGGGGGTGACCACCTGCTGGAAGGTGTTGGAGGCGTCGACCAGGCCGCTCGCCGCGATGGTGGTCCCGCCTCCGGTGACCTGGCGCCGGAGCTCGTCGCCGGCCACCGAATAGGTGACCTCGTAGGCGGTGGTGCTGGCGTCGGTCAGGAAGGCGTTGGTCAGGAAGCGCAGCGTCGGCCCGGCCGGCCCGTTGGGAGCTGGCTCCGGGATGCATTCGGCTGAGCGCAGCTCCCGCCCGATGGTGGCCACCGCCGCCCGCAGCTCGTCGAGGGCCTGCGACTGGGCGCTCAGCGACTGGGCGTTCCTCGTGGCCGACACGAGCAGCGGAGCGAAGACCGGCACGATGGCCGCCATGAGGGCCATGGCCACCAGGATCTCGACCAGTGACATTCCGGCCTCGCCCCTTTGCTGTCGGCCGCCCGTCATGCCGGTGCCGGCTGGTAGGTGGCCCGGGTGGTCACCCGGCCGTAGTCGAGCGAGACCGTGAGGTCGGCGAGCGTGCCGGTGGGGTCGGTGACGACGAGGTGGACATCGACCGAGAGCCAGTTGCTCAGGCTGGCCTGGGCCTCGGTGAGCGCCCCGCCGCCGACCGTCGACAGGGTCACCGCCGGCCCTGAGCGGACGGTGGTGTCCATGACCACCTGGGCCCCGCTCACCAGCATCTCGGCGTGGCCGGTCGCCTCTGACGGCGTGCCCGGTGTGATCAGCAGCGCCCGGTATCCCGGGGTCGGCATGGTCGTGTCGTAGATCTGCACGCCGACCGGGCTGGCGGTGAACGACGGCGCCAGCGCGCCGGGCCCGGAGGTGGCCGTGGTGCCGACGCTGGTGGCGCCGACCCGGACCATCCCGGCGTACCCGGCTGGCCCGCCGTCGAGGGGGGCGAGGTCGATGGAGGGGTGGGCGACGGCGGCGGTGCTGAGCAGGCGGGTGGCGCCGCTCACGTCGTCCCGGTCGAGGGTGACGGTGGAGCAGGTCGAGCACGCCGTCGCCGAGGTGAGCAACGATCCCGCCACCGGCCCGGCCGTGAACCCCAGAGAGAGGCTGTCCGGGCCGGTGGCCTGCCCCCACTGGTAGGGAAGCCGGTCGTCGTCGTCGATCCCGGTGCCATAACAGGACCAGCACGAGCGGGCCGTGCTGAGGGAACGGGCGCTCCCGGCGCCCAGGGCGAAGGTCAGCTTTCCCCCGGCGCCCAGAGCGCCCCCGGGGTCGCTGGCCGGCCCGGCGCTGTCGTGGTCGGCGGGAGCGGTAGCCGCATCGTTGTCGGAGCCGGTCTCCGCCTTCGTCCCCGTGCACTCCCCGGTCAGCCCGCCGTTGCTCGCCGTGCAGCCCGATACCGAGCCCGAATGCAGGTTCATGAGCGCGCGGGCGGTGCCGGCGAAGCCCGTGACCCGGCGGATGAATCGGGAGTCGACCTCCCCATGGGCGAAGGGGAACCACAGGCGCGCATCGGACAGGTCGATCCCGGCGAGCGTGCCGGTGACGGTGACGGTTCCGGCGTCAGCCTCGGCCAGACCGGCGAAGAGCGGATCGGGAGGCTGGATGGCGTTGAAGAGATAGGACGACAGCCGGACCTCGCCGAGCGTGGCCGAGGTGGCGTCCGGGCTCCGCTGCCAGATGACCGACACCGTGAGCCGCCGATAGGGATCACCCGAGGAGGGAGTGACCCGGGTGACATAGACGGAGGCCGTGTAGGTGGTGCCCTCCCGGACCGTCTGCCAGCGGTGGGGACTGAACGGGAACAGCGGGTTGGTGGTGCTCCCGGCGGCGGCCCCGGCGTCGACGATGGAGCCGGCCAGCGGCTCGCCTGGTATCGGGCTGAGGCCGGTGAACACAAGGTTGGGAACCGATCCCTGAATGGCGGGGTCGGACGCCAGGGTGGGATCGGAGTCGAGGTCGTGGCCGACTTCGGAGTAGGACCGGCTCCTGGCGGTCTCCATCACCTCGTTGGCGATGGAGGTCGCGACGCTGCGCTGCCGGCCGGTCACCACCCCCCGCACGCCGGTGCCGAGGGCGGAGAGCAGACTGATCAGCACGCCGAAGACGAGCCCCAGGGCGACCATCGACTCGACGATCGTGAAACCGTCTTGTTCGGTCTGGCTCCTTGCCCGCCGAGTTGCCATCCGACTCCTTGTTCCTTCGGCCTCGGGCCGGGAAGCGGCGTTGCCAGACAGTTACCCCGGGAACGACCCGGACCTCCCTTCCGGTAAACCCTTTATCCCTTTTGGGCGCATCGGGGCGTGATGTGACCACGCCGCGAGGGGCAAGATGCTCTTCGCAGAACGCCCGCGTGGACCCCGCCACCAGCCGCGTGAACGACGGCGGTCAAGAGCACACGAGGAACTTGGGGCTCAGAACCCGAAGGTCGCGGGTTCAACTCCCGCCCCCGCCACCATCGAATCAGCGAAGGCCGGCTCCGCGGAACCGGCCTTCGGCGTCGGCTGCGCCCTCGCCTGCCCCGAGCAACGTCAGGTGCTCACGGCCGGGCTTCGAGGACGATGTTGAACGGGGTCTCCGTGGCCCGGCGGAAGCGGGTGAAGCCGGCGTTCCGGCACACCTCGGCCAGGCGGGCCTCTCCGGCCTGGGCACCCAGGCACGCCGCCGTCGGTCCGCCCTCGGCCCGGGATGCGGGAGTGCACACCAGCGTGGACGCCGATGACGACGGTGGCGGCATGGGCGACGGCGGCCCGGTCGGCGGCGAAGCGGTGGACGAAAGCCTCGATGGCGGACGGGTCGACGGTCGTGGTGGTCATCGTGCTCCTCCTGTGATCGGTGGTGTCGCCCACCATCCGCTCCGTGCCCTGCACGGAGCCTGCACCGCCGTTGCAGGGTTGCTGCAGGGCCCCGGCGCGACGCTCCCGGCATGGCTGCGATCGATACGTTCCTCCACGCCGTCGAGGCCGGCACCGGGATCCCTCCCGCCTGCTACGCCGAGGGCGCCACGCTCGACGCCACCGTTCCCAACTGGCGCTTCGGGGCGTCGGGGGCGGCGGCCATCGTCGCCGTGTACGACGGCTGGTTCCGCCACCCCGCCCGCTTCGAGGAGCTCGACCGCCGGCCCACGGCGGGAGGCGAGGCGGTGAGCTACTTCCTGGTGTGGGAAGAGGACGGCGTCCCCTACGCCGCCCACCACTGCCACCTGCTGTCCCTGGCCCCCGACGGCACCATCGCCCGCGACCGCGTCTGGTGCGGCGGGCGCTGGAGCGCCGCCCTGCTGGCGGAGATGGGAGCGGCGGTGCCGGCGGGCTGACGGGGTGGGGCCCTCAGCGAGGGCGGACGGCCCGGTCGAGCTCGGCCCGCAAGGCCCGGCCGACGGTGTCGGCGTCGACCCCGGGAATCCCCGTCGCCGCCGCCACCAGGACCGCCGCCCGGCGTTCCGCCGCCGAGCGCCACCGGTCGATATCCTGGGCGGCGGCCAGCTCGGCCGTCACCCACCAGGCCTCGGGAGCCGCCACCCGGTCCAGCTCGCCCAGCAGCGCCTCGATCGCCTCGTGGTCGGTCCCGTCGCCGGCCAGGGCGGCCAGCGCCCGGCCCAGCAGCTGGTAGCGCCGGGTGCCTCGGGTGCGGGCGTCGGCCACCAACGCCGCGGCCTCGGCGGCGGCGGCGGCCGGATCGCCGGTGGCCAGGGCCAACCGGCCGCGCAGCCAGGCGAGGCGCTGGCGCTGGTGCCACGCCATCGTGGCCCCGTCGTCGGCGGTCATGTCGCTCGCCTGAGCGAGCCACCGGGCGGTGCCGTCGTCATCGCCTGCTCGCAGGCGACCGTCGGCCAGGTCGAGGACGGCGTGCGCTCCCGGCTCGCCGAAGCCGACCGCCGCCCCCAGCTCAAGGGCCTCGGCGCTGGCGTCGTCGGCGGCCGGCCACTGGCCGGTGGCCCGCAGCAGCCAGGCCCGCAGGTTCTGGAGGACGGGCCGGAAACGGGCCGCTTGCTGGCCCTGGCGGGCCACCTCGGCGGCGAGGTCGGACGCCGAGCGGAAGGCCAGGTCGAGGCGTCCGGCGATCCCGGCGGCGTGGCAGCGGACGAACAGCGCGTGCAACGGGGCGAAGGGATGGCCGATGGCGCCGGGGTCGACGAGTCCCCGTCCCACCAGGTCGGCGGCTTCGTCGGGCCGGCCCTGGTGGGCGCGCAGCGCCCCCAGCCAGATCTGGGCCACGGCCCGCACCGGCGTGGGGGCGGCGGTGGCCTCCACCAGACACGACTCGGCGTCGGCCAGCTCTCCTCGGGAGTGCCGGTGGCGACCGGCGAGGGCCAGGCAGCTGGCGCGCAGAGCCGGGTCGTCAGCTCGGGCCACACCCTCGTCGGCATAGCGGCGGGCGGCGTCGTGGTCCCGCCCGTAGTAGGCGACCCACCCCGCCACCTCCAGGGCCTCCACCCCGGCGCCGGCGGCCAGGGCGGCCTCGGCGTCGGCCCGGGCGCCCACCAGATCGAAGCGGGCGAGACGCACCCGGGCCCGGGCCAGGCGGAGGGGGATGGTGTCCTCGAGCCGGATGCCGTCGTCGAGGAGGCGCTCGGCCTCGCCCAGCTCGAAGCGTGCTCCGGCGATCCGGGCGCCGGCCCCGAGAGCGGCGGCCGCCGCCGGCGCGTCGCCCCCCTGGCGGGCGTGCCAGGCGACGGCCAGGGGGTCGGAACGGGGACGGGCGGCGAGCACGGCGGCGGCCTCCCGGTGCAGCCAGGCCCGGCGCGGTGCGGTGGTGGCTCCGGCCAGGGCTTCGCGCACCAGCTCGTGGGAGAAGGCCAGAGACCCGCCGCGCTCGGCCAGCAGCCGGGCGGTGAGACCGGTCTCGAGCTGGGACAGCAGGTCCCCCAGGGCCAGGCCGAGCACGGAGCCGAGCAGGTCGAGGTCCAGTTCGGGCCCGAGGGCGGCCGCCGCCCGCAGGGTCGCCCCCGCCGGCCCCAGCCGGTCGGCCCGTTCGGCCACCGCCTGGCGGATGCTGTGGGGCAGCTCGCCGGCGGCGGCGTGGGCCAGCTCGACGAGGAACAGCGGATGGCCGCCGCTGCGGGCATGGAGGGCGGGCGCCCGGTCGGGGCCGACGAGGGTGGCGGCGGCGTCGAGATCCAGCGGCCCCAGGGTGACGACCTCGGCGTCGGGCAACGTCGGTCCCTCGGGCCGGCGGGTGGCGATCACCAGTAGGCGGCGCCCCCGGCGGGCGGCGGCGGCCAGCCATTCCAGTGTGGTGGCGGACGCCAGGTGCACATCCTCCACGGCGAGGACCACCGGACCGGGCCCGCCTTCCGCCAGGCGGTTGAGGACGCTGCGCAGGGCGGCGAACAGCGTGGCCTGCCCGGAGGTGGCGTCGCCCATCAGGGTGGGGCCGGCCACGCCCGGGAGGTGACCGGCCAGCAAGGGCCGTAGCACCGTGGTCTCATCGCCGAGCACACCTGCGGCGGCGTCGCCGAGGGGAGCCAAATAGGCGTCGAGGGCGTCGAGGACGGGCTGGAGGGGCAGCTCCCGCCCGAGCTCGTCGCAGCGACCGGTGAGAACGACGGACCCGCCGGCCGCGGCCCGGGCGGCGAAAGCACCGACCAGGGCCGATTTGCCGATGCCGGCCTCACCTTCGACCACGACGCTCACCGCGGCTCCGGATGCCGCCCGGGCCAGCAGGTCCTCGAGCCTGCTCATCTCGGGCTTCCGCCCAACCAGCTCCGGCGCGACCGTGGCCGGCCGGGCGGGGCGGCGGGGAACAACTTCCTCCCCCCGCAGGATCGAGGTGTGCAGCGCCTCGGTGGCCGGGGTGGGGGAGACACCGAGGTCCTCGGCGAGCCGTTCCCGGAGCCGGGCGTAGGCGGCGAGCGCCGAAGCCGGCCGCCCGGCGGCCACGTGGGCCCGCATGAGGAGGCCGAGAGCCGCCTCGTCGTAGGGATCGTGGTCGAGGGTGGCCTCGGCGGCCGCCGCCGCCGTCCCGTGGTCTCCGAGGGCCGCGGCCGCCTCCGCCAGCGTCCGGCGGACGCCCGCCACGGCCCGAGCCACGGCTGCCCTGTCGGCTTGCACCCACTCCCCGTCCTCGTCGGGGAGCAGCGGCCCCCGGGCCAACGTCAGGGCCGCTTCGGCGGCCGCCCGGGCGGCGGCGAACTGGCCGGCCGCGAGGCGGGCGGCCGACTCCTCCGCCCGCATCCCGAGCTCATCGGTGTCCAGCCAGTCGGCCACCAGGGCGTACCCCGCGCCCGAGCGGGGGATCCGCTCGGGCCCGAGCACGCCCCGCAGGCGCGACACGAGGACCCCCACCTGATCGGCCGGTTGAGCCGGCAGCCTCTCCCCCCAGAGCACGTTGGCGATCCGGTCGGTGGCGACCGGCACCCCGCGGGCCAGGGCCAGCAGCTTCACCAGTGTCCGGGCCTTGCGACTCCCGAGATCCCGCTCGGCGACCCCGTCGACATCGAGACCACCGAGGACGCGGATGCGCAGCTTGGCCGGTCGACCCTCCGCCCGCTCCGGAGCCGCGCCCGGCTGCCCTACCTCCACTCCCACCCCTTCCTCCGGCTCATCGCGGTTCTAGCCGGTGCGACATGTCGGCGGCGGTCATGTGACAGGCCACACGAGCTGGCGATCAGTGGACGGGCGATGTCGCAGGTGAGCGACTTCTGAGCATCGCGACCAGCCCAGCAATTACCAGTCAAGGAATTTTTGTTGCGAACCGATACCCCGATGACAAGAAAAGGGCAAACCCGTTGCGAGGCGGGGACGCAAAGCCACGGGGCCCTCCGGGCCAGCCGGGCTACCGAAGTGGAGAAGTGCGCAACGTGACCCGACCGATCCACATCCCGCCGGACGGCCTGACGGACGCCGGCAGCACGCCCGACCACGGCCCGGCAGGCGCTCGAGGGCTCAGTCGGCTCCGGAACTGGCTGCCGAAGGGGAGCATGCTCCCCGACAACGTCTGGGCCCAGCGGCATCGCGGGATTCTCGTCGTCCTCTGGCTGCACGTCCCGGGGTTGTTCCTCTACGCCCTGGCCCAAGGTCAAGGCGTCGGGCACAGCCTGTTCGAGGCCGGCGTGGTGGCGAACTTCGCCGCCGTGGCGACGGCCCTGCGGTCCGGACGGCGACCGAGCACCGTTGTGGCCTCCCTCGGCCTGCTCACCAGCTCGGCGGTGCTCGTCCACCTCTCTGGCGGCGTCATCGAGATGCACTTCCACTATTTCGTGATGGTCGGAGTCGTCACCCTCTACCAGGACTGGCGGCCGTTCCTCATCGCCATCGCTTACGTCGTGCTCCAGCACGGGATGGCCGGCGCCATCGACCCGACGACCGTTTACAACCACCAGCCCGCCATCAACCACCCCTGGCAGTGGGCAGGAGTGCACGGCGCTTTCATCCTGGGGATGAGCGCCACGGGCCTCGTCTCCTGGCGACTCAACGAGACGCTGCTGCGAGCCACCGCCGACCGGCAGGAACGGCTCGCCGAAGCCCAGGCGGTGGCCCGGCTCGGAAGCTGGGAACTGGATCTCGTCAGCGGCCGCCTGGTGTGGTCGGACGAGCTGTACCGGCTGTTCGGGGTCGACGCCGGCGAGGTCAACCCCTCGCCCAGGACCCTCCTTTCCCGGGTCCACCCCGATGACCAGGACGCGCTGGCCGGACTGCGCCAGGCCGTCGAGTCCGGGGCCGACCATGCCCTTGACTTCCGCATCCTCCTTCCCGACGGGACCGTGCGCTGGCTCCACGGCCGGGGCGCGGTGACCGCCCGGGTGGGTGGGGCACCGGCGGTCGTATCGGGCACCGTTCAGGACATCACCGAGCGGAAACGGGCCGAGGCGGAGATCCACGAGACGCTGTCCCTCCTCAACGCCACGCTCGACTCCACCGCCGACGGAATCCTCGTCGTCGACCGAGACGGCCGCATCCGGAGCTTCAACCACAAGTTCGTCGAGATGTGGGGCCTTCCCGAGTCGCTGCTCAGCACCGGCGATGACGACGAGGCTCTCGCCTTCGTGCTGTCCCAGGTCCAGGACCCCGAGGCGTTCCTGGCCAAGGTCCGCGAGCTCTACGCCCAGCCTGAGGCCAACAGCCACGACCTGATCGAGTTCCGCGACGGGCGCACCGTCGAGCGCTACTCGCAGCCGCAGCGGGTGGATGGGTTCCCCGTGGGCCGGGTGTGGAGCTTCCGGGACATCACCGAGCGGACGCGGCTGGAGCAGGAACTGGCCCACCAGGCGTTCCATGACTCGCTCACCGGCCTCGCCAATCAGGCGCTCTTCCGGGACCGGGTGACCCACGCCCTGAGCCGGGCGGCCCGACGCCAGCGCCAGCTGGCTGTGCTCTTCGTCGACCTGGACGACTTCAAGACGGTCAACGACAGCTTGGGCCACACCGCCGGCGATGCGCTGCTGGTCGCGGTGGCGGAACGTCTCCGGGGCTCCCTGCGGGCCACCGACACGGCTGCCCGGCTGGGCGGCGACGAGTTTGCCCTGCTCGTCGAGGACCTTGGGTCCGACAGTGACGCCACCGGCTTGGCCGACCGGCTGATCGACGTGCTGCACCAGCCCTTCACCGTCGCCGGCAGGGAGATCGTCGTCGGAGCGAGCATCGGGATCGCCTTCCACGACCCCGACAGCACCACCGGCCAGCTGCTCCGCAACGCCGACATCGCCATGTACACGGCCAAGCGTGGGGGCAAACGACGCTACGAGATCTTCGAGCCGCAGATGCACGCGGCGGCGATGGAACGGCTCGAGATCCGGGCCGACCTCCGGCGGGCCCTCGACCGGGGCGAGCTCACGCTCCAGTACCAGCCCATCGTCACCCTGGACACCGGGCGGATTTCCGGCGTGGAAGCGCTCGTCCGCTGGTCCCACCCCGAGCGAGGGCTGCTTCCGCCCAACGCCTTCATCCCGATCGCCGAAGAGACGGGCCTCATCTGCGAGCTGGGCCGGCAGGTGCTGGTCGAGGCCTGCACCCGGACCCGTTGCTGGCAGCTCCAGCATCCCGACGAGCCGCCGCTGACGGTCAGCGTCAACCTCTCCCCCCGGCAGTTGCAAGGCGACGAGCTCATCTCGCACATCGCCGAAGCCCTGGAGCTCTCGGGACTGGCCCCGTCGACGCTCGTGCTCGAGATCACCGAGGGCGCCATGATGCACGACACCGAGAACATCATCGCCAAGCTCGAAGCGCTCAAGGCGCTGGGTGTGAAACTCGCCGTCGACGACTTCGGAACGGGGTACTCGTCGCTCAGCTACCTGCAGCGCTTTCCCATCGACATCCTCAAGATCGACCGGACGTTCATCGCAGGGATTGACTCCGACGACAGCAATTCGTCTCTCGTCGGAGCGATTGTGTCCCTGGCCCGGACCCTGCAACTGCAGGCGGTGGCGGAAGGCGTCGAGACCGGCACCCAGGTGGACGTGCTCGGCCAGCTGGGGTGCGACTTGGCCCAGGGCTACTACCTGGCCCGCCCCGTGGATGCCGACGTGCTCGAGGAGATCCTCCGCACGGGCATCACCGCCACGGCGGCACCGGTGGCAGTCGGAGCCGCCGCTTATCTGTACTGACCACGGACCTTGTTGATTTCGGTTCGTGACTGAGTGAGCCCCCCGGGGCGAGTGTGGAGCTGTCTCGGAACCACGCTCGAACCAGGGGGGCTCAGTGCACCGTGACGGTCGGCTCACGCCGCTCGGTCGGGCGGCTACGCCCTCGAAGCGCTCATCGCCGGCGTCACCGCTGACCTGATCGGGCTGCGGGGAGCAGTGGCCATCGTGGCCGCGACATGGTCGCCGGTGGCCGCCCGGATCCGGGCGAGCTGGCGCCAGGTGTAGGGGTTGGCCTCCTTGACGGCGAGTCGCTCGGAGGCCAGCGCCTGGGCCAGATCGGTGTCGCCGGCCCGGATGGCGGCTTCGAAGAGGGTCCGGGCGACGGCGTCCCGCTGGGCGTGGCTGCCGCCGAAGCGGTACACGATCTTGCGGATCGGGTGGAGCAGGTCCACGACCTCGCCGTAGCGCCCCTCGCCGAAGGCCAGGATGGCGGAGCACACCGGGAGGCCCACCTCGGCGGTCATCGCCACGTTGGAAACCGACGGGCGGGGACCGGAGGCCACATGGGCCTCGAGGCGGGCGACGAGGGCCCGGGCGTCCTCCAGCCGGCCTGCTCCCACGAAGGACATGGCGGCGTGCATGTCGTTGAAGACGTACCAGGGTTCGTCGAGCAGGCCGTGCCACGCCTCGGCCAGGGCGGACCAGCGACCCCCCACGTCGGCGCCGTCGAGGTGGAGCCGCCACAGCAAGGCGGCGGCGTCGACCAGGGTGAAGGCCACGTCGGCCGACTCGGGGTGGCGCACCGCCGTGTCATAGATCCCCAGGGCACGTTCGGTGTGACCGGCGTCGAGCAGGAGGAGCGCTTCGTGCCAGCTGTTGTGCACGGCCAGGAAGTTGCCCTCCGTCCAGTCCGCCCGCCGCTCCTCCAGGGTCCGCAGGCCATCGCGGGTGCGGCCTTGCATCTCGTGGGTGTGGACAACGGCGTGGAGGGCCCACACGTCGCGGGCGTCGTGTGCCAGCGCCCGCATCCCCGTGGCCTCCGCCTGGGGGTAGAGCCCGCACTCTTCGAGGCCGAAGGCGTGCATCCCCAGGAGGAAGCCGAAGTTCGGCTCCGCCGGACGCCAGGACATGAGAGCCCGGCCGACGCGGTCCCGCAGGGTGACGGAGTCGCCGCAGAAGAAGTCCAGCTGGTGGCCGATGGCCAGGGCGAGGACGTCGCGGGGGTAGGCGACCGACAGCGAAGCCAACCGCTCGCTGGCGCCGTGCAGGTCGCGGTGGGCGTAGGCCCGGGCGGCGGCCAGGTGGCGACGCTCGCGGTCATTGAGCCCTCCCGGCTCGCCCAGGTCGTCGAGGATCCGGCGGGCGTCGGCGGCGTCGGGCGCCTCCGTCGACAGGCAGCGCAGGTACGCCCGCCCGATCTGACCGAGGACGAAGCCGGGGTCGTCTTCGACGGTGGCCTCCCAGGCTTCGGCGACGTCGTCGGCGAGGCGCAACTGCGCTTCCACGGCGATGTCGTAGCGCTCCTGCGCTTGGGAACTGGCGCCGGTCACGGGAAGGTTGTCGGCAATGGTGAAGGGAGTGGTGATCATCGTGGGCTCCTTTTGGTCTGGACGGGCTCGGCACCGGGACGGGGCCGGACCCAGAGGGTGAAGCGGAACAGGGGGAGGAAGCCGAGCCGCTCGGCCGGCGGGCGGCTGGAGTCGCTGAAGATGCCGGTCATCCACAGGTCGGGGGCGGCGAGGAGACGGCGGATGGCGTGGGCCCGCCAGTGGCCCCGGCCCCGGGCCGGCGGCTGGGTCACGCCGAGGGTGAAGCAGCCGATGCCGGCCTCGACGAAGAGGGCTCCGAGGCTCACCGCCTCGCCGGCCTCCCGGCCCAGCGTGAACCGCAGGCGGGGGTCGTCGAGGAGGCTGGGGTCGGCGATCGCACCCGGCCGGACGGGCAGCAGCTCGGGCAGTGGGTAGCCCTCGGCCGCCACCCGCTCCCATTCCGCCAGCTCGGCGGCGTCGGTGACATCGACGATGTCCACCGGTGGGCAGGCGGGAGGAGGGACGAGGCCGGCGGGCGGTCGGGCCAGGAGCGGCGGGTGGCCCTCCAGGCGCCAGCCCCGGGCCCGCAGGTCGGGGAGGGGCCAGGCGCTCAACAGCACCGCCTCACCGGTGCCGGACCCGAAGAACGCCTCGATGTCGTCGAGGACGGCGTCGAAGCGAGCCGGGTCGGGTGGCGCCAGCAGGGTGGCCGAGTTGAACCAGCCGCTGGGACGGCCGTAGTCGGCGGCGGCGAAGTCGGGGGTGCGCAGGGCCCGGCCGCCGCCGGCGCCGGCGAAGGTCTCACAGGCGGACGCCCAGCAGGACAGGAAGCGGCGGAGGAGGGAGTCGTCGACGGGGGCGTCGGATTCCCAGCCGGTGGTGAGGAGCGGACCGGTGTCAGTGGTGGAGGTCATGGCCACAGTCTCGGGACGGCTGTCGACCCGCCGTTGCAGCCGTGTCGCAGCCCGGACGGACGGCGGCAACGTTGAGTTCCTACTATCAGCTCGTGCGGCTGCGGGTCCTCGGTCCGGTGGCGGTCGGCCCCGGCGGCGCCGAGAGCCCGGAGGCCGCCGCGCCGGTGCTCGGCAGCCGCAGCCAGCGGCTCGTCCTGGCCGTGCTCGCCGCCCGTGTCGGTGAGACCGTCAGCGCCGATGTGCTCGTCGACGCCCTGTGGGGTGACTCGCCGCCCCGCACGGCGGCCCAGACGCTGCGCACCTACGTGTCCCGGTTGCGGGGCGTTCTCGGCGAGGCCGTGGCCATCCGTCCCGGCGGCTACGCCCTGGCTCTCTCCCCGGTCGAGGTTGACGCCGGCCGTTTCGAGGCTCTGGTGGGCGAGGCGGGCGCCGCTCGTCCCGAGGTGGCCGTGGCCCTCCTGGAGGAGGCGCTCGCCCTCTGGCGGGGAACCGCCTTCGGGGACCTCGCCGACGTCGAGCCGCTGCGGGGCGTCGCCCGGCGCCTGGAGGAGCTCCGCCTGTCCGCCGAGGAGGATCACGCCGGCGCCCTCCTGCGCGACGGTCAGGCGGCGCGGGCGGCGGCGGCCGCCGAGGCGCTCGTCTCCTCCCACCCCCTGCGGGAGGGGGCGTGGGCCGTCCTGGTGGAGTCGCTAGCGGCCGCCGACCGCGCCCCCGAGGCGCTTCGGGCCTACCAGCGGGCCGCGGCGGCGCTGGCCGACGCCGGGCTGGTGCCCTCGGCGCGCCTCCGCCAGGCCGAGATGGCCGCCCTGGCCGGCCCGGCCCCGCCGGTGCTGGCTCCCCGACCCTTCCCCGTTCCCGCCTCGTCGCTCGTCGGCCGGGACGCCGACCTCGAAACGCTGGAGCGGATGCTCGGCACCGCCCGGCTGGTGACCCTGTGCGGGCCCGGCGGCGTGGGCAAGACCCGGCTCGCCCTGGCGGTGGCCGACCGGATCGCCGGCCGCCACCGCTGGGGAGCCCGTCTCCTGCCCCTGGCCTCCGTGGAGGATCCGGCGGCCGTGCCCGGGGCGGTCGTCGATGCCCTGGGCCTGTCGGTCGAAGGCGGGTCGCCCGAGGCGGCTCTGGCCCAGGTGGGGGCCCTCGACCTGCTGGTGGTGCTGGACAACTGCGAGCACCTCATCGCCGAGGCCGCCCGGCTGGCGGAGGCCATCCTGACCGGCGGTGGCCGGGCCCGCGTCCTGGCCACCAGCCGGGAACGCCTCGGGATCGGCGGCGAGCACGTCTGGACGGTGGCGCCCCTGGCCCTGGCCGGGGAGGACCCCGCCGCCCGGCGCCTGTTCCTCGAGCGGGCCCGGGCCGTCCGCCCCGGCCTCGACGCCGGCGAGGCGAACCTGGCGGTGGTCGACCGGATCGTCCGCCGCCTGGACGGGCTGCCACTCGCCATCGAGATGGCGGCGGCCCCCGCCGCCACCCTCCCGCTGCCCGAGCTGGCCGAGCGCCTCGACGACCTCGATCGGTTGGCGTCCCCCCGCCGGGGCGGGGAGGCCCGTCACCGGACCCTGGCGGGGGTGGTGGAGTGGTCGGAGGCACTGCTCGACCACGACGACCGGGACCTGCTCGCCGAACTCTCGGTCTTCGCCGGCGCCGTCGACGAAGCCGACGTGGCGGCGGTGACCGGACGGGCGTCGCCTCTGGATGCCTTGTGCCGGCTGGCGGACCGGTCGCTGCTGGTGGCCGACACCTCGGGAGCGCGGGCCCGCTTCGGGATGCTGGCCACCATCCGCGACCACGCCCTCCGGCGCCTGGCCGCCTCGGGTCGGGCCGAGGTGCTGGCCCGTCGCCACGCCGAGCACGTCGTCATGGCCGCCACCGCCGCCGACCGGGGCCTGCGCACCACCGCCGAAGCGGACGCCGCCGCCCGCCTCGACGGGCTGACCGACGAGCTGCGCGCCGCCCACCGCTGGGCCCGGTCCGCGGACCTGCCGCTCGCCGTCGGTCTGTCGGCGGCGCTCCACCTCTTCGCCCAGTCCCGGCTGCGGGACGAGCCGCTGGCCTGGGCCGTCGCCCTGGTGGACGATCTCGGCGGCGAGCCGGGGAGCAGCGTGGTGCTGGCCTCCGCCGCGCAGCGGTCGGTTATCGCCGGCGATCTTCCCCGAGCTCGGGCGCTGGCCGAGCGGGGCGCATCCGTCGCCGAGTCCGCCGGCGAAGCCCTCCACGCCCTCGAGGTTCTGGCCGATGTGCACGTCTTCGCCGGGCGGCTGGACGACTCGAGCGAGGTGGGGCGGCGGATGCTGGCGGCGGCGGACGAGGGCGAAGACAGCCACCTCGTCGTGGCCGCCATCGCCAACATCGCGGCCGCCGCGGCCTATGCCGGGCGGTTCGAGGAGGCGGAAGGGGCGCTGCGCCGGTCATGGGCGGCGCCGCTGGCGCCCTCCGATGAGGGCTGGCTGGCGTATGTCGAAGGCGAAGTCGTGCTCGACCGTGACCCCGGTCGCGCCCTGCCCCTCCTGGATCGGGCCGTGGCCCTGGCCGACTCCGTCGGCAACCGGTACCTGGGTGGCGTGGCCCGGGTTTCCGCCTGTTCCCTGCGGGCCCGGGTGGGCGACCCCGGCGAGGCGATCGGCGCCTTCGCCGCCGTCATCGACCACTGGCGCCGTGAGGGCGCCCGGATGCACCAGCTGACGACGTTGCGCAACCTCGTGGTGCTGCTCGCCCGCATCGGGTCGGTCCGCCAGGCCACGGAACTGCTGGGGGCGGTGGGGAACGACACGGTGGCCCCCACCTTCGGCGAGGATGCCGCCCGCCTGGCCGCCGTCCGCCGGGGGGCGTTCGAGGCGCTCGGCCCTGACGAGGCCCGGCGCTGTCTCGACGCCGGTGCTGCTCTCACGCTGGATGACGCCGCCCTGAGCGCCCTGGCCTGGCTGTCCGGGGACGCCGCCGGGTAAAGCGTGCAAGGGTCGGCCGGCATGGCGTGGACGCACGCTCATGAACCCGAAGGGCGAGGGGTTCCTTATTCACCGTCGACGGGTGAGGTTCCGCTCGATGCTGGGGCCGGTCCCCTCCGGCCGCGACACGAGCTGCTCGGCCAACCAGTAGATGGAGAACACGATCACCACGGCCACCGTCACGTGGAACAGGAAGGCGGCCGCCACTCCGCCCACCGCCGCCACCGGACACCGGCGCCCCCACAGCAGCGACAGCCCGAGCGGGATCACCAGGGCGAACGCTGCTCCCCAGAGGAGCTCGGCCCACCATGGCTGGTCGCCCATCCACGGCAGCACGTCCCAGAGATCCAACAGGTCGAGGGTGGCCAGGGTCCCGAGCACCCCGATGCCCCCGAAGGTCACCACGACCAGTGTCCGCCACCACCACCGGGGAGCGAGCGCCTGCCAAGCGGTGGCCAGCATGACCGCCGTCCAGATCAGCCAGCGCCGCAGCCGGGGTACGCCCAGGCCGGCCATGGCGTCGCGGAAGATACGGTCGGCTTCCTCCCGCGACACCGGGTCGCCCTCATGGGTGGGCTCGGCGCCCTCGGGGACGACGAGGCCGTCGTGGAGGAGGGCGGCCAGCAGGTGAGTTCCCAGGCTGGGCACGAGCCAGGCGAAGGGCCACGGCACCGACGTCAGATCGGTGCGGAACTTCTCGGGGTCCTTCGGGACGAGGAACGGCGGCCCGTGCTTCGGGTCCCGGTAGCCGATCCGGCAGGGCAGCTTGAAGTCCCCGCCCTCCTGCAGCTCGAGCACCACCTGCACGGGCCCGCCCGTCTCCCCGTCGAAGAACCCACTCCGGCTCCGCATGCCCCAAGAATCGCGTTCCAGCGCCTGGATCGGTGGAATCTGCGGCATGGGCACGCAAGAGGGGCTCGACAGCGTCGCTCCACCGCGACGGTTCAGCCACCAGAGCATGCCTGCGGGGGACCGCGAAGGAGCCGTCGAGCGGGAAGGATCGATAGGTTTGCGCTCGTGGCGGGCCGACCTGGCGACCAGGACCTGGGTGCCACCCGCTCCTTCTTCGCGGCTCGGGCGGCGGGGTGGGATGAGCGGTTCCCCGACGACGGCCCAGTGTACCGGGCTGCCGTCGCCGACCTGCGTCCGCCGGCGGGGGGCACGGTGCTCGACGTCGCCTGCGGGACCGGGCGTTCGCTGCCCCTCCTTCGCTCCGCCGTCGGCTCGGCCGGCCGGGTGCTCGCCGTCGACGTCACCCCGGAGATGCTTGATGCCGCCCGGGCCAAAGGCCGTGACCGCGTCGCCGGGCTGGTGCTGGGCGATGCCCTGCACCTCCCGCTGCCCGCCGCCTCGGTCGACGCCGTCTTCGCCGCCGGCTACCTCCCCCACATCCCCGACGCGGGCGCTGGGCTGCTCGAGCTCGCCCGCGTCACGAGGGGGAACGGTCGCCTCGCCGTCTTCCACCCCGTCAGCCGCGCCGCGCTGGCTGCCCGCCACGGCCGTGAGGTCGACCCGGACGATCCGCTCGACCCCGCGGTGCTCTCTCCAGTACTGACCGCCACCGGGTGGCGGGCTGAGTCGTTCGACGACGGCCCGGACCGCTACCTCGCCCTCGCGGTCCGCGAAGTGACTCCCGTACCCGTCTGGCTTCCCGTCCACCCCTCGAAATAATTCGCGGGGGCGGTTCCGCCGCCGCCGGTACAGTCCACCGCCGTGACTCGATGGCCCCTCGTCCTGGTCGTTGCCGTGGTTGCCGGCGCCTGCAACACCTCCGCCCGTCAGGAGACGAAGGCGACGGCGAGCGGACCGGACGTCCTGGCCCAGTACGCCCCGCCGCCCGTCCCGCCCGAGGTGCGGGCGCGTGTCCAGTCCATGCTCGACGTCCGCTCGCCCGACGCCGGCGAGGTCAGCCTCGACGGCCGGACCATGTTCTTCACCTGGTCGGTGACCGGTACGTCCCAGGTGTGGCGCCTGGACGGGCCCCAGCGCTTCCCCGTCCAGCTCACCGGGGGCGAGGACGTCACCGCCGTGGCCGGCGTCATGCCCGACGGCCGCCACGTGGTGGTGTCGAGGGACCGCGGCGGAGCGGAGAACCCCGGGCTGTACCTCCAGCCGGCCGGGGGAGGGTCGCTTGAGGTCATCGCCCACAAGGACCAGGTGCGGGCCTTCCTGTCCTTCATCCCCAACGACGGCAAGTCGATCTACTACCGGGCCAACGACCGCAAGGCCGACGCCTACGCCATCTACCGCTACGACGTCGCCACCAAGGGCTCGGAGCTCGTTTTCGATCAGGACGGGCTCTGGGACGTGGCCGACCACCGGCCCGACGGGGGGCTGCTGCTGGTGAAGGAGACCGGGAGCGCGTCCCGCGAGTTCTACGAGTTCGACCTGGCCACCAAGGCCCTCACTCCCGTCCTCGGGCAGGGCGAGGCCGAGGATTACCAGGCCGCCTTCGGAGCGGAGAGCGGCGAGCTGCTCGTGCTCACCCCCAAGATCGGTGACTTCCGCCGGCTCTACCGTTTCCGCCAGGGCAAGCTCGTTCCCGTCACACCCGAGATGCCCCACGACGTCTCGGCCTTCTCCATCGACGAGCCGAGACGGCGGATCCTCTACATCGTCAACGACGGCGGCTACAGCCGCCTAAGGGCCATGGACGCCCGCACCTTCACCGAGCTTCCCCTCCCGGCGCTGCCGGCGGCCGACCACGTCCGCTTCGGGGCCACCACCTCCGACGGTCGCTACACGACACTGTCGGTCGACACCGGCCGGGCGCCGGTGAGCAGCTACGTGATGGACTGGACGACCGGCGGGCTGACGCAGTGGCACACCCCGAGCGCCCCGGAGCTGGACACGAGCCGCTTTGCCGTGGCCAGCCTGGAGTCGTACCCGGCCCGGGACGGGACCCGCATCCCCATGTTCGTGCGGCGTCCGGAGTCGTGTCCCACCAAGCCCTGCCCGGTGGTCGTCAACTTCCACGGGGGTCCCGAAGGCCAGGCATACCCCGGATTCCACTCCGGCGCCCAGCTCTTCGTCGACGCCGGCTTCGTCTACGTCGAGCCGAACGTGCGGGGCAGCGACGGCTACGGGAAGGCGTGGCTGCACGCCGACGACGGGCCGAAGCGGCTCGATGTCATCACCGACATCGAGGACTGCGCCCGGTTCATCCGCGCCCACTGGGGGGACGGCGGCCGGCCGCCCAGGATCGGCATCTCCGGCGGCAGCTACGGCGGCTACTCGGCCCTCATCGGGATGACGATGTTCGCCGGGGCCTACGACGCCGGCGCCTCCAACGTCGGGATCGCCAACCTCCTCACCTTCCTGGAGAACACCGCGCCCTACCGCCGGCCGCTGCGGATCACGGAGTACGGCGACCCTGAGAAGGACCGCGACGCCCTGGTGAAGCTGTCGCCCATCACCTACGTCGACCGGGTCAAGGCTCCGCTGCTCGTCGTCCAGGGGGCGAACGACCCCCGCGTGCCGGTGAGCGAGGCGACCCAGATCCACGAGGCGCTCGCCGCCAAGAAGATCGGCTCGCTCCTCATCGTCTTTCCGGACGAGGGCCACGGCTCGCAGAAGCGCGACAACCGGGTGCTCGAGCGGGGCCACCTCCTCCAGTTCTTCCAGAAGCGCCTGGCGGGCTGACGGGCGCCCGGGCCAGCCTCGAGGCTTATTTCCGTCGTCAGGCCGAGGTCTTGTGCCCGCCGGCACCCCCGTCGCAGACGCAGAACTCGTTGCCTTCCGGGTCTTCCATGAGCACCCACGTGCTGCCGTGCTCGCTCATCGCTTCGGACGCCACCCGTCGGGCACCGAGGGCTTCGAGGCGGGCGGCTTCGCCGTGGATGTCGGGGGTCACGATGTCGAGGTGCATCCGGTTCTTGACCGCCTTGGGCTCGGGCACCCGTTGTAACAACAGCTTGGGTTGGTTGCCGTCGCCGGCGACGAGGAGCATGTACCTGCCCGCGGCGCCGAGGGTCACGTAACCGAGGGCGGCGGCCCAGAAGTCAGCGAGGGTCTCGGGATCTGCGCAGTCGAGGACAAGGCCGAAGGTGGTCATGCCGGAAGCATGGCTGACGCGCTGGTCGTGTGGGTTTCGGTCATGCGGGTGGCGACGACGAGTCCCGAGGCGATGCTGAGGGCGGCGACGACCCAGACGGCGGCCCGCAGGTCGAAGGCGTCGGCGACGATGCCGCCGAGGAGGGCGCCGGCGACGTAGCCGGTGTCGCGCCACAGCCGGTAGACACCGACGGCGGTGGCCCGCCAGCTGGGGTGGGCCCGGTCGCCGACGGCGGCGATCAGGGTCGGGTAGACGAGGGCGGTACCGACGCCGATGAGCACGGCGCCTGCCGCCCACGGCCCGAAGCCGGTGGTGGTGGCCATGAGGGCGAGGGCGACGCCTTGGAGGATCATGCCGGCGGTGATGAGCGGCTTGCGGCCCACCCGATCCGACCACGCACCGGTGAACAGCTGACCGACGCACCACACCCCGGGATAGAGGGCGGCGAGCACCCCGATGGCCTGCACCGACTGCCCACCGGCGGCGAACAGCAGCGGGAGGATGCCCCAGGCCAGGCCGTCGACGGCGTTGTTGACGAGCCCGGCCTGGCTGACGGCGCTGAGGGTCGGGTCTCGCCAGGTGGCGCGGGCGAACACCACCCCGAACCGGTCGTCGGCGTCGGTTTGGGATCTGGTGGTGGTGGCTTCGTGGCGGGCATGGCCTTGGGTCTCGCGCACGAACAGGGTGGAGAGGCCGAGGCCGAGCCCGGCGAAGGCGATGCCGAGGTAGAAGGGTTCGGGGCGCAGCCCGTGGCGGGCGGCGATGGCGCCGGTGGCCAGGGCGGTGAGCGCCACGGCGCCGTAGCCGGACGCTTCGTTGAGGCCGAGGGCGAAGCCGCGGCGGGCGGGGCCGACCAGGTCGATCTTCATGATGACGGTGGTGGACCAGGTCATGCCCTGGTTGACGCCCAGCAGGACGTTGGCGGCGATCACCCACCCCCAGCTCGGCGCCCAGATCAGGAGGAAGGGGACGGGGAGGCCGATGAGCCAGCCGGCGACGAGGACGGGTTTGCGGCCGACGCGGTCGGTGAGGGCGCCGGTGGCCAGGTTGGTGAGCGCCTTGGTGGCCCCGAAGGCGACGATGAACGTCGTCGTGGCGGTGAAGGCGGCCAGCCCGAAGGTGCGGGTGGCCAGCAGGGGCAGGACGGTGCGTTCCTGGCCGATCATGCCGCCGACGAGGGCGTTGATGCCCACCAGGAGGCTGAACTGGGCGAGGTTCTGACGGAGCCCCAACCGGGGTGCGGTCTTCGCCGTCACCGGCTCGCTGGTGGTGGTCATGAGGCGAGCGGTGCTGCGGTCACGCGGGCCCAGTCGTCGGGACCACCGACCATCACGGACACGTCGTCGCGGCCGGCGGCGGCGAGGATGCTGGCGCCGGTCATGGCCCGCTCCCCGTGGCCGCACATCAGGGTGATCGGACCGGCGGGTACGGCGGCGAGCCGGGCGCGGAGCGAGCCGAGTTCGAGGTGGACGGCGCCGGGCACGTGGCCGGCGGTGTATTCGGCGGTCTGGCGGACGTCGAGCACCCGCCGGCGATCCAGCGCCGCCGGGCTGACAAGAGGGATCACGCCCGCGGGTTGGCATTCGGCGGTCCAGGCGGCGACGCCGTCCGCCAGCTCGCCGGCGAGGTGCTCGTAGCCGATGGTGAGGCATTGGCGGACGAGGTCAACCCGGTCCTGGTCGTCGTCAACGACGAACACGATCGGTTGGTCCCGTCTCACGAGCCAGCCCAGCCACGAGGCGAACTGCGGTCGCAGCGGGATCGCCAGTGAGCCAGGGATGTGGCCGGCGGCGAAACGCTCGACGGGACGGACGTCGACAAGGACGGCGCCGTTGGCGGCGAACCGCCGGGTGGTGGCGACGTCGAGGCGAGCGAGGGTGGGGAAGGTGCCGTAGACGCGGGGGCCGCGGCGGTTCACCTCCCGGAGCTCGGCGAAATACGGCGGGTAGGTCCCCAGGCCGGCGAGGAGGCCGGTGACGAAGGTGCCCTCGTCGGGCGCAGCCAACAGCGGGTTGGCGGCCCGTTCCCGTCCGATGGTGGTGGTGCGTTCGCCGCCCGCCGGTGCGGAGCAGAACGACCCGGCGCCGTGAGTGGGGTAGACGGCCAGGTCGTCGGGCAGCGTGAGGAGCCGTTCGACGATGGAGCGCCACAGGGCGCGGGCCAGGGTCTCGGTCTGATCGGGGGCGATGAGGTCGGTGCGGGCCACCGCGCCGACCAGCAGCGACCCCCCTGAGAACAGGGCGGCGGGTTGTTCGCCGTCGCAGAGCAGGTAGGCGAGATGCTCGGGGGTGTGGCCGGGAGTGGCGAGGGCCCGTAGACGCAGCCCGCCCAGGTCGATCTCGTCGCCGTCGCCGAGCCCCCGGTGAGGCCACTCGATCCCCGCCGAGGCGGGCGCGAGGACGGTGGCGCCGAAGGAGGCCAGCTCGCGACTTCCGGTCACGAAGTCGGCGTGCAAGTGCGTCTCGAAGGTGTGGCTGATCGTGACCCCCCACTTCGCGGCGAGAGCGAGGTGACGGGTCGGGTCGCGAGGCGGGTCGACCACCAAGGCGCGCCCGTCGCCCAGGTCGACCAGGTACGATGCGTTGCCGAGACCCTCGTCGACGAGCGCCACCACCGCCGGGCTGGCCATCGTTGCTCCCGTGATCTTCAAGTAATGACTTGAATAGTATCTCTGGGTCGCTTCTTGTCAAGAGATCATTTGAACACTTGACAAAGTCAAGCTCGGGCCGGACCATGGCCACCATGGGTGACCGGGCGGCCAAGGACGCATTGTTCGACGCCTTCGCCGAGGTGGCCAAGGCCCTGGCCAGCGGACGGCGGGCCGAGATCGTCGACCTCCTCGTCCAGGGGGAGCGCTCGGTCGACGAGATCGCCGGCGAGATCGACCAGAGCGTGGCCAACACCTCACACCACTTGCGGGCCATGGCCCGCGCTGGTGTGTTGCGTACCCGACGGGAGGGAACCCGGATCGTCTACATGCTGGCCAGCGATCGGGTGGCCGAGCTGTGGGCGGCGTTGCGGGGCGTGGCCGCCGAGCATGTGGCAGGGATCGAGCGGTTGGCCGAGGACTATCTCGGTGACCGGTCCCGGTTGGAGGCCGTCGGGCGCCGGGAGCTGGCCGCCCGCCTCGAGGCGGGTGACGTGGTGGTGCTCGACGTGCGGCCGACACCCGAGTTCTTCGCCGGGCACATCCCCGGAGCCCGCTCCGTGCCTGTCGGGGAGCTGCGCCGCCACCTTCGGGCCCTGCCCAAGGACGCCGAGGTGGTCGCCTACTGCCGCGGCCCCTACTGCGTGTACGCCGACGACGCCGTGCGGTTGCTGCGCCGCCGCGGCTACCGCGCCCGGCGCCTCGAGGACGGGTTCCCCGAATGGAAACGAGCCGGTCTGCCTGTCGCAGCCGGGGACGGAGGCTGAACCGATGGCCGAGGACCTGCTGGTCGATCCCCTGACGCTGCGCGAGCAGGTGCGGGACAAGTACCGCGACGTCGCGCTGGCTCCCCACGCCGAGCACCACTTCCACACCGGCCGACCCCTCGCCCGCCGTCTCGGCTACGACCAGACCGTCGTCGACGCCTTCCCCGACCAGGCCGTCGAGTCGTTCGCCGGGGTCGGCAATCCCTTCTCGCTGCGGCGCTTGGCGCCCGGCGAGCGGGTGGTCGACGTGGGTTCCGGCGCCGGCTTCGACTCCTTCATCGCCGCCGGCCAGGTCGGCGTCACCGGCGAGGTCGTCGGCATCGACATGACCGCCGAGATGCTCACCAAGTCCCGCCGGACCGCCGAGGAGCTCGGGTTCGCGCACGTCAGCTTCCGCGACGGCCTCGCCGAGGCGATCCCGGTCGAGGACGGGTGGGCCGACGCGGTGATCTCCAACGGGGTCATCAACCTCTGCGCCGACAAGCAGGCCGTGTTCGCCGAGATCCGCCGGGTGCTGCGTCCCGGCGGGGTGCTGCAGTTCGCCGACATCGCCAACGGCCGCCCCGTCCCGCCCGAGGCGCTGCGCGACATCGACCTGTGGACCGGCTGAATCGCCGGTGGGCTGCCCCGTGCGGGCTGGCAGAAGATGCTCGAGGACTCCGGCTTCGGTGACGTGGAGATCGGACCACCCGTCGACACCTTCGGAGGCGCCAAAGGCGAGGACAAGGCCCGCGCCTTCGACGTGTACGGCTACGCCTTCCTCGCCCGCAAGCGGACCGCGTAAATCGGCGGACGGTCCGAGCCGGCAGCTTGGGTGGATCTTCAGGGGGCCATAGCTGGATCTTCAGGATGGTGAACGAGTCTTGGCCCGATGCGCTTCCTAGCAACGATGGTCCTCGCCGGTCTGCTCGTCGCCGGCTGCGACACCGCCAACGTTGACGAGCGAACCGGGTCCGGGACCAGGTCTCCGACGACGACCACCGTCACGGTGCTGTCAGGCGTCGTCGAACGAGATGACGGCAAGGAGCCACCGGCGGCCACAGTGCCCTACGGAACCCTGCGGGGCGTCCGGGGCGAGCTCGGCGCCCCTCCCGGCTAGCGGACCTGCACGGAAACGCGAAGCTGGACGGATGCCGTCCGTCGGGTGGCTTCGGGATGGGAGTGAGGAGTCGCTTCGGTCGGCGCTGGCACTCGTTGTTCCCGAACTTGCCGCCCGGCCGCTCAGAATCAAACCCCGGCACCCGTCCTCAAACCAGCTGTGGTGGTCGGCCAGCGCGGTGATCGATGAATGCTTCGTCGTGAAGTACGCATGGTCGCGGCTACGGGCGATGCGCCTGTGGCGGGAGGGCGTGCTGCTGCAACGGCTGTGTACGCATGATCCCTCGCTGGCGATCCCCGAACTCGTCGCGGTGAGCGCAGAGCCAGCACTCGTCGTGACCCGGTTGGTGGCTGGAGCACCGCTCAGCTGGGAGTGGGCCAGCAGCCTGACTCGTTCCGGGATCGATCAGGTCGGGCAACGCCTCGCAGCCTTCCTGGTGCGATTGCACAACATCCCAGCCGCCGACCTGGTCGGTGATCTGCCGGTGGTCCTCCCTACGCCTCAAGCAGACACCGAACGCCTCCGGGAGCGCTTCCCCCGACTTGTGGACGAACGTCGACGCGCCTTGGTGCTGCGGTGGTGTGAGTGGGTCGATGAGGTTCTCTGTGGGCCGGTTGGGCTCCCCTCGGTCGTCGTGCATGGTGACCTGCACGGTGACAACCAGGTGTGGGATCAGGCGTCGTTTACGCTGCTGGCTGTCGTCGATTTCGAGGAGAGCGGGATCGCCGACCCTCACTTTGACCTGCGTTACCTCCCGGGCAGCGCTCGAACGACGAAGCTGGCGCTGGAGGTCTTGAGCGCCTACGAGCGGCTCTGTGGACGGCGCCTCGCCATCGAACGGATGATGGCGTGGCATGTCCTGACGGGGCGACTGGGCCCGGTGCCCGGGAGGCCGCCAGGGAACGGGACCGGGCATCGAGTTTGGCCAAGATGTGTTCGACGTGGGTGGCCACGGTCCGCTCCCCGATCCACGCCGAGTCACCGACTGACCCCGGCGACTTCGTGCCCTGGCTCGGACCCCACGCCCGGAAGCAGCCCGCCGTCCAGCCCCTCCTCTGACCGTCAGTCGGGGAGTTCCATCTGGAGATGGGCGGCACGGGCGGCGACGGCGTCGGGGAAGACGTTGCGGACGAGGTAGAGATCCCGGAACATCGGCCAGGCGGGAGCCAGCTCCTTCGAGTACCGCTCGAAGTAGAGGAGCTGCTTGACGATCAGCTGGAGCTCTTTCGGAGTCCCCGCTCCGCCGGAGTAGGAACCCATGGTGCGGATGATCGACGCCAGCAGGGCGCCCATGGGCACCTCACCGAGGCCGGCGTCGAACATGGGCGCGAAGAGCATCTGGAGGCGGACGCCGATCTCGTCGTCGGAGCCGGCGTCCTCGGGGAAGGCCCCCACCCGCTTGTAGGCCCGGGCCACGCGGGTGAAGTCGTTGTCGATGGCAGAGGTCTCGAAGAGGTCCCGCATGACCTGCTTCCAGTCGTCGCTCAGCTCCCCCATGATCCCGAAGTCGAGGAAGGCGACCCGCCCGTCGTCGAGGACCCAGATGTTGCCGGCGTGCACGTCGCCGTGGAACGGCCCGTGCACCAGGCACGCTTCGACCCACACCTTCACGCCCCGGCGCATCTGGAGCTCGCCGTCGCCGTGGCGGGCCCGCACGGCGGCGAAATCGTCGAGCGGCACGCCGAAGAGACGCTCCATGCAGATCACGTTGGGGCCGCAGAACTCCCAGTAGACCTCGGGGGCGGTGACGCTGAGGTTGTCGCCGAAGTGGCCGATGGCGTCGCGGAAGCGGCTCTGGCGGTGGGCTTCGAGGGTGAAGTTCAACTCGTTGAAGGTGACGGTGTGCAGCTCCTCGATGGCGCCGGTCAGGTTGGCGTCCCGGGCGAAGCCCGACCACCGTTGCAGGAGCCTCGCCAGCCTCCACTGGAGGCGCAGGTCGGAGGCCACGGTGGCGCGGATCTCCGGCCGCTGCACCTTGACCACCGCCTGCCGTCCGTCGGGCAGCACGCACCCGTGGACCTGGGCGACGGAGGCGGCCGAGAGCGGTCGGTCATCGAAGCGGGCGAAGATCTGGCTCACCGGGGAGCCGAGATCGCGCTCGACCACGGCCCGGACCGTGGCCGGGTCGAGGGGTCCCACCTCCCGGATGCAGCGCAGGGCGGCGTCGGCCAGCGGGGCGGGGAAGACGCTGGGGGACGAGGCCATGAGCTGGCCGAGCTTGACGAACATGGGCCCGAGGGCGCAGCAGGCGTCGACGACCCCGGCGGATGCCGCCGCCGGCCACGACTGGCGCCGGCGGTGGACGGCCCAGCGCGCCAGCGCCCGGGCGACTCGGGCCACCACGACGGCCACGACGGTGAGCGCCCTCCGCACCTCGGCCACGCCGAAAACCCGCAGGGGCGGCGCATCCACCGCCAGGGCCTCGGGTGGCGGTCCATCCGCGTACGGCCCCCGGAACCGGTTGTCGTCGGGGGCAACCGCGCTCTCGCTCACCGTGCCCATTGTTGCAGGACGTACTCGTAGAACTGCTCGGTGTCCACCTGGTTCAGGGCGTGGATCGTCCGTCCCCCGGCCTCGATCTTGATGCGTCCCTGGCTGGCGCCCTCCGTGATGACCACGTTTCCCGGGATCGCCGTTCGAAGAGGTCGGGGCGACCCAGGTAGGCGGTCGTGAGCACGTCCCAGAAGAAGTACGACTGGTGGGTGACCAGGGCGTAACACTGGCCGGCGAAATCGTAGAGAGGGTACTGACGTCCCCGGCTCAGGCGCCGGAGAAACTCAGGCGTCACCGGCACCTGGTTGGTCAGATCCAACGGGCAGATGGTGACCGGGATGCTCGTCCTCCACACGCGAGCCACCGCGAACGGATCCCAGTAGGCGTTCCACTCGGCGGTCATGTCCTGTCCGCCCTCGAGGATGGGGTCGATGTTGCCGGCGACTTCCAGCGCGCCGCCCATCCAGACGAGCCATGAACTCCTGACCAGGCTCCGGTACCACGGGGGCCCGGACCGTCTCCCGGTCGTTCAGGATCGGCAGCGCGTCGACCGTGAACGAGTCGCGGCGAAAGAGGCGGGGAAAGGGGTTGACGCCGCGGACCGTGCTCTCGCCCACCGGGACCGTCCAGCGCTCCATCAGATCCAGGATCTTGCGGGTGGCGCTGACCGCAGCCCTCGGGTAGCAGTCCGCCGGGGTGACGACCACAGCCAGCGGATCGACGTGCTCCATGGTCATGAGCAGGACCGTGGCGAGGTAGTCGTCGACCCCGCCGTCGTGATCCATGAGCACGGCCAGCGGGGCCATGCCCACCTCCTATCACACCCCGCAAATGAGTGCCGGACCACTCATGACCGGCGGTCAACGAGGCGCGACCCTCGGGTCAAAGGCGGGACCCGGAGGTGCCATGAAGCGAAGAGCTGCCCTGCTGTTGTCCGCGCTCTGGATCCTCGTCTCGCTGCCGGGACCCGGCGCCGGAGGACTCAGCCGGACGGGCGTCGCCCACGCGGCGGCGACGGTCACGCTCACGGTCGACGCCACCGAGGCGCCGCGCCGGCTCGTCCGCGCCCACGAGGTGATACCGGCCGGTCCCGGCCCCCTCACGCTCTACTACCCGAAGTGGATTCCCGGTGAGCACGGCCCGACGGGGCCGATCGTCAACTTGGCGGGACTGAAGTTCCGGGCCGGCGGGGAAACGCTCCGGTGGCGGCGTGATCCCATCGACATGTACGCCTTCCACCTGGACGTGCCGCCGGGGGCGACCGCGGTGGAGGTGGACCTCGAGTTCCTGGCCCCGACCTCGGAGGGTCCGTTCGCCGCCGGCGCGTCGACGACGTCGCACCTGGCCCTCCTGGTCTGGAACCGGGTACTCCTCTACCCGGCGGTGGGACACACCGACGACCTCGTGTTCGACGCCTCCCTGCGGCTGCCGCCGGGCTGGAAATTCGGTACGGGGCTGGCGGTGGAGCGGGAGTCGGAGGGCGAGGTGGACTTCCAACCGGCCAGCTTGACGACCCTGGTGGATTCACCGGTGCTGGCCGGGGAGTACTTCCGGTCCGTCCCGCTCTCGACGGCGAAGCCGGCGGTGAGGATCGCCATGGCCGCCGACAGCCCCGCCGCCCTGGAAGCGAGTCCCGCTTTCGCCGAGGACATGCGCAACCTCGTCGACGAGGCCAGGGCGCTCTTCGACGCCGAGCACTTCGAGCACTACACCTTCCTCCTGACGCTGAGCGACGGGGTGGCGCCCGGGGGGCTCGAACACCACCAGTCGAGCGACAACCGTGTGGCGGAGCGGGCGCTGGTGGACGAGACGCAGGGGCGCCTGGCCCTCGGTCTGCTGCCGCACGAGTACGTCCACTCCTGGAACGGCAAGTACCGCCGCCCCGCCGGGCTGGCCACGTCCGACTTCCAGTCTCCGATGCAGGGCGAGCTGCTGTGGGTCTACGAGGGGCTGACGCAGTACTACGGCAACGTGCTGGCGGCCCGCAGCGGGCTGTGGACGCAAGAGCAGTATGCCGATGCCCTGGCCTCAGCCGCGGCCAGGCTCGACCACATCCCCGGTCGCGGCTGGCGTCCGTTGATCGACACGGCCGTCGCCGCCCAGATCCTCTACCGGGCCCCGCCGGAGTGGAGCGCCGAGCGGCGGGGAACCGATTTCTACAACGAGGGCTGGCTCATCTGGCTCGAAGTGGACACGCTCATCCGTCAGCTCACGTCCGGAGAACGTGCCCTCGACGACTTCTGCCGCCGCTTCCATGGAGGGCAGACGGGCCCGCCGTCGCTCGAGACGTATACCTTTGAGGACGTCGTGTCGACCCTCGACGAGGTTGTGTCCTACGACTGGCGCACGTTCTTCGACCAGCGCCTCTGGTCGACCGACTTCCACGCCCCCCTCGGCGGGATCGAACGATCCGGCTGGCGGCTCGCCTACGACGACGAGCCGGGACAGCGCCTCGCTGACCTGCAGTCGGCCCGCGAGCAGATCGAGATGGGCTACTCCCTCGGTCTGCGGCTGGGCACCGACGGTGTCGTCACCGACGTCATTCCCGGGACGCCGGCGGCGGACGCCGGACTCGGGCCCGGCGCCACCGTCGTCTCCGTCGACGGCAAGGCGTTCTCGCTCGACGCGCTGCATGACTCCCTGAGCGGGGCGAAGACCCGCCCGGGGCCGATTCAGCTCCTCGTCAACGATGAGGGCACCCTGCGCAACCACGCCCTCGATTACCACGGCGGCGAGCGGTATCCGCACCTCCGGCGCGATCCCGGCCAGCCCGACCTGCTCAGCCGGACCATCGCGCCCCTCAACTCGAGACACTGAGCATTGGAGGCCCCCCACGCTCCCGGTCGACGGCCAACGCCCCGACGGGTACGCCAGGTGATCGAGCGGCTGGTCCGAGACGGTTCGGCCGTGGCGCGTTCTGACGGGAGCACCCACACCCTGTTCCCGGTCGCCGTGGGCGCCGCCGAGGGAGAGACGGTGGGGGACTGGGTGACGCGAGAAGACGCCGTCCAGACGATCGAGATCGGTCTGGGCTATGGCATCTCCGCGCTGTTCATGTGCGAAGGTCTGCTTACCAACGGCGATCCCGCGGCGCGCCACGTCGTCGTGGACCCGCATCAGGCAACGAGGTTTGCCAACTGCGGTCTGCAGTTCCTCGAGGAGGCCGGACTCACTGAGCTGGTCGAGTACCACGCCGAGGAGTCGCAGCTCGCACTGCCGAGGTTCGTCATCGAAGGTCGGAGCTTCGACCTGGCGTACGTCGACGGCAACCACCGCTTCGACGGCGTCTTCCTCGATCTCGTCTACCTCGGTCGCCTGCTGCGTGCCGGAGGGATCGTGTTCCTCGACGACTACCAGCTGCCCGCCGTCGGGCGGGCCGCGTCGTTCTTCGTGAAGAACCTCGGCTGGGCGCTCGAGGAGGTGTCGGCACCGGACGCGCTGCACCAGTGGGCCGTCCTCCGCACCGGGTCGGTGCCCGACAGGCGGCCGTTCGACTCTTACGTCGACTTCTGACGCGTGAGACTCACACCCTGCCGTTTCGTCCCGGCGGGATGAGTTCGGTGGGCGGCTCCCACCGGTTCGGTGCCTGCCGCCGGCGCCGGGCCGTCTTCCGGCGAGGGCCGCTCTTCGCTTTTCCCTTCGCCGTCGCCGCGGCCACGTCGTCGTTGGTGCGCCCCGTCTTCACCGACTCCGGCTGTTCCTCCGGATCCCAGCCCGGCACGGCGGCGTCGTCGTTCTTGTGCAGGAGCAACCACTGCTCCTTGTCGCCGCCCGTCTTGGTCCGGACGAGCACGAACCGACCCCGCAGCTTCTGGCCGTGCAGATCGAAGTGGAGCTCCCCGGCCTTGAGCGCCTCCTCCGGATCCTGGCCGTCCGCCGGTTTCCACGTCCCCCAGTCCCACACGATGACGTCGCCTTTGCCGTAGCCCTCGGGGATGATCCCCTCGAAGTCGAAGTAGTCCAGGGGATGGTCCTCGACGTGCACCGCCAACCGGCGGGCCCGGGGATCCAGCGTCGGCCCCTTGGGGATGGCCCAGCTCACCAGCACGCCGCCGATCTCCAGGCGCAGGTCGTAATGGAGGCGGCGGGCCCGGTGGCGCTGCACCACGAAGCGGCGGCCGCCCTTCGGGGCCCGGCTCCGGCTGCGGCCCGACGGCTCCGGGGTGCGGCGGAAATCGCGCTTGGCCTGGTATGCCGCGAGCTTGCCGGTTGGGCGATGGGTCGCCGGGTCGGACCGGCGCCTGGTGGTCGTGGCCATACCGCCTTATTACCCGGCAGGCCACCTTGCCACCGCCGGCCTCGTCCCCTCGACGGCCACGTTGTCAGGCCCGGGTGTCTGCCGTGCGGCGGCGAACCTCGAGCTGGACTGGAAGGCCGCTGGCGATGCGGAGCGCAGGTGAGATGCCTGGCGTGGGTGGCTCCTTGCCGCGGTAGGTGACGGTCCATCGGGACGTGATCATGGCCAACGCCAGGCGAGCTTCCATCGTCGCGAAGCGGGCGCCGAGACAGGCACGTGGTCCCCAGCCGAAGGGGAGATGCCCATGACGTCCCGGCTCAGCGGTTGTGGCCCGGAATCGATCCGGGTCGAACGTGTCGGGAGCGGACCACCGCCGTGGATCGCGCTGAATCGAGTAGACGGGGATGACGACGACCGTGCCACGGCGGACCCGCTGTCCCGCCAGCGTGGTCGGGCGCCGGCACACGCGGGCGATGCCGACGCCGGCCGGGTAGAGGCGGAGGGTCTCCTCGACCACCAGTCCGGTGTCGTGCAGCGCGTCGACGTCGGGGATCGACGGTCGACCCTCGGCGAGTCCGTCGCCCTCGGCGGCCACGCGCTCCTGGATCTCCGGTGCAACCGCCATGGAGTACAGCGCCCACGCCAGCGTCGAGGCCGTCGTCTCGTGGCCGGCGAAGAGGAACCCAACGCACTCGCTGACAATCTGGTCGTCGGACGGGCTCCCGTGGGTGGCCTGGTGGTCCAGGAGGAGCTGCAACACGTCCATCGAAGGCGTCCCGGCGACGCGTCGCTCGGAGATCACGCCGCGGAGGATCGTCTGCAGGTTGGAGCGTGCCCGAAGCATGGCGCGGTTCTTCGGAGTGGGTACGACGGCTGGGGGCGCAATCAGGTGATTGAACCTGCGGTTGATCCAGGCGATGACGGTGTTGAAGTTCGAGCGGAGGTCGTGTCCCAGGTCATCCGCCACGACGTCGACCCCGAGCAGGGCACGAGCCGCCACGCGCAACGTGAGATCGGTGAGCGGAGCCTGCAGGTCGGGGACCGGGCCTGCCTTCCAGCCGGCGAGTTCGTCGATGATCGTCGAGCTCATGACCCCAGCCAGATGGTCGGAGTGGGCGTGGGCGAACACCGGGGCATAGAGCCTGCGCCTGGCCATGGCCTCGTCGCCGGTCGAGGTGAAGAGCGTGGGGCCCAGGCCGTCGCGCATCGTCGAGGTCACCAGCCACGGGCGGGTGTAGCTGCCCGCGTCCGCCACCAGTACCTCACGGGCCAAGTCGGCATCGAGCACGACGCGCAGTGGGAGCGGGAACCGAGGTGCCACCACGTCAGCCCGCATCGTCGCGAACCTGGACAGCGTGCCGATCGGGTCACGGCGCGACTCGACCAGCGTCCGGGCCAGTGCGAAGCGACTTGCCGCGGCGTGCTCATGCGGGGGATTCGGCCCGTGCCGCATGTGCCCAGAATGCCTCCCGTTGACGTCCCGCACCACCTTGGTCGAGTGCCGCCCGCCGAGGGACGGGAGCCCGGGCGTCTTCTGTTCCGGTACCGTCGCTGTCGGTGCCGGCGGCACCAGGAGGTGCGGGTGACGAATTCCCTCAGCGACCTGCTTGAACGCGCCGTCGTCAGTGGGGCGCAACTCGGGGCGCGGGTCTGCGAAGCGGGAGTGGAACGTGTCGCGGTGGACGCCGATGGGCTCTACCCGCTGGCCTCAGTGCGAAAGGTCGTCACCCTCGGGGGCTACGCCTTGGCGGTGGCGTCAGGAGGACTTGACCCTCGGGAAGGGGTCCCCGCCCGACAGATCACACGGTGGCACTGGCCCGGAACGGACGGTGGAGCGCATGACCGGGCGCGGGAGTGGTGGGGATCGACCGGGCAACTTCAGCGCCGCGCGGCGGAGGACGTCGTGCCCTTGCAAGCTGTGGCGCAGGCGATGATCAGCTTCTCTGACAACGCTTCCGCCGACTACCTGTTGGACCGGGTGGGACCCGAGCTCGCCCATTCGTTCGCCCGGCGCGTGGGCTTGCGTGCGCAGGATCCGATATTGCCCGTGTTGGGGGAGTTCAGAGCGTGGCATCGCTCGCCCGATCGCTGGCTGGCCATGAGCCCCGGCGAGCGCGCCGCCGAGGCCTGGCGTTTGGCCCACGGTGAACGGGCGCCCCGGGACGACGTGCCGGTCGACGATCCGACCCAGCGGCGCTGCGCCGAGGTGGGCTGCCGAGGCACCCCGAGGGAGTGGTGCGACATGATGTCGCGGCTGGCCCGGGGCGGCGACCTTCCTGTCGACGCCCATGAGGTGGTGCTGAAGGTGCTGGAGAACGGGAGCGGGGCCGGCGGCGCAGCGGACGGGCGATTCGGAGGAAAGGCCGGCGATCTTCCGGGCGCACTTGCCTTCGCAGGGTATGTCCGGGGCCGTGGCGACGGCGCTCCGGACGTGGCCGTGGCCATGTTCCTCAGGCATCTGACCGGAGAGTTGCTCCCCAGCCTGGCCCAAGCGCTTCCCCGGAGTCCGGCGCACGTGCTGGAGTTGCCGGGCGCGCTGCCCGTGCCTCGCGGTGGTCAGCCCTTCACGTAAATCGGGTCGACGTGCCAGGTCAGGCCCGCCGGCGGGTGATCACCATCCGGAGCCCGGCGAGGATGGCGGCGACGAGGACGGCGAGGGCGACAGCCATGGCCGCCGGCGGCCGGGAGCGGGTCGCCGCCAGCGGCCGCAGCCCGGGCAGGCCCGCTTCCCCGCCGGCGGGGCGCACGCGCAGCTGACCCCACAGGCCCGCCTCGGCGTAGGGCAGGCGATGGTCCTCCCACCGGTAGGTGCCGGCCAGCCGCTCGGGACCGCCCGCACCGCCGTCGAGCCGCAGCGTCAGGGCCTCGCCTCCGGCGATGGCCTGCGACGACCGCAGCGGCGTGCCCGGAAGGCCGGGCTCGGCGGGCCAGCGGTGGCCGTCGAGGCTGAAGACCTGGGCCTGCTCGCTGAAGGGCGCCACCAGGTGGAGGCGCACGGGGTCCCCGGCCTCGGCATCGAGCACTGGGATGTCGGGAGCCAGCCGGTAGTTCACGCCCGTCGTGCCCCGGACGTGGTTGGTGTAGGGCATCCGGTGGGTGCCGATGCTGTCGTCGGAGTCGTGGAACAGCAGCGTGAAGTCCCGCCACGGGGGCCCCTCGGGGGGCACCACGTCGGCCCGCCACGACGCCGCCGCCGACAGGTCCTCGCCGGTCACGGGGTCGCGGTAGCGGGCGCCCCGGGGCCCGACCACCACGGCGCCGTAGAGGCCGAGGGCCGGGTTGCGCAGGACGTCGCCCCAGTCCCGGGTGACGGCCACCGTCTCGCCCACCTCGGGGCTGGCGTAGAAGCGATAGGTGCGACTGGCACCCGGGGGGGTCGCCTGGTCGGGCATGCGCCCCGCCCCCGGGCCGCCGTTGGCGGCGGGATCGGAGGCGAGCAGGTCGCAGGTGTAGCTCACCGCCCCGTCGGCGGTGGCGTTGCGGAGCTTCACCACCAGGCAGTCGCCCACCGAGATGTGGAGGACGAGGGGCTCGGGGGCCCGGTCCCCCGACCGCACGGCGGCGAGGTCGCGCTCGAGGACGTACAGCTTCCCGGTGCCGCGCTCGAGCATGGGGAGGGGGGCGTCGACGACGGCCACGTCGAAGCGCCGCTCCGGCGCTCCCGCCGGGCAGACCGCCGGCGCCGGGGACGGAACCCGCTCGTGGCCGGGCAGCGGCCGGAGCCCCCCTTCGCCCGGCCCGTAGACGCGCACGAGCCCCCAGCTGCCCTCGGCCAGCTTGGAGGGTCGGCCGTTGGCGTAGAGGTAGTCGCCGGGCATCCGCTGGGGCCCGCCGGCGGCGGGGACGACGAGGTCGAAGCGCTCCGAGATCCCCACCCGCACGGTCGACACCGGCGGCGACGTCTCGCTCCACGGCTCGGTCCGGAACCAGTGGCCCTCGATGTGGGTGGTGTGGATCTCGTTGGCCGCCCCCACCAGGCTGCGCACCACCAGGGGGTCGCCGAGGTTGGCCTCCAGGAGCGGGGTGGCGGGGTCCCCGTGGTCGGTGCTGGAGAAGCGCCGCGCCGGCGGCCCGTCCCGGGCGGCGAGGGGCTCGGCCCGCAGGTTGTAGGACGAACCCGTGGCCCGCCCGACGTGGGTGAGGGGCTGGTCGTCCTGGGTGAGGAGCACCAGCTCCCGGAAGCTGCCCGCCACGTCCACGCCCACCGGGCCTTTGGCGTGGACGTCGGCGATGGCCCCGCTGGCCAGGGGCTCGCCGGTGTGGGGGTCGGTCCACGTGGAGTCCGGGGGCTCGGCCACCAGGGCGCCGAAGAGCCCGTGGCGCCACGTCGACAGGGCGTTCACGTGGTCGTGGAAGTACGAGGTGCCGAACTGGGCGTCGGGGAACCACCGGTAGCGGACGAACTCGGTGCCCACCACCTCGCCCGGCTGGTGGGGGAAGCGCAGCGGCGCGGTGAAGACCATGGCGTCGCCGTCCGTGCCCGCCACCTCGGCGGTCTCGAACTCGCGGTCCCGGTCGAGGCCGACGCCGACCAGGACCCCGGGCCGGTAGCGCCCGGCGTCGGCCACCCGCAGGCGGGTGGCGCCGGCGGGCGCGGCCGCCACCAGCTCGGTCCCCTCGGCCCGGAAAGGCCGCACCGTCTGTTCGTAGTTGAACCCGGTGTCGACCCCGTCGCTGCCCTGCACGTCGAACTGCACGAAGTGCACGTGCAGGCCCACCTTGGAGTAGGGGACGTCGCCGGTGTCGGACAGCTCGCTGCGCAACAGCACGTCGACGCAGTCCTGGCCGGCCCGGGCCCGCACCACCAGGGGCACCTGCAGGGCCGGGTCGGTCCGGGCGGCCTCCTCCTGCTCGCGCCGGACGAAGAGCTGCCCGTCGCGATCGACGATGTTGCCGGCGGTGTTGAGCGGCACCGGCTGGCTGATGGCGTTGACAGGCAGGGGCACCGGCGTGGTGCCCGACGGGCACAGGGATCCGTCGCCGTTGGCTCCGGGCGGGGGTGGGTCGTGGCCCGAGCGGACGGGGTCGAGGTAGGGGGCGGGGCCGTGGCCGGGGGCGAACGGCGGCCGGGTGGCCAGGTGGGGTCGGAGGAAGGGGTAGGCGAGGCGGCCCGTCACCGGTTCGAAGAGAAGGGGCGGCCGCACGCCCGGCGCGGGCGAGCGGTAGTTGGGCCACACGGCGGCCGTCTCGGGCTCGTTGCGGTACACGGCGCCGTCGCGGACCCAGTCGAAGGTGGCGGCGTCGGTGGGGGACCGGGGCCCGGGAGGCGGCAGCTGGGTCTCGACCAGGGCAGCCAGGTCGGTACCCGCCGGTGGCACCAGCTCCGCCGACGTCACCGCCGCCCGGGTCCGCCCCGCCCGGTCGGGCAGCTCGGCCAGGGCGGGCATGGTGTCGGTGGCGGCGGCGCCGCCCTGGAGGGTGTTGTAGACCCGCCACAGCCCCCACATGCCGGCGAAGTAGTGGTGGGCCACATGGCAGTGATACAGGAAGTCCCCCACGCTGGCCTGGCAGCCGCCGGCGCCGCACTCGTCGGTGATGTCGAAGGTCTCGGAGGGCCCGATGGTCTGGGAGTCGGTCCGCTCCGAGTGGGCCGGGACGAGCGGCGGCGCCTTGTCGAGGCCGGAGTCGAGGGCACTGGGCCCGGGGTTCGGGGTGTCCCCGGAAGGCTCGACCCCGGGCTGGCGCCGCCACCGCACGCTGCCGCCGTGGACGTGGTGGACGTGGAACACCTCCGGGCCGGCGTGGACGACCCGCTGCTTGACGGGATCGCCCAGGTAGGCCCGCAGGATCGGGGTGGGCGGGTCGCCGAAGGCGTAGGAGCTGTACTCCAGGGACTCGTCGGCCCGCCCGGTCACGGCCAGTCCGAGCTGGAGCCGGTTGAGGAAGGGCTCGCTGCGGTAGTTGAGCGCCCGCCCGTCGGGACGGTAGGCGTGGGTGACGGGGTCGACGAGGGGCACGAAGGCGCCGGTGCGGTCCTGCACCTGGTAGGTCTCGTCGCCGACCTCGTGGTAGTAGAGGGCGTACTCCCGGAAGGTGGGGCCGCCGGGGTCCACCACGATGGCGTCCCAGCCGCTGGCCGGGCGGGCCGGATCCCGGGGGTCGAGCCAGAGGGCCCCGGGAGGCTCCACCACCACGGCCCCGAACAGCCCGTGGGCGGCCAGGGACCGCTCGGCCGGCCCCGAGGAGTGGAAGTAGTGCGTGGCCTCGGCTTCGTCGGCCGGGACCTGCCACTCGTAGGTCACCGAGGCGCCCGGCCCCGCCATGGCCGCCGGGTTGCCGTCCACCGCCGGGGCGCCGCCCGCCACCCGCAGGGCGCTGCCGTGGACGTGGAGGGACACCGGTTCCTCGGCCAGGCCGTTGCGGAGGCGGATGCGCAGGCACTCACCGGGACGGGTGCGCAGCGTGAGGGGCTGGATGGCGTCCCCCTGGAGGCCGGCGCTGACCGCCGGTTCGCCGCCCCTGGCGTCGCCCCGGGCAGCGGCGTTGGCCCGCTCCTCGTCCCGCACCGCCGCCAGCGCCGACTCGAGCACGTACATCCGCCCGGCCGGGTCGTGGTCGCCGAAGCGGTTGAGGGTGATGTCGACGGCGACGGCGGCCACGTCGTAGCCGCGCACGGGTGCCGTCCGGGCACAGGCCGATCCGGCCACCACCGATTCACCGGTGGCGGCCACCAGCTTGAGGCCTTCGGCGTTCTCGTGCCCCGAGACGTCGTGGCCGGTCCGTCCGCCCGACGGGGGGAACGCGGCCGGGGCCGGAGCGGCCGCCGCCGTCGGCCCGGGGTTGGGCACCGGCGCCGCGGGCAGCACCGGCGAGAGGAGAAGCGCTCCGGTGAGGAGCGCTCCTCCTCGACGGATCACCGTGTCACCCGACCTTGACCGTCCCCTCCATGTCGGGGTGGACGAGGCAGGCGTACTGGTAGGTGCCGGCCTTGGTGAACTTCAGCTTGTAGCCGAGCGACCCCGGGGGACCGAACCCGGGCAGCAGGCCCGAGTTGTGGAAGCCGGTGCCGTTCCAGGCGCCGGCGTCGATCGCCACCGGCCCTTCCGACGGCGGGCCCTCGGGCATCCCCGGGCCGCCGGCGGGACCGAACGACTTCGGGTTCAGGTGCACCGAGCCGTCGGGCGCCTTGCTGATGATCGTCCGGGCGTCCTCGGGCACGTTGAAGGTGATGGTGTGCGGGCCCTGGACGTCCCAGGTCACCGAGCCGCCCACCGGGATGGAGATCTCCTTGGGGCCGAACTCGTCGACGAGGCCGGGGCTGTCGGGCAGGGCGCCACCGGCCTGCGCCTTGGCGGGATCGCTGATCGCCTGCATCTGCGCGGCCACCGGCGCCAGCGCGCTGACCATCCCGGCGAGCTGGTCCTCGCCCCGCTTCGTCACCGCCGCCGGGGTGTCGGCCGTCTCGCCGGCGGCCACCACCTTGAGCGTGCCCGTCATGCCCGCCCGGTGCAGGTCGCAGAACCACCGGTAGGTGCCGGGGGCGAGGTCGCCGGCCAGGTCGAACGTGAAGTGGTCGCCCTCGGCCAGGAATCCGCTGCTGTAGAGCGCGTGGCGCCCGTCGAAGTCGGGCTGGGGCACCTTGGCGCAGGGGCCCTCGGGCGGCGGGTCGCCGGAAGCCAGGAAGCACGGCTGGGCCGCGGTCTGGTTGGCGTCGCCCGGACCCTCGGGGATCATCAGCGGGATCTTGGCCAGGTCCGCCGGCTCCTCCTGGGCGTCGGGGCCGGCGGCCTCGGCGGCGGCCAGCCCGGTATCCACCAGAGTTCCGAAGGTGACGCTGTGCGGCTCACCGGAAAAGATAGAACCGAAATCGAGGGTGTCACCGGGATGTACGGTGAGCTCGTTCGGGAAATAGGCCAGGAACGCGCCGTTGAACTGATCCGTCCGGTTATCGACCTTCAAGTTGTACGTTTGAGCGATATTTCCAGATTGTTGTGTCGTGTCCGTCGCGCCGGACTCGTCGTCGTCATTCCCGCACGCTGCCGTGAGCAGCATCACGGCGGCGGCAAGCACGGCAAGCCGTTTCCACATGGGCGAGCTCCCTTCATGCCAAGCTCCCAGACCTCGGCAACCCGGGTGGGAGCGACCCTTTACCAGTGGTCGATGGCGGCGGACAATAGCAGGCAGTGCCCGGTACTATTTCAGCAAAATTACTGAGGATTTCCTGTCCTGAGCATCCGTCCGAATCGTCCGCTGACCTACCTTCCGCCTCTCCGCCGGTGGTCAGCGGCGATGGGCCCGCCAGTAGCGCTGCAGCGCGTCGCGGACCTCGTCGGGGGAGGTCTGCTGGTTGGTGACTTCGACGAGGGGCAGGCGCTTCTTCCGTTTGTCGGCCAGCACGATGTAGACGTCGCGTCCCTTGGGGCCGCCGACGTTGAAGCTCTTGATCTGCGACCACGGAATCCGCTGGACGCGCACACCGCCGCAGACGACGAGGTGGCTCGGTTCGGCCCGCACCTGGAAGCGCATGGCGGCGAACGCCAGGAAGCCGACGAGTGCGGCGCCGCCGGTCAACAGGACCACCTTGAGCGGGGACCCTCCGCCTGTGATCACCCACACCATGGCTCCGAGGGCGGCGACGAGCACCACCGAGGCGACAGAGCGGTTTCTGGTCGTCGCCCGGTAAACCGGACCGGTCTCTTCGTCCACGGGTTCCATCATGGCCCTACCTCCAGGTGCTCGATGGCATCTGGCATCATCGGGCCGGTGAGGAAGCGATGACGATCCGCAAGATCGCCACCGTCGGTCATCCCGTGCTGCGCCAGCGGGCGCGCGAGGTCACGCCCGCCGAGCTGGCCTCGCCCGAGCTGCCGCGCCTGATCGACGACCTGATCGACACGATGCGCGACGCCCACGGCGCCGGGATCGCCGCCAACCAGGTCCACGAGCCGGTCCGGGTGGCGGTGGTCGAGGTCGACCACAACCCGCGGTACCCCTACAAGCCGCCGATCCCCCTGACCGTCCTGGTGAACCCGGTGATCGAACCGCTCGACGACGAACTGGTGGAGATCAGCGAGGGTTGCCTGTCGGTCCCGAACCTGCGGGGCAACGTCATGCGCCACGTCAACATCCGGGCGCGCTGGCTCGACCGGGACGGGAAGGAGCACGACGAGATCAAGCGGGGGCTCACCGCCGGCACCTTCCAGCACGAATGTGACCACCTCGACGGCCGGCTGTTCCTCGACCGCGTCGTCGACACGACCACCTTGACGACCTGGGAGCAGTTCGAGCGCCACCACCGGGACGAGTTCGTCGCCCGCATCACCGAATTCGTCCGGCGCGTCGGCTCGTAGCGCCATGACGGCCTTCCACTGCGAATTCGCCTGGCTCGGGGGCGGGGAGGCCGAGCGGGACGTCCTCGTCGTGGTGGACGGCGAGCGCATCACGGCCGTCGAGCCCGGGGTCAGCCCACCACCGGAGGGGGCAATCCGGCTGCCCGGCCTGACGATCCCCGGCCTGGCCAACGCCCACAGCCACGCCTTCCACCGGGCTCTGCGGGGCCGCACCCACACCGGGCCCGGCTCGTTCTGGACGTGGCGGGAACAGATGTACGCGCTGGCCGGGTCGCTCGACCCCGACTCCTACCGGCAGCTGGCCCGAGCCACGTTCGCCGAGATGGCGCTGGCCGGAATCAGCGCGGTGGGGGAGTTCCACTACCTCCACCACGGGTCGGGTGGGGTCCCCTACGACGATCCCAACGCTATGGGGGCGGCGCTCATCGCCGCCGCCGCCGACGCCGGGATCCGGATCACCCTGCTCGACACGTGCTACCTCCACGGTGGGATCGGCGTCGGACTGGACGACACCCAGCGCCGCTTCGCCGACCCCGATCCGCTGGCCTGGGCCGCCCGGGCCTCGGCCCTGGCCGATTCGCCGGCCGACCCGGCGGGCGTCCGGATCGGGGCGGCGATCCACTCCGTGCGCGCCGTCGATCCGGCGGCCATGGACATCGTCGCCTCGTGGGCCGCCGACCGGGGCGTCCCCCTCCACGCCCACGTCTCCGAGCAGCCGGCCGAGAACGAACAGTGCGGCGCCGCCTACGGGCGCTCGCCCACCGAGCTGCTGGCCGATTGCGGCGTGCTCACCGGCGGCTTCACCGCGGTGCACGCCACCCACCTGACCGACGAGGACGTGAGCCGTCTCGGTGCCGCCTCGTGCTGGTGCTGCTTCTGCCCGACCACCGAACGGGACCTGGCCGATGGCATCGGCCCGTCGCGGGCGCTGCGCCACGCCGGATCCCGGCTGACGCTGGGCAGCGACTCCCATGCCGTGATCGACCTGCTGGAGGAAGCGCGCGCCCTCGAGCTGGACGAGCGGCTCGCTCGAGGGGTCCGCGGCAGCCACGACGCCGTCGCCCTGCTGCGCATGGCGACCGAGCACGGCCACGCCAGCCTCGGCTACCCGGACGCCGGGCGGATCCGCACCGGCTGCTACGCAGACCTGACGACCATCGGGCTCGATTCCGTGCGCACGACTGGCACCAGGACCGACAATGCCGCCGCCGTGGCCATCTTCGCCGCCACCGCAGCCGACATCCGCCACGTCGTCATCAGCGGTCGCGTCGTCGTGGCCGACGGCCGGCACACCACGATCGATGTCGTCGGCGCCCTGCGCCAGGTGCTCGCCTGGTCTAGGTGACTTCTCCGGCGAGGCGCCGGATGTCGCGCTCGAGCGTCAGGATCCCCTCGACCTTCCCCACGCAGAGGGCGATGCCGGCCTTGGACGCCTTCCGTTCGAGGATGTCATCGAGATAGGCGGTGTAGAGGATGATGGCCTGGTCGGGACGTTCCTCCCGGATCAGACGAGCGGTGGTGAGCCCGTCCAACCCCGGCATCTTGTAGTCGATGACCACGACGTCCGGATCGGCTTCGTCCATCTCCTTCAGCGCCGCGGCACCGTTGGCCGTTGAGCCGACCACCTCGAAGTCGTCGAGCGTCAGCATCTGCTCGAGCATCGTGCGCATCTGGGGTGTGTCGTCGATGACGAAGACTCGTATCACAGCCCCTGCTCCGATCGTTCTCTGCGTTGCTCCGGCTCGAACGACCAGCGCGTCGGTGAGCCGGTGAAATCGGACTCGTCCAAGGCGAACACCCAGCTTGGGGAGAGACGGAAGCACGCGTTGACCGCGGTGTCCATGAGGTCGACGGTGTAGTCCGTCCCGTACTTGTCGTTGATGCGCTCGACGAAGCGCTCGAGGTGGTCGGCGCTGGTCACTCGCTCGGTGACTCCGTTGACGACGACGGGCTGGAGAGCGTTGTCGGTTGTCACCGTGCAGTGTGGATTCTCCGCCAGGTTCAGAGCCTTCCGACAGCTGACGCTGCTGCTGAACCACACGTAGGCGTCGTGCCAGACCCCCCACACCGGCATGACATGAGGCCGGCGGTCGGGCCACACCGTGGCCACCCAGTAGTCATGGGAGGCGATGAGGCGCTCTTCCGCCCAGGACCATGGCAACAATCCCGACCCCTCTTGGGGACCCACGATTCCATAACCGGGCATGTGGGGCCGGCGAGCTGTCGGTTGTTTCATCCGTGTCCCTCCGGACCGTCGCCCAAAGATCGTAGGTCGGACCCCGATGGCATCGCCCTCGAGTTCATCGCTACGCCGCCGGCCGGACCAGGTCCTCAAGACGGTTGTAGGAGACCTGCAGGCCGCTCTCCATGCCCGAGGCCAGGATGGCGTCCCGGATCTCCTGGCTCGGGACCTGGACGAGGAGCGTCATCGTCGTGACGCCGCCAGCCTCGTCGAGCGTCGTCGTGTTGAGCGCCGCGTCGTTGGGATAGGGGTCGGGGGCGCCCTCGTATACCTCGGTCGACACCAGGCGATGCGGGCGGGCGATCTCCCGGTACTCGCCGTGGAAGCCGACCTCCATGCCGCCGTCGCGGGCGACGAAGCGCCACTGGCCGCCCACGCGCAGGTCGATGTCGCACACGAGCCACTCCGACGTCTCGAAGCCCCACCAGCGCTTGACCAGCTCCGGCGTCGTCATGGCCTTGAAGACCAGCTCGGCCGGGGCGTCGAAGATGCGGGTGATGAGGATCCCGGTGTCCGACGGCAGGGTGATGACGGCGGAACCGTGGCGGTTGCCGACGGTCTGGTTGCTGTTCACGTTGCTTTCTCCTTGGTTTGGAGCTCGGCGAGCACGTCGTCGAGTCGGTCGAGCCGGGCGTTCCAGGTGCGCTCGAACGTGCGGACCCAGTCGTGGACGGGCCGGAGCGCCGGCCCGTTGACGCGGTACCAGCGACGCCGTCCGTCCACGCGCACGAGCACGAGGCCGACGGCCCGCAGGACACCGAGGTGCTTGGACACCTGCGGCTGGCTGAGGCCGAGCCGGTCGACGAGCTCGCCGACGGTTGCCTCTCCGGTGCCCAAGGCATCGAGGAGACGGCGCCGGCTCGCTTCGGCGACGGCATTGAACGCATCGGTCGTCGTCGGGGTGCGGGCCATGGACCCATCATATGTCGATATGGGAATATGTTAAGGCGGCCGGTCCCCCTGAAGTGGTTGTCGTGGGCGAGCAGGAGCGCCTGCTATGCAGGGCGCATGACTGTCACCCGCATCGGACTGCAGATCCCGAGCTTCGTCTTTCCCGACGTCCCGGACGACCAGCTCTTCGAACGCATCGCCGCCACCGTCGTCGCCGCCGAGGAGTCCGGCTTCGACTCCGTGTGGGTCATGGACCACCTGCACCAGATCTGGGTGGTCGGCCCCGAGACCGACCCCATGCTCGAGGGCTACACGCTGCTCGCTGGGCTGGCCGCCCGCACGCAGCGGGTCGGCCTCGGCACGATGGTGACCGGCGTCACCTACCGCAACCCCGCCCTGCTGGCCAAGGTCGTGACCACGCTCGACGTCGTGTCCGCCGGCCGCGCCATCCTCGGCATCGGAGCCGCCTGGAACGAGGGCGAGCACCGCGCCTACGGCTACGACTTCCCGCCGGTGCCGGAGCGCTTCGAGCGGCTGGAGGACGCCCTCCGGATCTGCCGGGCCATGTTCTCGGCCGAGCCGGCCCCCACCTACTCGGGCCGGCGCCACTCCATCGCCGGCGCCCTCAACAACCCCAAGCCCATCCGGGGTCGCATCCCCATCCTCATCGGCGGGTCGGGGGAGCGGCGCACGCTGCGCCTGGTGGCCAAGTACGCCGACGCCTGCAACATCTTCGGGGACCTCGACACCGTCCGGCACAAGCTCGACGTGCTCGAAGGGCACTGCGCCGACGTCGGCCGGGACCCGGCCGAGATCACCAAGACGAAGCTCGCCTCCCTCGTCGTCGGACGCACGGCCGAGGAGGCCCGGGCCCGGGCGGAGGCGGCCAGCGCGGCGCGGGGCGAGATGTCGGCCGCCTTCCTCGCCTCGGCCATCATCGGTGACGCCGACGCCATCGGAGAACAGGTCGCCGCCCACCGCGACGCCGGCCTCGACGGGCTCATCTTCAACCTGCCTGGTTACGCCGACCTCGACCATGTCCGTCAGGCCGGTGAGGCGCTGGCCAAGGCCTTCGCCTAGGGGAACCACCACGTAAGCCGGCCCGTGACACGAAATGAGTGGTCGACCACTCATGACGAGGACTGGCTCGATCCCCACACTGGTCGGCGAAACCCCGCCGTGAGACGCATGCGAGGGCGGTATGGACCCGATGGTGAGGGGTGCGGCTTCGCCGACGATCCCCCTGGAGCGGTGCCGAGTTCAGTGGCGTGATCGCGACTTCCGTCCCTGTTCAGCTTGGCGCAGCGGGACGGTGCTGTTCCGTGACGAGCACGACGTCCGGCTGGGGCCGGACGGGTTACGTCGCTTCTTCTGGCTGGTCGATCTCGGAATCCAGCTCGTGTTCGAACCCTTCGAGTGGCGAGACGAATGGGTCGTCGACGTCGTGACGATCACCGAGCGACGGCCCGGCCTGCTCCACGTGCGCGACATGGCCCTTGACGTCATCGTCGAAGGCATGGGGCCGACGTACCGAATGCTCGACCTGGATGATGTCGCCCGGCGGCTGTCGTCCGGAGCATTCTCCATCGAAGAAGCAGGTGACGTCCTGACTCGGGCGGAGACGTTCGTCGACACCTATCTCCACCGCAACGGGCCGTGGCCCCCGCCGCAAATCTGCCCCTTCTTCTCTGCCGATCACCGCTATCCGAAGGTCGGGGACGGACAGGTCCTGGCCACCCGATGAGGCTGTACTGGTTGCTGCCGGTCAGTGTCGACGAGACCTACCTCGGGTTGGCGGAGCCCGAAGGGGTCTGGCCCACCGCGGACTACCTGGCCCGGGTCGGCCGAGCGGCGGAGGCCTCGGGCTTCGACGGGCTCCTGGTGCCGGCCTTTTACCAGTACTCGCTGGAGGCGTGGCTGGCGGCGACAGCCATGCTGGCCCGGACCGAGCGGATCCATGCCCTCATCGCCGTGCGGCCCAGTCAGTACCACCCTGCGCAGGCGGCCAAGATGGCCCATACCCTGAGCTGCCTTTTCCCCGGGCGGGTCGAGCTCAACGTCACCTCGGGCCGGTGGGACGAAGACGCCTGGATCGGCAACTTCGACGATCCGGAGACCCGGTTCCAGCGGGTGAGAGAGTGGTTGGCGATCGTCGAGGACCTCTGGTACGGGGACATCCCGTCCAGCTACGACGGCTCCATCTACCGCATCACCGGGACGGAGCTGTACCCCGAGCTCGAGAGCCGGATTCCCGTGTTCTTCTCCGGTGGCTCCCAGCCGGCGCGACAGATCGCGGCCGACCATGCCGACGCCTACCTCGTCTTCGGCGGCCCCCTCCAGGATGTGCGCCAGGAGATCGAGCACATGCGCCGTCTCGTACCCGAAGGCAGGCGACTCGAGATCGGCCTCCGGGTGAACGTGATCGTGCGGGACACCGAGGAGCAGGCGTGGACGGCCGCAGACGCCCTCATCTCGAGGTCCGACCCCGAGATCGTGCGGCTGGTGGCGGAGCGGAGCCGGTCGTCCTCCCCCAGCCGCCTGGCCCACCATCAGCCCACCAGCCGGGCCGATCTCACCGTGGGCCCCAACCTGTGGGCCGGCGTGGGAACGGTGCGATTCGGCGTCGCCGTCTCGCTCGTCGGCCACCCCGGACAGGTCGTCGAGCGGCTCATGGAGTACCGGGACGCCGGAGTCGACTTCTTCATCCTGGGCGGTTTCCCCCACCTTGGTGAGGCGGAGCGGGCCGGGGAGCTGGTGGCCCAGCTGCGCCAGGCCGTCGGCGAAGACCCTTCCTCCGCAGTCGTCACCCCGACCGGGGCCGGCGGACGGCCAGCAGTACCGAGGACCGGGGGCTGAGCTGCACCTCGGTGCACAGATAGCCGGGATGCTCCGACCAGATGAGCCGCGTCGGGTCCTGGTACCACTGCTGACGCTCCTCGTCCGTCCAGGCGCTCTCTGGGGTGAAGTCGTCGAGTACGACAAGGCCTCCCGGCTGGAGGAGAGGTGCGACCAGGTCGGGGGCGTCCGGTTCCCTCTTCGGCCCGCCGTCGGAGAAGACCAGCGCGTACGGCGCCGCCTTGTGGCTCTGGGTCCAGTCACCGCAGAGGACCTCGACGTTCTCGAGCGGCGCGAAGAGCCCCGCCGCGGCCTCAGCCCGGTCGGGTTCGATCTCGACCGTGACCAGCCGGACGCTCGGGCTCATTCCGCTCGCCAACCAGGCGGTGCCCACCCCGAAGGCGGTGCCGAGCTCGGCGATGTTCCCGGTCGTCACGGTGGCGGCCATGAGCTGCAGCAGACGGCCGACCTCGGGGAGGCAGGCCTGTGAGCAGCCGCGGTCTCGCGTCAACCGGACGGCGGCGCGCACGAGTGGCGGGTAGTCCCCGTGCTCCTCGTAGACCTCGAGGCCAGGTTGTCTCGTCACCTGTGGCGTCCCTGGCCGTCACGGCCCGGTCCGCTCAGCGTGAGGACGAGTGACTGCATCTCGGCCCACCATCCCGAGCCCGACAGGGTTCGCAGCAAGTCGGCACTGTGAGCATCGTTGATCTGCAAGACAGTACCTTGCATCCGATCGATGCCTCTCTGCTGGAGGAAGTGATCGATGTGCCCGAGCAGCCGAGCCGACCAGCCCCGGCCGCTCCAGACGCGGGGCACGAAGATGTCGACGACGAACGCCTCATGGGCGCGTCGCAGGTCGGCTCGCATCGACTGCACGAGCGCGTGAGCCCGGGGGTGGCCGCTTTCCAGGGCCAGGAACGACCACTGGGTGGCGGTGGTGAGCTTCCCGAACCGGCGGCCCACGTAGCGCCTGATGAGCCGGTCGTCGACCTGGCGCCCGGCCGCTTTCAGTGCGTTGGCGATCGCGAGGTGGAGGCAGTCGAGCGCGTAGCGTCGATGTTCGGGCGGTGTGAGCATGACCTCGCCTCCGGTCGATCCCGCCGTTCCGACGGCCCTGCGCACCACCATCAACTCCTCCACGAACCCCTTGTTGGTGAACGTCCGGAGCATGTCGTGAGCGTGCTTGCCTCCGACGCCCACATCGGCCCGCACGACGTCGACCCCGTCCGTTCGGGCGGCTGACACGACCCGCCCGACGAGCTCACCCAGGGCGTCCGCATCGCCAGGCCCGCAACCGGCGTCCACCAGGTGCCGTTCGCGCTCCCTGGTCAGGGGATGAATCCCATCTGCCTCGACGACGAACGCCGCTAGGCGGCCGCCGGAGAAGCAGCCGAGGCTCTGGACGTTGCCGATCGCGTCGGGAGCGAACCGGCGGCGGAGGCGGCGCCGGACGAAGGCGGCGTCCGCCAGGTCTTGTTCACGTGGGTGAACCCTGTCCAGGCGCTGCCCGAGGGCCATCTCGACGACGGCGCCCTCGTCGCCCGGCTGGAGCGGCCTAACCCGCATCAAAGGCGGGCTCGAGCAGCCCGAGCTCGGTCTCGTCCACCACCGGCCGGCACCGGGCGAGGAACATGCGCCCGCAGGCGCTGAATCGTTCCCGCCGGTACGTGTCTGGGAACCGTTCCTCTCCCGGGGCGGCGGGCTCCACGGTCGTCAGGAGTGGAAAGAGGTAGATGGGAAGGCCGAGGCGATAACCGTGACGGGGTGGCACATGTCGCCAGAAGTTGAGCGCGGCGCCCGGAACCCGGTCCTCGACCCGGTCCAGCAGGGGCCCGGCGGTGGCCACGGCAAGGCGCAGCAGGGCGGTGGAAGGTGAATCCGCCCAAGCGTGCCTCATGGCGTGGGGGAGGAGGGGGCCGAACCACCGGGTCGGCGCACCGCCGCTGTGACGTGGTGCCAGCAGCCGCAGGCGCCGGGCCAACTCCGGCGCTCCCAACTGGGTCGCTGCCTGCGCCAGCCGTTCGACCTGAGCCTCGAACCGGTGCCGGGCCACCTCCGTCGCGGCTTGTTCCGGCGCCTTGATGCGGCCCAGGACGCGATCGAAATCGAGAAGGTCCCGGACGGTGACCTGCCGGCGTTCGTACATCTCGGTGATGAGGACGAGCAGGCAGTGCAGGGCGTCGGGTACCGGCAGACGACCGCCGTCGACCGCGACCCAGCCGGGATGCTCGAAGAGGGAGATCGGCAGCGGAAGTCTGGAGACTGAGGTGGCGGCGGGCCCGCCGAGAACCAGGTCGACGAAGACGGGTTCGGGAAGGTCAGGGTGAAGGGCCTTGAGGGAGAACAGCATCCAGAGCGGCTGACGGCGGTCTCCGGGACTACGGATGGCGACGGCGGGCCGGGAGTGGAAGTAGCCACGCCGGTGCAGCTGCCGCAGCAGCCGATCGCCGTCTGCTTCGGTGGCAGCTACGACGTCGAGATCGTTGAACTGTCGCAGGTACCCGTCCGGGTAGTACGGATCCATCGCGAAGCCTCGGAGGAACAAGATCCGGCTGGCCGTAGCTCGGGCCGCTTCGGCAATGGCCAGTGCCTCGCCGGCCAGCACCTTGCGCTTCCTGGTGATCGCCGCCCACTGCCGATCGAGCCGCGGATCGCGTGCCGTCCCGTTCGAGAGGCTCAGAACGTGGGGGGCGATCTTCTCCGAGTCGGCGTCGTCGAATTCCGGCAGAGGTGCCCGCGGTCGAGGTGGCGGCGGCCAGTGGTCGAGATCGGCGATGAGGTCGCAGAGGAGACCCGGGCGTCGCCATGCGGCGGCGAGGGTCGTGGCCCGCGCTCGATCGGGACTCATGCCCTCAGGGCCACGCTCGGCCCGGTGGCCGTGGCGGCCAGGTAGCGGCAGTAGCCGAGGTGGTACCCGAGCCCGGCGTACTGCATGATGGTCTCGTAGTAGAACTCGCGGAACGGATCACATTCCACCCGTCCCCGCCATTCATCGTGCAGGAAGCCGGGGTTGACCCGGGCGACCTCCTCGAACAGCTGAGCCGCCGCTGCGTATCGTCCCGCCGCCTGTTCGCAGAGACCCTGATTGACGAGGACGTGCAGGGCGATGGGGTCGACGCGCCGCGCATTGACAAAGTCGTGGCCCGCGTCGGACCGGCGGCCGAGCGTCAGATCCATCACCCCCAGCATGTTCCAGTTGGCGGCGTCGTCGGGATCGAGGTCGACGGCGCGGGCGTAGGCATCGCGCGCCTCCTGGTCGGCTCCCACCGACCGCAGAACGTGCCCGTGGAACTGGTGCACCCGGGCGACGTCAGGGGCGAGCGAGATCGCTCGCCGGGCGTGGACCATGGCCTCGTCGAACCGACCCAGGGTCCGCAGGATCAGTGCCAGATAGCCGACGAGGAGACCGTGACCGGGATTGGCCTTGAGCCGGGCGCTGATCAACGCCATGTACCGATGGGCTTTGGCGTCACGGACCGGCCGCGGGCGACAGTGGCCGAAATGGTTGAGCACGACCGGGAGCTCCCCGATACCGCCTCCGAGCTCCTCCACCGAGTCACGGACGCTCTCGTTGATGGCCCACCGGTACCGGAGGGCGGGATGATTTCGGAAAACCTTGATCTCCTTGCCTGAATACCAGCCGCCCGTGGCGAAGAAGTTGTAGCGCATGACCCGCAGGGCGATGACCTCGGGGGGGACCGCCATGAGCTGGTGATGCAGCTTGGCTGCCTGCCTGCCGTCGAACCGCTCGTCGGCATCGAGAAAGACCACCCAGGGCGTGCGCACGAAGCCGAGAGCGAGGTTGCGAGCGCGGCTGAAGTCGCCGTCGAACGGTTGCAGGAACACGTGCGAGGTGTACCGACGTGCGATCTCGACGGTTCCGTCGCTGGACCCTGTGTCGACGACGACGATCGCCGACGCCTCGTCGGCCAGGCTGCGCAGGCAGTCGTCGATGTATTCGGCCTCGTCCTTGGCGATCAGGCAGAGTGTGAACTCGGTGCTCGTCCGCTTCATGGCCGCCGAGCCGGGTGCACCAGGTGCCGGCGCAGGAACCTGACGACACGACGGCCGAGATAGTGTCGGGTCTCGATGTTTTCGAAGAGGTGCCCCACGCCCCTGATCTGCTCGACTGAGAATCCGGCCGCTCTGAACCGGCGTGCTTCTCGAGCCAGCTTCTCGTCCTGGGCGCCGTAGAAGAGCTTGACCGGGCTACCCGTCGCCAGCAGGTCGCTGAACGGGTGCAGAAGCTCCCGTTCCCGCCAGAAGCTCGCCGGCAGCTGGAACTCGCCGCCCCGGATGGCGACCATGGGGCCGATATCGGGGAAGTAGACGTCCTCGATCACGTCGCTCGAGAGCAGGACGACGGCGCCCACGTGGTCGAACCGGCGGGCGGCCACCGCCAGCGGAACCCCACCGATCGACAGTCCGACCAGCCCCAGGGGGTGCCGCCCGTACCGCTCCCGTCCCCAGCTGGTGACGAGCTCCACATCCTCACGCATCGACGTGAAGGTCGAGCCCGAGAAGTCCCCGCTGGAGTCTCCCGAGCCGCGAAAATCGAAGCGCAGACAGAGGAAGCCGCCCAAAGCGATCTCCTCCGCCAGTACGGTGAGCAGCCGCTGGGGGCCAACTCGATCTCCGGTGAGGCCATGACACAGGACGACGGTGCCGGCTGGCTCACGGGCGGGAAAGTCGGTCACCGTGAGGACGTGACCGTCGCCCACGGCGACGAGTTCCTCGCGGCGTACAGGACGCCCCGGATCGTTCGCCGGCGTCGGAGTGGTCACCGGGGGGCGCCCTCGAGGAGCACCGGGGGGGCCTGCTCCGTGGCCGTCAGCCGCTCCCAGTCCGAGCGTTGGTAGGCCTGGACGTGTCGTCCCGGCGTCGCCGCTTCCATGAGGAGGCAGGTCTCTTCGTCGTCGAGGCCGTCCACGACGATGACGTCCCCGCCGTCGTCCTCCGCCACCGCCCGCTGAGCCACCTCCAGCGCGTCGTCGAACGCGCCGGTCTCGATGACGCGCTGAGGGCCACGGCTTCGCCGGACGCCATTGAAGCGTTCATAGGCGGCAAAAAAATCTCCCCGGCGGGCGGGGTCGAATGCCGGCGCCAGCAGGCCGAGGTCGTTCACGTCGGCCGTCGGATGGCGTTCGACGAACCACCGCAGGCTGGTGGACCAATCGTTGTATCGCTCCGGGGTGAGCGACCGGTCGTGCCAGAGATGGTGCCCCCCCGCCCTCCGGCTGTACCCGAAGCGGGCTCCCTGTTGATGACAGCGGTAGGCGAATTCGAGGTCCTCGAGACCCCAGGTCACGAAGTGCTCGTCGAAGCCACCCGCGTCCCGGGCGCGTCTCGTCCACAGGCTGAGGTTGCAGCTGTAGGCGAGGCTCCAGGGCTTGGCCAGGCAGCCGAGGTTGTACGAGTACCGGTCGAGAATCGCCTCGCGCGAATCGCGGCGGGAGCCGGAGGTGGGTACCTCGGGTCCCGGCGGGAGGTGGCGGCGGGCGCCGGACAGCACCAGGTCATGACGCCGGCCGTGCAGCTCGAGGTGGCGGCGCAGGAAGTCAGGCCCGACCAGCATGTCGCCATCCAGGAAGATCACGACGTCGCCCTGCACCTGTGCGAGGCCGAGGTTCCGGGCCGCCGCCGCGCCCCGCCGGCGGGTCTCGAGCACATGCCCGTTCAGCCCCGGCGGCAGGCAGATGTGGTTGTCCGCCCCGCTATCCCGGACCACCAGGACCTCGTACCGGGAGGGGTCGAGATCTTGCCTGGACAGGGCTTCGAGCGCCAGGACGGCATGGTGTCGGCGCCGGCCGGCGGGAATGACGACCGACGCCCCGAGCGGTGACGTTCCCTGGTGGTGCCTGATCAGCCGGCAGACACCGTCGACGGTCTCCTCTTGGGACGGGCTCCCGCTCGAATCCCAGAAGATCATGCCGGACCGCAGGCGCAACGGGTGGTCGACCCGGCGCGCGTCCTCGCCGTCACGCCACCTGGTTCCTCGCCCGATCTCATCGAGGCTGCCCTGCCAACCGTGTCGTGCCTTCTCGGCATGGAGCCGGCGCGCCCTCTCGGCTGGGTCGGCCCACAGGAAGAACCGGAGTCCGTTGCCGTCAGCCAGCTCGTACGAGGTTCTTCCCTCGACGACGGCCTGCTGTCCGTCGGTAGCGGAGCGGACGATCCGGCTGACTGCTTCCCAGACGCCCGGCTGTCGGGCGAGACGTGCCGCCGCACCTTCGATGGCATCGTCGACCAACAGCCGCGCGCCCAGGGCCCGGCCGTCGAGGGTGACCACCGGCGGCCGCCCGGGTGCGGCCGGTCGGACGACCAGCCGCTCGGTCGCGGCCGTGAGTGCCATCCCATCGGCCACCGCGATGGCCAGGGTGCGGTAGACGTCGCCGACACTGACGAAGGGGAGACCGAGGCGGCATGCCACCGCGGCCGCCACGCCTGTCTTGCCGACGCCACTGGGGCCGTCGAAACTGATCACCGCCGCATCTCCGCGGCTCCCAAGGCGCGTTCCATCTGGTCGGCGGCGTCGACGGCGACCACTTCGGGGGCTCGCGTCCCGTCCAGCACGACCCAACCATGAAGGATGGCCTGGTCCTGGAAGCCGGCGTCGGCGGCTTCAAGGAAGCGGCGATGATCGCCCACGCCCCGCCGAGGTCGAGGTTGCAGCCGCTCCAGGGCGACGGGAACCGGGACCTGGAGGAACAAGGTCACGTCCGGAGGAGGGAGGCGTTCCAGCAGGCCCCGGACGGGTTGGAGGTCTTCGCCGAACACCGCCTGGTTCACCACATGGGATCCGAGATACCGGTCGGCAACGACCGAGACCCCGGCCTCCAGCCGGGGAACGATCTCCCGCACGGCCGACAATGCCAGTCGATAGCTGAAGTAGGTGGAGAGGAATCGGTCCTTGAGACGGTCCAATTCCGAGTTCCGACCGCCCAGGGCCTGGTGGACGAAGCGCACATCGTCGACCACACGCCCCTCGGGGGCCAGCGGACGGAGCACGCTGACGGCGCGCCCTCGGGTCTCCAGGGTCCGGGCGAGGGCCGCGGCCATCGTCGACTTCCCTGAGCCGTCGATGCCTTCCACGGCGACGAACAGCGCCCTCGAACTCAACGCCGGTGACCAGTCCCGGCCAGCGCTCGGGTGACCAGCTCCAGGACCTGTCCGCGGTCCGCCTCGAGCAGGAACAGCGAGCTCGGGGTGTCGAGCAGGATGGCCTCCTCCGGGACACGATCGGCATCGTGAACGGCGGCGAGGACCGTCCAGCAAGAAGGACACGGGGTCGTGCGGGAGGCGACCTGAGTGAGGAAAAAGGCACTGACACTGGCGCCTCCGATGGCGCGCACCTCGGTTCCCAGCGCAGTCCAGAACCGGCTCTCCTCCGGTCCGACATCGCCCGGGACGGGCCTCACCTGGCCACAGACGGCCCGCCCCAGTGCGCTTCCGAGCCCCGTGTCGACATCCCGGGGGCCGCACGGCCGCAGGGCCACCACAGTCCCCCGTCGCCAGTTGTCGGGCACGATGCAGCGGGCCGCCCCCCGGGCCACGACGTGGATGCGATCATGGTCTTGTCCAAGACCTCCCAAGGCGTCGAGCTGCCTGGCCCAGAGATCGAGGTCGAGAGGCAGTAGGGAGTCCCCCATGCCGGCCAGGTCGCACCGGTAGACGGTGGAACCGTCCGACACCAGACGCCGGGCCATCTGCGACCACAGGTAGTTGTGGCCGCTACGGTCCTCGCCCAGGCCGTGCAGAAGGAAGACCCCATCGGGAGCCGCCGCTCCCTTTCGTGGCCGTTCCACCATGCAGTAGAAGGACGCCGTGCCGGCGCTCAGCGTGCGGAGCTCGGAGTACATGCGATCCGAAGTGGCGCGACCACGCGGTCCGGGGCCGTCCCCGAGATGGCAGCAAGAGGTGGGGGTGGATAACGCCTCACGAAGCACGGTTTCACCACCCGGACGTCGTCGTAAGTATGCGCCTCCGACCGTTCCTCGCGCAGCTTGGTCATCTGGAACGTCGAAAAGTCGACTCCCGGATTCAGGGCGCGGACGATCTCGACCATTTCTGACGGATGCGTGCCGATCTTCACCCGCATCCTCTTCAGATATTCAATCTGCTTGATGATGCAATAGTCACAATCGAGGCAGGTATCGATGTTCTCCGACCAGGCGTACCAACTCGAAGTGGCTTCGTATTTCTGCTCGCCGCTCGGGATCGTAAGCAGGTTGTAGTTGCTGATGAGACGGGCGGCGTACACGCCGGCCCGTACCAGCATGCGCAGGAAGTTCAGGTCACCCGTGCTGGCCCGGTCCAGGACCACGCGATTCTCGATGATCGCGAACCGATAGCCGAGCTGGCGCGCCACCTCAAGGTTGTGAGGGCCAGTCATGTCGTGTACCCAGCAGGACCGGCGATGGAGATAAGCGGCGCAACAGGCGGTCTTGTGGAAGCACTTCACGCCTTGTTGGTCGCACATTTCCGTGAGCAGGTCTTCGATAGCAAATTCCAACAACTTGTTCTTGTAGCGGTCGTGCAGGCCGCCCATCACGAGGAGTTTGGTTCCGGCGGCGGCAACATCCACGAGGCGTTGAAGGAGTGCAGGATCGTCGTTCCGGTTCCGGATGATTGGACGGGTGAAGACGACGACGTTGTCCCAGATGTCACGGAGCCCATCGATCATCGCCAAGCGTTCTCCGAAAGAAATACCGCCCTCGTTCAAGCCGGTGAGGCTGTAGAAGACCACCACACGGTCATTGGCAGCAATCGCCCGCAATTTTTGTAGGACGGCACGGTCATACCCAGCCTTGGTGAAGATTGCCAGGGGAAATCGATGGTCCATGAGCCGGGTGATCTTCATGACCGTATTCTCGACCTGTTCGGGGATGAACGGGTCGCCGTAGGTGTCGTTGATCGAGATGGGGAGCAGATCCCACCAGTTGGTCGATTCCCGCTCGACACGCTCATGCTCATAGGGGACGAAAGCTTCCGTGCTGTCCGGCATAGGCTCTCCTCCGCGGCGCCTCTCCCGGCGCGATGAAATTCTGGACAGCCAGGCTTGAAGTACGCTGAAAGCGACGTTAATAGTTGTGCGGTGATAGGTCAATCAGGTTGCGATCGTCGCCGTGATCATTCCGCGAAGACTGTTAGCCATCGCCAACGTGTGCTCGAGGCGTTCGCACAGGAGAGCGACTACGAGGCGCAGTCGGCGTTGTACGACACGGGAACGGGTACTGACGCCTTGGAGCTTGCGTTCGAAAGAGTCGCTCAGTTTCATCCGGGCACGATCGTGGACGTCGGCTGCGGTACGGCGGTCTTCGCCGCTCGGCTGCAAACCGCAATCAAGGGAAAAGTCCTGGCCGCGGACCTCTCACCGCGCATGGCAAAGATGGCAGCCGATCGGGGTCTCGGGACCGTAATTGCCGACCTCAACCGGTTGCCTTTCGCCTCAGGAACCGTCGACTGTCTTATTGCGAATTGGGTGTTGCACTATCTCGAGAACGTCGCGGCCGGGATCCGTGAGGCCGCTCGGGTCCTGCGACCCGGGGGCTTGCTTGTCGCCGCGACACTCAGTGAGCGCAACCTCAGTGAACTGTGGGAGCTGCTGTTCGGGACACCCGCCATCATCATCGCCTTCAGCCGCGAGAACGGCCGGCGCCGGCTGAAGCGCCATTTCCGGGAGGTGGACCGGCTCGACGCCAACGGACAGGTCACCTTTGCCGACTGGGCGGCGGTGCGGGACCACCTGGCCAGGAGAATGGATGGCGCGGAGCTGGCCTCCCGACTGCCCCACTTCGACGGCCCGTTCCTGGCCAGCAAGCGGTCATCCGTGTTTCTGGCCCGCCGCTAGCGCAAGCCCGGCCCGGCTCTCAGCGCGGGCGATGAGGACGAGGGGAACGCACAAGCCGGTGGCGCACAGGAAGAACGTCGTCGGGAGTCCCAGTGCCTGTCCCAGGGTCCCGCCCAGAAAGGCACCGGCGGGCGTCGCCGTCACCGCCAGGAAGCGCCACGCGGCACTGACCCGGCCGAGGAGCGCGTCGGGAGTCAGCGCTTGTCGTGCGGTCACGATGGTGACGAAGAGGACGACGGTGGCGGCACCGTAGAGGAAACCGGAGGCGATCATCAGTGCGAGCGAAGTCACCGGTGAGACGAGCGTGGCGATGGGCATGATCGCGATGCTGGCGACGAGCATGGACTGCGCGCCCGACACGCGACGGTGAAGGTCCTGGCCGAGACGGGAGCGCCGCCCAGCGAGACCGAGAAGGGCGCCGCCGATACTGCTCGCGGCCGTGACGAAGCCGATCCACGCGGGCGGAAAACTCAGATCCCGAGCCATGTAGAGAACGAACACCGCGCCCTGCGCCGAAAGGACGAGGTTGTCCAGCGCGGCCAGGAAGAGCAGGGGCCGCAGCGGCAGGGCCAGGGCCATCCTCAGGCCTTCCTGCACTTCCGCCAGGACGCGGGTCCTCTGCCGTGGTGGCGGTGCCTCAGGCTTGGCAATCCGAGCCATGAGGCATCCGGCCACCAGGTAGGACGCGCTGTCGGCGGCGATGGCGATGGGCGCCGACAGCGCCTGGATCAGCAGCCCGCCCAGTCCCGATCCGGACACCTGGGCGGCGACCCGGCCGACCTCCAGTTTGGTGTTCGCCTCGAGCAGGTGCACCCGACGGACCACGGTGGGGAGATAGCTCGTCTGGGCGATCTCGATGAGCATGGTGAGGCACCCCACCGCGAAGGCGACCCCGAGCAAGGCCGGATAGGTGAGGTGGTGGGTAGCCGCCGCTACGGGGACGACGCCCATGACGAGACTGAGGCCGATGTCCGCGCCCACCACCAGACGGCGCCGACGCAGGCGATCCACTATGACACCCGCCCACAGGCTGAAGAAGTACGGGAGATACTCCACGGTGGCCAGCCAACCGACCTGGGCAGGACTCGCGTCCAGGAGCACGACGGCAGTGAGCGGCAGGGCGAGAAACGTGACCTGGGTGCCGACTCTCGACACGGTTTGGGCGGTCCAGAACTTGAGGAAGTCGGGGTCCGCCCACAGGCCTGGTCCAGACCTGCGGGCCCGGCCGGCGTCAAGCACGGGCGAGGTGCTGCTGCGCCGGTCGGCCTGGCTGCGTGAGGACGAGAACGCCAGGCGCAGGAGCGGGCCGCCACAGATCCGCCGGGTTCTCGGCCATCCACCTCAACCGGTCGATCTCCCTCTCCATCTCCTGGCCGGGGAACGAGTTTTGGGACGCCATGATCTCCACCATCCGGTCGACAACGACTTCGGATCGCTGCCGGACGGCGAGCGCTTGGGCCAAAGCCATGCGCGCGCCCTGTTGCCAGAGCGGCGATGACAATTCGCGGAGATGACGAAGGACGGCACGAGCCTGGACGACGAGAGCGTCCCGCCGTTTCCGTCCCCCCACCATCTGGCCGAGGACGCAGTGACCGAGAGGTTCCGACGAGATCTCGTAGGCAAGCCCGTCCTGCTGGCGGAACCGGCCCACCAACTCACGTTCGAGCACCATGGCCGTGGTAGCCGCGATCGGCCAGTCGACCGCCTCCAATGCCACCGTCACGCATACCCGCTCATCCCGGCAGACGGGGGCGGCGACAGGCCTGGGCGGGCGAGGAATCGGTGCGGCGGCTGAAGGCCAAACCGGCCGTGCCTCGGCCACATCCGTGTCGCCGGCCAGGACGATGGCTTTGGGCGGCCCCAGGCGTTCCCACATCCCGACGATCACGGAGCCGTCGGCACCGGCCGGTGGCGCGGCTCCGACGAGACCGTAGCGATCCAGGCATGCTCGGCCCAGGGCCTGCGCGGCGTGGCTGGCCCCGCTGGCGAGGGCGCTTCTCATCTGGGTGTGGTGCATCCTGAAGGCGCGGTCGACAGCGTCCCGGAGCGAGGTGGGATCAGACTGGGAACCGAACCGCGTTCCCACCGGTAAGCGTTCCACGACCGCCTGGACGTCCTCGTCAAGGCACTCGAACTCCAACTCGAGAAACTCCCAGCTGGCGTGCCAGAAGTGGGGAACGCCGAGCGCCGCCAGCGGGGCGGTGGCAGCGTGCGCCGGGCTGCCCCGGCAGGCGGCCCGAAGCCAGCACAGCAGCAACAGCGCGGCCCCGGGAACCTCCTCCCGCCAGACGCCGGCGTCGTACAGGGCGCGGCCCGACACCACGCCGAGGCGATGGTGCCGGGTGGACACCAGGGGGAATCCAAGCGTCACCGGCCGTGGTACCGCAAAACCGCGGACACGGGTCCCCGGGTGACCCTCGCCGCCTCCCTGACCATTTCATCGGTGACGCGCTCGATCAGAAGAACACCATCTCCCTCAGCCAACTGGTAGGCGAGGGCGTCGGCCTTGAGGCCGGCCCGGTCGCATGAGTCCTCCACGGCCCGAGCCCCGCCGATGGCTTCGAGATGCCGGGCGCGCTCGATGTCAGTGCCGCTGGGTGAAGGGGCTTCGAGCAACGCCCGGTGGAGCGCATCCTCGAGCCGCAGCACATCTTCATCGTCAGCTTCACCCCAGACGATCAGGAGCGGCGCACGCCGCCAGCGCAGGATCTGATATCCGTAGTCGGAGAGCGGTGCGCCGCTGACCCTGACCGAGGCCAGGTGGGCGTCGGCGCCCACGACAAGAAGATTTCCCCACATCGTCAAGGCCCAGGAACCCGGGGTGCCCCACGGCGGCGCGGGCCAAACGAAATAGACCCGAGCGCTTCCGTCTACCGCATCGAGGTCAGCTGTTCTCGGCGCTTTCCTCAAGGTCGGCCGCCGTACCGCCGCTGCTCTGCCGCTCATGGGCAGACGGCCCAAGCCCGTTTCCAGCGAGCAGAGCAGTGGTTCCACTTCGGTCGCCCCGGCTACGGCCACCGCGCACCGAAGGGGGGTGTAGTGGCGGCGATGGAAATGACGTGCCTCGGCGAGGTCGGGCAGTTCGCCCACCGGTCCGAGAATTCCGTGATGGTAGGGATCACTCTTGGCGAACAGAATCCGGGCCAGATCCTCGATCCAGAGGTGCTCGGGATCGTTCCTCAACATCTCGGCTTCGTCCGCGATCACCTCGACCTCCCGCGCCCATTCGTCGTGGCTGGCCAAGAGATCTCGCATGCGAGCCGCTTCCAGGACGAGCAGCCCCGCCAGGTCGCCACATGGAACAGTCCCGAAGTAGGACGTGGAATCAAAGTCGGTCACGGCGTTGCAGAAGCCGCCGGCCTCAGCCGCGAGATCATCGAATGACCCGCGTCCAGTACAGAAGGCAAGATGTTCCACCAGATGCGCGAGCCCGTGCTCATGAGGAGCTTCGTGGCTACTCCCTACCTCGTACCGAACGCAATAACTCGGACAGCCGTCGCCATCGGTTTCAATGGCGAGCCGCACCCCGTTTGCCAGTTCCCGCTCGACCCAGGTGTTCCGTCTCATCCTCGGCGCCGATCGAGAGTCTCCTCAGTGGCCTGTGCCTTTGGGGTGGTCAGCGCAGCCGCCGGATGCTGTCCGACGGCGGCGCTGCTCACATCGTGTTCCAGCCGGCTACTTCGACGGCTTTTTCTCTTTGCTCTTGCTGTCCTGTCCTTGCTTGCGGCTCCGGCGGACAACCTTCGCTCGGATGCCGATCTTGTCGTAGGGCACGGAAATACCTCCAGGAAGTATTTACGGAACTAGCGGTGAGAAAATCCCACAAGCCGTCGAGGATGGGAACCCACTCTTTGCAGGCATCGCCCGGCGGCTCAATCTACTCATAGTTCAGATCGGTGGGACGGTCAATCCTGGTGGTTCAATGGCGGATGAGGCCACGGCTCCATCCATGTCATCGTCGTTTTGCCGCAGCCGCCCGTGCTTCCAAGCCGGTGGCCACGCGCTCCCATAAGGCGGCCTGCCCACGGGCCTCATCGGCGACGAGGTACACCCGGCTGAGCGGCACGTCGTCCAGGTGCCGGAGGGCCTCTTTTTCCGAGATCCGATGGGTTTCGAACCATTCGGCGAAAGCCCTGCTGCCCGGGGTGGCGGTGCAGGCGCTGTCCGCCATCAGGGCGGTTGGCTCCGAACGGTGACGCCGGTTGGAAGACGTGGCACGAACGTCAGGTCCCGAGAGCCGCGGCGGCACGGGACTCTCGCCGCGCTCCATCCGCCGGCGGACGTCGAGCACGGTCGACTGCGATGTGCCGCCCTGGTCCGCCAGCCGTCGCAGCGACGCGGTCGGTGTCGCCCGCGCCATCTCGGCGACCTGAAGCCGGAGGGCGGCCGGGTCGGTGGGCCGGGTCCTGGCGTCACGACCGACACGCACGCTCAAGTGGGGAAGTTCTCCAGCCGATCGCTTCCGTACCGCACCAACCGTCTTGTGCGAGAGTCCGCACGTCTCCGCCACTCTCCGGTCGGACCATTCGGGATGCAGCCGAAGGACGTTCCTGGCTGCCTCGCGTCGCTCCGAGAGGGCCAGTGGCTTGCCGTGGGCGATGTTGGCCCGCACCGCTTCGACATACGCATCGGCTTCGGACCCGTCGAAGAAGCGCACCTTGATGGTCGAATGGCCGAGTGACCGGGCTGCGGAGATGCGATGCACGCCGTCGATCACCGTCATGGTGGAGCGGTGGACAACGACGGGTGGGAGATCGCCGTAACACTCTGCCAGAGCGCGAATGTGATCGACATCGCCAGGGCCGAGCCGGGGAGTGAAGGCCTCCCTGAGCGTGTCGATCGCTACAGAGTGGATTTCCTGGGGCTCTGGCTGCCCTGCCATGGGAGTCATGAGAGGTCCGTCGGTCGACACATCGAAGTCGGCCTCCCCTTGCGGTTCATCGCGCCGAAGAGACGCGGGGTCGTCACCGCGTCCGTGTGTGGCTGGCTCTCGACGATCGAGTCTGGCGCACAACGAGGGGGAAGCGCATGAGTGTTTCGCCACTCATTTCCGATGAGAGTCCAGGATCCGCCGCCTCCGCCATGCCCTGGCCGTAGACGCCGGGCGGCGCGGGAGTTGATTCTAAAAAAATTGCTATTGACGAAATCCAGGAGAGCTTCTAAAGTCAAGCCTACCTGATATTAGAGACCAGGAGGCAAGACTGATGGCAACCACGACAGCAGCTCCCGTCACCGGCACGACGGAAGGCGCCGTGACGGCGAGGGGCGGGAAGGCCGGGCTGGACAACCCCACCGTCCAGGCGTTCTGGCTGCTCCGACTCGGATTCACCGCCGCCCCCATCCTCTTCGGGCTGGACAAGTTCGCCCACGTCCTTGTGAACTGGGACCGCTACCTCGCCCCCGAGTTCGCCGACGTGCTGCCCTGGACGACCCACCAGCTCATGTACGCCGTCGGCGTCATCGAGCTCGTGGCCGGGCTCGTGGTGGCCCTCCGGCCCCGGTTCGGCGGCTACCTGGTGGCGGCCTGGCTGGGCGGCATCATCGTCAACCTGCTCATGCAGGCCGACTACTACGACATCGCCGTGCGGGACTTCGGGCTTCTGCTCGGGGCGCTGACGCTGGCCCGGCTGGCGACCGCCTTCGCGCCGGCGCCGGCCTCCGCCCGGGTCTGAGCGACCCCATCGGCCAGTCGGTAGTCGGCGGGTG
>JBIOUX010000103.1:0-22452 GCA_044867425.1 Acidimicrobiia bacterium | reverse complement strand
GAGATTCTCTCCGGCAACGCAACAGTGACCACACAAGCGCGCTCGACCAACACGCCGTCCCCTCACTGCGTCCTTGGTCTTTCGCCGCGTTCCTACAGGTACAGGCCCGTCTGGCCTTCGGAGCGCTCGGAGGCGACGGCGTGGATGTCACGCTCGCGGAGGATGAGGTAGTCCTCGCCCCGGATCTCCACCTCGAAACCGCTCTCGGGTGAGAAGAGCACCAGATCCGAAGGCTCGACGTTGCGCACCGTGGGGCCGAGGGCCATCACCTCACCCCACACCAGGCGCCGGTCCACGTTGGCGGTGGCCGGGATGAGGATCCCGGAGCGGGACTTGCGCTCCCCAGCCTCCTTGGACGGTCGGACCAGCAGGCGATCGGCCGTCATGCGGATCCCCTGCTTGACGTCGTGATCGTCGTCCGTCCTCTTGCGGGGCACGCCCAGAGCGTAGTGTCGCGGTTCCCTCCGGGCGGGCGCTGCGGTGTACCTTCGTCTGCGCCATGACCCGACGCCGCCTGCGGTTCGCCAGCCTGCTGGCCGGCGTTTTCGTGCTCTTCAGCGCCTGCGACGGCGGGGGCGCCTCGCCTCCCCCGGCCACCGCCGACGGGGCCACGGTGCCGCCGGATCCGGGTCCCGGAACGCCGGTCACCATCACCGCCGGTGATCTGTTCCTCCAGCCGCCGGAGACCACCGTGCCGGCGGGCGCCGTTACGTTCACCTACGTGAACGAGGGTGCCCAGATGCACACGCTCAAGATCGACGGCATCGGCCACTTCAAGTTGGAGGTGGCGGCCAAGGGCGACACCGACAAGGGCAACGTGGCGCTCCGGCCGGGCCGTTACACGCTCTACTGCGACGTCGCCGGGCACCGGGCCGCCGGCATGCAAGCCACCGTGGTGGCCCAATGACCTCGCTGCGCCGCCTCGCCATCGTCACCACCGCCGCCACCTACCTCCTGGTGGTGGTGGGCGGGATGGTGCGGGCCACCGGATCGGGTCTCGGCTGTCCCGACTGGCCCCGCTGCCACGGATCGCTGGTGCCGCCCCTCGAGTACCACGCCATCATCGAGTACTCGCACCGGCTGGTGGCCTCGGTGGTCATTCTCCTGACCCTGGCTCTGGCCGGCTACGCCCTCGCCGCCCGGCGGCGGATCGAGCCCCGGGCCCGCCGGTTGGCGGTCGCCACGGTGCCGGTGGTGTTCTCCCAGGCCCTGCTGGGCGCGCTGGTGGTGGCGCTCGATCTCCACGCCGAGTCGGTGGTGGCCCACCTGCTGGTGGCCATGACCCTCTTCGCCCTCGTCATCTCCCTGGTGATGGAGACCACGCCGTCGGTGCCCGCCCCCGGCCAGTCGTCCGCCGACCGGCGCTTCGCCCGGACCCTCACCTGGGTGACGGTCTCCACCCTCGCCCTGATGCTGCTCGGCTCGTACGTGAGCGGCAGGAACGCCGGGCTCGCCTTCCCCGACTGGCCCCTGTTCGACGGCCGGTTGCTGCCCGCCACCCACGGGGTGGTGCCCGACCTGCACTTCGCCCACCGCCTGATGGCCGCCGGCGTGGCGGTGGCGGTCTTCGCCCTGGCCCGATCGGTCCGGCGCCGGCCCCAGGCCGGGCCGGTGAACGTCCTGGTCCGCATGGCCTCGGCCGTGATCGGCATCGAGATCCTGGTCGGGGCGGGCAACGTGTGGACCCGACTCAGCCCGGCGACCCGCACCGCCCACCTGGCGCTGGGGGCGCTGGTCTTCGGCGCCCTCTTCGCCGCCACCCGGCTGGCCTGGCGCCTGCCTTCCCCCGCCGGCGCCCGGCCTGTCTCCGAACCCGGTCCCGAATCGGACCGGGCACCCGTGGGGAGCCCGGCGTGAAGGCGGTTCACGGCGCTGCGGCCGGGGCCCTGCCGGCGGCGGGCGGGGACACGTGGACGGCGCGGCTGCGGGTCTACCTGGCGCTGACCAAGCCCCGGATCATCGAGCTGTTGCTGGTCACCACCGTGCCGGCCATGGTGCTGGCCGATCGGGGCCTGCCCGACCCCTGGCTGGTGGTGGCGGTGCTCGTCGGCGGCACGCTGGCCGCCGGTGGCGCCAACACCATCAACTGCGTCATCGACCGGGACATCGACGAGAAGATGGGTCGCACCCGGCGCCGGCCGCTCCCCACCGGGGCGGTGTCGCCCACCGCCGCCCTGCGCTTCGGCATCGCCCTCGAGGTGACGGCCTTCGTCTTCCTGTGGGCCACCGTCAACCTGCTGGCGGCCCTGCTGTCGGTCGGGGCGACCGCCTTCTATGTGTTCGTCTACACCATGTGGCTGAAGCGGACGACGGCCCAGAACATCGTCATCGGCGGGGCGGCCGGGGCGGTGCCGGTGCTGGTGGGCTGGGCGGCGGTGACCGGCCGGGTCGGCCTGCCCGCCTGGGTGATGTTCGCCATCGTGTTCATGTGGACGCCGCCGCACTTCTGGGCCCTGGCCCTGCGCTACCGGGACGACTACGCCGCCGCCGGCGTCCCCATGCTGCCGGTGGTGGCCGGGCCCAAGGCCGCCACCCGCCAGATCCTGGCCTACTCGGTGGTGCTGGTGGCCGTGACCCTCACCCTGTGCCCGGCGGCGCAGATGGGCCCGGTGTACCTGGTGGCGGCCCTGGTGCTCGGCGCCCGCTTCCTCCAGTGCGCCCATGTCCTGTCCCGGGACGGCACTCCCAAGGCGGCCATCCGGCTGTTCTCCTACTCCATCACCTACCTCGGGCTGCTGTTCGCCGCCATCGCCCACGACGCCATCCTGCTGTCACACAGCTGAAGAATCTTCGCCTCCTCCTCCTGCTCCTGATCGTGGCCGCCGTGCCCGGCAGCCTCCTCATCCGCCGCGCCCTGACCGACGAGTCCCGGCGGGACCCCATCCGCTCCGGCCCGGTCCCCGCCTTCAGCCTGGAGGCGACCGACGGGACCAGGGTGTCGTCGGCCGATCTCGCCGGCCGCCCCGCCGTGGTGCACTTCTACGCCTCGTGGTGCGAGCCGTGCGGGAACGAGGTGGCCGTGCTGGCTGCCACCCGCCGCCGGCACCCCGACCTGGCGATGGTGGGCGTGGTGGTCCGCGACGACCCCACCGTCGCCGGCCAGGCCGCCCGATCGGCCGGCGCCGACTGGCCCCTGCTGGTGGATCCCGACGAGGTGGCGGCCCGCGGCTTCGGGGTCGACAGCGCCCCCGTGACCTTCTTCGTCTCCGCCGACGGCCACGTCACGGGGCGCCTCATCGGCCCCGTCTCCCGTCCCCTCGTCGACCGGCAACTCGAGCGGATCCTGTAGGGCAAAAGACAAAAAGACGCGGTGAAGGGGTCGAGGGTGCGGTGAGCCACGGGCCCCGTTCGGCCTGTCGCCGCCTACCCATTCCGGCGTTCCTGTGCAACGACAGGTGTTGCGGAGGAACGCCGAGACCAGTCACTTGGGCTCGCCTCGGATTCCGGCGTTCCTGTGCAACGACAGGTGTTGCGGAGGAACACAAGAAACGGCGGCCGCGGCGGAGACTGGACCGGCCCCGCGGCGCCGGCCCCCGTCGCCTCCTTCATTGCGCCTTTCCTCTCCGGACGCCGCCGACCCGGCCGACGGGCGCGCCCGCCCCGGCCCCCCTCACTCCTCCCAGCTGAAGGCCCGGGCGGCGGCCAGGGGGGCGGCGACGGCCCAGGCGGCGAGGACGGCAAGGTCGCCGCCGGGAACACCGGTGCCGGTCAGGGCGCCTCGCAGGCAGGCGGCCAGGGGGGCAGCGGGCAGGGCTCGGGCCACGGTCTCCAGGGCGCCAGGGAGGCGGTCCAGCGGGAAGGCCATACCCCCGACCAGAAGCAGCAGCAGGTACACGCCATTGGCCAGGGCCAGGGTGACTTCCGCCCGCAGGGCACCGGCCATGAGCAGGCCGAGGCCGGCGAAGGCCACCGTGCCCAGCGCCATCGTTCCCGCCGCCGCCAGGAGGCCGCCGGCGCCACCGCCCGGTGACCATCCCAGGGCGGCGCCGGTGGCGAGGAGGACGGCGGCCTGGATGGCCTCCAGGCCGACCACGGTGAGGATCTTGGCCACCAGCAGGGCGTCCCGGCCCAGAGGGGTGGGGCCGAGCCGTTTCAGGACGCCATAGCGCCGCTCGAACGCGGTGGCGATCCCCAGGCTGACCATGGCCGTCGACATCACGGCCAGCGCCAGCACGCCGGGGACGAGGAAATCCAGCGGCTCGTCGAAGCCCGTGTCGACGAGGTCGATGGTGCTGAAGAAGACGAGGACGCCGACGGGGATGCCGAGCGTGACGAGCAGGCTCTCACCCCGGCGCAGGGTGAGGGTGGTCTCCACCCGGGCCTGGGCGGCGAGCGCCCGGGCTCTCACCGGCGCCGTCCCCGGCGCCGGCGCGACCCTTGCGCCTCCACCCCGGCTCCCCCGGGGCGGGCCGACTCGGCGGTGAGGGTGAGGAAGACCTCCTCCAGGCTGCGCCGGCCGGCCTGCAGGTCTCCGAGAGACACGTCGTGTTCGGCCAGCCAGCCGGTCAGGGCGGCGATCAGCGCCGGGGTCCCGGGGGCCACCACCACGTAGCGCCCGGGCCGCTCCTCGGTCACCGCGCCCGGCGCCAGCCCGGCGGCGGCGGCCAGGGCGCCGCAGTCGAGGCCGGGCGCGGCCGAGAAGCGGGTCTCGCCTCCACCCGCCCCTTTGGTGAGCTCGTCGGGGGAACCGAGGGCCACCAGGCGCCCGGCGTCGATGATGGCCACGCGGTCGCACAGCCGCTCGGCCTCGTCCATGGCGTGGGTGGTGACCAGGACGGTCGCCCCCCGCTCCCGCAGCCCGACGACGACCTCCCACGTGGTCAGCCGGGCGTGGGGGTCCATCCCGGCGGTGGGTTCGTCGAGGAACACCACCCGGGGCCGCCCCACCAGGGCCAGGGCCAGCGAGAGCCGCTGGCGCTGCCCGCCGGACAGCCGGCGGACCACGGTCCCGGCCGCCTCCCTCAGCCCGACCAGATCGAGGAGGGCGTCGGGGTCCTCATGGTCGTCGTAGTAGGCGGCGAACAGCCGCAGCGCCTCCAGCGGGCGGATCCCGGGATACAAGCCGCCCTCCTGGAGCATCACCCCGACGGCCGGCGCCAGCGCCGCCCGCTCGGCCACCGGGTCGTGCCCCAGCACCCGGGCTGAGCCGGAGTCCGGCCGCCGGAAACCCTCCAGCGTCTCCACCGTGGTCGTCTTCCCCGCCCCGTTCGGGCCCAGCAGGCCGAACACCTCGCCCCGCCCCACGGCGAAGGACAGTCCGTCGACGGCCACGGTGGGCCCGTAGGCCACCCGCAGCCCGTCAACCTCGATCGCCGCGTCCACCAGCTCAGCGGGTGAGGACGAGGACAACGGCGACGAAGAGATAGAGGGCCGCCAGGCCGGCGGCGATGCACCATTTTGGGGCTGGCGGCAGGTCCCGGGCCTGGTGCATCCCACAAGCCGGGCAGCGCCCCGCCGGGTCGGGAAGCGGGGTCTCACACAGACGGCAGGTGGCAGGCGGGGGGCCCATCGGGTCCATCGGATCCATCGAAGGTCACGGTACCCGGCACTTCGATACCGCCAGGTAACCTCGCCCGGCATGACCACCACCGAAGAGTTCCGGGCCGAGGCCAAGGCCTTTCTCGACGCCCACGCCGAACCCCGCCGGGAAGTCAGCCTGACCTGGGGGGAGGGTTCCGATGAGGTCTCCCTCTTCCCCGAGCTGAGCCCCGAGGAGGAGGCGACCCTGGTCAAGGCGGCCAAGGGATGGCGGGCCAAGATCTATGACGCCGGCTTCGGTTGGATCAGCGGTCCCACCGAGTACGGCGGGCGCGGCCTTCCCCGCGAGTTCGAGCGGGTGTGGCAGTCGCTCGAATCCGGCTACGACACCCCCTCGCAGGGCCCGTTCGGCATCGGCCTGGGCATGATCGCCCCCACGATCCTGGCCCACGCCACCGAGGAGGTGAAGCAGCGGTATCTCCCGGCCATGTACCGGGGGGACGTCATCGCCTGCCAGCTGTTCTCGGAGCCGGTGGCCGGCTCGGACCTCGCCGGCATCCAGACCCGGGCCGTGCGGGACGGTGACGAGTGGGTCCTGAACGGCCAGAAGGTGTGGACGTCGGGCGCCCAGTACTCCGACATCGGCGAGATCATCACCCGGACCTCCACCGATGCCGACAGCCGCCACCGGGGCCTGACCATGTTCCTGGTCGACATGCGCGCTCCCGGCGTGGAGGTCCGGCCGCTGCGGCAGATGACGGGCGGGGCCAGCTTCAACGAGGTGTTCTTCACCGACGTGCGGGTCCCGGCCGAGTTTCTCCTGGGGGACCCCGACCAGGGCTGGACGGTGGCGCTCACCACCCTCATGAACGAGCGCATGGCCATCGGCGGCGGATCGATCGCCCCCGGCCAGGGGGTGAGCCTGCGCCTCCAGCAGCTCGCCCGCCACCTGGACCGGGCCGCCGACCCCCGGGTCCGCCAGGCGCTGGCCGACATCTACATCCACTCCTCGGTGGCCCGGTTCACCACCATGCGGGCCCTGGCCAAGCTGCGGGCCGGCCAGCTGCCCGGTCCCGAGGCCTCCACCCTGAAGCTGGCTCTGACCAACAACCTCCAGCGCATCTCGGCCGCCGTCAGCGGGATCCTCGGACCCCGGCTCATCGCCGACACCGGCGAGTGGGGCACCTACGCCTGGGCCGACATGCTCCTCGGCGTCCCCGGTCTGCGGTTGGCGGGAGGCACCGACGAGGTCATGCGCAACATCGTGGGGGAACGGGTTCTCGGCCTGCCCAAGGAACCTCGGGGCGCCTGACCCCGAAGCAAGGCGGGTTCCCTCTTGACGCGCCCCGGGTATTGAGCATATGCTTAAAACGATCGATCAAAGCAGCCGATCAAAGCACTTGCTCCGACAAGCCGGCGCTGGCGGCGGCGGTCAACCGCCTGCTGGTCATCGGGTTCTACCTGCTGAACCTGGGCTACGCCCTCGTCATCCTCCAGGCTGATTCGGCCGTCGACACCCTCTCCGCCACCGAGGTACTGGTCGACCGGCTGGGGGTCCTGCTCATCTCGCTCGGCGTCCTCCACCTCCTCAACATGTACGTCTTCTACCGCATCCGCCGGAGGGCGGAGGTGGCCACACTGCCGCCCCCCGTCGCCCCCCAGATCCAGTGGGCCCCGCCCACCGGCCAGCCCGCCCAGTGAACCCACAGCGCCTCACCGTGGTCTACGACGAGGAGTGCGAGCTGTGCCGGCGTTGCCGCCACTGGCTGGAGTGGCAACCCCGATTCGTGGACATGGAGTTTCTGGCCGCCGGCTCGCCGGTGGCCAGGGCGCGCTACGGCGGGATGCCGTGGCTCGGGACCGAACTGGTGGTGGCGGACGACCAGGCCCGGGTGTGGATCGGCCCCGCCGCCTTCCTCGTCTGCCTGTGGGCCACCCGGGAGTGGCGGGAATGGTCCTATCGGCTGTCGGGGCCCATGTTCGCCCTCATGGCCGAGCGCTTCTTCCACATGGTCTCCACCAGGAGGGGACGGCTGAGCGCCTTCCTCGGTCCCGGCGACTGCCAGGATGGACGGTGCCGGCACCGGCGAACGGCGAGGAGGTGAGATGTCGGCCGACACCCGCCAGCGCATCATCGACGCCGCCGTGGAGACGGTCCGCCGGGAAGGCATCGTGGGCACCAGCGCCCGGGCCATCGCCCGCACCGGCGGGTTCAACCAGGCGCTGATCTTCTACCACTTCGGATCGGTCAACGATGTCCTCCTCGCCGGCCTGGACTCCATCTCCGACGCCCGCATGGTCCGCTACCGCGAGCAGCTGGCCGAGGTCTCGACCCTCCCCCAGCTGGTGGAGGTGGCGGCCGCGCTCCACGCCGAGGACGTCGAGCACGGCCACATCCACGTGCTCTCCCAGATGCTGGCCGGAGCGTCATCGTCACCCGAGCTGGCCGCCGAGGTGCTCCGCCGGTTCGAGCCGTGGACGGAGCTCGTGGTGGCCGCCATCACCCGGGTGGTGGCGGGGACCCCCTACCAGCAGCTCCTCCCCGTCGCCGACCTGGCCTACGTGATCAGCGCCCTGTTCGTGGGCATCGAGCTCCTGACCCACCTCGACCCGGATCGCTCCAAGGAACAGTCGCTGTTCTCCACCATCGGGCTGATGGCCCAGCTCCTCGAGGGCCTCCTCGGCCGGAAGACCTGATGGAGTTCACCGAGGCCGTGCGCCGGCGGCGGATGGTGCGCACCTTCACCGCCGAGCCGATCGACCGGGAGGTGCTGGACCGCCTCCTCGACCTGGCCCGGCGGGCGCCGTCAGCGGGCCACACGCAGGGCTTCGCCTTCCTCGTGCTCGAGGGCCCCGAGCAGGTGGGCCGGTTCTGGGACGCCACCTTCCCGGCCGAGGAGCGGGACGGGTTCCGCTGGCCCGGGCTGTTCACCGCCCCCGTGATCGTCCTGCCGTGCTCGTCCAAGGCGGCCTACCTCGACCGCTACGCCGAGCCCGACAAGGGCTGGACCGACAGGGACGAGTCCCGCTGGCCCGTCCCCTACTGGGACGTCGACTGCGCCTTCGCCACCATGACGCTCCTGCTCGGGGCGGTGGACGCCGGCCTGGGAGCGCTCTTCTTCGGGATCTTCGGCGGGCTGGGTGCGCTCCGGGCCAGCTTCGCCCTCCCCGAGGCCTTCACGCCCATCGGGGCGGTGGCCCTGGGCCATCCCGCCCCCGACGAACCCTCCCCCTCCCTGGCCCGGGGCCGCCGGCCGGTGGAGGAGACCATCCACTGGGGGCGATGGTGACGAGCGGGGAGCACGACCTGCCGGCCGGGGCCTTCTCGGCGTGGCTGGCGCAGATGCAGGCCGCGCTCCGCGGCGAAGGCGGGTCCGACGTGCCCTGCGGGGGCTGCACCGCCTGCTGCACGGCGTCGCAGTTCATCCCCATCGGACCCGACGAGACGGACGCGCTGGCCCACATCCCCAAAGCGCTGCTGTCGCCCGCGCCCCGGCTCCCACCCGGCCACGTCGTCCTCGGCTACGACGAGCGGGGCCACTGCCCCATGCTCATCGACAACCAGTGCTCGATCTACGAGCATCGTCCCCGGACCTGTCGCACCTACGACTGCCGGATCTTTCCTGCCGCCGGAGTCGAGATCGACGACGGCGACAAGGCCCTGATCGCCCGCCAGGCGCGGCGCTGGCGGTTCGCCTTCCCCACCCCGACCGACCGGAACCAGCAGGCCGCCGTCCGGGCGGCGGCGGCGTCCCTCCCGGAGCCGGACGCCACCCGGCGGGCCGTGCGGGCCATCGAGATCCACGGCGACTTCCTCCGTGACACGATGGCGCCGTGAGCGCCGGAATACGAGGGCCTGCAACACCGGAGCGAGGCGGGACCATCCTGGTGGTGGACGACGAAGCCAACATCGCCGACCTGGTCGAGCTCTACCTGCGCAAGGAGGGCTTCCGGGTGCTCAAGGCCGCCAGCGGCGAGGAGGGGCTGACCGCCGCCAAACGGGAGCGGCCCCGCCTGGTGGTGCTCGACGTGGGCCTGCCCGGGATCGATGGGCTGGAGGTCTGCCGCAAGCTCCAGGCCGACGCGCCCTTGCCCGTCATCTTCCTCACCGCCCGGGACTCCGAGATCGACCGGGTCCTGGGCCTGGAGATGGGCGCCGACGACTACCTCACCAAACCGTTCTCCCCCCGGGAGCTGGTGGCCCGGGTGAAAGCGGTGCTGCGCCGCACCGAGGGGGCGGCGCCGGCGGCGGCGGTCATCGAGGTCGGTCGGGCGGTGATCGATCTCGGCCGGCGCGAGGTGCAGGCCGCCGGAGTGGTCGTCGACCTCACGGCGAAGGAGTTCGAGCTGCTGCGCTACCTCGCCGAACGCCCCGGGCTGGCGCTCTCGCGCCAGCAGATCCTCGACGGCGTCTGGGGCTACGGCTGGTACGGCGATCCCCGCACCGTCGACGTCCATGTCGCCCAGGTGCGCAAGAAGCTGGCCGGGGCCGTCGCCCTCACCACCGTGCGGGGCCTCGGTTACCGCCTCGACCACACGTGAGCCGCGGGCCGGGCACGCTCCAGCGCCGGCTGACCGGCTGGCTGGTGGCCATGGCCGTGGGCTCGCTGCTGGCGGCCGTGGTCATCACCGCCGCCCTGGCCCGCTCGACGGCCCGGGCCGACGCCCGCCGGGACCTGACCGACGCAGCCGACGGGCTGGCCGGCCTGGTCGGAGAGAACGGCGTGGCCGGGCTGACCAATCTCAGCCGGCGCCTGGGCCGGGTGCTCGACGTCGACGGGATCGGGGTTGTCTTTGTCACCCCGGACGGCGACGTCCTCGCCGGCCCCGACCTGGCGCCCGCCCTGCGCCGGCGGGACGCGCTCCTGCCCCGACGCCAGGTCACCGGATTGCCCACCCTGCCCGACGGCGTGGGGGTCGGCGACATCGATGGCGCCGCCCTGTGGGCGGGAGCGACCCAGACGGGCGGCAGCCGCCGGCTCGTCTTCGTGGCCCACCCCCTGGAGCCCCTGTCCGGCCGTACCCTCAGACCCGTGGTGGTGCTGACCCGCCAGGTCGGGCTGCTGCCCCTGGGCCGGAGCGGCCCCTTCCTGCTCATGGCGGCCGGACTGGCGGCGGCGGTGGCGGCGACGGTGGCGGTCTGGCTGGCCCGCCGGCTCACCCGACCCCTCCAGGCCATGGAGCGCACGACCCGGGCCATCGCCGGTGGCGACCTCGGGGCCCGGGTGGGAGGTCTGGCCGAAGCCGACGACGAGCTGGCCCGCCTGGGCGCCGCCATCGACACCATGGCCGCCGAGCTGGAGCGGACTGCCGGGCTGGAGCGCGCCTTCCTCATGAGCGTGTCCCACGACCTGCGCACCCCGCTCACCTCCATCCGGGGCTACGCCGAGGCGGTGGCCGAGGGGGCGGCCGACGACGACGAGTCCCGCCGGCGGGCGGCCACCATCATCGGCGCTGAGGCCCGCCGGCTGGAACGGCTGGTGGCCGACCTGCTCGACCTCGCCCGTCTCGACGCCCGGGAGTTCTCGCTCCATCCCCGGCCGGTCGACGCCGCCGGGGTGGTGGCCGGCGCCGTCGAGGCCCTCCGGCCCGCCGCCACCGACGCCGGCCTGCACCTCATCGCCGTTCCGGTGCCGGCTCCGCTGCCCGCCACCCTCGACCCCGAACGCCTGGCCCAGATGGTGGCCAACCTGGTGGAGAACGCGCTCAAGTACGCCGCCACCTCGGTGGAGGTGAGTGTGGAACCGACGCCCCCGGGCCTGACCATCTCGGTGGTCGACGACGGCCCCGGCGTCCATCCCGAGGACCTCCCCCATGTCTTCGAGCGGCTCTACACCTCCCGCCGCCCAGCCGCCGGGGACACCTCGAATCCCGGACCGGCTCGCAAGGTGGGCACCGGGCTCGGGCTGGCCATCGTGGCCCAGCTGGCCGAGGCCATGGGCGGGACGGTTGGAGTGGAGCGCACCCCCGACGGGCGCACCCGGTTCGCCGTCAGCGTGGCTGCACGCCCGCCCGGGTCGAGCTCGTCGTCTTCGGGCGGGTCGTCGTCGTGGTCTTCGGCTTCGGCTTCGTCGAGCTCGTCGACGCCCCGGCCATCGTCGTCGTAGTGCTGGCGGTGGTGGTCGACGCCGGCGACAGGCACGACGGCAGGGTGATGGGAAACACCCGCCCGACCACCGACAGGTTGGCCTCGTGCACCCCCTCGGCGGCGCACGTCATCGTCCACCGGGTGGTGCCGTCGGCCTCCGTGAGCTGGGTGGGGGAGCCGCCCACCGACCAGTTCCCGGAGGTCCCCAGGGTCACCGCGGTGGCGCCCAGCGGGGTCCGGACCAGCTTGCCCTCGGGGTCCACCGTCTGGGTCACGACCAGGACGGCCAGCTCCGCCGGCCACCCGACCAGCGGGGGGTCGGGGGCCATCTTGGATGTCACGTCCATGTCCGGGACGGCCTTCACCTTGAGGTCGAGGACCTTCTGCTCGGTGGCGCTGAGGAAGAAGGCGGGTTGCTCCAAGGTGGCCAGCACCGGCGCCAGCCAGGCCCGGACGCGCCACCGGCCGCCGTAGACCTTCTCGAAGCGGTAGGTGCCGTCCGGGTTCGAGATGGTCTCAATGACTTCGGGTTTGGCGGGATCGAAGAAGTAGGTGGCCCGGACCATGGCCCCGGGCACGGGCGCGCCCGTGGCGTCCACCACCCTCCCGGCGATGGACGCCTTCCCCGGCCCCGGCGGCCGGGTGACGGGGGGTGCCTTCCCCGGCGTGATGGGGGCCAGCGCCACCTCGCTGAAGTCGACCGGCAGGGTCGTGGTGGTGGTGGACGACGGGTCCGGGGCGGGCAGCGTCTTGCCGTCCTCCGACGAGCACGCCGCCCCGGCCAGGAGGCACAACGCCGTCACCACCCCGGCGACGGACCGCAACCGCCTCATCGGACCTGCGCCAGCAGGGCCGGGCGGTTGGGGCAGGGGCCCCCAACCGCATCGCGATGAGCCGCCAGGCGAAGAGCCATCGTCACGGCCGCTCCGGAAGGGCGTCGGCCCGGGCCGCCACCTCGCCGCCGTCCCAGCGCACCAGGACCTGGGCGGGAACCTCCACCTCGCGGCGCAGGTAGCCCAGCGCCCGGGTGCCGCCCGCCCATCTCGCCACCGTGGTCAGAACGCCCACCTCCTTGTCTCCCACCACGATGCCCGCTCCGGGGGGAGGAGTGGTGTCATCCTCCATCACGAAGCCACGCAAATAGCGGTTCACATGGCCCCGGGTGTCGATCCGGCACACCAGCTCCTGGCCCAGGAAGCACCCCTTGGTGAACGACACCGCGTCGAGCTCCAGGAACGCCTCCTGGGGGATGGTGCGCTCGTCGATGTCGACGCCCTGGCGGGGCACACCCGCCGCCACCCGGGCCGCCTCGTAGGCATCCGGTCCGGCCGTCGTGGCGCCGGCGCCCACCAGGGCGTCGGCGGCGCCACCGAGAGCCTCGACCGGACCGACGACGTCGATCCCCGGCCACCCGCCGGGCCAGTCGGCCCGCACCAGGCGCAGGTCGCTCCCGGGCCAGGGCACGTGATGGTGCTGGGCGCCGGGAACGGGTACGCCGGCGGTCGCCGCCGCCACGTCTGGCGCCTGGTCGCCCCGCAGGAGGAGGACGCCCCACCCTCCGGTGGTGTCCTCCACCTCGGCCTTGACCCGCAGCTTGAAGCGGCGCAGGGAGGCGGCCAGCGCCGCGCCCCGGCCCGCCTCGCAGTCCAGGCGGATCTCCTCGGGCCCGACCACCAGCAGCCGCAGGTCGCAGTCCAGCTTGCCCTGGGGCTGGAGCAGCAGGGCGTGGGCCCCCTCGCCGGCGGCCAGCCCGGCCACGTCCTGGGACAGCAGGCTGTGAAGGAAGGACTGGGCTTCGGGCCCGCTCACCAGCACCGACCCCCGGTCCCGCCCGTCGACCAGGCCGGCTCCCTCGCGGAGCGCCCCCTCGGCGGCGGCCGAGACGGTCACCACGCCTCCGTGGGCTGGGGCCGGGCTCCCAGATGGCGGGCGGCGGCCACCGAGGCCAGGACGGCCCGGGCCTTGTTGCGGCACTCCAGGTCCTCCTGGGCCGGGTCGGAGTCGGCCACGATCCCCGCCCCGGCGGAAACCGAAGCCCGCTCGCCGCCCACCACCATGGTGCGGATGGCGATGGCGGTGTCGAGGTTGCCGGAGAAGTCCAGGTACCCCACCACCCCGGCGTAGGGACCCCGCTTGGTCGGCTCCAGCTCGTCGATGATCTCCATGGCCCGGACCTTGGGCGCGCCCGAGACGGTGCCGGCCGGGAACGTGGCCCGCAGCACGTCCACCGGCCCCTGGCCGGGCCGCAGCTCGCCCGACACCTGACTGGTCAGGTGCATCACGTGGCTGTAGCGCTCCAGGGTCATGAGCTCGTCCATCTGCTCGGTACCGAACCGGACCACCCGGCCGACGTCGTTGCGGGCCAGGTCGACCAGCATCACGTGCTCGGCCCGCTCCTTGGGGTGCTCGATCAGCTCGCCCGCCAGGCGCCGGTCCGTGGCCTCGTCCCGGCCCCGCCGGCGGGTGCCGGCGATGGGCCGGCTGATGACCCGGCCGTCGAGGAGCTGGACCATCGGCTCGGGCGACGAACCGGCCACGATGATGTCCCCGGCTGACCCGTCCTGGCCTCCCGGCTCGTGGCCCCGGAGGAAGTACATGTAGGGCGACGGGTTCACCTGGCGGAGCACCCGGTAGACGTCGAAGGCGTCGCACTCCAGGGCGAACTCGAAACGCTGGGCCAGGACCACCTGGAAGATGTCGCCGGCCAGGATGTGCTCCCGGGCCGCCTCCACCGCCCCCTGGTACGAGCCGCCGGCGAAGCTGGAGCGGACCTCGGGGATGGGGGCCTCCTCCCCCGTCTCGGCCGGAGGGGGCGCGGGCAGGTAGGGCAGGGGCCGGGACAGATCTTCGACCAGCGCCTCGAGGCGGGCGGCGGCGGCCTCGTAGGCGGCCAGCAGCTCCGCCTCACCCGCCCCGGGTGGGACCAGCACGTTCTCGATGAGGTAGAGCCGCTGGCGGAAGTGGTCGAAGGCGGCCACGTGGCCCGTGAGCGACATCACCGCGTCGGGCAGGCCGAGGTCGTCGGGCGGGATGGCGGGCAACACCTCGATCTCCCGGACCACGTCGTAGCCCAGCCAGCCCACGATGCCGCCGTGGAAGGGCGGCAGCTCCGGAAGACGGGGGGCCCGGAACCGGGCCAGGAGAGCCTCCAGGGCGCCCAGGGCCCCCCGGTCGGTGGGGAGGCCGGCCGACAGGTCGGGCGAGGGACCGGACCAGGTCACCGTCGGGCCCCGGGCCACCAGGGTGAGGGCGGGGTCGCGCCCGATGAACGAGTACCGGCCCCAGCGCTCGCCGTGCTCCACCGACTCCAGGAGAAACCCTTCTCCCGAGCCGACCAGCTTGAGGAACACCGACACCGGGGTCTCGAGGTCGGCCAGCACCTCCCGCCACACCGGGACGACGGTGTGGGTGGCGGCCAGCTGGACGAAGGCTTCCCGGGTGGGACTCAGCCTGAAATCGGCCACGGGCACGGCTAGTCCCCGAAGCTGCGGAAGAAGCAGGTCCGTTCCCCGGTGTGGCAGGCACCCCGGCCCTCCTGCTCCACCACCACCAGCACCGTGTCGCCGTCGCAGTCGTAGTACGCCTGCCGCACCCACTGGCGGTCACCCGACGTCTCCCCTTTGCACCAGTACTCGCTCCGGGACCGGCTCCAGAACCAGGTGCGGCCCGTCTCCAGCGTCCGGCGCAGCGCCTCGGCATTCATGTAGCCGAGCATCAGCACGTCGCCGGTGCCCTCCTCCTGGACGATGGCCGGCACGAGGCCGGAGGCGTCGTAGCGGATGCGGCCCAGGTGTTCGTCCGAAGTGGTGATGGGCGTGGCGGCGGGCGACGGCGAAGAGGCGGAAGAGGCTGAGACCACGCCGCAATGCTACCGGCGCGCCCTTCCTGCTCCGGCAGGAAGAAAACGGCCCGAAGTCGAACTCACCACGGTCGGGCCAACGCGCCCGCGTCACAACAGTCTCACAGGTGGACAAAAGCGCCACCAGTGACAAAACTGACCACGAGAGTAGGACCAAGCCCCCGCCCCGTACCCCCAGGAGGACCCGCATGCGGCCGAGCCTTGACCGGTGGACCGCCCGCACCATGGTGGTGGCCGCCCTGATGGCGGCGACTGTGGCCGCGCCGGCCGGCGCCGCCATTCCCGACGGGGCGCTCTCCAAGGTGAGCCCCGGCGGCGGGAGCTCCGAGGCGTCGATCGACGACACCGGGACCATCGTCGCCTACCTCCAGGGCGCCACCGGCCACATCATGGTCAACGACCGTCTCGTGCTGGCCGACGCCGGCGCCAAGGAGATCGAGATCAGCGGCGACGGCGGCACCGTCGTCTTCTCCACCGACAAGGCCCTGGCCCCTCAGGACGGCAACGGGGTGCGCGACGTCTACGCCATGAAGAGCGACGGCACCGGCGTGCGCCTGGTGAGCACGGCGGCCGCCAACGTCGGCGCCTTCTCCCCCACGGTCAACGGCAACGGCGGGGTGGTCGCCTGGTCCGGCGGCACCCTGGCCGGGAGTGAAGCCCGGCGCATCTTCGTCCGGGATGGCGGCAACGCTCCGGTCGAGGCGGCCCTGCCCGGTGGCGTCTCCTGCGACTGCGTGGCCCCCTCGCTCAGCCACGACGGCAGCACGGTCGCCTTCGAGGTCACCGACTTCGGCGTGTTCGTCTGGCGCCGGGGCGCCACGGCCGAGAACGTCGGGTCCAAGGGCTCCTCCCGGCCCTCGCTCTCCGGCAGCGGTCGGGTCGTCGCCTACCAGGTCCTGAACAACATCAACGTCTTCAACCTGGACACCCACGAGAGCACCCTGGTGCCCGCCGACGGGCTCAACCCGGAGCTGTCGGCCGACGGCAACGTGGTCGCCTTCCAGGCTTCGGGGGTCCTGGCCAACGACACCAACGGCAAGGACGACGTCGCCGTGTGGGACCTGCCCGGCCGGCGCCTCTCCACGGTCAGCACCCGTCCCGACGGCATGACCGGCAACGGCGGCAGCTTCCAGCCCTCGATCAACAGCGACGGCGGCCGGGTCGCCTTCGAGTCGATGGCCGGCGACCTCATCCCCGGCGACGGCAACGGCCTCGTGGACGTGTTCCTGCGGGTCCCGGGCACCGGCGCCGTCGCCCCCGTCTGCTGCGATCCGGGCCCCGGCGGCGCGGTCATTCCCGACATCCCCGACATCCCCGGTGACTACTGGCTGGTGGCCTCGGACGGCGGGATCTTCTCCTTCGCCGGCCCCGCCGGCCGGACACCCAGGTTCTACGGCTCCGCCGGCTCCATCAGGCTCAACCAGCCCATCGTGGGCATGGCCGCCCACCCCAGCGGGACGGGCTACTGGTTCGTGGCCTCCGACGGGGGCATCTTCTCCTACGGCGACGCCAAGTTCTTCGGCTCCACCGGCTCCATCAAGCTGGCCAAGCCCATCGTCGGGATGGCCGCCACCCCGTCGGGCAACGGCTACTGGCTGGTGGCGTCCGACGGCGGCATCTTCTCCTACGGCGACGCCAAGTTCTACGGCTCCACCGGCGCCATCAAGCTCAACCAGCCCGTGGTCGGGATGGCCGCCACCCCGTCGGGCAACGGCTACTGGCTGGTGGCCACCGACGGCGGCATCTTCTCCTACGGCGACGCCAGGTTCTACGGCTCCACCGGCGCCATCAAGCTCAACCAGCCGGTGGTGGGCATGGCCTCCACCCCGTCAGGGAACGGCTACTGGCTGGTGGCGTCCGACGGCGGCATCTTCTCCTACGGCGACGCCCAGTTCCGCGGCTCCACCGGCGCCATCAGGCTCAACCAGCCCATCGTGGGCATGGCTCCCACCCGGACCGGCAACGGCTACTGGTTCGTGGCCTCCGACGGCGGCGTCTTTTCCTACGGCGACGCCGGCTTCTTCGGCTCCATGGGCGCCACCAGGCTGAACAAGCCCATCGTGGGGATGGCCGGTTTCAACTAGACCGACCTCGGCGCTCCCGCACACGAAGGGTTGGCCACCGCCTCACGGGACTCAAATCCCGCGAGCGGGACGTCATAGCTGTCGAGATGCCCCCCTGGTCAACCCTTCACTTTTCTCCCGTCGACGGCGATACCCCGCCGCTCCAGGAAGGCGATCTTGCGGCCCAGGACGCTGCGCCAGATGGCGAAGTCGGCGTCAAAGTGCGCCCGGTCCCCGTCTTCGTAGGCATGCTCGAGCTCGTCGAAGGCGCTGTCCTCGGCGTCGAGCAACTCCCGGTAGCGCCGCATGAAAGCCTCGTCGAGCACCGGGTCGGCCATGGCCACCTCCATGTCCGGTGCCGGCCTCCGCGACCGACACTCTGCTGGCTTCTGGCGATCGGCTTCCTATCGTCGCACGGAGACGCCGCGGGCGGCCAGGTAGTCCTTGGCTTCTCCGACCGTGTACGTGCCGAAGTGGAAGATTGAGGCGGCCAGCACGGCCGAGGCCCCGCCGATGGCCAGGCCTTCGTAGAGGTGCTCCAGGGTCCCCACGCCCCCGCTGGCGATGACGGGGACGGGGACGGCGTCGGTCACCGCCTTGAGCAGCTCGTTGTCGTAGCCCGCCTTGGTCCCGTCCCGGTCCATCGAGGTGAGCAGGATCTCGCCCGCCCCCAGCCGGACCGCCTCCTCCGCCCAGGACACGGCATCGAGGCCGGTGGGCTTGCGGCCCCCGTGGGTGAACACCTCCCAGCACCGGGCGCCGGGTCCGGCACCCGCCCGCCGGGCGTCGATGGCCACCACCACGCACTGGGAGCCGAACTCGACGGCGCTGCCCGCCACCAGCTCGGGATGGGCCACGGCCTGGGTGTTGAGCGACACCTTGTCCGCTCCCGCCCGCAGCAGCCGGCGCACGTCGTCGACCCCCCGCACCCCGCCCCCCACGGTGAAGGGGATGAACACCTCCTCGGCGGTGCGGGCCACGACCTCGACGATGGTGTCGCGGGCGTCGGCACTGGCGGTGATGTCGAGGAAGACGAGCTCGTCAGCCCCTTCAGCGTCGTAGCGGGCGGCCAGCTCCACCGGGTCGCCGGCGTCCCGCAGGCCGACGAAGTTGACGCCCTTGACCACCCGACCGGCGTCGACGTCGAGGCAGGGGATCACACGGGCGCCAAGCACGCCAGCGCCTCCTGCACCGAGAAGCGGCCCTCGTAGAGGGCCCGGCCCACGATCACCCCGGCCAGCCGCCGCCCCGGCCCCGGCTCCAGGGCGGACAGCGAGCGCAGGTCCGACAGAGACCCGACGCCGCCACTGGCGATCACGTCGATGGTGGTGGACGACAGGACGGCGCCGAGCTGGTCGAGATCGGGTCCGGCCATGGTGCCGTCCCGGCCGATCTCGGTCACCACCAGGGCGGCCACACCGATGGCTTCCAGCCGCCGGGCGGCGTCGGTCAGCTCGGCTTCCGAAGTCTCCGTCCAGCCCCGGACGGCCAGCTGGGACCCCCGGGCGTCGAGGCCGGCCGCCACCCGCCCGGGATAGCGGCGGCACAACGCCTCCACCACCGCGGGCTCCTCCACCGCCACCGTGCCCACCACCACCCGGGTCACACCGGCGTCGAGGAGGCGGGCGGCCGCCTCGGGGCTGCGGACACCGCCGCCGGCCTGCACCGGGCAGGACACGGCCGAGGCGATGGCCGCCACCAGGGCGATGTTGGCCGGCTCGCCGCTGCGGGCGGCGTCCAGGTCGACCACGTGGATCCAGGGCGCGCCCGCCGCCTGGTAGGCGCCGGCCACGGCCACCGGGTCCTCCGAGTAGACGGTCTCCGCCCCGAACTCGCCCTGAAGCAGCCGCACCGCCCGCCCGTCGCGCAGGTCGATGGCGGGAAAGAGGTTGATTCCCATCACTCCCCGGCGCCGCCGGCGGCGCGGACGAAGTTGGCCAGCACGGCCAGCCCGTTGGCGGCGCTCTTCTCGGGGTGGAACTGGGTGGCCCACAGCCGCCCCCGCTCCACCGCCGCCACCACCGGGCCGCCGTATTCGGTGGTGGCGGCCACGACGTCGGGATCGGCGGGCACCGGCGCGTAGGAGTGCACGAAGTACAGGTAGGGGTGAGGCGGGAGCCCGGCGAAGAGCTCCGAGCCGTTGCGGACCTCGACGTCGTTCCAGCCCATGTGGGGGTGGCGGACCCCGGGGGGGAGGCGCCGCACCGTGCCGGCCAGGAGCCCGATGCCGGGAACCCCGGGCGCCTCCTCGCTGTCCTCGAAGAGCATCTGCATCCCGACGCAGATCCCGAGAAAGGGCTTGCCCTCCGCCACCGCCTGGCGCACCACGGGCAGGAGGCCCGAGGCGGTGAGTGCCTCCATGCAGCGCCCAAAGGCCCCCACCCCGGGGAGGACGACGGCGCCGGCGGCGGCGGCCTCGTCGGGGTCGGTGGTCAGCCCGGCCGCGGCGCCGAGGTGCTGGAGGGCCTTCTCCGCCGAGCGCAGGTTGCCGATGCCGTAGTCGAGGACGGCGATCATGGGGCTTGCCGGGCCATGATCAGAGCGTGCCTTTGGTGGACGGCACGCCGTCGCCCTCCACCCGCGCGGCGTCGCGCAGGGAGCGGGCCACGCCTTTGAAGCAGGCCTCCAGCACGTGGTGGCCGTTGCGCCCCGACAGGGTCTTCAGGTGGAGCGTGATCCCGGCGGAGGTGACGAACGCCCGCCAGAACTCCTCCGCCAGCTGGGGGTCGAAGGTGCCGATGCGCTCGGGAGACGTCTCCACCTCGTAGACCAGGTAGGGCCGGCCCGACAGGTCGAGCGCCACCTGCACCAGGGCTTCGTCGAGGGGATAGAGGCCGGAGGCGAAGCGCCGGACCCCGGCCTTGTCGCCCAACGCCTCGGCCAGGGCGGTGCCGAGCAGGATGCCGGTGTCCTCCACCGTGTGGTGGGCGTCGACCTCCAGGTCGCCCGAGGCGGTGAGGGAGAGGTCGAAACCGCCGTGACGGCCGAGCTGCTCCAGCATGTGGTCGAAGAACGGCAGCCCGGTGGAGACCTCGGCCTGGCCCGAACCGTCGAGGTCGAGGCGCACGTCGATGTCGGTCTCCTTGGTGGCCCGGTGGCGCTGGGCGCGCCGAGTGGTCCCAGCCATCAGGCCAGCACCTCCTTGAGCGCGGTGAGGAAGGCGTCGTTCTCCTCCGGGCGCCCGACGGTCACCCGCAGGCAGTCCTCCAGCCGGGGCCGGGCGGAGAAGTCACGCACCAGCACATCCTTGTCCAGCAGGCCCTGCCACACGTCGTGGGCGCCTCCCACGCGGAGGAGCACGAAATTGGCTCCCGAGGGGAACACCTCCACGCCGTCCATCGCCACCAGCGCACCGGTGAGGCGCTCCCGCTCGGCCACGATGGCCTCCACCCGGGCTCGCATCTCGGCCACGAAGTCGAGGGCCACCTTCCCCGCCACCTGGGTGGGGACGGACAGGTGGTAGGGCAGGACGACCTTCTCCAGGTCGGCCACGAGATCGGGCGGCGCCACACAGAAGCCGAGGCGGAAGGCGGCCATCGACCACACCTTGGAGTAGGTGCGCACGACCACCAGGGAGATGCCGTCACGGACCAGCTCCAGAGCGCTCCAGGGTGCGAAGTCGGCGTAGGCCTCGTCCACCACCAGCAACCCCGGCGCCGCCTCCAGGAGCGCCTCCACCGTGGTCCGGGGTGCCACCGTGCCCGTGGGGTTGTTGGGGGTGGTCAGAAACACCACGTCGGGGGCCTCGGCGGCGACGAAGGCGGCCGCCTCGGTGGGGTCGAGGGTGAAATCGGCTCGCCGCTCGCCGCTCACCACCCCCGTCCCGGTGATGTTGGCGATGTGGGCGTGGAGGACGTAGGACGGTTCGAACACCGCCGCCCGCCGCCCCGGGCCCCCGTAGGCGAGCAGGATGGTCTGAAGCACCTCGTTGGAGCCGTTGGCGCAGAAGATGCGCTCCCCGGGCTGGCCCAGGAAGCGGCCCAGGGCGGCGCGCAGCTCCCGGGCCCCCCGGTCCGGGTACCGGTTGAAGGGGACGGCGGCCACCGCCGTCCGGAACGCCTCCACGAACTCCTCCGGCGGCGGGTACGGGCTCTCGTTGGTGTTGAGCCGGACGGAGACGTCCACCTGGGGCGAGTGGTAGCCGGTGAGCTCTCTCAGGTCATCCCGCAACCTCATGTCCGGGCCCCCCGCATCCGCACCGACAGGGCGTGGGCCTCGAGGCCCTCGACGTCGGCGAAGGCGGCGACATAGGGAGCCACCCGGGCCAGGGCCGTCTCGTCGAGGCCGACCACGTGGACGTGCTTCATGAAGCTCCCCACGCGCAGGGCGGAGGAGAACCGGGCGGTCCGGGCGGTGGGCAGCACGTGGTTCACGCCGGCCACGTAGTCGCCCACCGGGGCGGGGGCGAAGTGGCCACAGAACACCGCCCCGGCGTGGCGCACCAGGGGCACGAGGGCGACCGGATCGGTGTTCATGAGCTGGAGGTGCTCAGGGGCGACCACGTTGGCCACGGCCATGGCCTGCTCGGGCCCGTCCACCAGCACCACGGTGCCCCCGGTGGCCAAGGTGGCCTCGATGTCGCCCTTGCGGGTGGCGGTGGCCAGCAGGCGGATCACCGCCTCCTCCACCGCCTCCGCCAGCTGCTCGGACCAGGTGACGAGCAGGGCGGCGCCGTGGGGACCGTGTTCGGCCTGAGCCATGAGGTCGATGGCCACGTAGTCGGGCGGTGCGGACTCGTCGGCCACCACCACCAGCTCCGAAGGTCCGGCGGTCGACTCGATGCCGACCACTCCGGCCACCTCCCGCTTGGCCAGCGTCACGTACACGTTCCCCGGCCCCACGATGACGTCCACCGGGGCGATGGTGGCCGTGCCGTAGGCCAGGGCGGCGATGGCCTGGGCACCGCCCACCCGGTAGACCTCCTCCAGGCCGCACAGGGCGGCGGCGGCCAGGGTGGCGGCGGG
>JBIOUX010000102.1:0-10913 GCA_044867425.1 Acidimicrobiia bacterium | reverse complement strand
CCCCCCCCCCCCCCCCCGGCCGTTGCCCCCAAACTACCGGGCGGCCCGGAGACCGAGACCCTTCCCGCTCGGGTGGCTCAGCGTCAGGCGGTCGGCCTTGACCGTGTAGGTGACCTGGCCGTCGAGGACCGACAGCACCGCCTCCTCGAGGGCCATCTTGTCGTCCTCGCAGGCGATCTTGGTGGCGAACACGTCGCTGAAGGCGGCCGTCCCCGCCGCCTCGTCGACCACGGCCGTCCCGCCCATCTGGTTGCACCCCGTCGAGCCGCCGAAGGCGTCGTCGTCGCCGAAGGTGACGTTGGCATCGGCTCCTTCGGGGACGGACGAGGCCGCCTGGCCGTCGATCACGGTGTCGACCACCCAGCGGGTGCCCCGCAGGGGACGGGAACCGGGGCGCTCGGATGCTTGCGCTGGGTCGGGGTCGGCCACCTCGCGGTCCTGGAGGCGGATCTCGGTGGAGTCGCCCGACAGCGTCAGCTCTGGTCCGGCCAGCCGCATCTTCGGCCGGGAGGAGAGGAAGCGGGCCAGCCATTCGTCCTGGGCGTGGCGGTCGGGGTCGCAGCCCATCTCGGTGGTGGACAGGTCGGCGACCACGAGACGGTCGTCGCGCACCTCGGCCTGGCCGGCCATAGTGTTGCAGCCGGCGCCGGCCACGATGCGCCCGTCATCGGTGAAGCTCAGCCGGATGCGGGTGCCAGCCACCAGCGGGCGACTCTGGCCCTTCTCGCTGACGGCGGTGGAGAGGAAGTCGCGGCCCCAGGGGTCGTTCGGGCGTTGGTCGGCCCGGGCCGTGGTGGCCGGATCGCCGCAGGCGGCGGCGAGGAGGAGGACGAGGAGACCGGCGAGGGGGGTCTTCGTGCGCATGTGTTCTTTGACGTCCGGGCCGCCGGCGCGGTTCCCCCTCAGACCGGGCCGCCGTACAGGTCGAGGCAGCGGGCCATGCCGCCGTCGGCACAGATCGTCTCGCCGGTCACGAAGCGGGCGGCGTCGGAGGCGAGGAACACCACCACCCCGGCAATGTCCTCGGGGGTCGCCCACCGGCGCAGCGGCGTCTGGGCCTCGATGGCCTCGACCACGCCGGGGATGGCCCTGTTCCTGGCCCAGAGATCGGTGTCGACGGCGCCGGGGGCCACCGAGTTGACCCGGATCCCCTGGGGGCCGAGCTCCATGGCCAGGGAACGGGTGAAGGCGTCGACGGCCCCCTTGGTGGCGGCGTAGGCGGCCCGGCGGGGGGTGCCCACCACCCCCGACACCGACGACAGGTTCACGATCGAGCCGGCGCCCCGTTCCAGCATCGACGGGAGGAGGGCGGCCACCAGGAGGAGGGGGGCGCGCACGTTCACGGCGTGGAGGCCGTCGATGAGGGCGGCGTCGAGCTCGGTGGTGGGGAGGCGGGCGGCGGCGGCAGCATTGTTGACCAGGATGTCGACGCGCCCGAGCGCCTCCAGGGCGTGGCCCGCCGCCGCCGCCGGGGCGGCCGGGTCGGCCAGGTCGGCGCCGATGACCACCGGATCGTGGTTCAACCCGGAGGCCACCTCTTCCAGCCGGTCCTTGTCCCGGGCCAGGACCGCCACCCGGGCCCCGGCCTGGTCGAGGGCGGCGGCGATGGCGGCCCCGATCCCCTTGGAGGCGCCCGTCACCAGCGCGCCCCGGCCCTCGAGCGAGAAGCTCACCACCCCCCAGAGGTTAGGGGGTGGTGACTGCTCCACTCGTTCTCAACGGGCGGCGACGGAGACGACGGGCTCGATGGGGGGCTTGTCCCCGAGCGAGCCGAGGAACGGCAGGTTGGAGAAGTTGAAGATGCCGCCGTCCTCCGCCACCATCAGGTAGCCGTTGCCGAAGGGCACCATGCCGGTGACCGGCCGGTTGAGCGGCTTGCCGCCCATTGACCCCCGGAAGGGCGACTCGAAGGCGAACACGCCGCCGTCGGCCGCCACCAGCCAGTAGCCCACGCCGTCGCCGTCGGGGACCAGCGACTGGACCGGGGCATTCAGCCGGATGCTGGCCATCGACCCGTGGAAGTGGGCGTCGCCGAAGGAGAAGATGCCGCCGTCGCTGGCCACCATGTAGTAGCCGCGTCCGGAAGGAGTGGGGATGGAGTCGAGCACCGGGCCGTTGAGCCTGGTGGCCGCCATGTCGCCGTAGTGGTTGGCGTCGCCGTGGGCCAGGACTCGGCCCCGGGTGGTGAAGATCCAGTAGCCCCGGCCGGAGGCGGTGGACGAGAGGCTGGTGACCTTCTCGTCCTTGTCGAAGTTGGACCGGTCGGCGTTGCCGAAGTGGCCGGCGTCGCCATAGGCGAAGACGCGGCCCCGGCGGTCCACGATCCAGTAGCCGTTGCCGGACGGGGTCGGCTCCAGGTCGGCGGCGTGGGTGTTGCCCAACTCGCTCACGGGGCTCCCCAGCACCCGGGCGGTCCCGAAGGCGTAGACGTTGCCGTCGCCGTCGAGCATCCAGTAGCCGGTGCGGTTGACCCCGGTGATGGCGGGCGGCACAGGAGCCGGCGGCGCCTCGAAGGGGACGATGGCGGCCGGCGTGGTCGGCGGCGTGGTGGGCGTGGTGGGCGTGGTCGGATCGGGGGTGGCCGCCGGGCGCTGGGAGAGGCGCACCAGGGGCCCGCCGGGCAGCTGGCGGAGGAACACGTCGGTGTGGCTGTTGTCGTCGCCCAGTACCAGGTTGGAGGCGGAAGAGGTGAAGACGGCCCGGCGGCCATCACCGGAGAGGGAGATGTACCGGCTGGACCCGTTGGGCAGCGGGCCGCCCGGGGCCTGGCTCACCAGGGCCAGGGTGGCGGCGTCGTCGCGCACCCAGACCTGCTCGTTGGAGACCGGAGCCGTGAGCGGGGCGGAGGACTGGAAGGCGACCACGTTGCCGGCGGCCAGAGAGGGGGCCAGGGCATGGCGGTCGTCGGCCGGGTCGCAGGGGCAGTTGCCCAGGACCAGGCTGGAGGTGCCGTCGACGGTGGCCACCACCACGTCCTTCAGGCCGTCGGCATCGAAGAGGTCGGACACGAACGCCACGGTCAGGCCGTCCAGGCGCAGCGAGGGGCTTTCGGCCTGGGCGTCGGCCGTCACCCGCTGCAGCGGCCCGCCGACCGTGTACATGAAGACGTCGTCGTCATGACCGGGGTCCTCGAGGGCGTCGAGGTTGGAGGCGCCGGAGATGAACGCCACCCGGCTGCCGTCGGCGCTGATGGACGCCTGCCGGGTTGGCCCGGCGGCGAAGGACCCGTCGGGGGCGGTGGCGGCGATCAGGGTGCCGGCCGGGTTGGCCCGGCGGACGTAGACCGCCTGGAACGGCGGCACGCCCGAGGTGACCAGGTTGGTGGCGAACGAGGTGAAGGCCACCGAGCCGTCGTCGGCCACCGACGGGGCGAAGCTCTGGCTGTTGGCCTCGGCCTGCCCGGTGGAGGCGTCGGGCACGCTGGCCCGGGTGAGGCGGGCGGTGGCGACGTGGTAGAGGAAGATGTCGGCGGCATTGTTGGTGTCGTCCGCCACCAGGTCGGTGGCCTTGGACTCGAACGCCACCCACTGTCCGTCGGGGCTGATGGAGGGGGTGCCGCTGTCGCCGTCGCCCTCGGAGCCGGTGCCCCCGGAGGCGCCGTCGGGGACGCTGATCCGCTGGAGGGTGTGGGACCCGTCGGCCGCCACCTGCGCCAGGAAGACGTCGGCCTGGTCGTTGTTGTCGCCGTCGACCAGGTTGGTGGCCTCGGAGGTGAACACCACCCGGCTGCCGTCGGCGCTGATGGTCCGCTTGGTGCACGTGCCGGTGCTCAGGCTGGAACACGACGTGGTGCTGTCGCCGTCAGCCTGAGTGTCCTGGGCGCCCTTGGCGCTGGTGAGGGGCAGAAGCGCCACCAGTCCCAGGGCGGCTGCCGCCGCAATGGTTCTCCTGCTGCTCACGCACCAACCTCCGTCTGCGCCGCGCCGGGCCCTCGGCCCCTTCTCGCGAAGGATGTCGTCCGGAAGTTTCGGGTCGCGGCGTGATCAAACCTCCCCGCCACGATGTGATCGCCCCTCTTCGGCCAGTACGTGCTATCCGACCGTCACGCGCCGTATGCGCTCGTTGAACGTGTCGGCGATGTAGAGGTCGCCGGCGGCGGTGGACTCCACCGCCCGGGGGGTGGCGAAGCCGGCCTCCAGGGGCGGACCGCCGTCACCGCAGTTGTTGTTGGGCGAGTAGTAGCAGGCCTTGCCCCGCCCGGCCACGGTGGCGATCATCCCGCCGGCGTCGATCCGGCGGATCCGCTGGTTGAGGGAATCGGCGATGTACACGTTGCCGGCGGCGTCGGCGCCCACCCCCCGGGGGAAGTTGAGCTGGGCCCGTCCGGCGGGCCCGCCGTCACCCGTGAAGCCCGCCCGGCCCGTGCCCGCGAAGATGCTGATGACGCCCTGAGGGTCGACCCGACGGACCCGGTGGACCTTGGGCTCGGCGATGTAGATGGAGCCGTCGGGGCCCACGGCCAGCGTCCGGGGCTCCACCAGTTGGGCGTCGGTAGCCGGGCCGCCGTCACCGGCTCCCCCGGGATCGCCGGTTCCCGCCACCAGGCTGATGACCCCGGAGCTGAGGTCGAGGCGTTTCACCCGGTCGTTGCCGGAGTCGGCGATGAGCAACCCGCCCCGGCCGTCGAGGATGATTCCCTTGGGACCCTGGATGAGGGCGGACGTGCCAGGGCCGCCATCGCCGGAGTCGCCCGACTTCCCGCCGGCTCCGGCCACGGTGACGATGGTCCCCGAGGAGTCGACCTTGCGGATGACGTGGTTCGCCGAGTCGGCGATGTAGATGTCACCGGCGCTGTCCACCGCCACCCCATGGGGGCAGCTGAGGGTGGCCTCGGTGGCGGGTCCGCCGTCGCCGGAGAAGTTGGGCACGCAGTCGGCCTCGTCCCGGGGCACGAAGCCGGTGAACTTGCCCGCCACGGTGGTGATGGTGCCGCTGGTGTCCACCTTCCGGATCAGCTGGTTGAAGGTGTCGGCGATGTACATGTCGCCGGTGGGGGCGAAGGTCATCATCCGCGGCTCGTGCATCTGCGCCTCCGCCGCCGGGCCACCGTCGCCGGAGAAGCCGGCCGGGCTCTTGCCCGCCACGGTGATGACCGTGCCCCCCTCGGCGGCGGCGGGGACCGCGGCCCAGCTCGCAAGACCCACCAGAACCAGGAGACCCCACTTGCGCTGCATGGTGCTGCAGTCCTTTCCTGTGGCCGCCGTGGCAGAAGCATACTGAAAAGGCGGCGATGAAAGGGGGCTGAGCGCCGAGGTGTTGGCAGTAACGCCGCCAGGAGCGGCCAAAGTGCCAACACCTCTGGCCGCGGCCGGAGTACGGCTCAGGAGTTGGTGGCCAGGGCGACGTAGCGGTTGCCGCGGCGTTCGAGGGTCACGGGGAGGCCGAAGCAGGCCGAGAGGTTCTCGGCGGTGAGGGTTTCGGCGATGGAGCCGGCGGCCAGGACCTGGCCGTCCTTGAGGAGGAGGGCGTGGGTGAAGCCGGGGGGCACCTCCTCGACGTGGTGGGTGACGAGCACGGTGGGGGCCGACTCGGGGTCGGAGGCCAGCTCCCCCAGGCGGCCGACCAGGGCTTCGCGACCGCCGAGGTCGAGTCCGGCGGTGGGCTCGTCGAGCAGGAGCAGGTCGGGCGCCACCATCAGGGTCCGGGCCAGCTGCACCCGCTGGCGCTCGCCGTCGGAGGCGGTGGCGATGGGGCGGCCCACCAGGTGGGCGCAGCCCATGCGGGCCAGGAGCTCCCGGGCCCGGGCCCGGTCGGCGTCGTCGTAGGTGTGCCACCAGGCTTCGGTGGCGGCGTGGCGGGCGGTCATGACCACGTCCTCGGCCAGTACCCCGGGCCGCAGGGCCCCGACGAAGGACCCGCTGGCGAAACCGATCCGGCGCCGCAGGTGGCGCACGTCGACCCGGCCCAGCCGGGAGCCGAGGACGTCCACCGTGCCCGTAGTGGGGAACAGCCAGCCCCCGGCCAGGCGCAGGAGCGAGGTCTTGCCCGAGCCGTTGGGACCGAGGACCACCCACCGCTCGCCCTCGGCCACCGACCAGTCGACGCTGTCCAGCACGGACCGGCCGCTGCCATCGAGGCGCAGGGAGACACCCGAATAGGCCAGCACCGCCATCAGGACATGCGAAGAGCCATCAACATCGCGGCGCAGGTTAATGCCCGTAGGATCGGGGGCCCGGTGGCCTTCGACCTCGCCCTCATCGCTGCCCTGATCCTGTTGAACGCCGCCTTTGCGGGGACCGAGCTGGCCATCGTGTCCCTGCGTGAGGGCCAGCTGCGCCGGCTGGAGCGCGAGGGCGGGGAGCGGGGTCGGCGGGTGGCGGAGCTGGCCCGGGACCCGACCCGGTTCCTGGCCACCATCCAGATCGGCATCACCCTGGCCGGTTTCCTGGCCTCGGCCACCGCCGCCGTCTCCCTGGCCGACCCCCTGGTCGAACCGCTCGGCTTCCTGGGGCGCGCCGCCCGGCCGGCGGCCATCTTCCTGGTGACGATGGTGCTGACCTTCTTCACCCTGGTGCTGGGCGAGCTGGCCCCCAAGCGGGTGGCCATGCAACGGGCCGAACGCTGGGCGGTCATCGCCGCCCGCCCCGTCGGCTTCCTGGCCCGCCTGGCCCGCCCCGTGGTCTGGCTGCTGGCCCGCTCAACCGACGTGGCCGTGCGGCTCCTGGGCGGCGACCCCAAGGCGACGGGCGAGCCCATCTCCGAGGAGGAGGTGCGGGAGCTGGCGCGGCGCATCGCCTACACCCCGCTCCAGCGCCAGATCATCGCCGGCGCCTTCGACATCGCCGAGCGGACGCTGCGGGACGTTCTCGTGCCCCGCCCCGAGGTGCTGGCCTTCCCCCGCGACACGCCGGCCCGGGATGCCCGCCGGCAGCTGCGGGAACGGGGCCGTTCCCGGGCCCCGGTCCACACCGAGGACCTCGACGACGCCGACGGTGTCGTCCACATCCGGGACCTGGTCGACTTCGAGGGCCAGGTGGGCGACGTCGCCGGACCCGCCCTCGTCCTCCCCGAGACGCTCGGGGCGCTCGAGGCGCTGCGTCAGCTCCAGCTCGAGCGCCAGTCACTGGCCCTGGTGGTCAACGAGTACGGCGGGACGGAGGGGATCGTCACCGTTGAGGACCTGGTGGAGGAACTGGTGGGGGAGATCTACGACGAGGCCGACCGGGACGTGCGGGGCGTCGAGCGCCAGCCGGACGGATCCTTCGTCCTGCCCGGTTCCTTCCCTATGCACGACCTCGTCGACCTCGGGATCGATCTGCCCGAGAGCGAGGCTTACTCGACCGTGGCCGGCCTCGTTCTCGACCAGCTCGGCCACCTGCCGCGGCCGGGGGAGAGCGTGGTGGTCGACGGTTGGAGGATCGAGGTGCTGGCGGTGGATCGCCGGGCCATCCGCCGGGTTCGCCTCCGCCCGGAGCCACCCGCCACCCTTAGCCCCTAGAGCTCCTCGTCGGCGGCGCCGGCCTGGTAGAGCTCGTTCAAGTTGCCGCGGAGTTCGAAGATGTACCACATGGCGCGCTCCAGGGCTTCGTCGGCGTCGGCCCCGAGCTTCTGGTAGCGGCGCATCTCGCGTTCGAAGGCCCGCCGGACGAGGTCCTGGAACCAGGGCGGGTCCACACTCTCCGGATGTCCTTCCATTGCCCGCTCTCCACTCGGCTCGGCCATCGGGTCCTCCTGACGCTGTCAGAGAGACGATTCGCCGGACGGTGGGCCGGTTCCTCGCCGGTGACCTGCGGAAACACGCCGGGGACAACAGGGTTGTCCGACCTGGCACCCCTCGTGTGTTGAGTCCGGTTGTCACCTTGTCGGCAGGAACGGAGCGGTCCGGGGTCGTATCTATGGGCAGGCTCGAGGCTGTTCCCACAGCGCCCCCCGCTCGGTCGACCTCAGCCAGCTGGTTGGAAATCCACAAGGAAGCGTGCCCCTGACCCGCGTCGGGGGTTCACCCACGTCCCACGGTGAGGTCCCCCGCCTCGCCGGCACCTGCTGGGGGTTACCTGATGTTGAATCGCCGCCGCCGTTCCCTCTTCGCTGTCCTCACGCTGGCCGTGGCCCTCGGCGCCATGCCCAGCGCCGGGGCCCTCTACAGCGCTCATGACAAGGTCGTTTCCGCCGACCCGGCGGACACGACCCCCCACGTGGTGGACGGGAAGGTCACCACCATCCTGCCCATGGGCAGCAAGGTCTACGTGGGCGGCACGTTCACCCAGATCAAGCAGACCAAGGACCTGGCCTCGCCCGTCATCTCCAAGCCGGGGCTCTTCGCCTTCGACGCGGCCACGGGCCAGATCGACATGGGCTTCGCGCCGCCGGCCTGGGGCATCGACCCGACCCCGAGCGTCTCCAAGGGCGTCGAGGCCCTCGCTCCCGGCCCCGACGGCGCCTCCATCTTCGTCGGTGGCGCCTTCTCCTACGACTCGCCGCTCACCGGTGCCGCCCGCAAGCTCATGAAGCTGAACGCCGCCACCGGCGCGGAGCTGGCCTACGACGTCGACATCAACTCGGCGGTGAAGGACCTGGCCATCCATGGCGACCGGCTCTTCGTGGCCGGCATCTTCAGCCGGGTGCAGAGCACGGACCACAAGGGCCTGGCCGTGGTCGACGCCGACACCGGGGCCATCGACCCCGACATGGCCATCGACTTCACCGAGCCCCGCCAGGTCACCGACCCCCTCAACCCCAAGCCCCGGGTGGAGTCGATCGCCATCTCCCCCGACGGCAAGATGCTGGTGGCGGGGGGCAACTTCACCAAGGCAGCGGGAGCCGACCGCTACCAGATCGCTCTCCTGGACGTGACTCCGGGGAGCAGTGCCGACCTGCTCGACTGGCAGACCAAGCGGTACGACGACCGGCGCACCGGCCAGGACGCCATCGACAACCCGGACGACCCCTTCCGCTGCGCCGAGGCTTTCGACACCCACATCCGCGACACCGACTTCTCGCCCGACGGCAAGTACTTCGTGGTCGTCACCACCGGCGGCTTCTCCCGGGGCACCATGTGCGACACCGCCAGCCGCTGGGAGGCCTCGGCCCGGGGCTCCGACGTCCAGCCCACCTGGGTGGACTACGACGGCGGTGACAGCTTCACGGCGGTGGCCGCCACCGGCTCGGTCGTGTACGTGGGCGGCCACATGCGGGCCATGAACAACAACTACACCGACGGCTCGAGCGCCGACGCCATTCCCGGCCCGGGCCACGTGGCCCGGGAGGGGATCGCCGCCCTCGACCCGGTCAGCGGCCTGCCCCTGCCCTGGAACCCGGGTCGGGAGCGGGGCGAAGGCGCCTGGGCGCTGGCCTCCAGCGCCACCGGCCTGTGGGTGGGCAGTGACACCGACCGCCTCGGCGGCGAGACGCACCAGAAGCTGGGCTTCTTCCCGCTGGCCGGCGGCACCACCGCTCCGACCTACACCTCCCAGAGCCTGCCTGCCGACCTGTACCGGCTGGGCGCCGACGGCAGCATCTCCCGCCGGGTGTTCAACGGCACCGTGGTCGGCTCCGTCACCGCCCTGCCCAGCGCCATCGACTGGTCCCAGATGCGGGGCGCCTTCGCCGTGCCGGGACGCTTCTACACCGGCCGCAGCGACGGCAAGCTGCTGCGCTGGGCGTTCAACGGCACCCAGCTCGGCCAGCCCCAGGAGGTCAGCCTGCGGGGCATGGAAGCCAACCTGAGCGGCTACTTCCCCATCACCCGTATGACGGGGATGTTCTACGACAACGGCCGCCTGTACTTCACCCTCCAGGGCGACAAGAAGCTCTACTACCGCTACTTCCTGCCCGAAGCCCACGTGGACGACGACGTGGTCGGGGCCGAGATCCTGGTGGCCAGCGGCGACACCGACGGCCGGGACTGGTCCAAGGTCACGGGCATGACCATGACCAACGGCAAGCTGTACTGGGCCGAGAACGGCGCCGAGCTGTACCAGATGAGCTTGTCCGGCGGGAAGCCGTCCGGCTCCAAGTCGGTGGCCATCGCCAACGCCGGCGTGGCCGGGCGCGGCCTGTTCCTCCTGCCCGCCACCTCCACCCCGCCGCCCGTCTCCATCGACCCGCCCGCCCCGCCCGCCCCGCCGGCCCCCCCGGCTCCGCCTGCCCCGCCTTCGGGTGGGGGCAGCACCCGGTCGGGTTACTGGATGGTGGGCAGCGACGGCGCGGTCTACGGCTTCGGGGACGCCCCGAACATGGGCAACGCCCCCCTCTCGGGTGGCGCCCAGGCGGTGGACCTCGAGCCGACGCCGACCTTCAACGGCTACTGGATCGTGGACGACGCCGGCCATGTCTTCGCCTTCGGTGACGCCCGGGCTCTGGGCAACGCCGACCGGTCCAAGCTGGCGGCGGGGGAGAAGGTGACGAGCCTGTCGGCCACTCCCTCGGGCAACGGCTACTGGTTCTTCACCAGCCGGGGTCGCGTGCTCCCGATGGGCGACGCCGTCCACATGGGTGACATGTCGGCGGTGGCATTGAACGGCCCGGTGCTCGACTCGATCCGCACGCCCTCGGGCCGGGGCTACTACATGGTGGCCTCGGACGGTGGGATCTTCTCCTTCGGTGACGCCCGCTTCTACGGCTCGATGGGGGGCAGGCCCCTCAACCAGCCGGTGCAGTCGCTGGTGCCCGACCCCGACGGGGTGGGCTACTGGCTGGTGGCCTCCGACGGTGGCGTCTTCGCCTTCGACGCCGGCTTCCGGGGCTCGATGGGCGGCACCCGTCTCAACAAGCCCATGACGGGCATGGTGGCCTACGGCAACGGCTACCTGATGGTGGCCGAGGACGGTGGCATCTTCGCCTTCTCCGACAAGGCCTTCCTCGGCTCGCTGGGCTCCAGCCCGCCCGCCCGGCCGATCGTCTCGGTGGCCTCCGTCGACCGTTAGGTTTCCCTCGACCCACGGTCTCTGGCACCGAGGCCCGGGCCCCTCTTC
>JBIOUX010000101.1:0-31450 GCA_044867425.1 Acidimicrobiia bacterium | reverse complement strand
GGGCCGCCGAGGTCATCATCGCCGAGATCGGCGTGGACATGAGCGTGTTCCCCACCTCGGGGCATCTCGCCTCCTGGGCCGGCATGTGCCCCGGGAACCGGGAATCGGGCGGCAAGCGCCTCTCCGGTCGGACCCGCAAGGCCGACCCCTGGCTGCGGGGCATCCTGGCCGAGTGCGGCCGGGCGGCGCGGCGCACCAAGAACACCTACCTCGCCGCCCAGTTCTGGCAGATCGCCGGTCGCCGCGGCAAGGAGAAAGCCTGTCTGGCCGTCGGACACTCCATCCTCGTCATCGCCTGGCACATCCTCTCCACCCCAGGCCAGACCTACCACGAGCTCGGCGGGGACTGGTTCGCCCGCCACCGCCGCAGCCCCGAATCCGAACAGAAGCGCCTCATCCGTCGCCTCGAAGCCCTCGGTCTGAAAGTTCTCGTCGAACCCGCCGCCTAACACCCACCCCTCCTGACCAGCCCCTTCGCATCGGGGCTACGCCCGATCTCCGGCCATTCGCGCCCTCACGACGTAGTGCAACACGGGGTTTTCGTCTCACCCCACCGGTATGGTCCGAGACGATGGGCTGCATCGAGACTGCTAACCTGCCTCGGCTCGGGGGTGATGCCGGCTTCCGGGCTGTTCCTACGGGGACACCCCGGGCCCCGGGCACCAGCTTCCCCACCCGCCGATCCTGCTCCCCCGCGGGGGAGCCCGCAGGCCAACCTGCGGACCACAGGAGGTGTGACGGTCCATGAGGCCGTACGAGGTCATGATCATTTTCGATGCGAGCCTGGAGGAGGAGACGATCCGGGCCGCGGTCGACCGCTACGCCGAGCTCATCCGCTCCCGGGGGGCGACCCCCGGCAGAGTCGACCGTTGGGGCAGGCGCCGCTTCGCCTACGAGGTGCATCACCGCTGGGAGGGCTACTACGTGGTCCTCGAGGCGAGTGCCGAGCCCGAGGTGATGGAGGAGCTGCACCGGACGCTCTCCCTTGCCGACGAAGTCATCCGCCACAAGGTGGTGCGCATTCCCGACGTCGCCGTCAAGGCGGCGGCGCCGGCGGCCGCTCCACCGGCGGCGGGCGTCTGACAAGGAGAAAAGCGAGGATATGTCAGGCAACAGCATCACCATCGTGGGGAACGTCACCCGGGATCCGGAGCTCCGGTTCACGCCCAACGGACAGGCCCAGGCCCGTCTCGGCGTGGCCGTCAACCGGCGCTGGCAGGACCGCAACAGTGGCGAGTGGCAGGAGAAGACCAGCTTCTTCGATGTCGTCTGCTGGCAGGACATGGCGGAAAACGCGGCGTCGTCGCTGAAGAAGGGGGCCCGGGTGATCGTCACCGGGCGCCTGGAGCAGCGGAGCTACGAGACCAAGGAAGGCGACAACACGGTCAAGCGCAGCGTCGTGGAGATCATCGCCGACGAGGTGGGGCCCAGCCTGCGCTGGGCCACGGCCCAGGTGGAGAAGACTCAGCGGCGCGGCGGCGACGGTGGTCCCGGCGGCTCCGGTGGCGAGGGAGGAGGGGGCGGCTACGGCCGCCCCGTCCAGACCGAGCCGGCGCCCGCCTACGACGAGTTCGGCGACGAGCCCTTCTAGGAGACAGCAGGAGACAGCGGTGAAGATCGTCCTCCGTTCCGATGTGGCCAACCTGGGTCGCAAGGGCGACCTGGTCGAGGTGGCCGACGGGTACGCCCGCAACTACCTCGTTCCCAGGGGTCTGGCCATGACCGCCACCAAGGGGTCGGCCCGCCAGTCCCAGTCCATGCAACGGTCCCGGCAGGTGCGCGACACGAAGGAACGGGAAGGCGCCGAAGCGACGGCCCGCCTGCTCGAGGCCCGGCGGATCGAGATCACCGCCCGGGCGGGCGAGGGGGGCCGTCTCTTCGGCTCGGTCACCACCACCGACGTGGCCGAGGCGCTGGAGGCCCAGACCGGCCTGCACATCGACCGCCGCAAGCTCCACCTGGATGAGCCGATCAAGACGCTCGGGGTGCACGAGGTGCCGGTGCGCCTGCACCCCGACGTCCCCATCGCCATCACCGTCGAAGTCGTCGCCCAGTAGCGGTCCGGCCGCCGGTCTTGACGGGGCGGTGCGTCGCGCTCCATGATACGAACATATGTTTGCGTCGGGCTGTGGATAACCCGCCCTGATATCCACAGCTTGTACCTGCGTTGTCCCTCTTCCTCCACACAGGGGGCGGACGCGACCATAACCCGGCTCTGACGAAGGAGGCCGGCGGAGTGGTGCAGTCGATCAGCGAGGTTCGGCAACGGAGCGGGGGGCGCATCCCGCCCCACAACCTGGAGGCCGAGGAGTCCCTGCTCGGCGCCATGCTGCTGTCCAAGGACGCCATCGCCGCCGCCCTCGAGGCGCCGGTCCGTTCCGAGGACTTCTACAAGCCGGGCCACGGCCATCTCTTCGACGCCATCCACTCGCTCTACACCGCCGCCCAGCCCGTCGACCCCGTCACCGTGGCCGAGGAGCTGCGCCGGGCCGACCTCCTCGACGCCGTCGGCGGCAAGGCCGCCATCCTCTCCATCCAGGCGGGAACCCCGTCCGCCGCCAACGCCGCCCACTACGCCCGCATCGTCGAGGAACACGCCCTGCTGCGGCGCCTGATCGGGGTGGCCGGGGAGATCTCGGAGATGGGCTTCGCGATGCCCGACGACGTGACCGCCACCCTGGACCGGGCGGAGACCCTCGTCTTCGACGTGGCCAACCGCCGGATCGCCACGACGCTGACGCCGCTCTACGACGCCATCCAGGAGAGCCTCGACCAGCTCGAGCGGCTCTTCGAGAGCGACGGCACCGAGATCACCGGGGTCCCCACCGGTTTCTACGACCTCGACGACATGCTCCTCGGCCTGCAGCCATCGGCCCTGATCGTGGTGGCCGCCCGCCCCGGCCAGGGCAAGACCAGCTTCGCCCTCGGCGTCGGCGCCCACGTGGCCCTGGAGACCCGCCGGCCGGTCCTGTTCTTCTCCATGGAGATGGGCTACCTGGAGCTGACCCAGCGGATCCTCGGCTCGGAGGCGGGGGTCAACGCCCGGCTGCTGCGCACGGGCAAGATCCGGGAGAGCGACTGGACCAAGGTCAGCCACGCCGTGGGTCGCCTGGCCGAGGCGCCCTTCTACATCGACGACAACCCCCACCTGACGGTCATGGACATGCGGGCCCGCACCCGGCGGCTCAAGGCCCTCCACGGCGACCTCGGCCTGGTGGTGGTCGACTACCTGCAGCTCATGAGCTCCAGCCGCCGGGCCGAGAACCGCCAGGTCGAGGTGTCCGAGCTGTCCCGGGGGCTCAAGATCCTGGCCCGCGACCTGGAGACCCCGGTCGTGGCCCTGTCCCAGCTCAACCGCTCCCTCGAGTACCGCCAGGACAAGCGCCCCATGCTCGCCGACCTCCGGGAGTCGGGCTGCCTGACCGCCGACACCCGCCTCCTGCGGGCCGACACCGGCGCCGAGGTGACCCTGGGCGAGCTGGTCGCCACCGGGGCGCGCGACGTGACGGTGTGGAGCCTCGACGACCGCTGGCGCCTCGTCCCGGCCACCCTGACCCACGCCTTCCCCAGCGGTACCAGGCCCGTCTACCGCCTCCGCCTCGCCTCCGGCCGCCAGCTGAGGGCGACCGCCAACCATGAGTTCCGCACCCCGACCGGATGGCGACCGCTCGGCGCTCTGCGCGTCGGTTCGTGCCTGGCCGTCCCTCGCTCCGTCCCTCCGGTGTCAGCCGGTTCGTCCGCCACCTGGAGGCGCCGCCCCGGGAGCTGTGCTTCGGCCGGGCCCTCCACGGTCCTTCCGCAAGCGCAGTTCCGCATCCCGGTCGCCGTGGCGCCGCCCGTCGAGCTGTCCCTGTGGTCGGGGCTGGACGTGACCGGCGACGTGGCCTGGGACGTGGTCGTCGAGTTGGAGCCCCTGGGGGCTGAGTCGGTCTTTGACGCCACGGTGCTGGGGACGCACAACTTCATCGCCAACGGCGTCGTGGCCCACAACTCGATCGAGCAGGACGCGGACGTGGTGTGCTTCATCTACCGGGACGAGTCCTACAACCCTGAGTCCACCGAGAAGGGCACGGCCGAGATCATCGTGGCCAAGCACCGCAACGGGCCCACGGGCAAGGTCAAGCTGGCCTTCAACGAGGACCTCACCCGCTTCGACAGCCTGACCCGGACGTAGCGGTAGCCTCTCGGGTCGCCGACGACACGGGGAGCGCCCGATGGAGAAGAAGGACTATCTCGAGGTCATCGCGGCCAATTCGGAGCAGTTCGCCGCCGCCGTCCGCAGCGCCGGCTATGACGCCCGGGTTCCCACCTGTCCGGAGTGGACCGTCACCAACCTCGTCGAGCACCTGTCGGGCGTGCACCGCTGGGTGACGATGATCTTCGAGACGAAGGCCCAGGCCAGGCCCAATCGGGGGGAGGTGCCCCGCCCGCCGGAGGGCACGGACTGGCTGGAGTGGTTCGAGGCCGGGGTCCCCGGCGTGCTGGCCGTCCTCGACCGGGCCGGGCCCGACCACCTCGTCTGGAACTGGGAGGCGGGCCGACCGGCCGACAGCTCGTTCTGGCCCCGGCGGATGGCGCACGAGATCGTCATCCACCGAGCTGACGCCGAGGCGGCCGCCGGCCAGGCCAGCGTCGTGGGATCGCCGGAGCTGGCCGCGGACGGCATCGACGAGTATCTGGGCTTCCTGGAGATGCGCCGGCGCTACGCCGAGGGCGGCCTGGGCCTGGAGGGCACCTTCCACTTCCACGCCACCGACACGCCCGGCGAGTGGCTGGTGGAGATCACCCCGGAGTCGGTCACGGTCAGCCGCGAGCACGCCAAGGCGCCCGTGGCCGTGCGGGGACCGGCCGGCCCGCTGGAGCTCTTCCTCTACAACCGGGGCCCGGCCGGCGATCTCGAGATCCTGGGCGATACCGCCCTCATGGACGCCTGGGGCGAGCGCATCCGCTTCTGACCTTCGGGGCCTAGCCTCGTCGCCGTGATCGGAACTCGGCAGTGGCTGCGGGTGGTGCTGGCGCTGCTGGCGCTGCCGGTCCTGGCCGTGGCCGTCGCCGTGGTGGGCGCCGGCGGGAGCGAAGAGGAGGCTCGCCCCGCTGTCACCTCCACCACCGGGCCGGCGGTCCCCGAGCCCGTGCTGCGGGAGGAGTTCCTCCAGGCCTACGAGCGCTCCCGCCGGGCCACCTGGCTCATCACCTACGACTTCACCCGCCGGAATCGAAACGGCGCCAACCTCGACCTCGAGGTGACCGAGCTCAACCGCCCGCCCGACCATCTCCTCGCCGGCCTTGGCGGCCTGAACGGCCGGGTGGGCGGCCGGGAGGTGGTCTGTGACGACGTCGAGGGCCGCACGCTGTGCGCCCCCGAAGGCGCCGCCGTCCCCTTCGACGAGGCGCTGGCCGCCGAGCTCTCGGAGCTGCGGGACGTCGTGCAGCTGCCGGCCAAGTGGTACGACGTGGAAGGTGGCGGCCGGCGCCAGGTGGCCGGGGAGACCGCCCGTTGCTTCACGCTGCGCCGGGTGGCGGCGGTGTTCTCGCCCCCCTACGGGGAGCGGGCCGAGTACTGCTTCGCCGCCGCCGACGGGGCCCCGCTGCTGAACCGCATCGAGCGCCGGGAGGGCATCGACCAGCGCCTGGCCCGGGACATCACCCGCCAGGTGGGCGACGACGACGTGGCCGCCATGCTGGGATCGGAGTAGACCCTGGGGGCGTCGCCGGGCCACCCGCCGGCGCCGTTAGCATCCCTGGACGTGAGCTTCTACGACGAGGTGCTGCGCCAGCTGCTGGTGGCGCTGGGCGCGGCCCTGTTCCTCGGGAACCTCGTGGCCCTCATCCGGGGCGAGCCCCCCGCCGACCTCATCCGGGAGGCCCAGAGAGCCGGGAAGCCGCGGCCCCAGCGAGCACCCGTGGGCCGGTCGCTGCTCTTCCTGGTGCTCGGCCTCGTGGTCATGGTGTGGGGGATCGCCTCCCTGATCGCCAACTGAGCGGGCGACGGCGGGCGCGCCGAAGGGCCATCCGGCCGGCACCGGATGGCCCTTCAGGCAAGGAGAAGGCACCACATTTGAGTTGGTTGCGGGAGGTCAACTCAGGCATAAGTGTTCTGCTCCCCACCGCCCTTTCCTTCGCCTGTGGGCAAAGAGGGCGAGGGGCGCGACCCCACCCAAGGTCGCCTCAACCGGGCCTTCCCGGCCGTCATCCAGCGGCGGGGGTGGCGGCGCCGGCCCGGGCCAGGGCCGCCATGCCGGCGGCGCCGGCGACGACGGGCACCAGCCAGATCCAGGGCTGGGCCTCGTCCAGGGTCACGTAGGTGGCGGCCCACGCCACCTCGGACACCGTGAACCCACCGGCCACGACGGCCGCCGTGCCCCAGCGGCCGGGAAGCGCCCCTCGGCGCAGGGCGAGGAGCAGGACCGGCAGGGTGATGGGGGCGGCGACGATGGCGCCGCCCATGCTGACGAGCAGGAAGGCGCTGAGGGCGAGGACGGCCAGGGCCCAGGCCCGCCGCCTTGGGGGTGGATCCGTTCGGTTCAGGGCGTCCCCGCCTCGATGGCGGCGACGGGCGGACGCTCCGACCAGATGCCGGCCAGGCGGTCACCGTCGATGGTCTCCTCATCGAGCAGCTCGGCCACCACCGACTCCAGGAGGCCCCGGTGGGCGGCCAGCACCCCCCGGGCGGTGTCGAGCGCCTGACCCAGGAGGCGGTCGACCTCGGAGCGGATCAGGCCAGGCTCGGCGTGCTCCGGTCCCATGGCGGCCAGCCCGAGGGAGGACATGCCCCACTCGGTGACCATCCGGAAGGCCAGGGCGGTGGCCGACTGCAGGTCGCCGGAGGCGCCCTGGGTGAAGTCGCCGTCGAGAAGCAGCTCCTCGGCCGCCCGGCCGCCCAGGGACACGGCGAGGCGGGCCCAGGCCTGGGAGCGGGTGAGGAAGGTGTGGTCGTCGCCGCCCATCCAGGTCACGCCGCCGGCGGTGCCCCGGGGGACGATGGTCACGTGGACGGGGTCGTGGGCGTCGGGCAGGGCCAGGGCGACCACGGCGTGGCCGGCCTCGTGCCAGGCGGTCACATCCCGGTCCCGCTCGGGGACCACGGCCGAGCGGCGGGCGCGGCCCATCATGACCGTGGCCAGCGCCTCGTCGAAGTCAGCGGGCACGAGGGCCTCCCGCTTGTCCCGGGCGGCGGCCAGGGCGGCCTGGTTGACCACGTTGGCGATGTCGGCGCCCGTGAGGCCGGGCATCCGCCGGGCCAGGCCGACGAGGTCGACGGTCGGTTCCAGGCGCCGCTCGGCGGCGTAGAGCGACAGCAGGGCGGTGCGGCCCCGCCGGTCGGGCGCCGGCACGGTGATCTGGCGGTCGAAGCGTCCCGCCCGCAGCAGCGCGGGATCGAGCACGTCGGGGCGGTTGGTGGCAGCGATGACGATGACGTTGGCGTCCTTGCCGAACCCGTCCATCTCCACCAGCAGGGCGTTGAGGGTGCCCTCCCGCTCGTCGGTGCCCCCGCCCCCGGAGAAGGCTCCGGAGCGGATGCGGCCGACGGAGTCGAGCTCGTCGATGAAGACGATGCCGCCCGTCTTCTTGGCCTTGGCGAAGAGGTCCCGCACCCGGGCGGCCCCCACGCCGACGAACATCTCGGTGAAGTCGGAGCCGGAGGCGGCGTAGAAGGGGACGCCGGCCTCGCCGGCCACGGCCCGGGCCAGGAGGGTCTTGCCCGTGCCCGGCGGACCGACCAGGAGGAAGCCGCGGGGGATGTTGGCGCCGGCGGCCTGGAAGGGCGCGGGGTCATGCAGGAAGCTGACGATCTCGGAGAGCTCGTCGACGACCTCGTCGCAGCCCACCACGTCGACGAAGCGGCTGGCGGGGATGCTGCCCACCTCGGCCTTGGTGGTGGTGAAGGCCTTGGCCGCTGCCCCTCCGACGCCGCTGCGGCGCAGGAACCAGAAGAGGAAGCCGATGACGAGGAACACGGGCAGCAGGCTGAGCGCCAACGTCGACCAGATGGGGGTCCGGGCGATGGGGTCGGTCTCGAAGGGGATGCCCGACGCCTCCAGGCGGGCCACCAGGGAGCCGCCGAAGTAGTCGGGATAGTGGGCCGCGACCTCCCGGCCGTCAGCCAGGGTCAGGATGATGGCCCGGCTGCTGTCGTCGATCTCGGTCCAGACGACGGCCTGATCGTCGAGGACGCCGGAGTCGACGGCGGCCAGAACGTCGGAGAGGGTCCGGCCCGTCACCCGGTGCGGCGACCTGAGCATGAGCAACGGGATGGCCAGCATCAGGCCGATGACGGTCAGCCCGGCCAGGATGATGAGGACCTGGCGCTTGCGGGACTCCGGCGGGGGCTGGGGGGCGAGGGGCGGGCGGGGCGCGGGGCTCTTCCCCCGGCGGCGCCGGCCGGCCTTCGCCTCCGGCTGCTCGGCTCGGATGTCGGCCACGGGGTCCTCCTGGAGCGGGTGGTGAGAATGGGGGTGGGCGGGTGATACCCACCTCTCCTCCTTCATCGGCTGGAATGCCTGCCCACTCGCGTCCGAAAAGCCGGTTTCGCGGCAGCTTCTCGACGCTTTGTCCGATTTAGCCCGCCGGCCCGTGGCTGAGCAGTGAACCGAGATGAGATTCCCAGCTACAAACAGCATGGCCGCGTTGACCGAGGGGTGGGGGGTGCCGCATGAGTACCCATACCGTCGCCGGCGTTCGCATCCCCATACGTCGACAACAACACACGCACTTGTGACTCCCATCTCCGTAGTTTCTGGCCGCCGATTCTGCGGCACGACCCGGGTCTTGCCGCAAGCCCCCCGGTGCGTTACATGTTGAGAGTGGAAGGAGTGAGTGCTCTCCTTTCCCTTGTTCTTCAGCAAGGCCGGCTCGAACGTCGTCGAGAGCGCCGCCATTCTCATGGAGTTCGTCGCCGCGCCGCACGAGCGCTGGGCGGAGTCGGCACTCGGTTTTCGCCCGGGCCGACGCCGGCGACACGAGTGGCACGAAGAATCCCGGGGGTTCTGTTCACTGCCCCCCGGGGATTCTGTTAAGTCAAAGCCGGTCGTTCTGTTACTGCTCTGGAGAGCGGGTGACGGGAATCGAACCCGCGTTCTTAGCTTGGGAAGCTAATGTTCTGCCTCTGAACTACACCCGCGAAGGCGCCCCAGGTTAGCGGTCAGGGGCCGTTTGGGGCGATACCCGCGGCGATAGGCTGGGCTCCGTGATCCTCTCCGATGCTTCCATTCGCAAGGAGCTCGCCCAGGGCCGGATCGTGATCGACCCGCTGGACGAGGCCGACATCCAGCCCTCGTCGGTGGACCTGCGGGTGGACCGCTACTTCCGGGTGTTCCGGAACGACACCACCCCGTTCATCGACCCCAAGCTGCCTCAGGAGGACCTGACCGAGCTGGTGGAGGTGGCCGACGGCAAGGCCTTCATCCTCCACCCGGGCGAGTTCGTCCTCGGCTCGACACTGGAGCGGGTCTCGCTCCCCGAGGACCTGGTGGCGAGGCTGGAGGGGAAGAGCTCGCTGGGCCGGCTCGGGCTGCTCATCCACAGCACCGCCGGCTTCGTGGATGCAGGTTGGGACGGGCATCTCACCCTCGAGCTGTCCAACGTGGCCAACCTGCCCATCGCCATCTATCCGGGGATGAAAATCGGCCAGATCTCCTTCATCTGCATGGACTCGGCGGCGGAGCACCCGTACGGCAGCGAGACCACCGGGTCCAAGTACCAGGGCCAGCGGGGCCCGACGCCGTCCCGCTACTACCTCAACTTCGAGGGCAAGCGGGCCGAGCGCTGAGCCACTCCACCGGGAGGTGGTCGCGCTCGACCCCCTGTGAGGGGGTGAAACGCAACCACCTTCGCTGGATCACGTGACGGCGCCGGCGGTGGGGATGCTCTCGATGGCTTCGAGGAGGACCATGGAGATGTCCGACACCTTGACCTGCTCGTCGGCGCCCTTCTCCTTCACGCCGTCGTCCAGCATGATCATGCAGAACGGACAGGCGACGGCGATGCGGTCGGCGCCCGTCGCCAGCGCCTCCTCGGTGCGCTCGATGTTGACCTTCTTGCCCGTGCGCTCCTCCATGAACATGCGGGCCCCGCCGGCGCCACAGCACAGGCCCCGGTTGCCGTTGCGGGGCATCTCCACCACCTGCACGTTTCCGATGGAGGCGATCACCTTGCGGGGCGCCAGGTAGATGTCGTTGTGGCGGCCCAGGTAGCAGGAGTCGTGGTAGGCGATGCGCTCCTCCAGCGACGACCCAGTGAGCGACAGGCGGCCTTCGTCCACCAGGCGCATGAGCAGCTGCGAGTGGTGGATGACCTCGTAGCGCCCGCCCAGGTCGGGGTACTCGTTCTTCAATGTGTTGAAGCAGTGGGGGCAACTGGCGATGATCTTCTGGACCCCGAGGCCGTTGAGGGTCTCGACGTTCTGCATGGCCAGCATCTGGAACACGTACTCGTTGCCCGAGCGCCGGGCCGGGTCCCCGGTGCACAGCTCGTTGGGCCCGAGGATGGCGAAGTCAACGCCGGCCCGGTGGAGCAGCTTGGTGGTGGCCTGGGCCACCTTCTTGTTGCGGTCGTCGAAGGACGTGGCACAGCCCACCCAGTACAGGTACTCGTGGCCCAGGTTGCCCGACGCCGGGTCGACGATGGGCACCTCGACGTCGAGGCCCCGGGCCCACGCCGCCCGCTCGTTCTGGCCCATCCCCCACGGGTTGGAGGAGTTCTCCATCCCCCGGTAGGCGTTGCCCAGCTCGGTGGGGAAGTTCGACTCCATGAGCGACAGGTAGCGCCGCACGTCGAGGATCTTGTCCAGGATCTCGATGTTGACCGGGCAGATCTCGTCGCAGGCCCGGCACGTGGTGCAGGCCCACACCTCCTCGGGGGTGATCCGCTCCAGCACCGAGTTGGTCGACACCTTGATCTCGCTCTCCACGCCGACCGTGGCGCGGACCTTGGGCGAGCCGGTGGCGGCCATCACCTCGCCCACCTTGAGCACGATCTCCCGGGGGTCGAGGGGCTTACCCGTCTGGTTGGCCGGGCACACCGAGGTGCACCGCCCGCAGATGGTGCAGGCGTCGGTGTCGAGGAGCTGCTTCCAGGTGAAGTCCTCGATGGCCGAGGCCCCGAAGCTGTCGAGCTCGGTCTCCATCAGGTTGGGGAGCGGCTTCATCGCCCCCTTGGGCCGGGGCTTGTAGCGCAGGTACATGTTCAGCGGCGAGGTGAACATGTGGCGCAGCTTGGTGGAGGGCAGCAGGGCCAGGAAGGCGAGGAAGCCGAGGAAGTGGACCGCCCACAGCACCCGGTGGGCCACTTCGACGGTGCCGGCCGACCACCCGTCGACCACGGCCGAGATGGGCCAGCCGACGATGGACCACTTCTCGAACTCGGGCCGGCCGACCTCGGCGATGCGCAGCCCCTCGGTCAGGAACCCCGTCACCCCGATGAGGGCGAAAGTGCCCAGGATCCAGGCGTCCTCGGGCTTCGTCTTGGTCCAGATGCGGTACGGCGGGAACAGGTAGCGCCGGGCGGCGGCCCAGGTGATGCCGGTGAGGAAGGCCACGCCGGCCACGTCGGCCACCAGCGAGTAGGCCAGGTAGACGTCACCGTGGAGGAACTTGAGCGCCTCGGGGACCTGGTGGTTGATCTCCAGGATGACGGTGGCGACGAACAGCCACACGAACCCGAAGTACAGGAGCGAGTGCATGATCCCCGCTGCCGGGTCGCGCAGCAGGGTGCGCATCCACACGCCGGCCCGGTAGTCGGCCAGGCGCTTGGGCAGGTTCTCCTTGGTGGTGCGCCGGTCGTCGGGCCCGCCCCGCTCCCAGTTCTTGACCCGCCGGGAGGAGAGGATGCCGACCCCCACCGCGGCCACGCCCACCACCACGTAGAAGGTGCCCTTCACCCACCCGGGGATGTTCCCGAACACCTCCCGGGTGACCTCGGAGTCGTCGTGGAACTCGAAGATGGCCGGCGAGATCCCCGAGAGGATGAACACGGCGCCGGCGACGACGCCCAACGCCAAGACCAGTTGGTGGGGCTTGACCCGAGGCACGCCAGTCGAGTCTACGGGCGGATCCGGGGCGCTCCCGGATCATGGATGGTCAGGAGGCCAGTGCCTTGCGCAGGGCCTCGCCGACCTCGTCCATGCACTCCCGGGCCCGCTCGATGGCGCCGGGGATGATGAAGAAGGCGTGGATCTGGCCGTCGTAGCGGCGCAGGTCGGTGGGCACACCGGCCTCGGCCAGGCGCCGGGCGTACTCCTCGCCCGGGTCCCGCAGCGGGTCGTATTCGGCGGTGACCACCAGGGCCGGCGGGAGTCCGGACAGGTCGGGGGCACGGAGCGGGGAGAGGTAGGGATCGTGGGGGTCGGCGCCCCCGGAGAGGTAGTGGCTCCACCACAGCCGGATGTCGGCGTTGGTGATCAGCAGTCCCGCCTCGCCGTTCTCCCGGTGGGACGGCATCTCGAAGGCTTCCTCGGTGCAGTCGGGACTCGGGTAGATGAGCAGCTGGAAGGCGATGGCCGGGCCGCCGTGCGCTTTGGCCATGAGGCAGGACACGGTGGCCAGGTTGCCCCCGGCGCTGTCGCCCCCGACGGCCAGCCGGTCGGGGTCGGCGCCGATCTCGGCGCCGTGCTCCGCCACCCAGGTCACCGCCGCCCAGGCGTCGTCGCGGGCGGCGGGATAGGGGTGCTCGGGGGCGAGGCGGTAGTCGACCGAGACGACGATGCAGCCGGAGCGGTTGGCCAGCGCCCGGGTGATGGGGTCCACCCACTCGACGGTGCCGAACACGAACCCGCCCAGATGGAACCACACGAGGACGGGCAGGGTGCCGCGGTCGGCGCCGGCGGGGGTGTAGATCCGGACGGGAACCGGGCCGCCGGGGCCGGGGATCTCGCGGTCCTCGACCCTGGCCACCTCTTCGGGCTCGCCCATGAGCATGGTGAAGCCCTTGACCGTCTCCCGGGTCTGTTCCGGGGTCAGGTCGGCGAAGGCGCGAACGTCCATGGACTCGAGGGCCGTCAACAGGGCCTGGCACTGCGGGTCCAGCGGCATCTCGCCCTTCCTGGCTCAAGAGTGGCGGGGATGCTACCGGCTGGGGTAGGAGAACCCCCATGGGTGAGGGGCACGACCAACGCAGCACCGAAGCCGGCCTGCCCGTCGAGCGGCTCTACAACCCGGACAACGCCAAGTTCAACTATGCCGACATCGCCGACCCCGGCACCTTCCCCTTCACCCGGGGCAACTTCGCCGGCGGCTACCGGGACCGGCCCTGGACCATCCGCCAGTACAGCGGCTTCGGCACCGCCGAGGACACCAACGCCCGCTACAAGCTCCTGCTGGAGCGGGGCGGCACCGGGCTGTCGGTGGCCGCCGACCTCCCCACCCAGATCGGCTACGACTCCGACGACCCCGACGTGGTCGACGAGGTCGGCCGGGTGGGGGTGGCCCTGGATTCCCTGGCCGACGCCGAGGTGCTCTTCGACGGCATCCCCCTCGACGCCGTGTCCACCTCGTGGACGGTCAACGGCACGGCCGCCATCATGCTCGCCTTCTACGTGGCCGTCGGCCGCAAGCAGGGCGTGCCGGTCGAGAAGCTGCGGGGCACCATCCAGAACGACATCCTCAAGGAGTACGTGGCCCGGGGCACCTGGATCTGGCCGCCGGAGCCATCCATCCGGCTCATCGCCGACACCATCGAGTTCTGCGCCGGCTCGGTGCCCAGATACAACGCCATCTCGGTGGCCGGCGCCCACTTCCGCGACGCCGGCGCCACCGCCGCCCAGGAGATGGCCTTCACCCTGGCCGACGCCGTGGCCTACGTCGACGCCCTCCTGGCCCGGGGGCGGATGACCATCGACGACTTCGCCCCCCAGATCTCGTTCTTCTTCTACACCCACAACGATTTCTTCGAAGAGATCGCCAAGTACCGGGTCGGGCGGCGGCGCTGGGCCCGCATCGTCCGGGAGCGCTACGGGGCCATCCGGGACGCCTCGGCCATGTTCCGGGTGGGCTGCGTGGCCGGGGGCTCCACCCTCCAGGCCCCGCAGGCCCACAACAACATCGTGCGGGTGGCCTACCAGGCGCTGGCTTCGGTCCTGGGCGGGGTGCAGTCCATGTTCACCGCCGCCTGGGACGAGCCCTTCGCCCTGCCGACCCAGGAGTCGGCGTTTCTCGCCCTGCGCACCCAGCAGATCCTGGCCACCGAGACGGGGGTTACCCGCACCGTCGATCCGCTCGGGGGCAGCTGGTTCGTGGAGTCCCTCACCGACGCCATGGAGGAGCGCCTCATCGAGATCATGGGTGACGTCGAGGCCCACGGCGGGATGGTCCGCGCCATCGAGGACGGCTACGTCCAGGGGCTCATCGCCGAGGAGGCCTGGCGGGCCCAGCGGGCGGTGGAGGGCGGCGAGCGGCCCATCGTGGGCGTCAACGTCTTCACCACCGACGAGCCCCGCCCCGACATCCAGATCTACGGCCTGGACGAAGCCGGCCGGGATCGCCAGCTCCAGCGCCTGGCCGAGGTCAGGCGGGCCCGGGACGGCACCGCCGTCACCCGGGCTCTGGGGGAGTTGGAGGTCGCCGCCGGGCGGGACGGCGTGAATCTGATGTCGCTCCTGATCGACGCGGTGGAGGCGTATTGCACCGTGGGCGAGATCGTGAGCACCCTCAAACACGTGTGGGGCGAGTACCGCCAGCCGGTGGTCTTTTAGGCAATGGCGGTTCGCGTTCTGGTGGCCAAGCCCGGCCTCGACGGGCACGATCGGGGGGCCAAGATCGTGGCCCGCGCCTTGCGGGACGCCGGCTTCGAGGTGATCTACACCGGAATCCGCCAGACCGCCGACGCCATCGCCGCCACCGCCGTCCAGGAGGATGTCGACGTCGTCGGCCTCTCCATCCTCTCCGGTGCCCACCTCGGCCTCACCCGCCGGACCATCGAGGCGCTGCAGCGGGTGGGCCGTGGGGACGCCAAGGTCATCGTGGGCGGGACCATCCCGGTGTCCGACTGCCAGGCCCTGCTCGACCTCGGCGCCGCCGCCGTGTTCCCCACCGGCACGCTCATCGAGGACGTGGTGGCCGGCGTGGCCGCCGTGGCTGACATGAGTGACGTGGTCGACGTGACCAATGTGACCAGTACGCCCAAAGGCGCAAAAGACTAATCGACGCAAACATCTATAACACTAACATCGTAGATGGTCGATAAGCGCTTAAACAACGTGCGAAACTAGTGGAATTCGTGTAAAACGGACAACAGGGCCTTCCAGCAGCCGCTCCGGACGAAAGGTGCCAACCGTGAAGCGAGCCATCGCCGTCGCCGCCCTAGCTCTCTCCAGTACCGCGCTGCCTGGTTTCGCCGCGGCCGGCCAGGACCTGTCGCTTCAGGATCCGCCCGGGGCACCCCACATCGGCACGGCCCTGTGCCAGCCCGCATTGCCTGGCGGTCAGCTGTCGTGCCCCGCCCCCACCCCCGATCCGGCGGGGCCGGTGGCGCCGGTCGTTGAGTCCGCTCCGGTGGCACCCCCGGTGCTGGCGCCGGTGCCGGCCCCGGTGGCCGCGCCCGGTACCGCTCTGTCGGTGACCGATCCCGCCTACGGCGCCCGCCTGCACGCCGAACTGTGCGCCGCCCGGCCGGTCTTCTGCGAGGTCGACCAGTCCGGGAAGTACATCAACCAGTAGCCGCCACTCAGCCGGCGCCGGCCAGGTCGCGAGCCTCACGGGCGACCCGGCGCGCCTCTTGGAGGGGGACGGGAGCCCGCGCTCCCTCGGTTGACGCGGCCAGGACCACGGCGGCGGCGGTGGCGGGATCGGTCCGCCAGCCGGCGTGGGCCAGCACCGGGTTGGCGCCCGTGCGGGTGCTCACCCAGTAGCCGACGACTTCGCCCTCGAGGATGACCGGGCTGGAGGCCCCCCGCCGCTTGGGCGGGGGGTCGCCCCGCGCCGCCAGGGGCCGCTGGGTCACCCCGATGGTGGGGACGCCGGTCACCGCCCCGAGATGCAGCGCCAGCCCGGCCCGGCGGGGGTGGTCGAGGCCGGTGGCGTCGACCAGCAGCACGTCCGGGACAGGGTCGAGCCGTCCGACGGCGGCGGCCAGGATCGGCCCTTCCCGTAGGGCGAGCAGCCCGGGGGTGTAGGCGGCGGGCACCCGGTCGGCCACGACTTCCTGGCCCACCACGTCCGCCGCCTGGCGGGGCGCCTCATATCGGTGGCTACCGACGAGGGCCCGGTCCATCCGCCGGTAGGGCGCGCCGTCGCGCCGGCGGGCCACCGCACCCGGCCGCCAGGCCACGCCCGCGGCCCAGGCCCGGTCGCCCGGGTGCCCGGGCCCGGCCTCACCCCGGGCGAAGGCGACGAAGCATCCCCCGACGAGCGGGTTGGCTGGGAGCGTCCAGGGCCATTCGGCGAGAGCTGCGCGGGCCTCCCGGGCGAGCTGGCGCTGGAGCTCCACCAGCTCGTCTTCCCCGGCGGGCCAGGGAAAGGGCTCCACCCCGCCAGCTTCGCGCCCGGTCCGGTGCGCCCCCGGTCCGGGCTGGGACCGCGAAGCCCCGGGGGATTTTGCACGTCCCACGCACAAAATCCCCGAGAAGAGGGCAGCGACCAACTGGGCCGCTCGGTCAGCCGTCGAGGAGGCGGCGCTTCTCCCGTTCGAACTCCTCGTCGTCGAGGACGCCGCGGTCGTGGAGGTCGGCGAGGCGTTCCAGCTCCTCGGTGCGTGAGCCCTCCTGAGCGGCACCGGCCTGGTACTCGGCCTGACCACGGCTGATCGCCCGCCCGAGCAGGAACCCCAGCCGGCGGGCCCGTCGACGGCGGAAGGGGAGCACGCCGCCACGCTAGCCCCGGGGGCTACGGGCTGTAGTCCGGCTTCCGTCCCTCGGCGAAGGCCCGCAAGGCCTCCACCGCCTCGGGGGTGAAGGCGGGCACGCCGTGGTCGGCGGGCAGTGGGGTGTGGGAGTTGACGAGCTTCTTGAACCAGCGGCGGGCCTCGGGGCTCGTCTCCCGCAGCTCGGCCACGATCTCCGCCACGCGGCCGTCGAGAGCGTCGTCGGGCACCACCTCAGCGATGAGGCCGATCCGCTCGGCCTCCTGGGCGTCGATCATCCGGCCGGTAAGGACGAGGTACTTGAGCTTGGCCGTGCCCACCCGGGCGTGGAGGAGGGCGGGGCCGAGGCTGTCGGCCATGCCGACCTTGCCTTCGGTGATGGCGAAGCGGGCGCTCTCCACCGCCACCGAGATGTCGCAGCACATGGCGAGGATGAGCCCGCCGGCCAGGCACAGCCCGTTCACGGCGGCGATGACCACCTTGGGGCAGGCCCGGATCTCGGTCCAGGGGAAGTTGTCGTAGAAGGCGCTCATGGCCAGGGGGTCGCCGCTCTCCAGCCGGACGAGTGTCTCCTTCAGGTCGCCGCCGGTGGCGAAGGCCCGGCCGCTACCGGTGAGGACCACGATGTCGACGGCCGGATCAGCGCCGGCCCGCCGCAACGCCCACTTCAGCTCGCCATACAGCGTGGAGGTGAACGCGTTGAGCTGATCGGGCCGGTCGAACCGGATGCGGGCCACGCCGCCGGTTACGGAGTACTCGAGCTCGGTGAACTCGTCGCCCACGCCCGGCACCGTACCCGGGTGACCAGGATCTTGTTGACGTCCTCTGCCCACTGAGGCCGGCAGATTTCAACTACGCAGCTTTGAGGCTACGAGGTTGAGGTTCACGGTTCGACGGAGACGACTGCTCTCCTCCCCGTGCGGTCACCGCCCGTCCGGCGGCCATGATGTTGCGGGCGGCGTTGGTGTCGGCGTGTTCGATGTGCCCGCAGGTAATGCAGCGGAAGACCGCTTGGCTCTCGGGCGCCGCCCCGGAATTTCCGGCCTCCCTCAGAAGTTGATATCATCACACTCAAGTTTCTTTCATAATCCCCTGAGATGGAGGCTGAACCCCATGCCCAAGGCTGTCGGCATCGACCTCGGCACCACCAACTCCGTCGTGTCGGTGCTCGAAGCAGGTGAGCCCACCGTCATCCCCAACGCCGAGGGACAGCGGACCACTCCCTCGGTGGTGGCGTTCTCCAAGACGGGCGAGGTGCTCGTCGGCGAGGTGGCCAAGCGCCAGGCCATCACCAACCCGGACCGCACGATCCGGTCGGTGAAGCGGGAGATGGGCACCAACTGGAGCATTGACGTCGACGGCAAGAAGTACACCGCCCAGGAGATCTCCGCCCGAATTCTCCAGAAGCTCAAGCGCGACGCCGAGAGCTACCTGGGCGACAGCGTCACCCAGGCCGTGATCACCGTGCCGGCCTACTTCGACGACGCCCAGCGCCAGGCCACCAAGGAAGCGGGCAGCATCGCCGGCCTCGAGGTGCTGCGCATCATCAACGAGCCCACCGCCGCCGCCCTGGCCTACGGACTGGACAAGGAGACGGACCAGACCATCCTCGTCTTCGACCTCGGCGGGGGCACCTTCGACGTGTCCATCCTCGACATCGGCGAGGGCGTCTTCGAGGTCAAGGCCACGGCAGGCAACACCCACCTCGGCGGCGACGACTGGGATCAGCGGGTCATCGACTGGCTGGTGGCCGAGTTCAAGAACGCCCATGGCATCGACCTGTCCAAGGACAAGATGGCCCTCCAGCGCCTCAAGGAAGCGGCCGAGAAGGCCAAGATCGAGCTGTCCTCAACCCAGGAGACGACGATCAACCTGCCCTTCCTCTCGGCCACGCCCGACGGCCCGCTGCACCTCGAGTCCAAGCTGACCCGGTCCAAGTTCCAGGAGATGACGGCCGACCTCCTCGACGCCTGCAAGGGCCCCTTCGAGCAGGCCATCCGGGACGCCGGCCTGAGCAAGTCCGACATCCACCACATGATCCTGGTGGGCGGCTCGACCCGTATGCCCGCCGTCCAGCAACTGGTCACCGACCTGACCGGCAAGGAGCCGCACAAGGGCGTGAACCCCGACGAGGTGGTGGCCGTGGGTGCCGCCATCCAGGCCGGCGTGCTCAAGGGCGAGGTGAAGGACATCCTCCTCCTCGACGTGACGCCGCTCTCCCTCGGGATCGAGACCAAGGGCCAGATCTTCACCCGGCTCATCGAGCGCAACACCACCATCCCCACGAAGCGCTCAGAGGTGTTCACCACCGCCGAGGACGGCCAGCCATCGGTGGAGATCCACGTCCTCCAGGGCGAGTCGGACATGGCCTACCGCAACAAGACGCTGGGCAAGTTCCAGCTCGTCGACCTGCCTCCGGCCCCGCGGGGCATCCCCCAGATCGAGGTCACCTTCGACATCGACGCCAACGGGATCGTCCACGTGTCGGCCAAGGACCGGGCCACGAGCAAGGAGCAGTCCATGACCATCACCGGCCAGTCGGCCCTCAACCGGGACGAGATCGAGCGCATGATGCGCGAGGCCGAATCCCACGCCAACGAGGACCGCCTGCGCAAGGAGGAGGCGGAGACCCGCAACAACGCCGACACTCTCGTCTACCAGACCGAGAAGCTGCTCCGGGAGCAGGGCGACAAGGCCCCGGCCGAGGAGAAGACCAAGATCGAAGATGCCCTGAAGGCGCTCAAGGAGGCGCTGGCCGGCACCGACGTGGAGGCCATCCGCCGGGCCCACGAGGGCCTGATCTCCGCCAGCCAGAGCTTCGCCTCGATGCTCTACCAGCAGGCCGCTGCCGCCTCTGGCGGTTCGGGGTCTGCGGGCGGCCCGGCCGGCGACGGCTCTCCGGGCGGCGCGTCCGGCGACGAGGAGGTTGCCGAGGCCGAGATCGTCGACGAGGAGCGGGGGGCCTGAGCGTCATGCCGGACGAGAACGCTTCTCCTCCCGGGGACACCCCGGACGCCGGGCAGCGGCCCGGTGACGAGGCGTCCGACGCGCTGGTCGACGCCTTCAACGAGGTGCCCGAGGAGGTCCCCCCGCAGGACCCCATCGAGGCGCTGGCCCACGAACCGGAAGGCACCGCCGGCGAGCCGGCCGAGGGCGTCTCGGACGAGATGGCCCGGGTGCGGGCGGAGCGGGACGAGTATCTCGACCACCTGCGCCGCCTGCAGGCCGACTTCGACAACTTCCGCAAGCGGATGATGCGCGACCAGACCGCGCACCTGGAGCGGGCCACCGCCGGCCTCATCGAGCAGCTGCTGCCCGTGCTCGACACCTTCGAGCTGGCCATGCTCAACGCCGGCACGGACGCCGAGAAGCTCCGCAAGGGCGTCGAGCTGGTCTACTCCGAGTTGCTCGGCGTTCTGGAGAAGGCCGGGCTGGAGCGCATCGAGGCCAAGGGCAAGCCCTTCGATCCTGAGGTGCACGAGGCGGTCATGTCCATCGAGGACGACGGCGAGCCGGGGGTGCGCGACGTGGTCCGCACCGGCTACCGGCTGAAGGGCCGGGTCCTCCGCCCGGCCATGGTCAAGGTCGCGACATAAGACGATGGCCCCCCAGCGTGAGTGGTTCGAGAAGGACTACTACGCCAGCCTCGGGGTGTCCAAGGATGCCTCCGAGAAAGAGATCACGCGCGCCTACCGCAAGCTGGCCAAGCAGTACCACCCCGACGCCAACCCGGGTGACACGAGCGCCGAGGAGCGCTTCAAGGAGGTGTCCGCCGCCTACGACGTGCTCGGCGACGCCCCCAAGCGCAAGGAGTACGACGAGGTGCGGGCCATGGCCGGCTCGGGCTTCCCCGGCTTCGGAGCCGGGGGTCCGGGTGGCTTCGGCGGCTACCAGACCTACGACTTCGGCGACGGCAGCGGCATCCGCTTCGAGACCGGCGGCGACATGGGCGGGTTCGGCGACCTGCTGGGCAACCTCTTCGGGGGCCGCAACCGGCGCAGCGGACGGGGCGGCTTCGGCACCACCGGCGCCGGGCCCCGCCGCGGCGGGGACCTCGAGGCCGAGGTCCACCTCGCCTTCGAGGACGCCGTCCACGGCGCCACCATCGGCGTGCAGCTCACCGGGGCGGCACCGTGCTCGCAGTGCGGCGGGACGGGAGCGGCGCCCGGGACCCTCCCCATGACGTGTCCCCAGTGCGGCGGGTCGGGGAGCCAGGCTGTCGACCAGGGTCCGTTCTCCTTCTCGCAGGTGTGCCCCCGGTGCGCCGGCTCGGGGCGGATCGTCGAGAAACCCTGTCCCCGGTGCGGCGGTGGCGGGGCCGAGACCCGCACCCGCGAGGTCAAGGTCCGCATCCCCATGGGGGTGGCCGACGGCCAGCGCGTCCGGGTCAAGGGCAAGGGCACGCCCGGGGCCAACGGCGGCCCCCCGGGGGACCTGTTCGTGAACGTGTCGGTGACCCCGCACCCGCTGTTCGGCCGCCGGGGCGACGACCTGTTGCTGCGGGTGCCCGTCACCTTCTCCGAGGCGACGCTGGGGGCCGAGGTGCGGGTCCCCACCCTGGGCCAGCCGGTGACGGTGAAGATCCCGCCAGGTACCCCTCATGGCAAGACCCTGCGGGTCCGGGGCCGGGGCATGCCCAAGGCGGCCGGTGGCAACGGGGACCTGCTGGTGACCGTGGAGGTGGTCGTGCCCCAGAGCCTGTCCGACGAGCAGCGCCAGGCGGTGGAGGCCCTGGCCGCCGCCACCCCGGCCAATCCCCGCGAGCACCTGGGGGTGTAAGCGATGAGCCCAGAGCGGAAAGAAGACCGGGCGCTGTACGTGATCTCGGTGGCGGCCGAGCTGGCCGGGGTCCACCCCCAGACGCTGCGCATCTACGAGCGCAAGGGCCTGGTGGAGCCGCAGCGGACCGTCGGGCGCTCCCGGCGCTATTCCGACCGCGACATCCGGCGCCTGCAACGCATCCAGGAGCTCACCACCGAGGGTGTCAGCCTGGCCGGGGTGAAGCGGATCATCGCCCTGGAGGAGAAGCTGGAAGATGCCCAGGCCGAGATCGGGCGCCTGAAGGGCGAGCTCGAGGCCCAGCGGGTCGAGGCCGACCAGGCCGTGGCCGACGTCCACCGCCAGTACCGCCGGGACCTCATCCCCTTCTCCAAGGCCGTGATCCGCTTCGGCCCCAAGCGCGGATGAGCACCGATGCCATCGTGCTCTCGGGGATCCGGGCGCTGGGCGCGCACGGGGTCCTGCCCGAGGAGCAGGCCCGGCCGCAGCCCTTCGAGGTGGACCTCGAGCTGCGCCTCGACCTGGCGTCCGCGGGGCGGAGCGACACCCTCTCCGACACCGTCGACTACGACGCCCTGACCGCCATGGTGGTGAGCATCGTGGAGAAGGGCGGCTGCCAGCTGCTGGAGGCGCTGGCCACCCGGATCGCCGAGGCGGCCCGGTCCGACCCCCGTGTCGAGAGCGTGGTGGTGACCGTGCGCAAGCTCCGCCCGCCGGTACCCGTGGCCCTCGACCACGTCGCGGTGCGCATCGAACGATGACGATCAAGACGTGCAAAGCACGGATTGGCGGCTGGGGCAGGGGCCCCCAGCCGCACAGCGATGAGCCGCCAGGCGAAGAGCCATGACCATCGCGTATCTGGGGCTGGGTTCCAACCTGGGGGACCGGCTGGCCCACCTGCAGTCGGCGGTCGACGGGCTCGCCGCTCGGGCCGGGACGGTGGTGGGGGTCTCGGCCGTCTACGAGACCGAGCCCATGGGCGGCCCGGTACAACCCGATTACCTCAACGCCGTGGTGGCCGTGGAGACCGATCTGGATGCCCGGGGGCTGCTGGGGGTGGCCAAGGCGTTGGAGGCGGAGGCGGGACGGGACCCCGGCGGTGAGCGCTGGGGTCCTCGGCCCCTCGACATCGACGTCCTCATGGTCGGTGACGAGCACGTCGCTGACCCCGATCTGGTCGTGCCCCACCCCCGGATCCACCAGCGGGGGTTCGTCCTCGCCCCCCTGGCCGACGTCGCCCCCGGAGTGGTGGTGGCCCCGGCCGCCGGTTGGCGGGGCGTGCGGCGCTCACCGCTAGGATTACGGGTGTCCGAGTAGTCCGGCACCCCATCTCACCCCAGCGGAACCAGAGGATCCGCCGGGGACCCCGAGCCGGGGCTGGAACGAAAGGTTCTCGACTTTCAGGTGGACACGGCTCTCGTCACCCGCATCGTCGACTTGCGCCAGCGCCTGGACGCGGTCCGTGGTGCCGGCGGCACCATCGGCGTCGTTCCGACCATGGGGGCGTTCCACGAGGGCCACCGCTCCCTGATGCGGGCCGCCCGGGCCCGCCACGACGTCGTCGTCGTCTCCCTGTTCGTGAACCCCCTGCAGTTCGGGCCCGACGAGGACCTGGACCGCTATCCCCGGGACCTCGACGGCGACCTGGCTGTGGCCGCCTACGAGGGCGTCGATCTCGTCTTCGCCCCGTCGGTGACGGAGATGTATCCCGACGGCCCCCCGCTCACCACCGTGCACGTCGAGCGCCTGGTCGACGGGCTGTGCGGGGCCGGCCGGCCGGGTCACTTCGACGGGGTGGCCACCGTGGTGGCCAAGCTCTTCGCCCTGGTGGGGCCGGCCACCGCCTACTTCGGTCGCAAGGACGCCCAGCAGCTGGCCGTCGTCCGCCGGATGGCCGCCGACCTGTGCCTGCCGGTGGAGGTTGTCGCCTGCCCCCTGGTGCGGGAGGCGGACGGGCTGGCCCTGTCCTCCCGCAACCGCAACCTGGCTCCCGCCGAGCGGGAGGCGGCCACCGTCCTCTTCCGGGCCCTGACCAGCGGCGCCGACCTGGTGCTGGGCGGCGAGCGCGACGCCGGCCGGCTGCGCCGGGTGGTGGCCAACGTGGCCACCACCGAGGAGCTGGTGCGGCTCGAGTACGCCGGGGTGGTGGACGCCGGCACTCTCGAGCCGCTGGAGGTCCTGGAAGGAGATGTGCTGGTGGCGGTGGCCGCCCGGGTGGGCGGCGTCCGCCTCATCGACAACGTGACCCTCCAGGTCGACGCCACCGGGGCGAGCGCCGATCTGGGCGTGACCGTCGCTCCGACGCCGCAGGGGGAGGCCACGTGCGCCGCCGGATGATGAAGTCGAAGATCCACCGGGCCACCGTGACAGGGGCGGATCTCAACTACGTCGGTTCCATCTCGCTCGATCCCGAGCTGATGGAACGGGCCGACATCCGGGAGTGGGAGCAGGTGACCGTCCTCGACATCGACAACGGCGCCCGCTTCGAGACCTACGCCATCTACGGCGGGCCCGGCGAGGTCACCCTCAACGGCGCCGCCGCCCGCCTCGTCCACCACGGCGACCGGGTGATCGTCATCACCTACGCCGACTACGAGGACGCCGAGCTGGACGGGTTCAAGCCCTGCATCGTCCACGTCGACGACCGCAACCGCCCTGTCCCCGACTTCGAACTGTCTGCCGGCTAGTCCTGTGCCCTTGGCTCTTCGCCCGGCGGCTCATGCGCCCGTGACGGCTGCTGTAACAGCCGGCTGCGCCGTGGTACCGGCCGTGTGGGCTGGGGACCCCAGCCCCAGCCGCCCTGCACCGGCTCCGGCCGCGTGACGGACGTCCTCGTTCTGGGCGCCGGCGTGGCCGGGCTGTCGGCCGCGCTGGCCGCCGCCCGGGAGGGCCTCTCCGTCACCCTCCTCACCAAGGCGCCCCTCGGCGCCTCGGCTACCCGCTACGCCCAGGGCGGGGTGGCCGCCGCCCTGGCCCCGCCCGACTCTCCCGAGCTGCACTTCTCCGACACGCTCTCGGCGGGCGGCGGCCTGTGCGACACCGACGCCGTGCGGGTGCTGTGCGCCGAGGGACCTGGCCGGCTGCGGGTGCTGTTCGCCCTCGGGGCCGTCTTCGACCGGGAGGACGGGGCGCTGGCCCTGGCCCGGGAGGGCGGCCACTCCCTGGCTCGGGTGGTGCACGCCGGCGGCGATGCCACCGGAGCCGAGGTCGAGCGGGCGCTGGTGGCGGCGGTGCGCGCCGCCGGAGTGGAGGTGGCCGAAGGCTGGCTGGCGCTGGACCTCATCGTCGCCGGAGGCCGGGCCACGGGCGTGACCACCCGTTCCCCTCAGGGCGAACCGGGTGCGGTGACCGCCCGGCACGTGGTGCTGGCCAGCGGCGGGGCGGGCCAGCTGTTCTCGGTGACCACCAATCCCGTGGTCTCCACCGGCGACGGCGTGGCCATGGCCCTGCGGGCCGGAGCGGCCGTGGCCGACGTCGAGTTCATGCAGTTCCACCCCACCGCCCTCCACCACCCGGGGATGCCACGACCCCTGCTGTCGGAGGCGCTGCGGGGCGAGGGTGCCGTGCTGCGGGACGAAGCCGGCGTCGCTTTCATGTCCGGCGAGCACCCGCTGGGCGATCTCGCCCCCCGGGACGTGGTGGCCCGGGCCATCGCCTCCCGCCTGGCCGAGCGGGATCTCGAGCACCTCTGGCTCGACGCCACCTGCATCGACGGGTTCCCCACCCGGTTCCCCACCATCTGGGCCGCCTGCCAGGCCGTGGGCCTGGACCCCACCCGCGACTGGCTCCCGGTGGCCCCCGCCGCCCACTACCTCTGCGGCGGGGTGGTCACCGACCTGGATGGGGCCACGTCGCTCCCGGGTCTGTGGGCCTGCGGGGAGGTGGCCTGCACCGGGGTCCACGGGGCCAACCGCCTGGCCTCCAACTCGCTCCTCGAGGGCCTCGTGTTCGGCCACCGGGTGACGGCCGCCATCGTCGCCGGCAAAGACGGCCCCGACCAGACCGGCGCCCTGCGGGGCATCCCGCCGTTCGAGCCGCCCCCCGGCAACCGGCGTGTCTCACCGCCGGATAGCGACGGTCAGCCACGCCAGTTGGACGAGCACGGCCTCCGGGAGCGCCTCCAGCGGACGATGACGCTCCACGCCGGGGTCCGCCGCGACGCCGCCGGCCTGGCCGCCGCCGCCCGCCAGCTGATGGAGATCGAAGCCCAGGCCGGCGACCCCGAAGTGCGGAACCTGGCCGTGGTCGGCCAGGCCCTGGTGGTGGCCGCCACCGCCCGGGAGGAGTCCCGGGGCGCCCACCACCGCCTCGACTTCCCCGTCCCGGGTTCCGTCCTGGAGCGGATCGTGCACCTGGGCCGGGAGGACCGGATCCGTATCCCGGCGGCCACGGCCCTCCCCGCCGAAGCCACCGGCCTGCGCCCGGAGCTCGGGGTGTCCCCGAGATGACGGGCGACTTCGACCCGCCCGTCACCGCCGTGGCCGACGCCGTGCGTTTGGCCCTGGCCGAGGACCTGGGCAACCTCGGCGATCTCACCTCGGCGGCCGTCATCCCGCCCCACGTCGACGGTCACGGCCGGCTCGTGGCCCGGGCCGCCGGCGTGCTGGCCGGCACCGCCGCCGCCACCGAGGTCTACGACTACCTCGACCCGGCGGTGTCAGTGGACTGGCAGGCGACCGACGGCGACGACCTCTCCGCCGGCCAGATCATCGGCACCGTGCAGGGGCCGCTGCGTTCCCTCCTCGCCGGCGAGCGCTCGGCGCTCAACTTCCTCGGCCACCTCTCCGGCGTGGCCACCCTCACCCGGGCCTACGTGACCGCCACCGGCGACCACCGCACGGCCGTCCGCGACACTCGCAAGACCACCCCCGGCCTACGGGCCCTGGAGAAGGCGGCGGTGCGGGCCGGCGGGGGCATGAACCACCGGGGCAGCCTCTCCGACGCCGTGCTCATCAAGGACAACCATCTCAAGTGGTGCCCCATCTCCGACGCCGTGGCCCGGGCCCGAAGGCGCTGGCCGGGGGTCACGGTGGAGGTGGAATGCGACACCCTCGACCAGGTGGGAGAAGCCAAAGCGGCGGCCGCCGACCTCGTCCTCCTCGACAACATGAGCCCGGACCAGGTGGCCGACGCCGTGGCCATCCTGGGCGGCGCCGCTCCGGTGGAGGTGTCGGGGCGCGTCACCCTCGACATCGTGGCCGACTACGCCGCCGCCGGCGCCGACTTCATCTCCGTCGGCGCCCTCACCCACTCGGCGCCGGTCCTCGACATCGCCCTGGACCTCGACTAGGACGGGACTCTGCTTATGGCTCTTCGCCTGGCGGCTCATCGCAATGCGCCTGGGGGCCCCCACCCCAGGCGCCAGTCCCTGCTCCGCAGGTCCTGATGCTCCTGGCCATCGACGCCGGCAACACCCAGACGGTCATCGGCCTGTTCGACGACGCCGACCTGGTCGACCACTGGCGCATCGTCACCGTGGCCGAGCGGACCTCCGACGAGCTGGCTCTGCTCCTGCACCAGTTCATCGGATGGCATGGGCTCCCCCGGAGCGAGGTGAGCGGCATGGCCATCTCCTCGGTCGTGCCCCGGGTCACCGCCGCGCTGCGGGAGATGGCCCAGCGCCACTTCTCCGTCGAGCCCTGCATCATCGAACCCGGCGTGCGCACCGGGATGCCCATCCTCTACGAGAACCCCAAGGAGGTGGGCGCCGACCGCATCGCCAACGCCGTGGCCGCCTACGAGCTCTACGGGGGTCCCTCCATCGTGGTCGACTTCGGCACCGCCACCACCCTCGACGCGGTGAGCGGCAAGGGCGAGTACCTGGGGGGCGCCATCATTCCCGGGATCGAGGTGTCCATGGACGCCCTCTTCGGGCGGACGGCCGGACTGCGCAAGGTGGAGCTGGTGCCGCCCAAGCACGTCATCGGCAAGTCGACGGTGGAGTCCATCCAGTCGGGCGCCATCCACGGCTTCACCGGCCAGGTGGACCACCTGGTGCGCTGCTTCGAGGCCGAGCTGGGCCCGTCCACGGTCATCGCCACCGGCGGGCTGGCCTCACTCATCGCCCCGCTGTCGACCACCATCGCCCACGACGAGCCCTGGCTGACCCTCTACGGGCTGCGCATCGTCTACCACCGGAACCGCTGATGGAGGGCGAGAGCTCGAGCCCGTCCGGCCCCCTGGCGTCCGACGAGTTGGGGCGGCGCCGGGCGGCGCTGGACGCCCTGCGGGCCCGAGGAGTCGACCCCTACCCGGTGCGCTTCGAACGGACCCGTACCGCCGCTTCGCTCCACGAGGAGTTCGAGACGCTCGAACCCGGCTCCGAGACCGGCGTCGAGGTGTCGGTGGCCGGCCGGCTGCTGCTCATCCGCCGCCAGGGGAAGCTGGCCTTCGCCACCATGCGGGACGGTACCGGGGCCATCCAGCTCTTCGTCTCCCAGGCCGAGGTCGGGGCCGAGGGACTCGACGAGTTCGAGCGCCTCGACCTGGGCGACTGGGTGGGAGCCGAGGGCGAGGTGATGACCACCCGGCGGGGCGAGCTGTCGGTCAAGGTCCGGCGGTTCACCCTCCTGGCCAAATGTCTCCAGCCCCTCCCCGACAAGTGGCACGGCCTGGCCGACGTCGACACCCGCTTCCGGCGCCGCTACGTCGACCTGGTGGTCAACGAGGAGGCCCGGCGGGTCTTCGAGATCCGCTTCAAGGCCATCTCCGCCATCCGCCGCTACCTCGACCGGCAGGGTTACATCGAGGTGGAGACCCCGGTCCTGCACCCCATTCCCGGCGGCGCCGCGGCCCGGCCCTTCGTCACCCACCACAACGCCCTGGACATGGACCTGTATCTGCGGGTCGCCCCGGAGCTCTACCTCAAGCGCCTGCTGGTGGCCGGCTTCGACCGGGTCTACGAGATCGGCCGCGTGTTCCGCAACGAGGGCCTGTCCACCCGCCACAACCCCGAGTTCACGATGCTCGAGGCCTACGCCGCCTTCGCCGACTACACCGACATGATGACGTTGACGGAGGAATTGGTGGCGGCCGCCGCCCGGGAGGCGACGGGCTCCACCGAGGTGCAGGTCGACGGGCACAAGGTCGACCTGGCCCCGACCTGGCCCCGGCGGACGCTGCGGGAGCTGGTGGCGGAGCACGCCGGCGTCGACGTCCACCCCGCCATGCCCGTCGCTGAGCTCCAGGCCCTCTGCGACCGCCTGGAGGTCCCCTTTGACCCGGGGTGGGGTCCGGGCAAGCTGGTCCTCGAGATCTACGAGAAGACGACCGAGAGCGCCCTGACCGGCCCGGTCTTCGTGCTGGACTATCCCCGCGAGGTCTCCCCGCTGGCCCGGGTGCACCGGGACGACCCCGATCTGGTGGAGCGCTTCGAGGTGATCGTGGCCGGCCGGGAGCTGGCCAATGCCTTCTCCGAGCTCAACGACCCCGCCGACCAGCGGGCCCGCTTCGAAGCCCAGGCCGAGCTCAAGGCCATGGGTGATGTGGAGGCCCACGGCGTCGACGACGACTACCTCACCGCCCTCGAGTACGGGCTGCCGCCCGCCGGCGGCCTCGGCATCGGCATCGACCGCCTGGCCATGCTCCTGGCCGGCGTCTCCACCATCCGCGAGGTCATCCTCTTCCCCCACCTCCGCCCCCTCGGGTAAGCGCTGCTCGGGAAGGTGGTTGCGCTTTACCCCCTGTGAAGGGGAGAAACGCGACCACCTTGCTCCGGTGTTTGTAGCGTTTGGGGGTCACGGAGCGTCATATCCGGGTAATGCAGCGTTTACAGAGGTAGCTGCGGACGCACCCGGAGGCGCACGGCAATGCCCACGGCCCTGGCCGGCGACGGCGCTGGGATCTACTACGAGACGTGGGGCCGGCGCGACGGTGAGCCGTTGCTGCTCATCCCCGGTCTCACCGCCGACCTGCGCATCTGGGCCTGCCAGCGCCTGGTGTTCGGCCGCCGCTACCGCTGCATCGCGCTGGACAACCGGGGCTCGGGTCGCTCCGACAAACCCCCCGGGCCGTACTCCCTGGCCCAGATGGCCGACGACGCGCTCGCCGTCCTCGACGCCGAAGGGGTGAGGTCGGCCCACCTGCTGGGCTACTCCATGGGCAGCTTGGCCGCCGCCGACCTGGCCGTGGTCGCGCCCTCCCGGGTGCGGTCGCTGGTGATGGCCGGCACCACCTGCCGGCACCACGAATGGCGCCGGGAGCTGCTCAGCTCGTGGGTCGAGGTGGCCAGCAGCCGGGGTGTGCACATGATGGTGCGGAAGGCATTCCCCTGGCTGGTGGGGCCGGCGGGACGGCGCTTCGGTGCGTGGGTCCACCTCCTGTGGCCGCTGGTCCTGTCCCAACCGGCCCATGCCTTCACCGCCCAGGTCGACGCCATCCTCGAGCTCTCGGACGAAGCCGCCGCCGGGCTGTGCGCCGTCACCGTGCCCACGCTCGTCCTGGTCGGGGGCGAGGACCGGCTGACTCCTCCGGCCGACGCCGAAGAGGTCGCCGCTCTTATCCCCGGGTCCCGTCTGACCGTGATCCCCGGGGCGGGACACGGCCTGGTGGTCGAGGCGGCCCCTGACTTCAACGCCGCCGTCCTCCGCTTCCTGGCCGACGTGTCGCTCACGTCAGGAGCTGCAGCCCTGACCGCCCGGCCCGGCCATAGCGCGACCCAACCCGTCTGACACCGATCGCCCGGAGGGCGGGGCGCCGCTTAGTACTCGACGGCTCGGAGCAGCGACTTCGCCTCGGTGACCCAGCCCTCGACCTCCGCCGTGGTGGGCACGCGGCTCAAGCGTCCCTGGTGCCCGCGGGGGCCGGTTCCGAGCTGAGGGTGGTCGCCGGCGGGGACGAGGTCGTGCTGGTGTTGGTGGCGGTGGTGGCCGCCGGCCGGGGGGTGACGGCGGGGCTCCGGGCCAGCAGCCTCCGGCCCTCGTCGACCGCCACCACCCGGTAGGAGCGGGCGGCGGGCTCCCGCACGGCGTCGAAGTACTGGAGCATGGCCGGGTCGGTGATCCGGGCCACCACCGTGGTCCGCTCGTCGAGGGGGTACTGCGGCTCGGCCGGGGCGTCGGCCCGCAGGACCAGGTAGGCGGCGAAGCCCGGCCCGGTGTAGGCGCTCCAGCGGAGCTTGACCGTCGTGTCCTTGTAGAGCGCCTCCAGCTTGAGATCGACCACCCGGGGGGCGGCGGGCTCGGTGGTGGCCGGGGGCTTGGTGTCGGGCGTCGGCTCGGCCGGCTGGGGTCGGGGTTCCACCGGGCTGGGTTTGACCGGCTCGACCAGCTGGGGCGGCGGTCGGGTGGAGGGCGGCGAGGTGGCCGGCGGCACGGCCGGCCGCTCGGGCTGGGGCACCGGGGCGGGGCGCGGGGCCGTGGTGGGAGTGGGGCGCAGGGCCCCTTGGTCGACGACGGCCTCGCGGTCGGGGCCCAGCTCCACGTCGCCCGCCACCACCCGGCCCTGGTCGAGGGTCACGATGCGGGAACCGTCCGGTACCACCAGGCCGGGATCGACGGCGTCCACCGTGCCGTCGGGGAGGACCACCAGGGTGTCGGTGGCGGTGGCCACCCGCACCTCGTGGCCGTCGCCCACGTTGCTCACCGCCACCAGCACGCCGGCCACCACGGCGACGGAGGCGCCGGCCAGGAGGCCCAGGGCGGTCCAGTGCCGGGGTCGCCGGCGGCGGGGCGGGGCCGCCACAGGGTCCGCCACCGTCACGCCGGCGATGGCCCGCAGGCGGTCCTCCAGCGCCTCGGCGAACGCCGCTCGCGGTTCGGGAGCCGGGGCGCGCCCGGCATCCCGCAGCCTTTCCTCGATTGGGGGGCGGATGCTCATCGCTCCTGCTCCTCCTTGTTCACGGCTCTTCGCCCGGCGGCTCATCGCGGTGCGACCGGGGGCC
>JBIOUX010000100.1:0-4487 GCA_044867425.1 Acidimicrobiia bacterium | reverse complement strand
CACCCGCCGGAACAGAAGGGCGGGGGCGCCGACGGCGCCGCCACGCCTTCGGGGGCACTCGGGGGCGGAGCCCCCGAGCTAGAAGTCGGTGATGCCCCGGATCTCCTCCTGGAGGGCCCGGTACTCGGGGGAGTTGGTGAGGGGGAGCAGCGACATGAGCTTGGCCATGTTGCCGCTCACCTTCATCCGGCCCTGCATGAAGGCGGCGTTGGCGTCGAGCTCGCCCTTCTGCACCTTGACGGCGTCGTCGTAGGTCATGGTCAAGGTGAAGTCGGAGTCGTCGGTCTCGCCCAGCTGCGAATCGAGGAGCTTGCCGTCCTCGAGAACCCAGTAGTACTTGATGTCGCCCTCGGGTCCGCCGGTGGTGACGTACTGGATGCGCGCCGTGGCGCCGGGCCGGACGGGCTGGCTCTCGGCGAGCTTGCGGGTCTCGTCGAGCCACTCCTGCGACAGGTACTGCGACATGGGCGCTCCCTTCCCCTGGCTGGCGGGCGGCGGCAGTCTAACCGGGCGGCCGCTTTCCGGCCGGGGCATCCTCGCCCACGCCGGCGAAGAGATCCTCCTCGAAGCCGCCGGCCGGCATGGTGGCGTCCACCAGGGACCGGGCCAGCCGGTACTCCTCCCAGGGGAACACCTCCCGCACGACGTCTTCGGGCAGGCGCATCCAGAAGGATTCCGGGTCGATCTGGGTGCGGTGGGCCAGGAGGGCCGCCCGGCGCTCGTTGAGGTACTCCCCCACGTCGATCCGGGTGGTGACCGGCCGGCGGTCGTCGTCGGGGTTCCACCGCTCCAGCCAGCGCTGGTAGGGACTCTCCTCGCCCCGGTCGAGGAAGGCCTGGTGGAGCGCCTCCAGCCGGGCCCGGCCCCACACGCTGTAGTACAGCTTGAGCGGCTGGAAGGGTGGGCCCGCCTCGGGGAACCGGTCCGGGTCGCCGGCGGCCTCGAAGGCGGCGATGGAGATGTCGTGCACCCGGATGTGGTCGGGATGCGGGTAGCCCGAATGGTCCTCGTCGTAGGTGAGGATCACCTGGGGGCGCTCCGCCCGCACGATGGCCACCAGCCGCTCCACCGCCTCCCCCAGGGGAGCGGCGGCGAAGGATTCGGGACGGGCGTTGTCCTCCGAGTCGGGCATGCCCGAGTCGCGGTAGCCGAGGAGGTGGAGCTTGGAGTAGCGCAGGATGCGGACACTCTCCTCCAGCTCGGCCATGCGCACGGCGGCCAGGTTGTCCCGGATCTCGGGCGTGTCGGCGGCCGGGTTCAGGATCTCCCCCGCCTCGCCGCCGGTGCAGGTGACGAGCACGGTGTGGACTCCTTCGGCGGCGTAGCGAACTACGGTGCCCGCCCCCTTGGACGCCTCGTCGTCGGGGTGGGCATGGACGCTGAGCAGGCAGAGACGGTCAGCCACGACACCGAGAAGTTAACCGGAAGTGCCCCCGGCGGCGGCCGGCCCGGCGGTAGGTTTCGCCTGTGCACTGGCCGGTCCGTTTCGTCCGCTACGCCTCCCTCGCCCTGGGGTCGCTCCTGGGCGTGCTGGTCGTCCTGACGCTGGCCGAACGGGCGGTGTGGCGGGGCAAGGTGCTGCCCGGCGTCCGCCTGGCCGGCGTCAACGTGGGCGGCGACGGGCTGGAACAGGCCCGTCAGTCGATCACCCGGCGGGCCCGGGCTCTGGAGCACGACAAGCTGGTGGCCGTGGCCGGCGGGGAGCAGTTCACCTTCACCCCGGCCGACGTGGGCCTGGATCTCGACGAGGACGGGGCGCTGGTCACCGTCGCCCGGGCCGGTCGCCACGAGAACCTGGCCGTCCAGGCCGTGGGAGTGGTCACCCGCCGGCTCAATCCTCTGGAGGTCCGCTGGCACTCCCGCTACGACGACGCCCGCCTGGCCAGAACGGTCGACGGCTGGGCGGCCGAATTCGACCAGGCGCCGGTCGACGGAGGGCTGCTCATCGAGGGCGGGGTAGTGACGCCGGTGGCACCCCGGGAGGGCCGGACGCTTCTCCGCGACGAGGCTCGGGAACTGGTGAGTGCCGCCCTCCACGGGCGGGTCGGTTCGCCTTTCCACCTCCCCTTCGAGACGGCGGCACCGGCGGTGGGTGGGGCCGAGGTGGAGCGGGCGGCGGCCGAGGCCCGCCGGCTGCTGGCCGGGCCGGCAACGGTGGTGGTGGAAGGCAAGGAGATCAGCCTGTCGCCGGCCCGGCTGGGTGCCGCCCTGACGGTGGCCACGGAGAACGGGCGCCTGCGCCTCGATCTGCCCGTTCCCGCCCTCGCAGAGGCGCTCCGTCCCGGGCTGGACGGGCTGGAGGTGGCGGCCGTCGACGCCCACTTCGTGGTCGAGGAACCGCCGCCGCCCCCACCGGCGGCACCGGCGCCGCCGGCTCCGACCCCCACGGACCCGGCGGCTCCCACGACGACGACCGCGACCTCGCCCCCGCCCCCGCCCGTCCCGCCGACGGTGCGCATCGAGCCGTCGGTCACGGGCCGCAAGCTGGACGTGGCGCCGGTGGCGGCCGCCCTGCTGGCCGGGGAGCGCCGGGTCACCGGCCACCTGGTCGACGCGCTGCCCGCCGTCGACACCGCCCGGGCCCAGAGCCTGCGCATCGTGGACCAGGTGTCGACCTTCACCACCCACCACCCCGCCGGCCAGCCCCGGGTGAAGAACATCCACCGCATCGCCGACCTCCTCCAGAACTCGGTGATCCTGCCCGGCGACCGCTTCTCCCTCAACGAGAAGGTGGGGCCGCGGACCCGGGCCAACGGTTTCGTGAAGGCGCCCGTCATCTACGAAGGGGAGTTCACCCAGGACATCGGCGGGGGGGTCAGCCAGTTCGCCACCACGTTCTTCAACGCCGCCTTCTTCGGCGGCTACGAGATCGTGGCCCACAAGCCGCACACCTACTACATCTCCCGCTACCCCCAGGGCCGGGAAGCCACCGTCTCCTTCCCCCAGCCCGACCTCATCATCGCCAACAACTCCGCGACGGGGATCCTGGTGCGCACCTCCTACACCGAGTCGTCGATCACGGTGACCTTCTTCGGCGACCGCCAGGGCCGCACCGTCCGGGCCGAGGGGCCCCGGGTGGGGAAGCGTCAGAAGGGCGGCTACAACGTCGAGGTGGTCCGGGTCATCGAGCGGCCGGGCCACGAGCCAGAGCGTCAGAGCTTCCGCACCTACTACCGCGTCCAGCCCCGCAAGCCGCCCAAGCCCCCGCCGGCCGCGCCCCCGGGAGCCCCGGGATCGCCGCCAGCCGCTCCGGGAACGCCGCCACCACCGGCCCCGACCCCGGAGTCCCCGCCAGCCTCCGCCCCAGAGGGTTAGCCTCGGCGCGATGCTCTTGGCTCTTCGCCTTGCGGCTCATCGCGGTTGCGACCGGGGTCCCCAGCCCCCGTCGCCGGGCCCTGCTCCGCTGACGCTGCGCAGTTCCCGATGATCCGGGTGCGGCGCTACCACGAAGACGGGCGGATGGAGGAGCAGCTCGACCCGGCCGACGTGTCGGAGTGCCTGGGCGTGCCTGCCGCCCTGCTGTGGGTCGACGTGGAGCACCCCTCGGCCGAAGACGTGAAGATCCTGGCCGAGGAGTTCGACGTCCACCACCTCGCCGCCGAGGACCTTCTCGAACCGAGCCCCCGGCCCCGGCTGGGGCGCTTCGGCGACCACTTCCTGGTGGTGGCCCACCACACCCGGCTGCACGGGGGCCGGCTGGCGACCTGTGAGGTGGACCTCGTCTTCGGGGACGGCTGGCTGATCAGCGTGCGCAAGCCCGGTCCCGACGGGGCCGGCCCCATGCCGGTCGATCCCATCCTGGAGCGCTTCGAGAACCAGCGCGGCGAGGAGGGTGCCACCGACGAGGGCTTCTTGCTCTACGTGTTCCTCGACGTGGTGACCGAGGGCTTCTTCGGCACCGTGGACGCCCTCGAGGACCGCCTCGACGCCATCGAGGCGGTCATCTTCATCGACCAGTCTCCCGCCCGCCGAGGCGGCGGAGCCGTCACCGGCGGGGTCACCGAGCAGCTCTACCACCTGCGCCGGGACCTGGTGGGCTTCCGGCGGGTGGTGGCCCCGCTGCGGGAGGCGCTCACCCCCCTCCTCCGGGGCGAGATCCGCTTCGTGGGTGACGCCGCCCTCATCCACCTCCGGGACGTCTACGACATGGCGGTGCGGGCCACGGACACGGTGGACGCCCTGCGGGACCTGCTCAACGGCGCCCTGGAGGCCCACCTGTCGATCATGTCCAACCGCATGAACCTCGTCATGAAACAGGCTACGTCCTGGGGCGCCATCCTCGTCTGCGCCACCCTGGTGGCCGGCATCTACGGGATGAACTTCGACAACGTCCCCTGGAACGGGCAGCAGGAGGGGTTCTTCTTCGCCCTCGGGCTCATCGCCGTGGCCACCGTCGTCCTGTACCGCATGTTCAAGCGCCGGGACTGGCTGTGACCCGGGATCAGGCCGGCTAGGAGTCCCCCTGGAGGCCGGCGGCCTGGGCCACG
>JBIOUX010000099.1:0-21646 GCA_044867425.1 Acidimicrobiia bacterium | reverse complement strand
CGCTTCCCGACCGCCAACCATCTCGCGTCCTGGGCAGGCCTGTGCCCCGGCAACCACGAGTCGGCCGGCAAACGGCGCTCCGGGCGAGCACGGAAAGGCAACACCGCACTCCGCACCATCCTCGTGGAGGCGGCCTGGACGGCGGCTCACACCCACGACAGCTCCCTCCGAGCCCAGTATCGGCGGTTCAAGCGCCGCTTCGGGAAGAGGTCCGAGACCAAGGCCCTCTTCGCCGTCGCCCACCGCATGATCATCATCGTCTGGCACGTGCTCAGCGCCGGCAGCGACTACCACGATCTCGGCTCCGATTACTTCGAGCAGCGGACCGATTTCGCCGCCCGCCAGCGCTACCTCGTCCGCGAGCTCGAGAAGCTCGGACACACCGTCACGCTCCAGCCCGCCGCCTGAACAGCGCCTGCCTTCGGGCTCCGCCCGAACCGGGGCTCCGCCCCAAACCCGGACCAACGCGCCTCCGTGGCCAGGGAGTTTCGTCTCAGGGGTGGGGGGCGGGTGACCGGCGCCGTGTGGTTGCGTTAGCGCCTTGTTCCCCCCAACCGGCTCTGTTCACCGCCGGTATGCGGCGGTGAGACACGCCGGTTGGTTGGTAAGTAGCGTGCTCCCCCAACTGGCTCTGTTCACCGCCGGTATGCGGCGCTGAGAAACGCCAGTTCAGAGGGAACCCGGCGTCGGGCGTCCCACGCCCCTTCTTTGCGCCTTTGTTCTCCAGGTGCCCGAACGCCGTCCCCTGTGGCAACCTCGCTCCGTGCGCGGGCGTGCCGAGCTGGTGGTGGTTGCCCTGTTCGTCGCGCTGCTCGCGCCCGTCCGGGCCGGCGCCGAACCTGACGAGACGCTCGATATGTTCCGGCTCACCGCCGCGCCGTCGGTGGTGGAACGGCTGGTCCGCCAGGGCTACGACGTCGCCGCCGCCCGGCCGGCGCCGGGCCCGGCCCTGGACGCCGATCTCGTCCTCTCGCCGGCCGAGGTGACCACCCTGCGGACGAGCGGACTTCCGCTCCGGCCCTGGCGCAACGCCGAGGGATACAGCGTCGGCGAGCTGGCCCGGGCCCAGGCCCGGCGCGGCTATTCGGTGTGGCGCTCCTGGGACGAGGACGGGGGCATCGCCGACGAGCTGGCGGAGCTGGCCCGGGCCCACCCGGACCTGGTCGAGCACCGGGTCATCGGCCATTCCGTCGAGGGCCGCGACATCGTGGCCCTGCGGGTGACCGCCGGGGCCGGATCAGTGCCGGCCGGAGCCCGACCGGCGGTGCTGCACCTGTCCGCCCAGCATGCCCGGGAGTGGATCTCGGTGGAGGTGAACCGCCGCCTCCTGCGGGCCTATGTCGACGGCTACGGCACCGATTCCGAGATCACCCGGCTCCTGGCCGGCACCGAGCTGTGGTTCGTGGTGGTGGCCAACCCCGACGGTTACCAGCGGACCTTCGAGGATGACCGGCTGTGGCGCAAGAACAACCGGGACAACGACGGGAACGGCCGGCTGAACATCGTCGACGGCGTCGATCTCAACCGGAACCTGCCCGATCACTTCGCCTACGACGACGAGGGGGCCTCCCCCCGGCCGGAGAGTCCCACCTACCACGGCCCGGCGGCCGGCTCCGAGCCCGAGACGCGGGCCCTCATGGACCTCATGGCCGGCGTCCATTTCACCTTCGCCGTGAACTACCACTCGTACGGGAAGCTCCTGCTCTATCCGTTCGGCTGGCAGGACCACACCCCGTCGGCCGACCAGCCGATCTACGAGGCCCTGGCCGGCTCGCCCGCCAACCCCGCCATCCCCGGGTACCACCCGATGCTGTCGACCGAGCTGTACGTCACCAACGGCGAGACCATGAGCTGGGCGCACGCCACCCACGGCACGCTGGCCTTCACGCCGGAGTTGGGCGAGGGCATGCCCGGCAACGGCTTCGTGTTCCCCGACAACGAAGCGCTCGTCCGCCAGGAGTACGAGCTCAACCGCCCGTTCGCCCTCGACGCGGCCCGCTCGGCCGCCGACCCGTCCCGTCCCGTGTCCCACCTCGGCAACCAGGCACCGCCCCTGACCGTCGATACCTTCGCCACCGCCTATGGCGATCCTCAGCCCGTCCAGGCCCGGGCGGCCCGCCATCTGGGCCAGGTGACCCTGCGCTACCGGGTCAACGGCGGGCCGTCGCGGGCCGCCCCCACCGCCGAGTGGGGCGGCGGGGTGCGTTACGGCGGCCCCGGCGACGTCTGGTACCGCTGGGTGCGGGGCGATGTGTCGGGTACGGCACCGGGGGACTCGGTGGAAGCCTGGTTCGAAGCCGGCGGCACGCGATCGGAGGCCTTCATCTACTCGGTGGCCGTGGCCACCCCCCGGCGGGTCCTGGTGGTGGCGGGCGGGGACCTGGCGCCCCGCCTGGGGCCGTCTGCCGGCCTGCCCGACCTGTCCGACCCCCGCCGGCCGGCCGACTCCAGCCGTACCCCCCCGACCGGAGCCGGGGCGGTGGTGGAGGCCCTGGAGGCCGCCGGGATCGCCGCCGACCTCTACGACGTGGAGGCCCAGGGCCGGCGCTCCCCCGACCCGCTCGGGGTGCTCTCCCACTACCGGGCGGTGGTCTGGGTCACCCCCGGCCCGTCGGGCGCCACCCTCCCGAAGGCGGCTTCCCGCCTCGCCCTGGAGGAATCCATGGCCGCCCGGGACTACCTCAACGAGGGAGGCCGGCTCCTGTATCTGGGCCGGGACGCCGGCCGGCCCTACGCCGAAGGCGCCGAGTACGACCCCGCCGGCGACCACCCCTGCAACCCCTTCGACCGGGGAGAGGACGGCTGCACCGTCCTCTCCGACGACTTCTTCCAGTACTGGCTGGGGGCCTACGAGCGGGAGCAGACCGGCGGACGGGAGGTCGAGGGCGTGGGCGTGCCCTTCGATGGCGCCGCCTTCGTCCTCGAGGGCCGGGCCGGACCGGGGGGCGCATCCGCCTTCCGGCCCGTCACCGAGGCCCTCGACCCGGCCACCTACCCCCACCTGGAGGGCGGGGCCTCGGCCCGGTACCGCCGGCCCGGCGGCCAGGCCGTCCCCGACGCCGCCGGGGTGACCACCGCGGCGGCGGTCCTCCTCGGCTTCTCCCTGGAGGATGTGGCCGGACTCGAGGCCCGCACCGACGTCGTGCGCCGGGCGCTGGGTTACCTGCTGCGCTGAGCCCGTTCCCGGCAGGCCTTATGACACCCGCAGGGCGACCATCACCCCGTCGCGGGTGGGATCCAGATGGGACACCCAGTCCGGGTCGGAAGCGACGAGCCGGTTGTGCTCCCGGATGGCGTCGGGCCACCCGGGGAAGACGGTGTCGTCCTCACCCCGGGGCACCATGCCCCGCCACAGCACGTTGTCGCACAGGTAGATCCCGCCCACCCGGATGTGGGTGCGGGCCGCCCGCCAGGCGTCGGGATACTGGAACTTGTGGGTGTCGACGTAGACCACGTCGAACTCGCCTTCGCTGCCGGTGAGGATCTCGAGCCCGTCGCCCCGTTGGTAGGCGACCCGGCCCCACAGGCCGGTCCGGCCCAGGTAGCTCTCGGCGTCGGCGATCAGCTCCTCATTCTCCTCGGTGCAGATGACCTGGCCGCCGTCACCCACGGCCCGGGCGAACCAGTAGGCGGAGTAGCCGAAACCGGACCCGAGCTCGATGACCCGCCGGCCTCCGATGGCCCGGGTCTGAAGCTCGAGGAGCCGGCCCACGGCCCGGCCGATGATGGGGAACCCCTCGGCTTCGGCCCGGGCCTCCATCTCGGCCAGGACGGTGTCGTGGTGCTGGACCTCGAAGAGTCCCTCGACGTACTTCTCCACCTGCTCGTCGATGTGGTGCACGCCCCTCCTTCCCGTCCCCCCGGATTTCGGGGTCTCTAGGGTATCGGCGCCGGATGGGCCCGGAGGGCGGCGAGCGTCCACTCGAAGGCCGGCGTCATGCTGGGAAAGGGCGCCCAGCCGTTGATGACGCCGAGCAGCACCCAGTACCGCTCCACCCTCCGGTCGTTGCCCTGCTCGAAGCGGGCGGCCGTGTCCGCTCGCAGCTCGGGGCTGTCGGGCTGATCGCCCCGCAGGGCGTCGAGGATAGGGATGAGAACGGCCGCCGCCTCCGGGGAGGCCGGGTCGACACTCGTGGCCAGCGCCGCGCCGGCGTGTTCGGCCACCACCATCTCGAACCCTCGAGCGGACTCCGGCAGGACCTCGCCGCCGGCCTGGCGGACGGCCGAATGTCCCTCGGCCATCTCCCGCACCCGGCTCCGGAACCCGGCGTCGGCCACCAGTTCGGCCAGCTCGATCCAGGCCTCCACCTGCCCGGCGCTGGGATCGTCAGGCAGGTCGGGGGTGACCGAGCGCATCCGGCGCTCGAAGTCGGGGTCGATGTCGAGGCCGCCGAAGACCTCGTCGTAGAAGCCGGAGAGGATCCGGTGGCGCTCCTCGGCGGAGAGGCGGGCCAGCCTGTTCACGAGTTCCACATCCTTGCTCGGGCACGACCCCGGCGTCGGAGTAGAAGCGGACGGTGCGCACGGACAGGCCCGTGCGCTTGGCCAGCTCTCCGATCGTCAGGAGGGTCGCGTCCACGCCCACCACCATCGAGCCTCCACCGGCTGGAGGGTCAAGCCCGATTCTTCCCGGAGCCGGACGGGTCGCCTAGCCGCCGTAGCTCATCCGGGTGTCCTCCATGCGGAGGACCTCGGTCTCTTCGTCCTCCACCTGGAAGCCGGCGTCGACGACCTCGCCGATGAAGAACGTGTGCCCGCCGCAGTCGACGGGGTTGCGCACCTCGCAGTCCACGTAGGCCACCGCCTGGTCCAGGATGGGGGCGCCGGTGCGCCCGTCGTGGACCGGGAACCCGTTGAGCGTCTTGCCATCCGGGTCGGCCTCGACGGGCTTGACGAACTTGCGCACGATGCCCCGGTCCTCCCGGCTGACGAGGTTGAGCGAGAACACCCCGCCCTCGGCGATGAGCCCGTGGGTGACGGCTTCCTTCTCCACCCCGATCCCCACCAGCTTGGGCTCGAAGGAGACCTGGGTGGCGAAGTTGAGCGTCATCAGGTTGCGCCGGTCGCCGGCTCGGGAGCCGACCACGTAGAGGCCGTAGGGCATCTTCCACAGCACCCGCCGGCGGAGCTTGTCGTACTCCTCCTGCTGCTCGTCGGTCTCGATGCCGGAGGGGAAGGGTCCGATCGGAGGTCCGGTCCTGGTCGCCATGCGAGGACCATACCCCGGGCGGCCGGCCACCCTGCCCGTGAGGTAGGGGGCAGAATCTCGTGGTGGATCTCCCCGACTTCGACGTCGATCTCGGCCCCGAGCTCGAGACGGCGATGGCCGAGCACCGTGCCGAGGTGGAGGCGATCGTCGCCACGGACGAGTCGGCGACGTTCGCCAACACGATCGAGGCGCTGGAGCGTTCGGGCCAGCGCCTGCACCGCGCCGAGCGCATGCTGGACGACACCGCAACGGCCCGCTCGACCGAGGCCGTCCGCGCCCTGGAGGCGGAGATGCTGCCGCGCCTGGCCGCCCACCGGGACGTGGTGGCGATGGACCCGCGCCGGTTCGCCCGCATCGCCGACCTGGCGGCGCGGCGCCCGTCGCTGTGCCTGACCGTCGCCCAGGAGCGCGTCCTCGACCGCTACCACCGCGACGCCGTGCGCGCCGGTGCCACGCTCGGGGCGGCGGACCAGACACGGCTGCGGGCGATCAATGAGCGGCTGTCGGCACTGACCGCCCAGTACCGGCGCAACCTGGGTGAGGAGACGGCGGCCCTGGCGGTGCGGGTCGGAACGGCCGCCGAACTCGACGGCCTGCCGGCCGCCATGGTGGAGGCGGCCGCCCGTGCCGCCGGCGGGAACGGCTACCTGCTCAAGCTGTCCCTACCCTCCGTCCAGCCCGCGCACGAGCACCTGCACGACCGGGCGCTGCGCCAGCGGCTCTGGCACGCCTCCGTGGCCCGGGGGCGCCGCGGCGGCGCCCACGACAACCGCGCCACGGTCGCCGAGATGGCGGCGCTGCGGGCCACCCGCGCCGGGCTGCTCGGCTTCGGGTCGCACGCCGAGTACGCCATCGCCGTCGAGACCGCCGGCACCGTGGCCGCCGTCCGGGAGTTCCTCGAGGAGATCGCCCACGCCGCCGGGGCGGCGGCGCGCGCCGAGGCCGGGCGGCTCGAGGAGATGCTCCACGCCGACGGGCACGCCGGCCCGCTCGAGCCCTGGGACTGGCCGTACTACGCGGCCCGGGAGCGACGCCAGCGCCATGCGGTCGACGAGGCCAAGCTGGCCGCGTTCTTCGACCTCGAGCGGGTCATGTGTGACGGCGCCTTCGCTTTGGCCGGGGCGCTCTACGGCCTGACCTTCACCGAGCGCGACGACGTCCCACGCCCGCATGCGGACATGCGCGTCTGGGCGGTGGACGACGCCGACGGCACCGAGCGCGGCCTGCTGTACCTCGATCCCTACGCTCGCGACGGCAAAGGCCGCGGCGCCTGGCTGAACGCCTACGCCGAGCCGGCGCCGCTGCTGGGGCGGCTGCCCCTCGTCGTCCTCCACCTGAACGTGGCGCCACCGGCTCCGGACACGCCGGCGCTGCTCACCCCGCTGGAGGTCCGCATCCTGTTCCACGAGTTCGGCCACGCGCTCCACATGCTCCTGTCCGACGTGTTCTATCCACGGGTGGCGGGCATCAACGTGGCATCCGACGTGGTCGAGTTCCCCTCCAAGCTCCACGAATCGCTGGCGCTGCGGCCCGACGTGCTGTCGGGCTACGCCCGGCATCACGAGACGGGGGCACCGCCGGCCGAGGCCGACGTCGCCGCCCTGGCCGCCATGGGGCGTGACAACGCCGTCTACTGGACGACCCAGGGCGTGGCCAACGCCCTGCTCGACCAGGCGTGGCACGGGCTCGCCCCGGGCGAGGGTGTGGCGCCCGACACCGTCGACGACTTCGAAGCCGCCGTCCTCGCCCGGCATGGCCTGGACCACCGCGCCGTGGGCCCGCACTACCGGTCGTCCTTCTTCAGCCACATCTTCGACGGCTGGTACGCCGGCACGCACTACGCCTACCTGTGGTCAGGCGCGCTCGAGGCGATCGCGCTCGGATGGCTCGAAGAGCAGGGGGGGTTGAACCGCCGGGCGGGCGACCGGCTGCGCGACGAGCTGCTGTCGCAGGGCGGGGTCGTTGACCCTCTGGTCGCCGTGCGGGCGATCACCGGCCGCGAACCGTCGGTGCAGCCGCTGCTGCAGCGGCGGGGCCTCGCCTGACCGCCAGCTCGAGGTCGCCCGCCCGGGACGCACAGCCGTTCGCTCCGGGCGGTGTGCGCCGTGCCGCCACCCCACCCCGGCGCTGACCGCCGGTTCGGGTCAGGCCTTGTGGCGCTCCGGGGCCGGGTGCTGGTCCTCGCCTTCGTTCGTCCTCGTCAAGAAGGAGAAGCGCCCGTCGGGCTCCAGGATGGCCAGTTTCACGTCCCGGAGGTTGCTGATGCCCTGCTCGCGTGCCCCTTCCAGGATCTCGTCCAGGCTGACCCGCTCCAGGCACATGGCCTCCTCCAGGGGACGGCCGTCGCGGACCACCACCACCGGCACCCCCTCGATGACGCGCCGGGCCGGCCGCCAGCGGAAGCCGATCCAGGAGAAGATGAGGATCCAGATGCCGATGGTGCCCACGGCCAGCATGGCGCCGGTGACCGACATGTCCTCCTGGGTCACGCCCTGCTGGATGAGGTCGCCCACGGTCACGAGCAGGAGCAGCTCGAAGGCGCTCATCTCGGCCAGCTCCCGCTTGCCCAGGCCCCGGGTGATGGCCCACAGGAAGAAGTAGATGGCGCTGGCCCGCAGGACCATCTCCATTACGGGAGCACCCAGGTCTTGTAGCGGGCGGTGAGGACGGGCTTGCCGTCCTCGAGGACGGAGGTCTCGCTTGACCGGCCCCATTGGGCCGCCGGCTCGATGCGGGAGTCCAGGGACACGGCCAGGGTGTCGCCCGGGGGCGGGTCGAACTCCCAGATCACCGCGTCGGGGGTGGCCGTCACCTGCCGGGCGGTGGGGTCGAAACCGTTCTCGTCGAACAGGTCCAGGTACCCGGACGACGTCGAGACGGTGACGGGACCGTCGAAGCCCCCGGGGCGGCGGAGCTCGAAACCCCACGGTGTGGGCAACCCCGGCCGGGACACCTGGCCGTAGGTGACGGTGAGCTCGTAGCCGCCGCCGGCCACGGTGGTCGTCCGGGTCCGGACGCCGAGGGCGCCGCTCAGCCCGAGCAGCAGGAACAGGGCCACCAGGGACATGAAGATGCGGCGCACCGTCCGGGCCCGCCGCAGGTGGCGGAGATCGTTGTCCTCGGGGGCGGTGGGGATGACGTCGACGTCGAGGCGGCCCGCCACCTCGGCCGCGTGGTCGACGACTCTGGTACTGCCGTTTCCTTCCATCTCCCAGCCGAGTACCCGGCCGGGCAACGGGACAAACTGTGGGGGTCGCCCGCCGGCGGGCCCTCAGGCGCCGTACTTCTGCAGCCGTCCGGCGTTGGCCAGGAGGATCGGCATCATGGTCCGCATGGGGCGGGTGCCGAGCCCGCCCAGGCGGCACCAGCGCTCCCCGAACCGGTCGGTGTCGTCCCGGCCCACCCGGGGCCCCCACAGCACGATGGGGACGGGATGCCAGGAATGGGCCGCCATCTGCGTCGGGGTGGCGTGGTCGCCCGAGACCATGACGACGTCGGGGCCGAGGTCGAGGATGGCGGGCAGGGCGGCGTCGAGGCGTTCGATGGCGGCGATCTTGCGGGGGCGGTCGCCGTCCTCCCCGGCCGAGTCGGTGGCCTTGTGGTGGAAGAAGAAGTAGTCGTAGTCGCCCCACGCCCCGGCCAGGATCCCGAGCTGCTCGTCGAGGTCGGCGGGAGCGCCGAGCACGTCCATGCCCAGCAGGCGGGCGATGCCCCGGTACATCGGGTAGATGGCGACGGCTGCCGCCTTCAGGCCGTAGCGGTCTTTGAAGCCGGGCAGCTCGCGGTGCTGGTCGAAGCCCCGCAGCAGCAGGCCGTTGGCCTTGGGCTGGTCGGCGAGGGCGGCCCGCACCTGGGCGTCGAGTTCGGCCACCATGCCGGCGGTGCGCTCCGCCGCGGGGTCCAGAGCCTTCGGAACGAGGGGGGCGACGCCCGTCACCTGGGGGTCGGTGTCCGACACCCGGGGGTCGAGCCCCTCGCCCCGCAGCACCACCAGCACCCGGTGCTCCCGCTCGTGGCGGAACACGACCTCGCATCCCTCGATGGCCACCTTGTCGGCCAGGAGATCGATGACGACCCGGGCCTCGTCGTCGGGGATCCGTCCCGCCCGCCGGTCGGTGATGACACCGTTGGCGTCCAGGGTGCACAGGTTGCCCCGGGCGGCGACGTCTCCGGGGCTGAGGCCGAACTCCAGCCCGGCGGCGGACAGCGCGCCCCGGCCGAGCTCGAACACCTCGGGGTCGTATCCGAAAAGGGCCAGGTGGCCCGGCCCGGAGCCCGGGGTGATGCCCGGTCCCACCGGCTCCCCCAGGCCGGTCACGCCCTCGGCCACCAGCCGGTCGAGGTTCGGGGTCGACGCCTCTTCGGCTTCCGTGCCGTGGTCGCCGTCGGCGAACCCGCCCAGCCCGTCCATCACCACCAGCACGATCTTGCCCCCCTCGGGGCGCACAAGAGAGGAGAGTTCCATCAGGACCTCCGGAGCGATAGCGGAGGAGGGACTGGGCGGCCGGGGCTGGGGCCCCCGGCCCACACGACCGGCACCACGGCGCCGCTCGCTACTACGACGACCGCCTTTGGCGGATGAGCCGCCAGGCGAAGAGCCATTATCACAGCCAAGACGCTACCTTGGCCTGGTGGCTGAACCGCCCTTCGTGGGAGTGGGCGTGGCTCTCGCCACGCTGTTCGACGACGACGGTGAGCTCGACGCCGAGGCCACCGCCGCCCACGCCGCCTGCCTGGTGGCCCTGGGTGTCCAGGGGGTCGTGATCGCCGGTTCGACCGGGGAGGCGGCCACCCTCTCACCCGAGGAACGCGTCGCCCTGTTCTCGGCGGTGCGGGACGCCGTCCCCGACCCGGTGCCGGTGCTGGCGGGCACGGGCGCCCCCTCCGCCCGGCAGGCCGCCGCCCTCACCGCCTCCGCCCGGGAGCACGGTGCCGACGGGGTCCTGGTGCTCTCGCCGCCCCGGGTCGACGACCCCCGTCCCTACTACGAGCAGGTGGCCCGGGCGGCGGGGGACGTTCCCCTGCTCGCCTACCACTACCCCAGGGCGTCGCCTCCCGGGATCCCCGTCGAGCTGCTCCCCGACCTGCCCGTGGCCGGCCTCAAGGACTCGACCGGCGACCCCGACCGCCTCCTGGAGGAGCTCGAGTGGGGCCGGCCGCTCTACACCGGCTCGTCCGCCCTCCTGGCCCTGGCCGGGCCGCTGGGTTGCGCCGGGGCCATCCTGGCGCTGGCCAACGTGGAACCCGAGGGCTGCATCGCCGCCTTCAATGGTGATGCCGAAGCCCAGCGGGCCCTGGTCGGCGCCCACCGGCTGAGCCAGTCGGCCTTCCCCCGGGGCCTGAAGGAGCTCATGGCCGCCCGCTTCGGCACGTCGGCGGTCAGCCGGATGGGCTGAGGCTCACCCCGGGGGATTTATCGGGCGCCGGGCTGGAGGCCTTCGCCGAGCAGCGCCGCCAGCTGGCGGCCATTGTCGACGGCGTAGTCCCGGTAGCAGTTGTTCATGAGAGCGTGGGTCTCCTTGGCCGACCCGGCCAGGGTGCGCAGGTTCGGCACCCACTCGACCAGCTCGTCTTCGGAGTACCGGTAGGCGAAGCGCTCGGCGGCGGTGGTGACCGCCCGGTCCTCCCAGGTGGCGGTGTTGCGACCGTGGAAGCGGACCACGGCGATGTCGGCGGTGGCCGCCGCCACCGGAGGCACCGACGAGGAGAAACCCTGGGGCTCGTCGACGCACACGAAGGCGAGACCGTGGCGCTCCAGGAACCCGAGGGTGCGTTCCCGCTCGCCTTCAGCCAGCCAGGAGCCGTGGCGGAACTCGACGGCACAGTCGTAGTCGGGCAGCCGGTCCTGGAGCTCGGCCAGCACCTGGCGGGTCTCCGTCTTGGGCCGGAACCAGTGGGGATACTGGAAGAGCACCGTGCCCAGCTTGCCCGCCGAGTGCAGCGGCATGAGGGCCCGGCGGAAGAGCTCCCAGGACTCGTCCACGGCGGCCGGCGGGAGATGGGAGAGGTAGACGGAGCGCTTCCCCTGATGCTCCAGCGGGACGGCCTCGATCACCTCGGGCCACAGCGAGTCGGGCCGGGTGGGATGGCCGGTGAGCAGCGAGTACGCCTTCACGCTCATGGTGAAGCGGTCCGGGGTGCGGTTGACCCACAGACCCACCATCTCCTCGGTGGGCGGGAAGTAGTAGGTGGAGTCGACCTCGACGAGGGGGAAGATCGAGGCGTAGTGGCGCAGGCGCTCCTCGGCCTTCATCGACTTCTTGGGGTAGAAGTCGGAGTCCCGGACCAGCGTCCGGTCCGTCCAGGAGCAGGTGCCGACGAGTACGTGCCCCATCTCTCGGGGACACCCCGGTCCCCGGGCGGCCGTTGCTCTACCGCCGTCCGACGTTGGGCTTCTTACCGTGGTTGGCCTTGTTGCGGCGGCACTTCAGCTTGCGCTTCTTGGTCTTCTTGCTCATAGGGGCGTCAGGGTAGCGGCCCGGACGATCCGGGCCGCTACCGATCAAGTGGATTGGTGGCTACCAGTCGACGGCGGCATAGCCGCTGCCCACACGGCGCATCGCGCCTCCGGGCAACACGTGGTCCAGGCCGCCGGAGGCCTCCCGGACGATCAGGAGCTCGGACCCGAATCCGTCCCGGACGGCCACCCGGTCGACGGCCTCGTCGGGCAGAGGGAAGCCGGCGGTGGTCCAGACGGGGATGCGTTCGCCGGTCGCCAGGTTGATGCGGACCACCGTGCCCGGGATGCAGCCGGTCGCCCCGCACCGGCCGGGGCCGGTCTGGGGAGGAGCGGGGTCGCAGCACTGCTCGACGGCCGCCAGCCCGAAGTCCGCGTTCCACGTCGGCGACGAGTTCGACCCCAGATAGCGGGCGTCTGACAGCGAACGGCCGGTGACGAGATCGAGGACGTACAGCCGGTGGGTGGGCTCCGATTCTCCCGCCTCCCGGTGGTAGAGGTGGTAGGCCAACCGGGTGGAGTCCGGCGACCAGGCGATGGAGTCGATGAAGCCGTCCACCATGACGACCTCGTCATCGGGGTTCGGGTGGAAGGTCCGGACCTCCCCCGACACGACGTCGCGCACGGCGATGCTGCTGGTGCCATGACCGTAGGCGGGGCCGCCCGGCTGGAAGGAGTAGGCGAGGAACTGGCCGTCCGGGCTCAGCGCCGGAGCGGCGCCGGAAACGGCGAGCTCCGGCGGGTTGCTGGTGTCGAAGGCCTTCCACCAGATGTTGTACGCCGTCTCCTCGAAGTCGAAGACGCTGTAGAAGGCGCCGTCGTCGGCCATGCTGATCGCCGTGATGGGCGGTGTCATCTCCGGGGCCCACTCACTCGGAGACCGGTGGTCGAGGTGCCCGTAGGCCCCTCCGTTGGTGGGGTCGATGAGGAGGAGCTGGCCGTCGCGGGTGGCGGCCACCGCCACCTCGCAGGACGGGGTGAAACAGGAGTGGTCGAGCTGGTCGTCGACGGTGGCGAGCGCCGGGGTGGTCAGGCCGAGCAGGCCGGCGACGGCGATGGCGCCGGCGAGGGGGACACGCATAGCGGGAGCATCCTTTCTGGGGCGGCGAGGGCCGCCACCAGTGGGTGAGACGCTCCTTCGGTGCCGGGATTACGCCCGAAGGCCCGATTTCTACGCTTTGTTCACGCCCCGCTGAGGGTCATCTCGGGGACGAGGAGCGTGACCCCGGCCGCCGAACCGGGCAGCCAGGTGAGATCGGAGCCGACGACCAGCTCGCCCAGCATGCGCTGGAGCGTGGAGGCCACGGTCACCTCCCGGACGGGCTCGCCCAAGGCGCCGCCGGTGATCATCAGCCCCTCGGCGCCGACGGAGAAGTCGCCCGACACCGGGCTGGCGCCCGTGCCCATGCCGCTCACCGACTGAACGTAGAGGCCGCCCTCGGCCCGGGCCAGGAGCTCGTCGGGAGAGGACGGCCCCGGTTCCAGGCGCAGGGCCCGGGCGCCGACGCCGGGGGTGGACTTGTAGGCCGCCCGTACAGCCGACCCGGTGGAGCCGGCACCCGATCGACGTCCGGTGTAGACGTTGTGGAGGAACCCGCCGAGCCGGCCGGCGGAGATGAGGGCAACGGGCCGGGTGGGGACCCCCTCGGAGTCGTAGGCGGAGGCGCCGTAGGCCTCGGGCCAGGTAGGGTCGTCGAGCAGGGTGACGCCGGCGCCGGCCACCTCCTCACCTTGGCGGCCCACGAACATGGAGCGGCCCTTGAGCACGGCTTCGCCGTTGAGGCCGGCCGTCACCACCGAGATGATGCTGGCCGACACGAGCGGGTCGAACACCACCGGAAGCCGGCGCGACTTGGCCTGGGTGGCCCCGAGCAGGCGGACCGTCCGCTCCACGGCCATGGTCGCCGCCTCGTCCACGTCGAGGTCCTCCGGCTCGCGCCCGACCGACCAGCCGAAGCCGGTGCGGGTGGCGGTGCCCTCACCGGCCAGGGCGAGGACGGAGCACGAGCACATCGTGCGCCGGGAGGTCGACTCCACCCCGAGCGAGTTGGCCACCGCCGTCTCCACCGCCCCGTCGCCGTAGCTGGCCACCCTCACGCCCCGGATGCGGGCGTCGCCGGCCAGCACGGCCCGCTCCAGGTCGAGGGCCAGGGTCACCTTGTCCTCGGCGGAAACGGCGGCCAGCCCGTCGCGCCACAGATCGAGCTCGGTAGCGGGAAGGCCATCGGGGCGGGCGGCGTCGGCCGGGCCGGCGAGGCCGTGGTGCTCGTCGGGCGTGCCGAAGCCGGCGTTGTCCCGGGCCTCCTCCAGGGTCTCGGCCACGATGTCGGGATCGAGCGCTCCGGCCCAGGCGTAGCCCTGCCGGCCGTCCACCACCACCCGGACGCCGACGCCGTCGATGGTGGCCGACGACAGCGACTCCACCTCGCCGCCGAACACCTTCACCTCGGTGGAGCGGGAGCGGGCCACGTAGGCCTCCACCTGCTCGCCCGCCTTGGCCGCCCCCGCCACCTGGCGGGCGAGGGCCAACAGGTCGCCGTCGCCGTCGGTACTAGGCACCGGCGGTGCCCCCGACGGTCATCTCCCGCACCCGGACGGTGGGCTGGCCGGCGGACACCGGCACCCCCTGGCCGTCCTTGCCGCAGGTGCCGGCCCAGCTGTCGAAGTCGTTGCCCACGGCGTCGATGGCCAGGAGCACCTCCGGGCCGTTGCCGATGAGGTTGGCGGCCCGCACCGGCTCCGTGATGCGCCCGTCCTCGATGAGATAGGCCTCGGTGACCCCGAAGACGAAGTCCCCGGTGGCGGTGTTGACCGAACCGCCGCCCAGGGCGGCGCAGTACAGGCCGTAGGGCGTGCGGGCCACGATGCCGTCGGGGTCCTCGTCGCCGGCCAGCAGGTAGGTGTTGGTCATCCGCACCATGGGGAGGCTCTGGTAGGTCTCCCGCCGACCGTTGCCGCTCTGGGCCCGGCCCTCCTGGCGGGCGCGGAGCAGGTCCCACATGTAGTCGGTGAGCACGCCGCCCTCGATGAGGGTGTTGCTCCGGGCCGGGTGGCCCTCGTCGTCGATGGCGAACGCCCCCCAGCCCCGGGCGAAGGTCCCATCGTCGACCAGGGTCACGAGGGGCGAGGCGACCTGGTCGCCCACCCGGCCCCGGAACACCGAGGCGTTGCGGTTCACCAGGTCGGCCTCCAGGCCGTGCCCGCAGGCCTCGTGGAAGAGGACCCCGCCTGCCCCCTGCCGGAGCACCACGGGCAGCTTGCCCGACGGGGTGGGCCGGGCGTCGAGCATGCGCAGCGCCCGCCGGGCGGCGGTGCGGGCGACCTCTTCGGGTTCGACGTCGTCGAAGAGCTCGAAGCCCACGGTGTGGCCGGGCCCTTCGTAGCCGGTCTGGAGGCCGGAGTCGCCCGAGGCCACGGCCGAGACCATGAACCGGGTCCGGACCTGGTCGTCGGTGGCCAGGAGCCCGTCGGAGTTGGCCACCAGGATCCGGCGCCGGCCGTCGGCGTAGGCGGCCGACACCTGGCGGATGGCCCCGCCCTCGGAGCGGGCGGCGGCGTCGGCCCGCCGCAGCAGCTCGGCCTTGCGGGCCTTCTCCACGCTCTCGGGGGCGATGAGCACGTCGTGCGGCGGCTGGGCCGGCCGGGGGGCGAGCGCCACCACGGTGGTCTGGCCCTCGGCCCGACGGGCGGCGGCGGCCGCCGCCTGGGCCGCCTCGGTGAGGCCCGCTTCGGTGAGGTCGGCGGTGTGGGCGAAACCGGTGCTCTGGCCGGACACGACCCGGATGCCGGCGCCCCGCTCGCGGCCGGCGGTGAACTCCTCGATGCGGCCGTCATCGAGGCGGGCGCCGGCGTTGCGGCGGTCCTCCACAAACACTTCGGCGAACTCGCCCCCGGTGCGCAGGGCGGCGGACAGCACCCGCTGAAGCACAGACTCCTCGACCACCGGGTTCCTTTCGGCCGCAGACTGGGACGGGAGCGGGCACTTTCCTGCCCGCTCCCGCTAGGTACACCTATGGTACGGCCATGGACCTGTCGCCGGGACTGGCCGCCATCATCGATCACGTCGTGAGCGAGAGCGACACGTCGGCCGCCATGGGCACCTCCGACGTGCCCGTGCTCGCCACCCCGCGCATCATCCTCCTGGCCGAGCAGGCCACCGGCGAGGCCCTGGCCGGTCGCCTCGAGCCGGGCTTGAGCGCCGTCGAGCACCGGGTGGAGATCAGCCACGTGGCTCCCACCCCGGTGGGCGCCACGGTGCGGGCCGAGGCCGTGCTGGAATCGGTCGACGGGCGCCGGCTGGTGTTCCGGGTCACCATCAGCGACCAGCGCGGCCTGGTGGCCGCCGGCCGCTTCACCCGGGTCATCGTGGCCCGGGACCGCTTCCTGGAAAAGGCCGAGTCCGGGCACTGATCCCGGACCGCTCCATTGGCCCGGGGAGCACGTGGCTACATGAGCAGGCTCGAGCGGGGATAGACGTCCTCGGGGTCGGTGAGGACGTTGATGAGGGCGGGCACCCCGGCGGCCAGGGCCCGGTCGATGGCCGGGCCGACCTCAGCGGGGCTTTCCACCAGCTCGCCATAGCCGCCCAGGGCGGTGACCACCTGGTCGTAGCGGGTGCCGGGCCGCAGCTCGGCCATCACGTCGTAGCCGTAGAGCGCCCGCATGGGGTGCTTCTCCAAGCCCCAGATGCCGTTGTTGCCCACGATGGCCACCACCGGCGCCTGGTGGCGCACCAGGGTGTCGAAGTCCATGAGCGAGAAGCCGGCCGCCCCGTCGCCCAGGAGCAGGAACACCTGGCGCCCGGGGTGGGCCAGGCGGGCGGCCAGGCCGTAGCCCGGTCCCGTCCCCAGGCACCCGTAGGGTCCGGGATCGAGGAAGCACCCCGGTGTCTCGGTGTCGACGAACTTGCCGGCGTAGGAGCCGAAGTCCCCGCCGTCGACCACCACCACCGCGTCGGGTTCCGCCCGCTGCGCCAGCTCGCCGTAGATCCGGGCCGGATGGACGGGCGAGGTGTCGCGCCGCAGCCCCGGCTGCTCCGCCTCCCGGCGGCTGCGTTCCTCGGCCGTGAGGCGGGCCACCCACTCCTCCCGGCCCGCCGGGGCGCCGCCTTCGGCCAGGCCCGAGAGGATGGTGGTCAGGTCGCCCGCGGCCGCCGCCGCCAGGTCGACGTGGCCGGCGAGCTGGGACGGATCCTCCACCAGGTGGGCCACCCGGGCCCCGCCGGCGAAGGCGCCGAAGCCGAGGCGGAAATCCAAGGGCGCGCCCACCGCCAGCACCAGGTCGGCTTCCTTGAGGGCCGTGGAGCGGGCCCGGGAGAAGGCCAGCGGATGGGAGGCGGGGAGGGTGCCCCGTCCCAGCCCGTTCATGAGCACGGGTACGGAGCCGGCCTCCGCCGCCGCCCGGAGCGCGCCCTCGGCGCCGTCCCAGTAGACACCGGCGCCAGCCACGATGACCGGACGCTCGGCTTCGGCCAGCTGCTTGGTCACCGCCGCCACCGCCTCGGGGTCGGGATCGATCCCCCGCCCGGGACCGGGCGGCGCCGGCAGGTCACCCTCGGCCCGGGAGAAGAACCAGTCGGCCGGGACGTCAAGGAAGCATGGCCCCCGGGGCGGGGTGGTGGCCGCGGCCAGCGCCGCCACCACCTCCGGACCGATGTCGGCGGTGGCCGCGGCCGTCACCGCCCGCCGGGTGACCGAGGCCACCAGAGGCAGGTGGTCGACCTCCTGCAGCGACCCCGAGCCCCACTTGCCCGTGGGGGCCCGCCCTCCGATCACCACCATGGGGGACCCGTTGAACCAGGCGCTGGTGAGGGCGCTCATGCCGTTGGTCACGCCCGGGCCGGCGGTGAGAGCGGCCACCCCGGGGCGGCGGGTCACCTTGGCCCACCCCTCGGCGGCGAAGGCGGCCGTCTGCTCGTGGCGGGTGTCGACCAGGCGCACGCCGGCGTTGACACATCCGTCGTAGAGGGGGAAGAGGTGGCCTCCGGAGAGGGTGAAGACCACGTCGACCCCCGCCTGGCGCAGCGCTTCGGCGGCGAAGTTGCCCCCGTGTCCCTCCATCTTTCGCCTCCCTCGAGCCATTCCGGCCCGTTTGTCGTCCGCATCGGCCGAGGCCCGTACCGACTACCTGGTAACCGACCCGGTTAGGCTAAGTCCCGTGAGGGGGCGAGCCACAGCCGGCTGGTGGCCCGCGGCGCGCATCGTCGCCAGCGCCGTCATGCTCGCGTTCCTGCTGCCCCGCATCCACCTGGCGTCGCTCCTGCCCGACAGCCATCACGCCGACACCGTGGCCTATGTGGTCCTCGGGTTCGGGGTGACGCTGGGCGGGTTCGCGCTGTCGGCCTGGCGCTGGCAGCGGGTGCTGTGGGTGCTGGACGTGCACTCCCGGCTCTCGACCCTGCTGTCCCACTACCTGGCCGGGCAGTTCGTGGGGAACTTCCTGCCCTCCACCATCGGCGGCGACGTGCTGCGGGTGAGCCGCCTGTCGGCCAGCGCTCCCGGGACCGCCTCCTTCGCGTCGGTGATCATCGAGCGGCTGACGGGATGGATCGTGCTGCCCGTCCTCACCCTGGCCGGCCTCGCCCTGCACCCGTCCCTGCTGGGCCTGGGCATGGCCAGCCGCCTGGCCCTGGCCCTGTCGATCGGCACCCTGACGCTCCTGGCCGGGCTGTTGGTCGTGGCCGGCAGCCCCCGGCTGGCCGGCCGCTTCGCCGCTACCGAGGGCCGGACCCGGTTCATCGGCGCCGTCCACCTCGGGGTGCAGCGCTTGCGGCGTCACCCCGGAGCGGCGGCCGGCGTCCTGGGTGTGGCCACCATCTACCAGCTGTCCACGGTGGCGGCGGTCTACCTCGCCACCCGGGCACTGGGCCTGCACCTGCCCGTGGCCGCCGTCCTGGCCTTCGCCCCGGTGGTGGCCATCGCCCAGGTCCTTCCCGTCTCCCTCAACGGCCTCGGCGTGCGGGAAGGCGCCTTCGTGGTCTTCCTCGGGCCGCTGGGGGTGGCCGCCGGCCAGGCCATCGCCGTGGGCCTGCTGGTCTACGCCATGACCCTGGCGGTGAGCCTGCTCGGGGCGCCGGCCTTCGCCGTGGGGGCCCGCTCCCGGGCCCTGCCCGCCTGATGACGGTTCCGGTCTCCGAGCGCGCCGCCAGCGCCCCGGCGGAGACCAGGCTCCGGCGCCTGCGCTGGTGGCGGGAGGTGCTCTTCATCCTGGGGCTGTCCGTGATCTACAACTTCGTCCGCAACGGGAGCGAGGGCAGCACCGCCCTGGCCCTCGAACACGCCCGGGAGATCATGCGCTGGCAGACCATGGTCGGCCTCAACTTCGAAGAGAGCCTCCAGGACTGGGCGCTGCACTTCAAACCGCTGGTGATCGCGCTCAACTACGTCTACGGCTCCCTGCACTTCGTCGTCACCGGCGGCGTGATCATCTTCCTGTTCCGGCGCCACCCCGGCCTGTACCGCCGCTGGCGCAACACCCTGGCCGCCGCCACCTTCCTGGGCCTGGTGGGCTTCGTCACCTGGCCGCTGATGCCGCCCCGGCTGCTTCCCGCCAGCTATGGCTTCGTCGACACGCTGGCCAAGTACCCGACCCTGTGGTCGTTCGACTCCGGGGCCCTGCAGACGATCTCCAACCAGTACGCGGCCATGCCCAGCCTGCATTTCGCCTGGGCGCTGTTCTGCACCTGCGCCCTGCTGCCCCGCCTGCGCCACCCGCTCGCCCGCCTGGCCGCTTCGGCCTACCCGACCATCACCCTGGCCGCCATCGTGCTGACCGGTAACCACTTCATCCTCGACGCCGCCGGGGGGGCCGCCGTCTTCGGGCTCGGCTACCTCATCGCCCGCCGCTTCACGCCCGTCGACGAGATCTCGAGGTCGCTGACTGCCACCGCGGGGTAACCATACGGCAATGGACGTCGGGCGCACCCTGGTGATCGTCGGTCTCCTCATCGCCGTGATGGGAGGCCTGATCTGGCTGCTGGGTGGGCTGGGGCTGGGGCGCCTCCCCGGTGACATCTCCTGGCGCCGGGGCAACGTCCGGGTCTACGTGCCCATCGTCTCCTGCCTGCTGCTGTCCCTGGTCGGCACGCTGGTGCTGAACCTGTTCTTCCGGCGCTGACCGGCATCCGCAGCCGGACATGACGAGGGGGGAGGGTTCGCGGCACCCTCCCCCCTCGCCTGCTCCGCCCGTCAGGACGAAATCGCCATGCCCACGACCGGCTGCTTGAGCACCTGGCCGGACATCGACCCCTTGTTCTGGGCCTTGCCGTAGTGGGCGATGCCGCCGTCGGCCCGCACCAGCCGGTAGCCGTCTCCGGTGGCGGTGGAGGTCATGCCCACCACGGGGGCGGCGGCCACGAAGGACGCTCCCGAGCCGTAGAACTTGACGTCCCCGAAGGCGAAGATGCCGCCGTCGTTGGCCACGAACCAGTAGCCCTTGCCGGTGGGCGAGGCGCTCATGCCGGTGATCGGCTTGTTCAGCTTGATGGCGCCGGTGGAGCCGTAGAAGCCGGCGTCACCGAAGGCGAAGATCCCGCCGTCGCTGGCCACCAGCCAGTAGCCCCGGCCCGACGGCGTCGACGCCATGCCCACGATGGGCTGGTTCAGGCGTATCGCCCCTGTCGACCCGTAGAAGCCGGCGTCGCCGAAGGCGAAGATCCCGCCGTCGCTGGCCACCAGCCAGTAGCCCCGACCCGTCGGGGTGGCGGTCATGCCCACGATGGGCCGGTTGAGCCGCCTCGAACCGAGCGACCCGTAGAACTTGGCGTCGCCATAGGAGAAGATCCCGCCGTCGGCGGCCACGAACCAGTAACCCTGCCCGCCCGGCGTGGCCGTCATCCCCACGATGGGCTGGTTCAGCCTGATGTTGCCCGTGGAGCCGAAGAACTTGGCCGTCCCGAAGCTGAAGATGCCGCCGTCACGGGCCACCATCCAGTAGCCCTGGGGCGGTGCCGGGACGCTGGCGTCGGGGCTGGGACCGGGACCCGGACCCGGCTCCGGGTTGGGGTCGCCAGGGTCGGGTGGGGGCGTGGTCCCCGGCCCCGGATCGACCGGCAGCGAGATGGGCCCCTCCCAGGTGGAGTTGGGCACGAAGTCCTCGGCCTGGGGCGATGTCTCGTCCTGGGGATTGCGGGTGTAGATCATGAGGGCCCGGTAGTAGAAGCTGTCCGGGCTGCCCAGGCAGTTCTGGTCGACCACCATGTGGTAGTAGCCGTCCCGGACGTTGGCCTCGGTGGCGTGACACAGTGGCGTGGCCCCGGGGGGCGCATCGGGCGGGTACACCTCGCCGTAGATGTTCTCGCCGTCCCGGCCGTATTCGAGCTGGTACTCCTCTTTGTTGTCGTGGTTGAGGTCGATGGCCCAACCGGCCACCGTGAAACCGCCCTCCCAGTTGGCATCCGACTTCGGGTGCGTCGGATCGCTGGTCTTGAGCTTGAGCTCGATCCCATCCGACCGGTAATTGGCGATCGCCTCGACGATGTCGGCTCGGGGCTCGGTCATCGGAGCGCTGGATTCGCTGTTCTTCACGTCGCCCGTGGGATCGGTGACGGCCCTGGTCGCTTCCGCCCCGGCCACGCTGACCGGCCCCACGCCGGCGAGCGTCCCCAGGACGAGAGGGAGAACAGACGCCGCGATCCGGAATCGATGCGGCATTCGCACGGTAGAACCTCCAAAAGGGAAAAACGGCGGATACTCCCCGGATGGTTCGACACCGCCCAGTACGTCCTCCTTCCTCCCAGAACGAATCTGTCCTGGCCAAAGGGGACGAACGGCGCCCTACGTCCTAATTCGGACAGGATCTCTGCGGCTTCGCCGCCCCCCCTGGGCCCACGACCCGTGCGCCTCGATCGCGCGAGTCCCAGCCCATGTCCGGCAGGGCCCCCAGGCTCCTCCGGCTCCGGGGTCCCCGCCGGAACCTCCGGTTCCGGTGGGGATAAGCCCCAGGCTCCTCCGGAGCGTGGGCCCCTGCCCCACGCCCGGCCG
>JBIOUX010000098.1:0-38499 GCA_044867425.1 Acidimicrobiia bacterium | reverse complement strand
CGGCCGGGGATGACCTTGGCGTCGACGATGTCCATCTCCGGGGCGGTCTTGTCGGGAGTGATCCCGAAGTAGACGCCCGGCGAGCGCACCAGCTGCGACACCACGATGCGCTCGGTGCCGTTGATGATGAAGGTTCCCTTGTCGGTCATCATGGGGAAGTCCCCCATGAACACCGTCTGCTCCTTGATCTCGCCCGTCTGGGCGTTCATGAAGCGGGCGGTGACGAAGAGGGGCCGGGAGAAGGTCATGTCCTTCTCCTTGCACTCCTCTTCGGAGTACTTGGGGGGCTCGAACTCGGGGTCAGCCAGCTCGAGCTTGAGCGAGCCGGTGAAGTCCTCGATGGGGGAGATGTCCGTCAGGGTCTCGGCGATGCCCTCCTCGAGGAACCACTGGAAAGAGTCCCGCTGCACGGCCACCAGGTCGGGCAGGGGCATGACTTCGCGAAGCTTTGCGAACGAGAAGCGTTCCCTTGCCGCGAGACGGGCCAATGACCACACTCCTTGGAAGACGCGAGGACCCAGCTAGTCGCTGTGGGGAGTCCGACTGAACCGGAAGACGACAAATAGCCAGCATAGCGTTTTGCTACGCCAGCTGGCAAACCTGACTGTCACGGCTCAGGCGAGCCCATTTGCATTGCAGGATACGTGCGGCGTCGCTGCAGGTCAAGGAGAGTTTTGTCGCCTACTTCAGCTCCACGGTGGCGCCTGCGCTCTCCAGTTGGGCCTTGGCCTTCTCGGCATCCTCCTTCGAGACCCTCTCCAGCACGGGCTTGGGAGCGCCGTCGACCAGGTCCTTGGCCTCCTTCAGACCCAGGCTGGTGAGGCTGCGGACCTCCTTGATGACCTGGATCTTCTTGTCCCCGGCGGCAGCGAGGATGACGTCGAACTCGTCCTTCTCCTCTTCGGCCGGCGCCGCGGCGGCGGGGCCGGCGGCACCCGGGGCGGCAGCCACGGCCACGGGGGCGGCGGCGGTCACGCCGAACTCCTCCTCGAAGGCCTTGAGGAATTCGTTGAGCTCCAGGACCGTCATGTTCTTGAAGACGTCGAGAAGCTCTGCGGTGGTCATGGTTGCCATGGCTGGGCGGGCCTCCTGTTACTCGGACGGTTCGGCATCGGGCGCAGCTTCGTCGGCCGGCGGCTCGGTGTCGGGCGGCGGACCGTCCACCGCTGCGGCGGTGGGAGCTTCATCGGGAACGTCGGCGGTGGCCTCGGCCTCAGGCGCTTCGGTGGCCGGCGCTTCGGCGGCAAGGGCCTCGGGCTCAGGTGCTTCGGCGGCAGCGGCCTCGGGCTCAGGCGCTTCGGCGGCGGCGGCCTCGGGCTCAGGCGCTTCGGCGGCGGGCACCTCCACAGCTTCGGGGACGTCCACCGCCCCGCTGTCCACCACCTGCGGAGCCTCGATTGCCTCGGCCGTATCGGACTCGCCGGGAGCCTCGGCAGCCGGCGGAGCCTCAGGCGCCTCGGCGGCATCTTCGGTCGAAGGTGCGGCTTCGCCGGCCGCCACCCGCTGATCGATGAGGGCCTTGATGCCATAGGCCATGTTCCTGGTGAAGGCCTGGAAGAGACCGGCGGCCTTGACCATGGGCGCCTGGAAGGCGCCGGCGACCCGGGCCAGGAGGACCTCCCGCGGCTGGATGTCGGCCAGGGCCACAACATCGTCGGCGGCGATGACCCGGGTACCGAGGACCCCGCCCTTCACCACCAGGGTGGGGTTGGTCCTGGAGTAGTCACGCAGGGCCTTGGCCACCACCACCGCGTCCCCCCGTACGAAGGTGATGGCGGTGGGGCCTTCCAGCAGGGCGGCCAGCTCGGACAGCCCGGCCTCCTCGGCGGCCCGGCGGGCCAGCGTGTTCTTGAAGATCTTGTACTCGGCGTCAGCGGCGCGCAGGCTGGCTCGGAGGTCGGCCAGGTCGCCCACCTTGAGCCCGCGGTACTCGGTCAGCACGGCGGCGCGGGCCGAGGACAGCTTCTCCTTGATCTCCTCGACGGTGGCCACCTTCTCGGGTCTCGCCATGGCGCTCCTCTGACCAGGGTGCGCCGCGGGACCGGGGTGGCGTCCTCGTGGATTCGCCTCGTCCGGCGGGCCCGGAGGCCCATTACCTCTCCGACATTTCCCGGGGAGACCGGAGGTCTGCGGCGCAGTTGGCTGCTGGGAACGTGGAGGATAGCCGGTGGCCGCCTCCCCCTGCGACCGGCCTGCTCAGGCCCAGTGGAATGTCGGCGGGAACTTACCGAGACGCCAGGCCGACTATGGGGCGGGCCGGGAGCCCTTCGATGAAATCCGGCTCAACACAAGACACCAGCACGTTGAAACGCGCGCCAATTCGACGGCATGTGGCGGACTTTGCGGTAGAGCCTGCTTACGATCCCCAGCATGCGCAGTGCGTGAAGTTTTCCTGTCTGGTTACGATAGGGTCTCCTTATATTTGAGGATAGGTGTCCCTGAGACACTGAGGGCCGTTCTGAAGGGGAGGTATCCGAATGGCTCGTCCGCACCGCCCGTCGCGCGCGCCCGTGCTGGTCGTGCTGGTGACCGTGTTCTCGCTCACCAGCCCGCTGCGGATCTTCAGCCCAATTCCCCGGGGCCAGGAGTACTCGCCACAGATCGATCCGGCCGGGTTCACCGCCGAGATCACCAACCCGCTCTTCCCCCTCAAGCCGGGCACCCGGTGGGTCTACGAGGGCCCGGATGACGCCGGCGACATCGAGCACAAGGAGGTCGTCGTCACCTCCGAAACCCGGTAAGGACGGCGCCCTACCGGGGATGATCATGAAGGCGATACCCCAGGTCGGCGACCAGTACCGCCAGGAGCACTACGAGGGCGAGGCCGAGGACATGGCCGAGGTGCTCAGCGTGGACGAGACCACGACGGTGCCCTCCGGGTCGTACGAGAGAGTGCTCCAGACGAAGGACCGGACGCCGCTGGAGCCGGGCATCGTCGAGCACAAATACTACGCCTCGGGCGTGGGGACCATCTTCGAAGAGAAGGTCGAAGGGGAGACAGGTCATCTCGAGCTTCTCGAAATGACCGAGGGCCAGATCCACGCCGAGGCGACACCCGCTCCCAGCCAGGAGACCAGCCCGCCGGCGCCAGACGAAGAGGAGGAGGGGGGGACGACCAGGACGCCGCGGGCCAGGTGGCGGACTACGCCGGCGTTCTCGCCTCTTCGAGCAGATCGCGGACCTTGGTCGGGTCGACCCGGACGCCTGGCCCCATGGTCGAGGCCAGGGTGACCGCCTTGATGTAACGGCCCTTGGCCGCCGCCGGCTTCACCCGGACCAGTTCGTCCAGGCCGGCCTGATAGTTCTCGATGAGGGCTTCGCGGGAGAAGCTCACCTTCCCGATGGGCATGTGCACGTTGCCGTAGCGGTCGGTGCGGTACTCGATGCGGCCGGCCTTGAAGTCCTGGACCGCCTTGCCGACGTCGGGCGTGACCGTGCCGGTCTTGGGGTTGGGCATGAGGCCCCGGGGCCCGAGGAGACGGCCGAGCTTGCCCACCTGCCCCATGAGGTCGGGCGTGGCGATGGCCACGTCGAAGTCCATGAAGCCGCCCTGGATGCGCTCCACGAGATCGGCCGCCCCGACCACGTCGGCGCCGGCGTCCTTGGCCTCGGCCGCGGCGGGGCCCTGGGCGAAGACCGCCACCCGGACGGACTTGCCCGTCCCGTGGGGCAGCGACACCGCTCCCCGGATCATCTGGTCGGCCTTGCGGGGGTCGACGCCGAGACGGAAGGCGGCCTCCACCGTCTCATCGAAGTTCCGAGGCGGGAGTGACTTGACCATTTCGACCGCTTCCGCCGGGCTGTAGAGGCGGAGCCGGTCGAAGCGCCGGACGGCGTCGATGTACTTCTTCCCGTGCTTGGCCATGTCTCTAGTCCCTCACTTCGATGCCCATGGAGCGGGCCGTTCCGGCCACCTGGGCCATGGCTCCCTCCGGGTCGATGGCGTTGAGGTCGGGCATCTTCGTCTCGGCGATCTTGCGCAGCTGGGCTCGGGTGATCGACCCCACCCTCTCCAGCCGCGGGTTCGCCGCCCCCTTGTCCACCCCCGCCGCCTGGCGCAGCAGCACGGGCGTGGGCGGGGTCTTGGTGATGAAGGTGAACGACCTGTCCTCGAAGATGGTGATCTCGGCCGGAACCACCATCCCCCGCTGGCTCTCAGTGGCGGCGTTGTACATCTTGCAGAAATCCATGATGTTGATGCCGTGGGGGCCGAGGGCCGTCCCCTCCGGGGGGGCCGGCGTGGCCTGACCGGCGGTGATCTGGATGCGGACGACCGCCGCCACCTTCTTCTTGCCCATGACCGAACTCCTGGGTTGAACTCCTGGGGATTACAGCTTGGCGACCTGGCCGAACTCGAGCTCGACGGGAGTTTCCCGTCCGAAGATGTTGACGAGCACCTTGAGCTTGGATTGGTCGACGTTGATCTCGCTGATGGCGCCGTTGAAGTCGGCGAAGGGTCCGGCGACCACCCGGACCTGCTCACCCACGTCGAACTCGAGGCGGGGACGGGCCTTCTTCTCCATGCCGCCGGCCACGTCCTTGACGCCGAGGAACGTCTCGACGTCCTTGCGGGAGAGCGGTGTGGGCTTGGCGCCCCCGCCCACGAAGCCGGTGACGCCGGGGGTGTCCCGTACCACCCTCCAGGAGTCGTCGTCGAGGTACATCCGGACGAGCAGATAGCCGGGGAAGATTTTCTTGGGGACGATGGTCTTGCGGCCGGCTTTGAACTCGATGACGTCCTCCATGGGGATGACGGTCTCGAAGATCCGCTCCTCCATGTTCATGGAGCGCACCCGGCTGCCCAGGTTGGACTTCACCTTGTTCTCGTACCCGGCGTACGTGTGGACCACGAACCACTCGCCCGGCCGGTCATAGGGGCTCGGCTCCCGGGGACCCTCCTCCTCGCCTTCCTCCCCCTCCTCGTAGATGTCGAGGAGGTCGGCGTCGGCGGGAAGTTCGGCCGTCTCCTCGATCTCGACACCGGCCTGGGCGTCGGCGCCGGGCCCGGATTCAACCGCCACTTCGCCGTCGGCCGCCACATCGCTGACGGCGAGGGGGTCGAGATCGCGTTCGTCCCCGGAGAGGTTGGCCACGTCCTCGGCCATCACTCGTTGAAGAGGAAGAAGACGAACTTGGCGAAGGCGAAGTCCATCCCGAAGATCAGCGTCGTCATGACGATCACGGCCACGAGCACGATGATGGTGGAGTTGATCACCTCGGGCTTGGTGGGCCAGGCCACCTTCCGCAGCTCGGCCCGGACCTCATGCACGAACTGCTTGGCTGTCGTGCGCTCGCGGTGCGGGGGAGCCGGGGCGGGACGCCGGCGCTCGGGGGGCGCGGCACCCTCACTGCCCTGACGCTTCATCAGGCGCTTGGTCTGTCGGTTCACAACCGCCTCGGTTCTCCTCCAAATCCGGTAGCAGGGCAGGAGGGACTCGAACCCCCAACCGCCGGTTTTGGAGACCGGTGCTCTGCCAGTTGAGCTACTGCCCTTCGGGGGCGCTCGACGAGGATAGCAGCGGACGCCTTCGGCGGTCCTCAAGACATGGAGGCAGCCCTCGCCGGGCCGGCACTGACCACCAAATCGGGTAGAAACCTTCGGTTTCTACCCGGCCAGACGAGGAGCCCGGCGCCGGGCCAGGGCGACCGCGGCAGCCGCGGCGCCGGCGGCCACGGCGGCGCCGCCCAGGGCTCCGACGTAGGCACCGCGCCGCCCCGAGAGGATGGAGCGGATGGCGTTGCGCTCCTGAGCCTCGCCCAGGGCGGCCAGGGTCTGGGCCAGGGTTCCGGGCGCGGGTACGAGGTACTGGGTCCGCAGGTTCCTGAGGGCCTTGAGGAGGCGGTGATAGCGCGCCAGCTCGGCCTGGCAGGTCAGGCACGATCCGACGTGCGACTGCACGGCCAGGTCGACCGGTTCCCCGGCATCGACGGCCCGGGGCAGGATGAGGGCGACGTCCTCACACCGCACGGGCTACACCTCCCCGCTCCTCGAAGAGCACGTCACGCAGACGCTTGCGCGCCCGGTGGAGACGGACCTTGGCCGCCGCCACCGAGATCCCGAGCTCCTCGGCGATCGCCTCGTGGGGAAGGTCGTAGACGTCCTTCAGCACCACGATGGTGCGGAGCTTGGGCGGTAGCTCGGCCACGGCCGCCGACAGCCGCTGGTGGAGGGCGGATGCCTCCGAGGACGCCTCGGGGTTGGCAAAGGGTCGGTCGTCGACCACTTCGGCGTTGCCCTCGTCGAGCGAGTCCGCCCGCGTGCGGCTGCGGCGCTGGGTCATCGAGGAGGACGTGTTGGCCGTGATCCGGTAGAGCCAGGTGGAGAACTGCGCGTCACCACGGAAGCGCCGGATGGCCTTCCAGGCGCGGAGATAGGTCTCCTGCACCACGTCGCGCGCGTCCTCCTCGTTCCCGGTGAGCCGGAAGGCCAGCGTGTACGTGGCGACGTACGTCTGGCGGACCAGCTCCTCGAAGGCTCCCTGGTCTCCGTCGCGGGCGGCGGCGACCAGCTCTTCCTGGGTCAACGGGCTGCTCCCGTCAATCTCGATACCGGTTGGACCACGCTGTGGGCAGCAACGTTACGAGACTCTGACGCGACGCTGCGTGACCGTCGCGAACTCTTGACCGTCAGCGTGTCTCGCGGTGCAGAGTGTGCTGGTTGTCCCAGCGACAGTACTTTTTCATGGCGATGCGCTCCCGGTCGTTCTGCTTGTTCTTGACCGTGATGTAGTTGCGCCGTTTGCAGACCTCGCAGGCCAGTGTGATCTTTACCCGCTTGTCGCTCGCCATGACGCGTCTCCCGTCGCACCGGGGTTCGGGGGTGTCCCCGAACGAACAGTAGCGGTGGGCGGACTCGAACCGCCGACTCCGCGATTATGAGCCGCGTGCTCTGCCAACTGAGCTACACCGCCGGAGAGCCCCCTTACGGAATCGAACCGTAGACCCCTTCCTTACCATGGAAGTGCTCTGCCGTCTGAGCTAAGGGGGCATGCGGCACAGGATAGCAAGCGGGCGGCTCGGGCCCGCCGGCGGATCAGGCCCGCCGGCGCCTCCCCCTCACCGGGCGACGGGTGCCGCCCACCACGGCCAACCCGCCGGCGGCCAGCCCGAGGCCGCTGGTGATCACGAGGCGCTTTCCGTCGCCACCGGTCCGGGGCAGGTCGGGGGCGGGGGCGGCGGCGGCGGGAGCCGGAGCGGGAGCCGTCACGGGTCCCGGCCCCGCCGCCGTCTGCGGCGCCCGGGCGGATTCGGGTGCGGGCGAGGCACTGGCGACCGGCGGCGGCGACGGGGCAGCAATCGGCGCCGGCGACGGGGCCGCAATCGGCGCCGGCGACGGGGCCGCGGTCGGGTTGGGGGCATTCAGGCAGTCGAAGGATTCGTAGTCCCGACCGTTGTCCAGGGGCCGCCGGTTGCTGGCCTCCCCGGTGGCCTTGTCGATGTCCCAGATGCCCTCGTTGTCCTCGACCTTGCCGGTGGTGCCGATGAGCTGACCGCTGGCGAACCCGAGCCCCTCCACGTCTTCGGCCCCCATCAAGCCAATGCCGGTGGCCTGCCCGGTTGCCTTGTCCAACTGCACCAGGTGGTCCTTGCGGCCACCGTCGTTGGCCACCCCGTACAGGGTTCCATCCCCGGGGTCGACGGCGATGGCGTCGATGTCGGCCAACTCGGCGACGGCGTTGATGACGGCATAGTCCTCGCCGGCGATGGCTCCGGGCACGAGGGCACCGGTGGCCGGATCGATCCGCAGGAAGAGGTCCTCCGTCTCTCCGCGCCGGCGCTCGGTGGCATAGAGGAACCCGCTGGTGGCGTCGAAGGACATGCCGTCGATGTCTTCCAGAGCCAGGTCCCCGAGGGGACCCGAACCGGTACCCACCGGCCCCAGCTCGGTGAAGCGTCCGGTGGTGGTGTCCAGCGTGCCGATCGTCCCGGCGTCGGCCGCGAAGAGAACCCCGGTGCCCGGCTGGAGGGCGATGGCTTCGATGTTGAAGGTTCCCGTTCCCGTCCCGACGTTCGTCTCGTTGGTGGCCGGGTCAGGGTCGGAGCGGTCCACTTTGGTGAGCAGGTCCTCGGCCTCACCATCGGTGGCGTCGGCAGTGCCGTCGGCCACCAGGTAACAGGTCTCGGCCCCCAATTCGGCGGCCCCCGCGGGAGCTCCCCCTGTCAAGACGAGGAACAAGCTTGCGACAACGACTCCACACCCGAGCTTCTCCCGCATGGCGGCCCTCCCGCGGTCGTGAGCACGTGCCCCGTTATGTAAGCCAGCAATTTAGTCGGTGTTAGCTAACGCACGGAGTGATACCCAGCGCGCCGGGCGTGGACGGTGGAAAGAGAAAGGCCCGGGTCACGCGGACCAGGGCCTTCGCCGTCTCAGTGGGCCGGGGTGGGTTCGAACCACCGTAGCTTCCGCAGCGGTTTTACAGACCGCCTCCTTTGGCCTCTCGGACACCGACCCGCGCCCACGTAGCATATCGGGCATGCCCAGCTTCGATGTCGTGTCCCAGGTCGACATGCAGGAGGTCCGGAATGCCATCGACCAGGCCCACCGGGAGGTCGTGAACCGCTTCGACTTCAAGGGTACGGAGTCGACCCTGGAACTCTCCGGGCACGAGATCGAGCTGCACTCCAACACCGAGCAGAAGCTGAAGGCGCTGGTGCAGGTCCTCGAGGAGAAGCTCGTCCGGCGCAACGTGCCGCTCAAGGCCGTGTCCTACGGGCGCGTGGCCGAGGCCGCCCGGGGCACCGTGCGCCAGACCGTCACGCTCAACGTCGGCATCTCGGACGAGAAGGCCCGCGACATCAACAAGTTCCTGAAGACCCTCAACCTGAAGGGTGTCCAGAGCCAGGTCCAGGGAGACCAGCTGCGGGTCAGCGGTAAGAAGAAGGATGACCTCCAAGCCGCCATCGCCGGCCTTCGGGGTCACGATTTCGGCCTTCCGCTGCAGTTCGTCAACTTCCGCGACTAGGGTCATTTCGCCACTCTCTGCGCGAAAGGGCGCCAGGTTTTCATACTCTGCGTGACGAAATAGTGGGCCTCTGTCCCCTTCGGACGCCGTCGTCCCCAGACGGGCGCTTCACCACGCGGAGTGCACATGCGGAGGCTAGGGCCCATTTTGTTTGCCGTGGTGCTCGCGGCTGTCGCCGTTCCGTTCCCTGGAGCCGGCTCCACCACCCGGGTGCCGTCCGGATTCCGCGCGTCGTCCTGCAGCAGTATGGCGCCGGGCGTCGAGTACGTCCCCATGCGCCGCGACAGCCCGAACGCCAACGCCTACGTGGGGCATGTCGCCCCGGACTCCCCGGTCCGCCTACGGGTGATCACCAGCAAGGACCAGGTGCCGCACCACGACGCCAGCCTGGAGACTCCCAGCTCGCAGTGCCGCCACCTGAGCTGCCTCCTCGGGATCAACGGCGACTACCACGACCCTGGCACCCACGAGCCCCTGGGCGGCATCGTCAAGCAGGGCAGGCTGGTCCGCACCCCGAACTCCAGCGACCGTGAACATCTCTACGTCAGAGCAGATGGCCGTGTGCAGATGGGCAGCCTGCCCTGGTCCGCATCGGTCACCACCAGGGAGGGCTCGCCCCGGGCGCTGACGCTGAGCGGCATCAACACGACCGTCTTCCCATCCAACGGGCTGGTGCTCTACACCTCCGACTGGGGCTCCAGCACGAAGACGTCGTCCGGCACGACGGAGCTCGTCATCAATCCTGGGGACGCTCTCGCCCCCCTCGGCCGGACCGTCACCGTCGCCCTGTCCAAACTGGGCGGGAGCGACTCGACCATCCCCGGCGGGGGCGCCGTGCTCTCCGGGAAGGGGTCGGGGGCCACGTTCCTGAAGGACCTCTGGAACCGGGGGGTACGCCAGATCGACGTCCGCGCCGACAGCCCCGACAACCCCTACGAGGCCCTGGGTGGCAGGCCCCTTCTGATCCACAACGGCCAGAACGCCTTCCCCAACAACGACGACAGCTTCACCAAGAGCCGTCAACCGCGAACGTTCGTGGGCTTCAACCCGGCAGGCGACGTCTTCATCGTGGCCGTGGACGGCCGCCAGAGCGCCTCCGACGGAATGTCCCTGGCCGAGGCAGCCGACTTCCTGCGAGGGCTCGGCGCCACGGAGGGACTCAACTTCGACGGCGGCGGCGGCACCGTCTTCGTCAAGGACGGGAACGTGGCCAGTGTGCCCATCGACGACGGCGACAGGAACGCCGAGCGCGGCGCACCCAACACCCTGGCGGTGGTGGTGGGACCGGCGCTCCCGGCGGCGCCGCTCCCGGCGGGGCCGAGGTCGGGGTACTGGATGGTGAGCGCAGATGGCACCGTCTACGGCTTCGGCGACGCTCGCCAGCACGGCTACTTCCGGATGGCACCCAACCAGGCCGTGGACCTCGAACCCACTCCGTCGGGCAACGGCTATTGGATCGTCGACCACGCCGGGCGGGTGTTCAGCCTGGGAGACGCCCCCGACTACGGCGGCGTCAATCCGAGCCAGCTCGTCTCGGGCGAAAAGGTCACCAGCCTGGCGGCCACGCCGTCGGGTCGCGGGTACTGGATCTTCACCACCCGGGGACGAGCCTTGATCTTCGGCGATGCCCGCCACTTCGGTGACATGGCGGCCATCCCGTTGAACGGCCCGGTCCTCGACTCCGTCGCCAGCCCGTCGGGCAACGGGTACTACATGGTGGCCTCCGACGGCGGCGTCTTCGCCTTCGGCGACGCCCGGTTCTACGGCTCCATGGGCGGCGTCAGGCTCAACCAGCCCGTCCAGTCCCTGGTTCCCGATCCCGACGGGGTCGGCTACTGGCTGGTGGCGTCGGACGGCGGGGTCTTCGCCTTCCAGGCACCGTTCCGGGGCTCGATGGGGAGCACCCGGCTGAACAAGCCCATGTCGGGCATGGTCGCCTTCGGCAACGGCTACCTGATGGTGGCGGAGGACGGAGGCATCTTCAACTTCTCCGACAAGCCCTTCCACGGCTCGCTCGGCAGCTGCCCCGCCGCCTCCCCGGTGATCTCGGTGGCGCCGCTGGACTAACGGATCAGCCCGCCCTGGCCGGTGGGACCGGAGATGCGCATGCTCCGCAGTCGCTCGACCCGGTCCTCGGTGGGCGGGTGGGTCGTGAACAGCTGGGCAAAGTTCACCTTGCGGCCCGAAAGCGGGTTCACGATGTACTTCTGAGCCTGCGCAGGCTGCACGTCCATCGGGATGCGCTGGGCGCCCGCCTGCAGCTTGAGCAGGGCCCGGGCCAGCGGCTCGCCGTCGCCGATGAGCTGCGCCCCGGAGCGGTCGGCCTCGAACTCCCGGGAACGGGACAGGGCCATCTGGAGCAGGCCCGCGGCCATGGGGGCCAGGATGGCCAGCAGCAGCATCGCGAAGGGGTTGGCACCCTCATCGTCGTCCCGCCCCCCGCCCCACATGGCGCCCCACATGGCCATGTTGGCGATGAAGCTGATGCCGGTGGCGATGGCGGCGGCCACCGAGCCGATGAGGATGTCGCGGTTGCCGACGTGGGACAGCTCGTGGGCCAGGACCCCCCGCAGCTCGTTCCAATCGAGGATCTGCAGAATGCCCTGGGTCACGGCCACCGCCGCGTGCTGCGGGTTCCGGCCCGTGGCGAAGGCGTTGGGCTGGAGGTCGGGGGTCACGTAGAGCTTGGGCATGGGCATGCCCATCCGCTCCGTCAGCTCCCGCATGATCCGGTAGTACTCCGGCATCTCGGCCTCGGACGCGGGCACCGCCCGGGCCGCCTTGATGGCGATCTTGTCCGAGAACCAGTACGAGCCGCCGACCACCGCCAGCCCGAGGAACAGGCCGAGCACGGCCCCCGACGGGCCGAAGATCAGCCGGCCGAAGAGGATCAGAAGGCCGGCCAGACCGGCCAGGAGGACGTACGTCTTGAACGTGTTCTTGTTCACAGTTGCATCACCTACCTGGAGAACGGTAGCGCCCCCGCACCAGTTCCTGGATCGGTCCGGTTTTGTCCGATCAGTCGTAATAGCCCGAATGGAGGTAGATGCACGGCACGGCCCGGCGCCGGAACATCTCGGCGTTGCGGCGATCGTCCTCGAAGGCGAGGCGGAGCTCGAAGCCGGCGGCCCGGAGGTCGGCCACGGCCTGCTCCTTGAACTCCCGGGCCTGGCTGTAGTCGCCGCCGGCCCGCATCACGAGCAGGTCCCAGCGGATGCCGTAGTGCTCCAGCCAGGCCTCGGTCAGGGGATGGACCCGAGCCGGCCGGCCGGTCAGCAGCACCACGCGCAGGGCAGGATCCAGCAGGTCGAGCAGGATCTTGACCTCCTCGATGAGTGGGTCGTCGCCGGCGGCGTCGAAGAAGCCCCGCCAGTCGGGCCGCTCCTCTTCCAGGTAGTGCTGGCGGGAGGCTGCGTCGGAGAGGACCCCGTCGAGGTCGACGACCACCGCCGCACCCCCATCGACCGGCCCGCCCCGCCAGGTCCAGTGCTGGTTCATCGCTTCTCCAGTATCACGACCCGGTGGGCGCCGAGGCCGGAGGCGTCGGTGACAGCCTCCGCTTCGTGGACCAGGCTGCGGGCCTTGAGCGCGGCAAGGTCGTCGGCCGAGCGGCCGTGCCAGGTGGCGCGCGCCTCCTCCACGAGGGCCTCGACTCCGAGGGAGCGGAGCCAGTCCGCCTGGGTCGGCTCCTCCACGACGACCAGACCGGCCCGGGCCGCCGACCGGCGGAGGGCCTCCAGGCAGACGTCGGCGGTGATGTCCTGGGTGCCCGGCGCCTCCAGGGGCGACCGGCCCCGGCCCTGGGCCCGGTAGGTCCGCAACCAGCCCTGGTGGCCGCGGGCCACGAGCTCCCCGGCGGGGGCGGCATAGTCGATGACGGCGACGGCTCCCCGCCGGAGGACCCCGCCCAGCTCGGCGAGCCATTCCTTCATGGCCGTCTGCACCGGCAACCGGGTGCCGGCGGGCACGTCGATGCCGACCACGAGGGCGTCGGCCTCGGCGGTCAGGGCGTCGTCGGCCGGGACGGCCACCTCGGCGAAGCCCTCCCCCACCCGGATCTCGATCCAGCCGCCGGCGCCCCGTTCGACGATCCGGAAGGGGAGGTTGTCGAGGAGCTCGTTGGCCACTACCACGCCCGCGAAGGGACTGGCGGGAAGGTCGGGCAGCGCGGTGACGAGCGGCCCGAGGCCGGGGACGGGCTCGGGCGCTTCGTCGGGCTCAGGCGCCACCGCCGGACCGAGGGCGATGTCCGCCGGCTCGAGGAGAAGCCCCTCCGACGGCCACTGGCGCAGCGTCGCCGAACGCTCCACGAGCACGTAGCGCAGCGCCGGGCCGCAGCGGGGGGCAGCGGCCAGCACAGCCCGGGCCAGGCGGCCGCGGCCCGCCCCGGCGTCGACGACCAGGTAGGGGTCGGGCCGGTCCAGCCTGTCCCACCAGGAGTCGATCCAACCGGCCACCAACCGGCCGAAGAGCGCGCCCACCTCGGGGCTGGTGATGAAGTCCGAGCCGGCCCGGCCGGCGCCCCCGCCCCCGGCGAAGAACCCGCCGTCGGGATCGTAGAGCGCGGCCTCCATCCAGACGTCGAAGGAGAGGGGACCCTGACGGCGGATGCGTTCGGCGAGGCGGTCGGCGAGGCTGGGCGGCGCTACCGTCAGCGTCCCAGGGTGGCGAGCTCGCCCAGGCGGGCGAAGAACTGGGGATAGGCACCCACGGCCAGCACCACCCCCGTCGACAGGCCGATGGCGGCGGTGAGGGCGGCCGGCACCCCAGGGGCGGTGGCGGCCTCGGCGCCGGGAGCGGGCTTGAACCACATCTGGCCCGCCACCTGGGCGTAGTAAAAGAGCGAGATCACCGAGTTCACGGCGGCGATGACACCGAGGATCACCGCCTGCTCGGTGCCGGCGTCCAGGACGGCCTTGAACACCACGAACTTGGCGTACCAGCCGGCGAGCGGCGGGATGCCCGCCAGGGAGAACAGGAAGGCCGACATGGTGAGGGCCAGGCCAGGGGCGTAGTTGAACAGCCCGGCGTAGGAGTCGATGTCGCCCGAGCGGGTCCGGCGGGCCACGGCGATGACCACGGCGAAGGCGCCGAGGTTCATGGCCGAATAGATCAGCAGGTACACCACGGTGGCGGAGAAGGCGGCGTCGATCGGCTGGCGGCCCTGGTTGGCCACGGCGAAGGGCACCAGGATGAAGCCGCCCTGAGCGATGGAGGAGTAGGCCAGCATCCGGACGATGTTGGTCTGGCGGATGGCGACCAGGTTGCCCACCGTCATCGACGCCGCCGCCAGCACCCACAAGATCGGCTGCCAGGACGCCTCCCGTCCGAAGAAGCCGAAGTAGACGAGGCTGAGCAGGGCGACGAACCCGCCGGCTTTCGACGCCACGGACAGAAACGCGGTCACCGGAGTGGGGGCGCCCTCGTAGGTGTCGGGCGCCCAGAAGTGGAAAGGCACGGCCGAGACCTTGAAGGCGAAGCCCACCAGGGTGAAGAACACGGCCACATCGAAGAGGGCGTCGCCGCCGCCGTCCTGGATGAACCGGGCGATCTCGACCAGCCGGGTGTCGCCCACGAATCCGAAGACGATGGACATGCCGTAGAGCATCACGGCCGAGGACAGCACTCCGAACAGGTAGTACTTGAGCCCTCCCTCGTTTGAGCGCAGGTCGTGCTTGCGCCAGGCGGCCAGCATGTAGGTGGGGATGGAGAGCGTCTCCAGGGCCACGAAGATGGTGATGAGGTCCCGGGCCGAGCCCATCACCGTCATGCCCAGGACCGAGGAGAGGATGAGGAAGTAGTACTCCCCCTGGTAGTAGTCCCCCTCCTCGACGTAGTTGGCCGACAGCAGGAGCGTGAGGTAGGCCGCCCCCAGGAACAGGGCCTTCATGACCAGGGCGTAGTTGTCGACGACGTAGGCGCCGCCGAACATGACCCGGTCGTTGCCGTCGGCGGCCAGGGTGAGGACGGGCACCAGGGCGGCCAGCAGACCGATGCCGGAGATGGTGGAGGTGGCCCACTTCTCCCGCTCCTCGAAGACGAGGTCGGCCACCAGCACCACCACGATGGTGGCGGTGAGAATCAGCTCCGGCAGGAGGGCGTGGTAGTCGAAGTAGGGCGCGGCCACGTCGGGTTTCCTCTAGCCGCCGAACGCCTTGGCCACGACCTGGACGGCGTCGTCGGTCACGTTGAACAGGAGCCGGGGGTAGATCCCGAGGACGAGGATGAAGAGGAGCAGGGGTGTCCAGGCGATCCACTCCGGCACGTGGACGTCGTGGACGTGGGCCTCCTCCCATTCGGCGGGGACCTTGCCCATGGCCACGCGCTGGAGCATCCACAGCAGGTAGCCGGCGGCCAGCACGGTGCCGATGGCGGCGATGACCATGAACGTCCGGAACGTCTCCTCCGGGAGGCCGACGGCTGGCTCGTAGGCGGAGAGGACGGCGGGGAACTCGCCCCAGAACCCAGCCAGGCCGGGCAGGCCCAGGCTGGCCATGACGCAGAAGCCCAGGATCCACCCGAGACGGGGCGCCTGGAGGAGCAGGCCTCCGAGGCGGGAGATCTCCCTCGTGTGGAAGCGCTCCTGCACGGACCCCGCCAGGAAGAAGAGCATCCCGGTGATGATCCCGTGGGCCACCATCCCGAAGATGGCGGCGTTGATGCCGAAGTCGGTGAGCGTGGAGATCCCGAGCATGACGAAACCCATATGGGCCACCGACGAGAACGCCACCAGCCGTTTCATGTCCCGCTGGGCCAGGCAGGCCAACGCCCCGTAGATGATCCCGATGACCGACAGCAGCCCGATCCAAGGCGCCCAGTCCATGGCCGCGTCCGGGAGGATGGGCAGGGCGACGCGCACGAAGCCGTAGGTGCCGAGCTTGAGGAGGATGGCGGCCAGGATCACCGAGCCGACGGTGGGGGCCTCGGTGTGGGCGTCCGGCAGCCAGGTGTGGAACGGGAACATCGGCACCTTGATGGCGAAGCCCAGGAACAGCCCGGCGAAGATCAGGTTCTGGGTGCCCCGGGTGAGCCCTTCGCCGGCCTGTTGGGAGAGGACGACGATGTCGAACGTGTTGGGGTCGCTCTTGAAGAACAGGGCCAGGAAGCCCAGCAGCATGAGCGCCGAGCCGAACAGGGTGAAGAGGAAGAACTTGATCGAGGCGTACTCCTTGTTGGGACCGCCCCACACCCCGATCATGAAGTACATGGGGAGCAGCACCAGCTCGAAGAAGATGAAGAAGAGGATGAGGTCCTGGGCCAGGAAGGTGCCGACCATGCCCGTCTCGAGCACGAGCATGAGGGCAAGGAAGGCCTTGGGGTTGTGAGGCTCGGGGAAGTGATCCCAGGAGTAGACGACGCACAGCAGCGTGATGGCCATGGTCAGGATCATGAGCGGCAGGGAGATGCCGTCGACGGCCATGTGGTAGCGGGAGGAGATGACCTCGATCCACGTCTTGTTCACGTCGAACTGCAGGACGCCAGCGTCGCTGTAGTCGAAGTCGGCCAGGACCCCGAGCCCGACGATCAGCGTCAGGGTGGTAGCCAGCAGGGCCACGTTCTTGTGGGCGGCTTCGTTGGCGCGGGGGATGGCGAGGATGACGGCCACGCCCACCATTGGGATGAACACCGCCAGGGTGAGCGCCCAGGAATCGAACCAGTTCATCGCTTTGTCCTGCCTCCCGATCCCTAGTCGAAGACCACGAGCGCCAAGCCGAGGAGGCCCACCGCACCGAAGAGCATGAGGGCGTACTGCTGGATCCGCCCGGACTGCACCAGCCGGAGGAGCCCGCCGGTCTCGGAGGCCCCGATGCCGATGCCGTTGACGACGCCGTCGACGCCCTTCTGGTCGAGGATGTCGTAGGTGAAGCGGCCCACGATCTTGGCCCCCACGCCGATGGCGTTGACGACCTTGTCGATGACGTTCTGATTGGTCCAGTAGGTGGCCCGAGCGATCGGGCCCTTGATCGAACCGACAACGCCGTCCACGAAGAGCCGGTCGAGGTAGTACTTCTCCACCACGAAGGTGTGCAGGGCCCGGAGGGCAGGTGACCGTTGGAGCACACCCTTGGGGGCCCGCTTCCAGTAGTAGACCCAAGCGGCCACCAGAATGCCGGCGACGGCCACCGCCACCGAGAAGGATGCCAGGCCGATGTTGAAGTTGTGCTCGGCCAACTCCAGCTCGGCGCCTTCTACGTGGAAGTGGACCCAGTCGTGGAACAAGCCGATGCCGGGGGCGTTGAGGAGTCCGACGAAGACGCTGGGAATGGCCAGGAGTACGAGGGGCACGGTCATGGAGGGGGGCGACTCGTGGGGGTGGCCGTGACCCCGGTACTCCCCGAAGAACGTGAGGAAGACCGCCCGCCCCATGTAGGCCGCGGTCATGAAGGCGGTGACAACCCCGAGGATGAGGACTACCGGGAAGTCGTCCTTGAAGGCGCCGAGGAGGATCTCGTCCTTCGACCAGAACCCGGCCAGCGGAGCGATGCCGGCCAGAGCCAGGGAACCGATGATGAACGTCCAGAAGGTGATCGGCATGTATTTCCGCAGGCCGCCCATCTCGCTCATGTTGTTGGAGTGGACGGCGTGGATGACGGACCCGGAACCGAGGAAGAGGAGGGCCTTGAAGAACGCGTGGGTGAAGAGGTGGAAGACCCCGGCCGTCCACGCCCCCACCCCGAGGGCGGCCACCATGTAGCCCAGCTGGGAGACGGTCGAATAGGCGAGGACGCGTTTGATGTCGTCCTGGACGAAGGCCAGCCCGCCGGCGATGACCATGGTGATGCCGCCGATGAGGGCGGCCTCGTTGATGCCCCCCGCATGGATGGAGAAGCCCTCCCAGAACACCCCGTAGAGGCGGGCGATCAGGTACACGCCGGCCACCACCATGGTGGCGGCGTGGATGAGGGCGGACACCGGGGTGGGCCCGGCCATGGCGTCGGGCAGCCAGATGTGGAGAGGGAACTGGGCGCTCTTGCCCATCACCCCGAAGAAGAGCAGCACCGCCCCGGTCAGCAGCAGGCCGTGGGAGATCTCGCCCTCCAGGGCCAGGCGGTTGAGGGTCTCGATGTTGAAGCTGCGCTCGGCGGCGAAGAACAGGGTGATGATACCGAGGAGGAAGCCGACGTCTCCCGACCTCGTCGTGATGAACGCCTTGACGGCCGAGTCCGAATTGGGCTTCTCCTCGAACCAGTGGCCGATGAGCATGAACGAGCACAGCCCCACCAGCTCCCAGCCCACCAGCAGCTGGAGGGTGTTGTCGGCCACCACAAGATTGAGCATGGAGGCGGTAAAGAGAGAGAGGGCGGCGAAGAAGAAGGTGAAGCGCCGGTCTCCGTGCATGTAGCCCGTCGAGTACACGTGGACCATGAGGGACACGAAGGTGACGACGATGAGCATCATCACGGTGAGTCCGTCGACGTGGGTCCCGGCGGTGACCTCCGTGGTGCCGTTTTCCCACCACGTCCAGTGCCGGGAGACGACCTCCTCTTTGTCGATCCACTCGACGGCGGTGGCGATGGAGAGCACGAAGCTCGCCCCCACCGCCAGCACTCCGACCTCTGACCCCTTTCTGGGCAGACGTTTGCCGAAGAGGAGGATGACGAAGAACGACGCGAAGGGCAGGAACGGGATGAGCCAGGCGTTCTCGGCCACGGTCCCCCTCAGCCCTTCATCAGGTCGATCTCGTCAAGGTTGACGTCGACCCGGTTCCGGTAGATGAGCAGGACGATGGCCAGGCCGACGCCGACCTCGGCCGCGGCGATGGTGATGACGAAGAGGGCGAAGACCTGACCGGCGACGTCGCCCAGCCGGGCCGAGAAGGCGATGAGGTTCAGGTTCACGGCGTTGAGCATCAGCTCCACGCTCATGAGGACGAGGACGCCGTTGCGGCGGGCCAGCACGCCGTAGATGCCCACGCAGAAGAGGAAGGCGGACAGGACGAGGAACTGGGTGAGGGGCACGCCTCAGTCCTTCCTGGCCAGGACGATGGCGCCCACCAGGGCGGCCAACAGCAGCATGGAGACGACCTCGAAGGCGACCACGTAGACCCGGAAGATGGAGTCGGCCACGGCCGAGGTGGGCGTGGGGTCGACCAGGTCGATGTGCACCCCGCCGAAGCTGGCGAAGAAGCGGACGGCGAGCATCACGAGGATGAGGAGGGCGACCGCGGCCGCCGCCAGGCGCTGGTTGTTGTCCAGCTCGACGTTCCGCTTCATCGGGGAGCGGGTGAGCATGATGCCGAAGAGGAACAGGATGATCACCGCGCCGATGTAGATGAGCACCTGGACGAGGCCGACGAACTCGGCCTGGAGCAGCACGTACTGGGCCGCCACCCCGGCCAGGACGACAACCAGGGACAGGGCGGCGTGGACCACGTTGGGCACGGTGACGACGGCGATGGCCGCCGCCCCCATGACCACGGCGATGATCCAGAAGGCAACGTTCTGCCCGGTGGCTTCGGCGAGAACGGTCACTACTTCTTGCCCTTCACCTCGGCGCCGACCTCCAACGGTTCCGGTGTGGGAACTGTCGCCATCCACTCGCCGAGCTTGTCCTTGTCGTGGAGCAGGTCGCCGATGCGAGGCTCGGAGTACTCGTACTCCGGGCTCCAGAACAGGGCGTCGAAGGGGCAGACCTCCACGCAGATGCCGCAGTACATGCACAGGGCGTAGTCGATGTCGAAGCGGTCGAGGATCGAGACGGTGCGGTCCCGGCCCCCGGCCCGCCGGGGCGGACGCTTCTCCTTGTGGCCCTCGATGTAGATGCACCAGTCGGGACACTGCCGGCCGCAGAGCATGCAGACCGTGCAGTTCTCCTCCTTGAGGGCGATGACGCCCCGGGCCCGGCTGGGCGGGTCCTCCCGCTCGTGGGGGTACTGCACGGTGACGGCGGGCTTGAGCATGGTCCGCAGCGTGACGCCGAGACCTTCGACGAGCCCGGGGAGCTTCTTCTTGGCCATCAGGCCACCACCTTGAATGCGCCGGTGACGAGGATGTTCGCCAGAGAGAGGGGGATGAGGTACTTCCAGGCGATGCCCTGAAGCTGGTCCTCCCGCAGCCGGGGATAGGTGAAGCGCACCCAGAAGATGAGGAAGGCGACGAGCATGATCTTGGTGAAGAGCACCAGGGGGCCGAGGATGTCGGCCATGGTGCCTTCGACGCCGGGCACGGCCCAGCCGCCCAGGAACAGGGTGGCGGCGATCCCGGCAAAGGCGAAGGCGGTGCCGAACTCCCCCATGAAGAAGAACAGGAAGCGGAATCCCGAGTACTCCACCATGTAGCCGGCCACCAGCTCGCTCTCCGCCACCGGCATGTCAAAGGGCGTCTGGGTGAGCTCGGCCTGGGTGGCGATGAGGAAGAGGGCGAAGCCGACGAACTGGGTGAGGATGAGAGGGAAGCCGAGACCCCCGAACCCGAAGATCTCCCCGTTGGCCTGGAAGCGGACGATGTCCTGGAGGCTCATGCTGCCGGCCTGGATGACGACCCCGACCACGGCCAAGACGAGGGGCAGCTCGTAGGCGATCAGCTGGGCGGCCGCCCGCAGCGCCCCCATGAGGGCGTACTTGTTGGCCGACGCCCAGCCCGCCATGAGCACGCCGATGACCGACAGCGAGCTGACGGCCAGGGCGTAGAAGATGCCGACGTCGAGGTCGGCGACCACCAGGCGGGGCCCAGCCGGGATCACCAGGTAGATGAGGAAGGTGGAGATGAGGATGACGGCCGGGGCGGCCATGAAGACCCGCCGGTCGGCCTCGGCCGGGACGATGTCCTCCTTCTGGATGAACTTGATCCCGTCGCCGATGAGCTGGAACCAGCCGTGGAAGCCGCCGGGGTCCATGGGCCCGAGGCGGCTCTGCATGTGGGCCATCATCTTGAGCAGGAAGACGTAGCCCAGGATGAGGGCCCCGGCGGGGATGATCGACAGGACCACCGCCGTCTTGATGGCGATGATGAGCCCCCAGGGGAGGTCGAGGGCAGCGGGCGGGAGGGGCAGCGACGTCACCGGTCGATGTCCCCAAGGATGAAGTACAGGCTGGCCAGGATGGTGATGATGTCGGGAACGTAGACGCCCCGCAGCAGCCAGGGCAGGATCGACACGTTGGAGAAGCTGGCCGAGCGGATCTTCACCCGGAACGGCCCCGTCGCCCCCTTGGAGACGAGGTAGTAGCCCATCTCCCCCAACGGGTTCTCGGTGTTCACCCACACCTCGCCCTCGGGCACCTTGATGATGCGGGGCACCTTGGCCATGACCGGGCCGGCGGGGAGGCCGTCGAGCATCTGGAGCACCATGCGGGCCGACTCCCGGGTCTCCTGCATCCGTACCCAGTAACGGGAGTAGGAGTCACCGTCGGGGTGCGTCCACACCTTCCAGTCGAGGTCCCGGTACGCAAGGTAGGGCTGCCCGTCGCGGCGCAGGTCCCAGTCGACGCCCGAGGCCCGCAGGTTGGAACCCGACACGCCGTAGGCGGCGCCGACCGAGGGCGGGATGACGCCGATGCCCTTGGTGCGGACCTCGAAGATCTCGTTGCCGATGAGCAGCTCCTCGAAGTCGTCGACCGACTTGAAGACTTTGCCCATGACCCGGCGGGTGTCGTCGATCCATCCCTGGGGGAGGTCGACCTTGAGACCCCCGATGCGGTTGAAGTTGGGGTGAAAGCGACCGCCGGTGGCGGCCTCGATCAGATTGAGGACGTGCTCCCGGTCGCGGAACCCGTAGAACACGGGAGTCAGCGCCCCCACCTGCACGCCCATCTCTCCCAGGAACAGGAGGAAGGTGGCAATGCGGGAGAGCTCGGTCAGGATGGTGCGGATGTACTGCGCCCGGGGCGGCGCCTCGATGCCCATGAGCAGCTCCGCCCCGTGGATGAAGGGCACCTCGTTGGCGAAGCTCGACAGCCAGTCGATCCGGTTGATGAGGGTGGTGACCTGGGGGTAGGTGCGGAACTCGGTCAGCTTCTCGTAGCCCCGGTGCATGTAGCCGATGACGGGGTCGGCGGAGATGACCCGCTCGCCGTCGAGCTTGACCACCACCCGCAAGGTGCCATGGGTGGCGGGGTGCTGCGGTCCGATGTTGAGGACCATGCCCTCGGTCTGGAGCTCCACGTTGACCCGGGCGTCGGCCAGGTGCTTCTGGATGAACGCCTCGGTGCGGAAGTCGGTGGTCACTCGCCACCCGCCTCGGCTTCGGTGCCAAGTGTCGACACGGCCTCCTCGCCGGGCATGGGTTCCACGTCGACGAGGCCTGGCCAGGGCTTGACCTCCCGGGCCAGGAGGGGGAAGTCCTTGCGCAGCGGGTGGCCCTCGAATTCGGCGGGGAGGTACAGGTGGCGCACGCCGGGATGGCCGTCGAAGTCGACACCGAACATCTCCCAGCACTCCCGCTCGTGCCAGTCGGCTCCGGGGTAGACCGGCACCCAGGAGCTGGCCCGGGGGTCGGCTTCGTCCAGGTCGGTCTTGAAGGTCACGCCGTGATGCCGGCTGGTGGACGACACCCGGGCCAGGAGCTGGAACCGGCCGGCGGAGCCGGCCACCCCGAAGGTCATCTCGGTGGGCTGGACGGGAGCGGAGGTGTCGCCCTCGGCGTCGTCGCCGCCGGGGCGGGGGGCCGGCGCCCAGTCGATGCCGGACACGAACGAGAGGTAGTCGCAGGCCAGCTTGTCCCGGGCCACCTCGGCGGCGCGCCGCCAGGCGTCGGGGGCCACCCGGACCACGAGGTCGCCGAAGGTGTGGCCTGACTCCACAATGGCGTCGCCCAGCTCCGCCTCCAACCGGCGGAGCAGCTCAGCCGCCTCCTCGGGCATGGGGGCAGGCGGCTCAGGTTCCGGCTCCGCCTCGGCAGGGGCCTCGGCTTCAGCCGGCGCCTCGGCTTCGGCCGCCGCAGGCTCAGCCTCGGCTTCAGCCGCCGCAGGCTCAGTCTCGGCCTCAGCCGCCAGAGGCTCGGCCGCGGCCTGCGGTTCAGCTTCGGCTTCGGCTGCCGGCGGCTGGGGCTCGGCTGTGGCCTGCGGCTCGGGCTCGGCCGGGGCTTCGGGCTCGGGTGCCGGCGTCTGCTCGTCGGTCACGGGCCGGTCAGCCTCCCACCACGATCGGCTCGCCCCGCCAACGCTCGGCCATGTCCTCGTTCTGGATCCGCTGCTGGAGCAGGACCACCCCTTCGAGCAGGGCCTCGGGCCGGGGCGGGCAGCCGGGCACGTAGACGTCGACGGGGATGATCTGGTCCACCCCCTTGGTCACCGAATACGAGTCCCAATAGGGCCCGCCGCAGTTGGCACAACTCCCCATGGAGATCACGTACTTCGGGTCAGGCATCTGCTCCCACAGGCGGCGCACGGCGGGGGCCATCTTGTCGGTCACCGTGCCGGAGATGACGATGAGGTCGGCCTGGCGGGGACTGGCCGGAAAAGGAATCACCCCGAGGCGCATCATGTCGTAGCGGGGGCTGGCCAGCGCCGCTCCCATCTCGATGGCGCAGCAGGCCAGGCCCCACTGGTACATCCACAGGGAGTACTTGCGGCTGTAGTTCAGCAGCCAGGTGAGGGGCTTGGGGATCTTCCCCTTCTCCACTAGGCCCACCGCAGCACCCCCTTTCGCCAGGCGTAGAGCAGACCCAGAGCCAGGATCACGATGAAGATGACCATTTCCACCAGCCCGAACACGCCCAGCGGCTCGAGCCGGACGGCCCAGGGGAAGATGAACACGGCCTCGACATCGAACATGACGAACAGCAGGGCGTAGAGGTAATAGCGCACGTGGGCCTGGCCCCACCCACCGAGGGGGTCCACCCCCGACTCGTAGGTGATCAGTTTTTGAGGTTGGGGCCGGGTGGGCCGGAGCAGCCGCCCGACGCCGAGCATGAGACCGACCATTCCGACAGCCGCGGCCATGAAGACCGCCACCGTGAAGTAGGCCTGGAAGTAGCTCGCCGCCAGGATGCACCCGGACTGGAAAGCGGTCGGCACGTACGCGCACCCCGTTCGGGAACCGGTCGACGACGCCGCGGAGTATACGTGAGAATTTTCACGATCCCGGAACTCGACCCCGGCCCCGGAAGTTTCCACCCAGGACGGAACGAATTTTCCAGGTTGCCCGGCAGTTTCACCGGCAAACGGCCAACTATGGAGAAAGGGACCGTTCGCCGCCGCAGCGAATGAGTAGCCACAGAGAGTGGGAGAGGCTCAACGATGAGCGTCCAGGGGCTGCAATGACGCTGGTGTTCAACCGCTCCGGGGCCCGAGGGGACCAGCGGGTGCGGACCGCGTTCGTTCTCTCCGGGGGAGGGAACCACGGCTGCGCCCAGGTGGGCATGCTCCGGGCTCTTCTCGAGCGCGGCATCTTCCCCGACGTGATGATCGGAACCTCGGCCGGGGCTCTCAACGGCAGTGCCATCGCCGCCAACCCCACCGTGTCCGGCGTGGAGCATCTGACCGGTGTGTGGAACTCTCTGCGCACGGAGCACATCTTTCCCGGCGGCCGCCTCGGCCGGGCCTGGAGCCTCCTCTCCGGTGGCGACCACCTCTACTCGAATCAGGGCCTGGCCGGCCTCATCGACCGCATGGCCCCGGCCACCTGGTTCGACGAGCTCGTCGTGCCCCTGCGGGTCATCACCACCGACCTCGCCACCGGCGAGGAGGTCGTGATCGCCTCGGGGCCGCTCAAGCCCGCGCTCCTGGCCTCCGCCGCCCTGCCCGGCTCCTTCCCGCCCGTCCTCCACGACCACCGCACCCTGGTCGACGGCGGGGTGGTGGACAACGTGCCCCTGTCCCACGCTCTGGCCGGGCCGGTGGACCGGGTCTATGTGCTCAACGTCTCTGGCGGGGTGGCCGACAGCCCGGTCAAGAACCCGCTCGACGTGGTGCTCCGGGCCTTCACCATCGCCCGCAACCTGCGCTTCGAGCGGGAGCTGGCCGCCGCCCCGCCCCAGATCGAGATCGTGGTGCTCCCCCGGCCGGCTGACGGCCGCTCGCCGTTCGACTTTGTCGGGGCCGACACCATCATCGACGAGGCCTACGCCCTGGCCGGGCGCTTCCTCGACGCCCGGATGAGCATCAGCGACCGTCCCCGGCGCCGCTTCCGCCGGGCCGTGGTCGCCTAATCGGCGTCGCTCAGTCGGCCCGGACCCCGGCGGGCTCGATGACGAGGTCCTCGCTGGCCAGTTCGTGACCGTCTTCGAAGACCAGGCACGTGTGGTTGTCGGGGTGGGGCATGACGTGGATGGACAGGAACTGCTCCATCGAGTCGAAGACGCTGATCGAACCCCGGGGCGGGGGGGTCAGCCAGTGGATGACGACCACACCGGTGGAGAAGAGCACGCCTTCGAGTACGCAACCGGTGCCCGACACACCCGAGGCGTCCTGCTCGCGGCGCATGGTGAACCGCTGCATCCCCGACGGCGCCCGCTCTCTCTCCATTGCGCTCGCGACCATACCCAGAGGCGGTTGCGGGTGACCACCGCACAGGGGGCGAATCGCACCCACCCGGGTGAACGGAGCAGGAGAGCGGGTCAGAACAGCAGGGTGGCGTGGCGGGCGAAGTCGAGCACCGGGCCGGGGACGACCCCCAGAACCACGGTGGCCACCGCCGCCAGGGCCAGAGCCGTCCCGGTGGCGGCATCGAGCTCGAAACCGGGGCCGGTGTCGTCGCCTTCTTCGGGCGACGTCATGTACATGAGCACGATGAGCCGCAGGTAGAAGAACATGGCCACCACGGCGGAGAGGACGCCCACGATGGCCAGGCTGTACTCCCGGGCGTCGATGCTGGCGGAGAAGACGGAGAACTTGGCCATGAAGCCGGAGGTGAGCGGCACGCCCGCCTGGGCCAGCAGGAAGAGGGTGAGAGCGCCGGCCAGGAGGGGCTGGCTGGCTCCCAGGCCCCGGTAGTCGTCCAGCCGGTGGCGCCGGTCTCCCCGGCGGCCCACCACGCTGACCACGGCGAAGGAACCGACGACCATGAAGGTGTAGGCCAGGAGATAGAAAAGGGCGGAGGCGAAGCCCCCGCTGGTGTCGGCCTGAAAGCCCATGAGCACGTAGCCGGCGTGGCCGATGGACGAATAGGCCAGCATCCGCTTGACGTCCTCCTGGACGATGGCCACCACGCTGCCCACCACCAGCGAGGCCACCGCCAGACCCCAGGCCAGCGGCCGCCAGTCCACCGCGTAGGCGTCGAAGGCGGTGCCGAACACCCGCAACAGGGCGGCGAAGCCGGCCGCCTTGGCGCCGGCGGCCATGAACCCGGTCACCGGCGACGGCGCTCCCTGGTACACGTCCGGGGTCCACATGTGGAACGGCACGGCCGCCACCTTGAAGCCCAGACCCACCAGCATGAAGGCCAGGCCGGCGAGCAGCAGCCCGGAGGAGATCAGGGTGTTCCCGGCCAGGAAGGCGGCCATCCCCGCCAGCGAGGTGGTCCCGGTGGCGCCGTAACACAGGGCCACGCCATAGAGGAACACCGCCGAGGAGAACGATCCGAGGACGAAGTACTTGAGGCCTGCTTCCTGCGATTCCAGCCGCCGGCGGTCAAAGGCGGCCAGGACGTAGAGGGCGATGGAGAGGATCTCGAGGGCCAGGAAGACCACGATCAGGTCGTTGGCCGACGTCATGAGCAGCATCCCGGACGCCGACAGGAGCAGAAGGGCGTGGCACTCCGGGCCCTCCACCCCCTCCCGGCGCAGGTAACCCTGTGTGACGAGCAGACCGAGCCCGGTGGCGGCCAGGATGACCAGGCGGGCGAACACCGAGAACCCGTCGACGGCCACCATGCGGGCCAGGGCCTGATAGGGGGCCTCGTCGGTGACCACGCTCCACAGGCGGGCGGTGATGAGCGCCGAGGCGGCCACTCCGGCCAGGGCCAGGTCGAGGTAGAGGCCCGACAGGTCCCGCCGGCCCCGGTTGAGGGCGGCCACCACCACCAGGATCAGGGCGGCGACGACCAGCGCCACCTCGGGGCCCACCGCCAGCCAGTCGACGTGGGGCAGGTCGATGGGCGCCGGCCCTTGGGGTGGGACCGGGACCTGGGGAGGCTGGAACTGGGCCAGGAGAGCGATCACCGGGATGCCTCGGATGATCCCCGCTCGGCCACCGCGGGCTGGCGGTAGTCACTGCGGGACTCGACGTGGGCGATGAGCGCCTTGACCGACGGTTCCACCCGTTCGAGGAGCGGCTGGGGGTAGACGCCCAGGACCAGGCTGAGGGCGAGGAGCGGGACCACGGTGGCCAGCTCCCTCCGGTCCAGGTCCCGGATCTTGGCGTTCTCCCCGGTGGGTTCACCGGTGAACACGCGCTGGAAGGCCCACAGCAGGTAGACGGCGGCCAGGATGACCCCCACGGCGGAGACCACGGCGTACGGCCGGTGGATGACGAAGGTGCCGATGAGGGCCAGGAACTCGCCCACGAATCCGGACAGCCCGGGCAGGCCGATGGAGGCGAAGGTGACGGCCAGGAACACACCACCCAGGCGGGGCGCCGACTTCCACACGCCGCCGAAGTCGTCGATGTTCCGGGTGTGGCGGCGGTCGTAGAGGATGCCGACGAGGAGGAACAAGGCACCGGTGGTGAGGCCGTGGCTGACCATGGTGAACAACCCGCCCTGGAGCCCGGGGATGGTGAGGGCGAAGATGCCGAGGACGACGAAGCCGAGGTGGGCCACCGACGAGTACGCCACCAGCTTCTTCAGGTCCCGCTGCATGGCCGCCACCACCGCCCCGTAGATGATGCCCACGGTGGCCAGGGTGAGGAGCAGCGGCACGAAGTCGACCGCGGCCTGGGGGAAGAGGGTGAGGGAGAAGCGCAGGAAGCCGTAGGCCCCCAGCTTGAGGAGCACGCCGGCCAGGAGGACCGATCCGGCCGTGGGGGCCTCGGTGTGGGCGTCGGGCAGCCACGTGTGGAGGGGGAACAGGGGGACCTTGACCGCGAAGGAGGCGAAGAAGGCCAGGAACAGCCAGCGGGCGGTGTTGGGGGACAGCCCCTCCCAGGCCATGAGGGTGCGCAGGTCGAAGGTGAGGTCCTGACCGGGCGCGGCGGCGTGGAGGAAGGCCAGCGTCAGGATGCCCACCAGCAGCAGGGCCGAGCCGGCCGCGGTGTACAGGAAGAACTTGAGGGCGGCGTAGATGCGCCGGTCGTAGCCCCAGGTGCCGACGATGAAGTACATGGGGACGAGGACCAGTTCCCAGAACACGAAGAACAGGAACAGATCCACCGACAGGAAGATCCCCATCAACCCGGCCTCGAGGAGCAGCATGAGGCCGTGGTAGGCCCGCACCCGGCGCTCGATCTTCATCGAGGCGAGCAGTGAGATGGGGAACAGCAGGGCGGTGAGCGCCACCATGAACAGGCTGATCCCGTCGACGCCCAGCGTGTAGCGGATGCCGAGCGAGCTGATCCAGGACTTCGACTCCAGGAACTGGTAGCCGGCGTCCCCCACCTCGAAGTCGACCAGCAGGGCGGCGGCCACCACCGCGGTGACCAGCGACGTCCCGAGAGCGACCATGCGCAACAGCTGGTCGCGACCGGGAAGGAGGAAGAGGGCGAGAGCCCCGGCGGCAGGCAGCGCGATCAGGAGCGTGAGGTAGGGGAAGTCGCTCATAGGACCTGCGCCAGCAGGGACTGGCGGCTGGGGCAGGGGCCCCCGGCCGTACCGCGATGAGCCGCCAGGCGAAGAGCCATAGTCACCGTGCGCCCCGCACCAGGAGGAAGAACACGACCAGCGTGCCGCCCCCGAAGACGGCGAGGGCGTAGTTCCGCAGGAACCCGGTCTGGACCCGGCGCAGCTGGCGACCGGCGAAGGCCACCGCGGCGGCGGTGCCGTTGACCGCGCCGTCCACACCCTTCTGGTCAAAGATGTCGGCCAGCCACTGGGCCCCGGGCCGTCCCATCCGGTCAACGGCCCGGGCCAGGGTGGAATCGAGGTACCAGCCCCGGTCGAACACCCGGGCCAGCGGCCCGAGGCGCGCCGGCAGAGGGTCGGGCCCCGTCAGGCCCTGTCGGTACATGGCCACGGCCACCAGGATCCCGGCCACACCCAGCACCACGGCCACGGTGGAGAGGACGAAGCCCTCCGTGAAGGTGTCGGCGTGGATCTCGGGCACCCCTTCGAACACCGGCTCCAGCCAGCGGGCCAGGAACTCGAGCGACTTGAAGGGCAGGTTGAGAAGGCCTCCCACCACCGTCAGGCCGGCCAGGACCACGAGCGGGAAGGTCATGAGCGAGGGCGACTCGTGGGGGGTGCCGTGCACGTGGTCGCGCCAGCGCTCGTTGCCGAAGAACACCAGGCGCACCTGGCGGCCCATGTACAGGGCGGTGAGGAGGGCGGTCACCGCCCCGATGAACCACAGGACGTACTCGCCCCGCAGGAAGGCCACGGCCAGGATCTCGTCCTTGGACCAGAAGCCGGCGAAGGGCACGATCCCGGCGATGGCCAGCCAGGCGATGATGAACGTCCAGGCGGTGATGGGCATGTAGCGCTTGAGACCGCCCATGCGGCGCATGTCCTGCTCGTCGTGGAGGCCGTGCATGACCGACCCGGCGCCGAGGAACAGGAGCGCCTTGAAGAAGGCGTGCGTGACCATGTGGAAGATGGCGGCCGCGTAGGCGCCCACGCCGATGGCCAGGAACATGTAGCCCAGCTGGCTGATGGTGGAGTAGGCCAGCACCCGCTTGATGTCGTTGTTGACCAGGGCGATGGTGGCCGCCACCAGGGCGGTGAGGGCGCCCACCCAGGCGACCACGTCGCCCGCCACCTCGCTGTGCTGGAGGAAGGGGTGAGACCGGGCCATCAGGTAGACGCCGGCGGTGACCATGGTGGCGGCGTGGATGAGGGCCGAGACGGGGGTGGGACCCTCCATGGCGTCGGGCAGCCAGACGAACAGCGGCCCCTGGGCGCTCTTCCCCGCCGCGCCCAGGTAGAGGAGGAGGGCGGCGGCGGTGGCCGTGCCCGACGTCAGCTTCTCCACCCCCTCGAGCACGGGCATCAGCTGCAGGGTGCCCAGGTGGGTGAAGATCAGGAACATGGCCAGCATGAAGCCGAAGTCGCCCACCCGGTTGGTGACGAACGCCTTCTTGCCCGCCACCGCCGCGCTGGGGCGCTCGTACCAGAAGGAGATGAGGAGGTAGGAGCACAGACCCACGCCCTCCCAGCCCAGGAACACCAGGAGGTAGTCGCCGGCCAGGACGAGCACCAGCATGGAGAAGGCGAAGAGGTTGAGGTAGGTGAAGAACCGGGTGAACCGCTCCTGGCCGTGCATGTAGCCGATGGAGTACAGGTGGATGAGGGCGCCGACCCCGGTGACGAACAGCGCCATGGTGACCGAGAGGGGATCGACCAGCAGCAGGCCCTTGACCGAGAACCCGCCGGCCTGGATCCAGTCGAACAGATGCCGCTCCACCACCCGTTCCTCCGCCGGGAGCGACGCCAGGGCGGTGACCACCCACAGGGTGGCCAGGAAGGCGCCGGCCATCATGAGGGTGGCCACCCAGCCCGAGACGGGCTCGCGCAGGTGGCGGCGCCCGAGGAACAGGACGGTGGCGCCGAACAGGGGCAGGGCGGGGATCAGCCAGGCCAGCTCGAGGACGTCGTGGGAGCTCATCCGCGCAACATGCTGACGTCGTCGGCGGTGGCGCCCTGGCGCCGGCGGAAGATGGCCACGATGAGCGCCAGACCCACCACCACCTCGGCCGCCGCCACCACCAGGGTGAAGAACACGAAGACCTGCCCGCCGATGTCGTCGAGCATGCGGGAGAAGGTCACGAAGGTGAGGTTCACGGCGTTGAGCATGAGCTCGACGCACATGAACATGACCAGGGCGTTGCGCCGCACCAGCAACCCCACCGCGCCGATGGCGAAGATCAGGGCGGCCAGCACCAGGTAGTAGGCCCCGTCGACGTTCATGGCTGGCTCGGCTCCTGGGACCCTTCCAGGGGGATGTCCGCTCCCGGCGTGCGCCGGGCCAGGACGATGGCGCCCACCACGGCGATGACCAGCAGCACGGAGGTGACCTCGAAGGGCCACAGGAAATCGGTGAAGAGGCTGGTCGCCACTTTCTCGACGTTGGACCCCGGGCCGAGCACGGCGCCCCGCACGGTCGCCTCCCCCGTCGGCTCCAGGCCTTTGGTCATGAGCAGCAGCCCCGCCACCAGGGCCACGCCGGCTATCGCCGCCACCGGCCTCTGGCCCCGCAGCGGCTCGGCCAAGAGGTCGTCCTCCTCGTCCACGCCGAGCAGCATGATCACGAACAGGAAGAGGATGACGATCGCGCCGGCGTAGACGATGACCTGGACGGCAGCCAGGAAGTGGGCCTCCTGGAGGATGAAGAACACCGCCATGCAGAACAGGGTGAGCACCAGGAAGAGGGCGGCGTGCACCGGCTTGCGGGACAGCACGACTCCCACGGCCCCGGCCAGGGCGGCCACGGCGAAGGCGGCAAAGACGGCCCACTCCACTAGCCGTCGACCTCCTGGGCCCGCGAGGACGCCGAAGATGGCTTCTCGTGTGCCTGACCCTCCGGGGGACGGGTGCCGAAGCCCAGCTCGGGCGACCACGCCACCCGGCCCACGTAGGCGTCCTCCCCGTTGGGAGCGGTGGCCCGCACCCAGGCGCTGGCCCGCTCGTCCTCGTCACCCATCCACAGCTCCCAGGGCAGGCGTGGAGCTCTCCCGTGGTCGTCGACCAGCAGCTCGGCCTTGGTGTAGATGGCGTCGGACCGCTTGGTGAAGGAGAACTCGAAGAGCTTCGTCTCGGTGATGGCCTCGGTAGGGCAGGCCTCCACGCACAGGTCGCAGTGAATGCAGCGCAGGTAGTTGATCTCGTAGACGAAGCCATAGCGCTCGCCGGGCGACACGGGCTGGTCGGGCGGGTTGTCGGCGCCCCGGACGTAGATGCACTGGGCCGGGCACACCCCCGCGCACAGCTCGCAGCCGATGCACTTCTCCATGCCGTCCTCGTAGCGGTTGAGGATGTGACGGCCGTGGAAGCGGTCGGGCTTCTCCCGCTTGACCTCGGGGTACTCGATGGTGACCCGCGGGCCGCGCAGCGCCTGGCGCATGGTGACCTTGAACCCGCCCCACCGGCTCATGGCGCTGCCTCCTCAACCCCACCCGAACCTGAGGTTCGGGTGGGGACCCCGTCCAGTCGCTCGGGTTCCCGCCTGGGCATCGACAGGTAGAGCAGTCCGTAGACGGCCAGGGCGCCGAGGGGCGCGGCCACGAAGACCCACAGCGGCCAGTCCTGATCCTGGGCCACCCGGTAGGTGGCGGAAACGGCCAGCCACAGCAGCCCGAGGGGGATGAGCACCTTCCAGCCCAGGTCCATGAGCTGGTCGTAGCGGAGCCGGGGCAGGGCGGCCCGGAGCCAGATGTAGCCGAAGAGGAAGAAGGAGATCTTGAGGAGGAACCAGAGCATCCCCTCAACGGGTGCGGGCAGGCCGGGGATGTTGAACAGGCCGGCCGGACCCCCGAGGAACAGGGTGACGGCGATGGCCGACTGGGTGACCATGTTCATGTACTCGGCCAGGAAGAAGATGGCGAAGCGGATGCCGGTGTACTCGGTGTGGAAGCCGCCCACCAGCTCCTGCTCGGCCTCGACCAGGTCGAAGGGCGCCCGGTTGGTCTCGGCCACCGCCGCGATGCAGAAGATGGCGAAGGGGACGGGGGCGGGGAGCAGGAACCAGTCCCGAGGGTTACCCCCGGGGAAGCCCTGGGCGGCGACGATGGCGGCGGTGGACAGCGTGCCGGCCTGGAGGACGGCGCCGACGATGCCCAGCCCCAGGGCCGCCTCGTAGCTGACCATCTGGGCACTGGCCCGCACCGACCCGAGGAGCGGGTACTTGGAGCCGGAGGACCAGCCGGCCAGGAGCACGCCGTAGACGCCGAGGCCGGACATGGCCAGGACGAAGAGGACGCCGATGGGCGGGTCGGCCAACTGGAGGATGGTCTTGCGGTCGGTGAAGGGGACGGTGAACTCCCCAGAGAGGGGAATGACGGAGAAGGCCAAGAAGGCCGGCAGCACGGACAGGTAGGGCGCCAGGCGGAAGACGCCCCGGTCGGCCGAGTCGGGAATGGACTGCTCCTTGAAGAAGAGCTTGATCCCGTCGGCCAGGGACTGGAGCACCCCGAAGGGACCGGCCCGGTTGGGGCCGATCCGGTTCTGCATGTCCGCCACCACCTTGCGCTCGATCCAGATCATGAGCAGCACGGAGACCAGAAGGAGACCGAAGACGAAGACGGCTTTGATGGCCACGATCAGCAGGTCGACCGAGTCGATCCCGTCAGTGAAGAGCGGGTCACCCATCGGAGAGCTCCAAGCGGACCTCGGTGACGGCGGTGGCGTCGATGAGCTCGCCCGCCCCCGGCCCGACGGGGTTGAAGGGCACGGTGACGATCCCCGGCGGGAGGGCCGGGTCGACCCGGTAGGGCAGGGTGATGGCGCCGCGGGAGGAGCGGATGATGACCTCGTCGCCGGCCATCAGCCCCAGGTGCTCGGCTTCCCCGGGGGCGACCGTCACCACCGGCTCCGCCGCCAGCTTGGCCAGCGACCCGGCGCGCGTGACGGCCACGCCGGCGTCGTAGAGGCGGCGGACGGCCACCAGACGCAGGCCGGCTTGGGGGCTCGCCGCCGGCCCGCCGGCCGGGCTGGCCGCCGGTCCGCCGGCGGCCGCGGGACCCCAGCGCAGCATCGGGGGCGGGGTTCCGGCCGGGCGGGACGGTGTCCGGCCGGGAAGGGTGGCCACCGCCCCCCCGACCACGGACGGGGCCACCAGGCCGGCGGCGGCGCCGGCCATGCCGGCGGTGGACATCGCCTCCACCGGGCCACCCACGTTGGCCGGGTCGGGGTCGGCAGTGGGGCTGACGGCGTGGGCCGGCTGGTCGAGGTCGGGGGCCTCGTGCTCACCGACGGGCACCACGACACCGTCGAGGGCGCGCCGCAGGAGGGCGGCGTCGGCTCCCTGGTAGGCGGGGGCCAGAGCGGCCATCTCGTCGGTGACCTCGTCCACCGCCTCCAGGTCGAAGTCCGACCCCAGGCGGGCGGCCAGCTCGGCGGCCACCCGCCAGTCCTCCATGGCCGTGCCCGGCGGGGTGACCTTGCGGGCCAGGCGCAACAGCCGGCCCTCCAGGTTGGTGGACGACCCCCGCTTCTCGCCCGAGATGGCGACGGGGAGCGCCACGTCGGCCCGCTGGGAGGTGGCCGTGGCCCAGGCGTCGACGGCGATGACAAAGCCCACCCGCTCCAGGGCCCGGCGGGCCAGGTCGGCGTCGGGGAAGTCGGACACGGGGTCGGCCCCGAGGAGCACCAGGGCCTCGATGCGGCCGTCGGACGCCGCCCGCAGGATGCCCTCGGCGTCGAGGCCGCGACCGGCCGGCAGTCCGCCCCAGGCCGATTCGAACCAGGCCCGGCCGGCGTCCAGGGCGACCCGGCCGGGCAGGATGCCGGGAGCCAGGCCGGCGTCCAGGGCGCCGTGGACGTTGCCCCGGCGCAGGGCCGAGAGGAAGCGCACCCCGGGAAGGCCGGCCAGGGCGGCGGCGGCGGCCACCGCCGGCGCCGGCGGCTCGGCCAGGTTGGTCCGCCCGAGGACCACGACGACATCCCCGTCCCGGCCGCTGTCCCCGCCCAGCAGATGGGCGGCGGAGTCGAGCCCGAGGTCGCCGGTGCCGGTGCCCGCGGCCACTGCCTCCACCAGGCGCCGGGCCAGGATTCCGGCTTCGCCGGGCGCGGGGCGCAGCGAGACCCGGGCCTGGCGGGACAGGCCGGTGGGCACCGCCGTCAGCTCGATCAGGGGCACGCCGAGGTCGACGACGGCCCGGCGCAGCCGCAGGAAGGCGACGGGGAGCTCCTCTTTGGGGTCGGGGGCGAGGAGCACGATGGCCCGGGCGGTGTCACAGTCGGCCAGGGTGGCCCGGGGCAGGCCGCAGATGACCTCGGCGGGAAGTCCGTCGCCCAGCTGGCAGTCGACGTTGTCGGTGCGCAGCACGCCCTTGGCCAGGCGGGACCAGACGTAGGCATCCTCGTTGGTGCCCCGGGCGCCGCCCAGCACGGCCACCGAGTCCGGGCCGCCGGCATCCAGCGCCCGCTGGAGCCCGGCGGCGGCGGCGTCGAGCGCCTCGGGCCAGGTGGTCTCGGCCAGGGTGCCGGAGCCGTTCCTGACCATCGGCTCGGTCCAGCGTCCCTCGGCATGGACATGATCGATGCCGAAGCGGCCCTTGTCGCACAGCCAGCCGTGGTTCACCGCCTCGGAGTCGACCCCGAGAGCGCGCACCAGGCGGTTGATGGACGACTGCAGGGCCTGGCGGCAGCCCACGGCGCACAGCTGGCAGGAGGACTCCACGCTGGAGAGGTCCCAGGGCCGGGCCCGGAAGCGGTAGGGGCTGGCCAGCAGGGCGCCCACGGGACAGATCTGGACGGTGTTGCCGGAGAAGTAGGACCGGAAGGGTTCGTCAGGGAAGGTGAGGACCTGCATCTCCCCGCCCCGCTCCACGAAGGTGATGAGCGGGTCGCCGGCCACCTCGTCAGCGAAGCGGGTGCAGCGGGCGCACAGGATGCAGCGTTCCCGGTCCAGGAGGACGAGCTCGGAGATGGGGATGGGCTTGGCGAAGTGACGCTTCTCCTCCACGAAGCGGCTCTCCCCCGGGCCGAAGCCGAAGGTGAGGTCCTGGAGGGGGCACTCGCCGCCCCGGTCGCACACCGGGCAGTCGAGGGGGTGGTTGATGAGGAGGAACTCCAGGCATCCCTCCTGGGCCTTCTTCACCGCCGGGGTCTCCGTCCGCACCACCATCCCGTCGGTGACGGTGGCGGTGCAGGCGGGCGGGAGGCCCCGCTGGCCTTCGATCTCCACCAGGCACATGCGGCACATGCCCACGGGCTTCATGCGCTCGTGCCAGCAGAACCGCGGGATGTACACGCCGTGGTCCTGGGCGACCTTGATGACCAGCTCGCCCGCCTCGGCTTCGACCTGGCGCCCGTCGATGGTGAGGGTTATGCGACCTGGCATGCGCCCTCTTTCACGTGGGCGTCGACTTCGGCCCGGAAGAAGTTGTTGAGGGACACGATGGCGGACACCGCACTCGGGCCCAGGGGGCAGATGGTCGTCTGGGAGAAAGGAGCGTTGAGCCCGGGCGAGATGTTGTCGCCCACGTCGAGCAGCAGGTCGAGGTCCTGGGGACGACCCTCGCCGTGCTCGATGCGGTAGAGGACCTTCTGGATCCAGCCCGTCCCCTCCCGGCAGGGTGTGCACTTGCCGCACGACTCGTGGGCGAAGAACTTGGCCAGGCGCAAGGCCACCCGTATCGGACAGGCGTCCTGGTTGTAGACCATGACCGCCCCCGACCCCAGCATGACCCCGTACTCCTTGGTGACGAGGTCCATGTCCAGGGGCACGTCGAGGTGGTCGCCGGTCAGCCACTGCGAGCTGGCCCCCCCGGGGATGAGGAACTTGACCGGGCCCTGCCCGGCCACGCCGCCGCCGAGGTCGTCGATCAGCTGGCGGAAGGTGAGGCCCAGCTCCAGTTCGTAGTTGCCGGGCCGGTTCACGTTGCCCGACAGGGAGAAGATGCGCGTGCCCCGGGAACGGTCGACCCCCATGGCGGCGTACCACTCGCCCCCACCGTTGATGATGGCGGGGAGGGTGGCCAGGGTCTCCACGTTGTTGACCACCGTGGGCTTGGCGTAGAGGCCGGCGATGGCGGGGAAGGGCGGGCGGATCCGGGGCATCCCCCGCTCCCCTTCCAGGCTCTCGAGCAGGGCCGTCTCCTCACCGCAGATGTAGGCGCCCGCTCCCCGGTGGACGACGACCTCCAGGTCGTAACCGGAGCCCATGACGTCGGGGCCGATGAGACCGGCGGCCCGGGCCTCGGCCACCGCCGTCCGGAGCCGGTCGGCCCCCAGGGCAAACTCGCCCCGCACGTAGACGAAGGCCTGGTGGACGCCGAGGGCGAAGCTGGCGATGGCGATCCCCTCGATCAGCTGGTGGGGGTCGAGCTCGGCCAGCATCCGGTCCTTGAAGGTCGAAGGCTCGGCCTCGTCGCAGTTGACCACCAGGTAGCGGGGCTCGACCCCGGCGGGCAGGAATGACCACTTGGTGGCCGTGGGGAACCCGGCCCCGCCCCGCCCCCGCAGCTGCGAGGTCTTCACCTCCTCGGCGATGGCCGCCGGTTCCATCGACAGCGCCTTGCGGAGGGCTTCGTAGCCTCCGGTCTGGCGGGCACGCTGGAGCGTCCAGGAGTCCTGCGGGTGGTCGCGCAGGCGCTTGGTGATGATGCGGGTCTCGGTGGCGGGCATCAGGTCCGGACCTCGCCGGACGGGCCACGGGCGGTGAGCTCCCCGGTCTTGTACGCCTCCACGATCCGCTCCGCCTCGGCCGGCGTCATCTGCTCGTGGAACTCGTAGTTGACCTGCATGACCGGCGCCCCGTCGGAGGCGGCCAGGCACTCGACCTCCTCCACGGTCACATCCGGGTCGTCGGCGTAACGCTGGCGGAGGTGGTTGAGCAGCTCAGGGCCGCCATTGACCAGGCACGAAACGCTGGTGCAGACCGACACCAGCAGGCGCCCGCACGGCTCCCGCTTGTACATGGAATAGAAGGAGCACACCCCGAAGACCTCGGCGGCCGTGAGCCCCAGATAGCCCGCCACCTCGGCCATGCCGTCCTCGGTGACATGGCCGTCGCGTTCCTGGACGGCATGGAGGAGAGGCATCAGCGCCGAGCGCGTCCGGGGGTAGCGGGCGATGATCTCCTGGGCGCCAGGGATCCCCGGGGCTCGGGGTGTCCCCGTGGTCATCGGTCGACGTCTCCCATGATGGGATCGATGCTGGAGATGATGGCGATGCCGTCCGCCACCAGGGCGCCCTTGATCATGGTGGGCATGGTCTGCAGGTTGTAGAAGCTGGCCCCCCGGATGTGCATCCGGTAGGGACGGCCGGACCCGTCCGACACCAGGTAGCAGCCCAGCTCACCCCGAGGGTTCTCCACCGCCACGTAGACCTCGCCGGGAGGGACCTTGAAGCCCTCGGTGAAGAGCTTGAAGTGGTGGATGAGCGCTTCCATGGACTCGTCGATGCGGGGGCGCGGCGGCGGGGTCACCTTCCGGTCCTGGGTGCGGTAGTCACCGCCCGGCATGCGCTCCAGGCACTGGCGGGCGATGCGCAGCGACTCGTTCACCTCGTGGAGGCGGATGCGGTAGCGGTCGTAGGTGTCGCGTTCTGGGTGTAGATGACGTCGAAGTCGACCTCGTCGTAGGCCAGGTAGGGCTGGGCCTTCCGCAGGTCCCAGGGCATGCCCGTGGAACGCAGGATGGGCCCGGACGCCCCCAGGGCCAGGGCCTGCTCGGTGGTGATCACTCCCACGCCCACCGTGCGCTCCATCCAGATGGGGTTCTCGGTGAGGAGCTCGTCGTACTCCTCGACGCCGCCGGGAATGACCTCGCACAGCTCGGCCACGTCCTCCTCCCAGCCCGGAGGAAGGTCGGCGGCCACACCGCCGGGGCGGATGTAGTTGTGGTTCATGCGCAGGCCGGTCACCTTCTCGAAGAAGGCGAGGACCAGCTCCCGCTCCCGCCAGCCGTAGA
>JBIOUX010000097.1:0-58088 GCA_044867425.1 Acidimicrobiia bacterium | reverse complement strand
CCGCCAGGGCCAGCCAGTAACTTAACGCCCCCCTCAGCCGCCCGGGGTGGGGGCCTTGGCGATCTCGGCCAGGAACTCGTCGTTGCCCTTGGTGGTCTTGATCTTGTCCATGAGCAGCTCGAGGCCGGCCCCGCCCTCCAGGGCGTTGAGCACCCGGCGCAGCTTCCAGACCTGCTGGAGCTGGATCCGGTCGAAGAGCAGCTCCTCGTGGCGGGTGGAGGACGCCTCTACGTCGATGGCGGGATAGATCCGCCGCTCGGCCAGACGCCGGTCGAGACGCAGCTCCATGTTGCCCGTGCCCTTGAACTCCTCGAAGATCACCTCGTCCATCCTGCTCCCGGTCTCGATGAGGGCGGTGGCCAGGATCGTCAACGATCCACCCTCTTCGATATTCCGGGCCGCGCCGAAGAACTTCTTCGGCGGGTACAGGGCGCCGGAGTCGACACCACCGGAGAGGATCCGTCCCGAGGCGGGGGCGGCCAGGTTGTAGGCCCGGGCCAGGCGGGTGATCCCGTCGAGGATGATGACCACGTCCTTGCCCATCTCCACCAGCCGCTTGGCCCGTTCGATGGTGAGCTCGGCCACCTGGGTGTGCTCCTCCGAGGGCCGGTCGAAGGTGGAGGCCACCACCTCGCCCCGCTGGACGTGGCGGCGCATGTCCGTGACCTCCTCGGGACGCTCGTCCACCAGCAGCACCATGAGGTGCACCTCGGGGTTGTTGCGCTCCACCGAGTGGACGATCTGCTTCATGATCGTGGTCTTGCCCGCCTTGGGCGGTGAGACGATGAGACCCCGCTGGCCCTTCCCGATGGGGGACACCAGGTCCACGATCCGCCCGGTGAGGTTGTTGCCCTCCCCGGGCAGCTCCAGACGCAGCCTCTCGTCCGGGAACAGCGGGGTGAGCTCCTCGAAGCGGGGACGGGTGCGGGCGTCCTCGGGGGTGACCCCGTTGATGGCGTCGAGGCGCAGCAGCGCCGGGTACTTCTCGTTGCTGGCCGCCGGCCGGGTGGCGCCCTTCAGGTAGTCCCCCTTGCGCAGGCCGAAGCGCCGCACCTGGGAGGCCGACACGTACACGTCGCCCCGGCCGGCCAGATACCCGCTGGTGCGCATGAAGCCGTAGCCCTCCTCGCGGATCTCGAGGAGCCCCTCGACCTCGATCGGCTCGGCCGACGGCTGGTCGAACGTGCGGGGTTCACGCGGTTCGCGTGGCTCGCGCTGCTGCTGGTCGCTCTGGTCGCGCTGGTCGCGCGGTTCGCGCTGGTCCCGCTGGTCGCGGGGCTCGCCCTCGTAGCCACCGCGGTCGCGGCCGCGCCGCCGCCGCCGGCGGCTGCGTCCCTCGCCGAAGCCGCGGTCGTCGCCGTCGAAGCGCCGCTCGCCCGGCCGGTGCTCCCGTTCCCGGAACGACGAAGGCGCGGTGGTGCCAGCCGGCGTCGCCTGCGCCGCGGCGGGCCCGCCCTGGGCCTCGCGTTCGGTCGCCTGCCCCGCCGCCGGGCCGGATGCCTCGGTCACGACGGCCGGCTCGGATCCGGCGGAGGACTCGGCCACCGCCTCTTCCGGAGACCGGTCCTGGGGGCCGAAGGTGAAGCGTTGCCGCTCCGGTGGCGCCGCCGCCTCGGGTGCGGGCGCGCTGGCGGCGGGGGCCTCCTCCGAGGCCTCGGCCCCGGAACCCTGCTCCTCGGCCGCGGTGTCGCCGTTGCCCTGGTCGGCCTTCCGGCGGGTGGTCCGCTTCTTCGGGCGCTCACCAGACGGCTCGGGGATGCCGTTGCCGCTGGTGGCGGCGGCCAGGATGGCCTCCACCAGATCCGCCTTGCGCAGACGGGTCGCTCCCCGAACGCCCATGGCCGAAGCGATCTCGTGCAGTTGCTCGCGATCGCGGCTGCCGAGCATGGCCCGTTCGGCGGCGAACTCGGCGCCCTCGGGGCTGCCCCGCTCCCCGGTCGCGCTGGTCGTACTACTCATGAGTTGGGTTTCCTCCTGGATCCGTTCTTCTGGTCGGGGAGTGCCTCCATGGCCCGGCTCACCACCAGCTCGATCACCTGGGAGAGCGTCGAGTCGAGGTTGTAGGAGGGCACCAGGGGCACGCCCCGTTCGAGGGCCAGCGATTTCACGTAGCGCTGGATCTTGCGGATGCTGTCAAAGAAGTCGAGATACCGGTCCGACGGCCGGCTGCGGGTTTCGTGGGCCCGCAGCATGAAATGGGAGCGATGCACCTCGGCGTCGTCGGCGGTGATGACCAGAGGCACCACCACGGCGTCGGGGAACTCGGTGAAGTTGATGAAGCCGGGGACGACATGGGCCCCCTCCACGATGAGGTCGGTGCCTTCCACCATGGCCCGGCGGATGAGGGCCTGGATGCCCGGAGTGATGACCGAGACCTGCTCCCGGAAGCCGATGATGACCGGGTCGGCGCTGCGGGGGATGGGGTGGCGCACCAGGTGGACGGCATCGAAGGAGGAGGTGTGCAGCGTGGGCATGAGCTCCTCGGAGAACATGGCCCGCATGACTTCCCGGATGGCGTCGGTGGGGATGATGCGGGTGATGCCCAGGCGCCCGGCCAGCTGGGTGGCGATGGTGGACTTGCCCACCCCGGTCGCCCCTCCGATGAGGATGACGAGCGGCTTGTCGAGGCGGTTCACCACCTGCCACTTGGCGAAGGACTCGGCGTAGCGCGCACCCACCTCCTCGACCAGGGTGGCCTCGGCCAGCTCGGCCAGCTCGGCCCGGGTGATGGTGTCGCCCTCCCGGGTGTGGAGCCGGTCCTCGATGCGCTCGGCGACATGGAAGGCCCGGGCCGGGGACAGGCCCGTGGCCATGATGGAGCTGGCCATGAGGCCCTTGGAGTACGGGAGGGCGTGCTCCTCGTCCGAGATCACGATGTGTCGGGGAGTCTGGGTCATGCACCCTTTTCCTGGAACCGTTGCTTCGCCAATTCGGCGAGGGAACGGACGAGGTCACAGAACAGCAGGTCACCGCTGGTGACCACCAGCTGGTTGTCGGAGTAGACGACGCCCATCCCCCGCTCCAAGGCGAACCCGGTGGCGAGGTCAACCGCTGCAGCCTTGAGCTCGGTGACCAGCACGTCAGCCTGGCCGGCGGTGGCCAGCTCGCTGGCGAGCCGGGAGCGGTTCGCCAGGTTTGAGCTGTGACCGACGACCGTGGCGCCGTACGACTCGAGGTGAGCCGCCAGCGTCGCCGACACGGCTTCAGGAGCAGTGGTGGCGAAGAAGACGGAGTTTCCGGAAATCGGCCCAAGTGGCCGCGGTCGGAACGTGGTGTGAACGACCGGAACCTCTGGGACCAGCCCCCGGATTCGATCCTCGAGGGCCGCCACCGCGCCCAAGTCGGCAAGCGGTTGTTCCGCCAGTGTAATGACCACCAGGTCGGCCAGCAACAAGGGGTAGGCACCGAGATAGCCCGTGACCAGCTCCGGATCGGCCGTGGCGGCCACCACGCACACCGTGGCGTCGGCCGCCACCGGCGGGATGGCGGTCCCCGACCCCTCGAAGACCAGGATCTCCTCGGGCCGGGCGTTGGCCAGGGCGACGCCGGCGGCGAACGTTGCGCTGGCCGGCTCGCCCGCCAGACCGCCACCACAGCGCCGGGTGCCCACGGTGACGACGCCGGCGGTGAGGGCGTCCTCCAGGTGGTCGCTGGCGGCGTGGCGCCCGGAGCGGGACAGGGCCAGGAGCGCCTGGGGCGTAAGGGGGAACTGGGCCGGATCGACAAGCTCCGGCTCGGCCGGACCGCCTCGGCCCATGGCCACCACCACCGGCGGCGTACCGTCGGCTTTGAGCAGGCGGGCCACCTCGGCCGCCACCGCCGTCTTGCCGGTGCGCTTCCCCGTACCGATCACGGCGATCGACGGCTTGGTGGCCAGGCGTTGACGGGGTGGGACCTCGAAGGCGAACCCCGCCCCCCGGTACGGGATCTGCCGGACCAGGGCGTGGGCGGCCAGCAGCATCCGGGCCCGGGCATCGAGGACAGGCTGGTCGGAGAGGTCGACCACCTCGTCGGGGGCGAATCGCTCCAGCCCGGCCAGCAGGGCGGCCAGTGGGCCCTCGCCGGTGACGTACCCGTCGACGCCGATGTCCGCGGCGGAGAGGGCCGCGCTCAGCTTTTCGGTGCCACCCAGGAGGACGGCACCGACGACGGTGCGGCCTCCGGCGCGCAACTCCTCCACGGCGGCCCTGACGACCGGGGGGTAGTGCTCGCCGTCGACGAGCACGAGCGTGCGCCGCGGCGGAGAAGGAGGAAACGGGACGGCCGTGGCCGGAAACCTCGCAGAGAGAGCCGCTCCCGGGAAACGGAGCGGAATGCCACTCTCAAGTCTACCGGCCCGCAGGCGGCACGCGAGACTGGCTTCCATGAAAGAGACTCTGGCCCCCGGGATCGAGCACGAGGCCACCTCCACGGTGACCCCGGACATGTCGCCATCGCACCTGCCGGTGGTGATGCTGGCCACGCCGATCATGATCGGGCTCATCGAGAACACCTGCCTGAACAGCGTCGCGCCCCACCTCGACCAGGGTGAGACCACGGTGGGCACCCATGTGTGCGTGAGTCACACCGGCGTCGCCCGGGAGGGCGAAGAGGTGCGGGTCACGTGCCGCCTGGCCAAAGTGGAGCGCCGCCGGCTGACGTTCGAGGTGGAGGTCCATGCCCCGGTCGGCCGGATCAGTGACGGCACCCACGAGCGGGCCGTGATCGACACCGGCCGGTTCAGCTCGCCGGCCTGAACGGGCTCTAGCCCAGAGCCGGTTCCCGTTGCAGGAGGCGGGACATGAGGTGGTGGCCCACCACCGGGGTGCAGGCGGCCGTTGCCGATTCGCTGTAGACCCCGCCGGGGCCGTCGGTGGTGGAGTCGTAGAGGAGGTAGGGCACGGCATCCGAGGTGTGGGTGCGCAGCACGCAGGGCGTGGGATGGTCGGGCAGCAGCAGCATCCGCCAGGGACCGAGGTCATCGAGGGCCTCGGCCAGGGGGCCGATGATGCGCCGGTCCCAGTGCTCGAGGGCCTCCACCTTGCGGTCCTCCTCGCCGTTGTGGCCGGCTTCGTCCGAGGCCTCGACGTGGATCACGAACAGCTCCCGGTCAGCCAGGGAGGCCAGGGCGGCGTCCCGCTTCGCTTCGTAGTCGGTGTCGTAGTAGCCGGTGGCGCCCGGCACCTCCACCGGGTCGATGCCGGACAGCACGCCGAGGCCGCGGATGAGGTCGACGGCGGTCACCAGACGCCCTGACACCCCGAAGCGGTCGGTGAAGGCGGGGAGGTCGGGACGGGTGCCCTGCCCCCAGAGCCACACCTGGGTGGCGGAGGCGCCGAGCTCGGCCGCCTTGGCCGCCACCACCGACCGCGACGCCTCCATGATCTCGAGCAGCTCCTTGGCCGCCCGGCCGACGGGGGCCGTGGCCGGCTGGCCGATGAGGTCGTGGGGCGGGGCGCACTCGGCCTCGGCCAGGGCGGCGGGAGCGACCATCACGTGGCGGTACATGACGCCGGGATGGAAGGAGATGCCGTCACGGCCGCCGCCGAGCTCGGCGTCGACGGCCTCGATGATGGGATGGGACAGCTCGGAGGCGATGTGGCCGGCGGAGAAGTCGACCATGGTGCCGGCGCTGTCCACCGTCACCAGGTTGCAGCGGAAAGCCACCTGGCCCGGCTTGATGTCCACCCCCATGGCGGCAGCCTCGATGGGTGCCCGGCCGGTGTGGTAGCGGGCCGGGTCGTAGCCGAGGATCGACATGTTGCCCACGTCGGACCCGGGCGGCAGGCCGGCGGGGATGGTGGCCGCCCGCCCGACCTCGCCCCGGGCTGCCAGGCGGGCCAGGTTGGGCATGGCCGCCGCCGCCAACGGTGTCCGCCCGCCGAGGGAGGCGAGAGGCTCGTCGGCGGCGCCGTCGGGAATGCACACCACGTATCGCACGAAACGGCATGGTATTGGCTTGGCCGCCGTCGGACGCCCCTCCAAGGGCACGTATCCTCTGTCTGTGCGGCCCCTACGTGTGGTTCTTCTCGCCCTGATGCTGGTGGGGGCGGCCTGCTCCGGCGACGGGAAGGGATCGCAGAAGGCGGCGGAGGCGCCCTCCTCCCACGCCGCCGGCGCCACCACCTCGACGGCCGAGGGGACCTCCTCGTCCGCCGCCACCGCGCCCGCCGCCACCGCCGCACCTGCCACCAGCGGCACGACAGCCACCACCCGCCGGGCCGGTCCGGCGTCGACGGTGACCGCCCCGCCGGGCACCACCGGGACATCGGCGCCCCCGACGACGCCCAGCTCCGCCCGGCCGGTGGCGCTGGCCGACATCAGGGTGCGCCTCACCCAGGTGGTGAACCTGGGGAGCAGCTTCGGGCCGCTGGCCATGGCCCAGCGTCCCGGCGACGACACCTTCTACGTGGCCGGCCAGCGGGGCCGGGTGGCGGCGATCCGGGGTGGCCAGGCCGATCCCACGCCGGTCGTCGACATGTCCGGACAGGTGCTGGCGGGCGGCGAGCAAGGGCTGCTCGGCATCGCCTTCTCGCCCGACGGCAACTTGCTCTACGTCAGCTACACCGACCGTTCGGGCGACTCGCAGCTCCGGGAGCTGCCCTTCCGCGACGGCCGGGCCGACTTCGACGCCGGGCGGCCGATCCTCTCCCTGGGTGACCGCTTTCCCAACCACAACGGTGGCCAGGTGACGTTCGGTCCCGACGGGCTCCTGTACTTCTTCATGGGCGACGAGGGCAGCGGCAACGACCCCTTCGGCAACGCCCAGAACCTGGGCACCTGGTTCGGCAAGATCCTCCGGATCGATCCCAAGCCGTCGGGGGGTGCCCCCTACACCGTGCCCGCCGACAACCCGTTCGTGGGCCGGGCGGGCGCCAAGCCGGAGATCTACGCCTATGGGCTGCGCAACCCGTGGCGCAACTCCTTCGACAAGTCCACGGGTGATCTGTGGATCGGCGACGTCGGCCAGAACATGCTGGAGGAGATCGACTTCTGCCCCCGGGACGCCGCCCGGGGCGCCAACTTCGGCTGGTCCGCCTACGAGGGCACCCGGCCCGGACCCCATCCGGTGCCGTTGCCCGAGAACCCTGTCCCGCCGGTGTACGAGTACCCGACGTCCGACGGTTGCGCGGTGACGGGCGGCTACGTCTACCGGGGCGCCCGGATGTCCGATCTGGCCGGCGCCTACCTCTTCGGGGACTTCTGCAACGGGCAGGTGCGGGCGCTGCGCCTGACCGGCGGGAAGGTGTCCGAGCAGAGGGCCCTGGGCCTCGAGGTACCGAACCTGGCGTCCTTCGGCGAGGACCATCAGGGCGAGGTCTACGCCCTCTCCCTCTCTGGCGGCGTCTTCAGGATCGACCCGGCGTAGCCGATCATGTCCGCCACCCGGCGCCTTCCGATGTTTCCCCTCGGGACGGTGCTCGTGCCTCAGGCCCATCTCCCCCTGCACGTCTTCGAGCCCCGGTACCGGACCCTGACCCAGGACTGCCTGGCCGGGGACCGGGAGTTCGGCGTGGTCCTCATCGAGCGGGGCTCGGAGGTGGGCGGGGGTGACGTCCGCTTCGGCGTGGGCACGGTGGCCCGCATCGTCCAGGCCGTGGAGCTGCCCGACGGGCGCTGGCTGCTCGACTCGGTGGGAACGGAGCGTTTCCGGGTCCGGCGCTGGCTGGAGGACGATCCTTACCCCCGGGCCGAGATCGAGTCCCTGTCCGAGGATCCGGCCGGCCCCGACGCGGCCGCGCTGCGGGGCGAAGTCGAGCGCCTCCTGCGCCAGGTCCTCGCCCTGCAGGTCGAGTTGGGCTTCCCCGCCCCCGCCGCCACCATCGAGCTCGACGGCGATCCCGAGGTGGCGGCGTACCAGGCGGCGATCCTCTCCCCCATCGGTCCCATCGACACCCAGCAGCTGTTGGAGGAGCCCGGCGCCGAGGGCCGCCTGCGCCTCCTGGCCGCCTTCCTGGACGACGCCCGCGACCTCCTGGCCCGCCGGATCACCGAGGGCTGAACCGCCGACCCCTCCACTTTCTGGCGTTCCTGTGCAACGGACGTGTGTTGCAGAAGAGCGCCGGAACGGTCTAGAGGCCGAGTTCGGCGGCGACCGCCGAGGCGGTGGGCTCGACGGCCACACCCATCTCGGCCGACGAGATGGCCCGCTCGGGGTCCTTCAGCCCGTGGCCGGTGAGGGTGCACACCACCGTCTCGTCCCGGTCCAGGAGCCCTTCGTCCACCGCCCGCAGAACGCCGGCCACCGATGCGGCCGACGCCGGCTCCACGAACACGCCCTCCAGGGTGGCCAGGAGACGGTAGGCGTAGAGGATCTCCGTATCGGTCACCGCCCCGATGGCACCGCCCGACTCGTCCCGGGCGGCGATGGCGCCGTCCCAGGATGCGGGGTTCCCGATGCGGATGGCGGTGGCGATCGTCTCGGGGTGCTCGACCGGCTCTCCGCTGACCAGGGGGGCCGCCCCCGCCGCCTGCCAGCCCAGCATCCGGGGCCGGCGAGCGGCGCGTCCGGCCAGGTGGTCCTCGCAGTAGCCCTTCCAGTAGGCGGTGATGTTGCCGGCGTTGCCCACCGGGATGCAGTGGACGTGGGGGGCGTCGCCCAGCTCGTCCACGATCTCGAAGGCGGCCGTCTTCTGGCCTTCGATCCGGTGCGGGTTGACCGAGTTGACCAGCGTGACCGCCTCGGTGGCGGCCAGCTCCCGCACCACCGACAGGGCCTGGTCGAAGTTGCCCTTGACCTGGATGACCTTGGCCCCGTGCACCAGCGCCTGGGCCAGCTTGCCCAGGGCGATATGGCCCGCAGGAATGAGGACGGCGCACAGGAGTCCGGCCCGGGCGGCGTAGGCGGCCGCCGAAGCCGACGTGTTACCGGTGGAGGCGCAGATGACGGCCTTGGAACCCTCCTCCACCGCCTTGGAGATGGCGACGGTCATGCCCCGGTCCTTGAACGAGCCGGTGGGGTTGAGCCCCTCGTACTTCAACAGCACCCGGGCCCCGAGCTGCTCCGACAGCCGCTCGGCGGCCAGCAGCGGCGTGCCGCCCTCCTTGAGCGTGATCACCGGCGTGTCCGGGTGGATCGGCAGCCGATCCCGGTAGGTCTCGATGATTCCGGGCCAGCCCGGTGTCGGAAGGGACGTCAATCGGACTCCCCCACGACGCGCAGCACCGAGCCCACCCGGTGGACCACGTCCAGCTGGCGGACATCATGGATGGTGGCCTCGAGGTCGCGCTCGCGCGCCTTGTGGGTGACGAAGATCAGCCGGGCGTCCTCGGCCATGCCCCGCTGCTCCATCGATTTGATGGACACCCCGTGCTCCCCGAAGGCGGAGGCGATGGCGGCCAGCACCCCGGGCCGGTCGGCCACCTCGATGAGGATGTAGAACTGCGAGGTCATCTCGTCGATGGGCCGCACCCGCTTGCGGGCCCCGGCGCCGATGGTCGCTCCCCGGCTCCCGCCGGCCAGGTTCTTGGCCGCGTCGATGAGATCGCCGAGCACGGCCGACGCCGTCGGCATCCCGCCGGCGCCCCGCCCGTAGAGCATGAGGTCGCCCACCGCTTCGGCCTCGATGAACACGGCGTTGAACGAGTCCCGCACCGAGGCCAGGGGGTGGGTGACGGGGACCATGGCCGGATGGACCCGCACCCCCACCTCGCCGTCGACCTCCTCGGCGATGGCCAGCAGCTTGACCACGTAGCCCAGGTGGCGGGCCGAGTCGATGTCGTCGGCGGTGAGCCCCGAGATGCCCTCCCGGTAGACGTCTCCGGCCACCACCTTGGCCGAGAAGGCGATGGAGGCGAGGATGGCGGCCTTGGCGGCGGCGTCGAAGCCCTCCACGTCGGCGGTGGGATCCCGCTCGGCGTACCCCAGCGTCTGGGCCTCGGCCAAGGCGTCGTGGAAGGAGGCGCCGGAGTCGCTCATGCGGGTGAGCACGAAGGTGGTGGTGCCGTTGACGATGCCGATCAGGCGGTGGATCCGGTCCCCGGCCAGGGACTCCCGCAACGGCCGGATCAGGGGGATGCCGGCGCACACCGACGCCTCGAAGAGCAGGTCCACCCCGGCGCCCGCGGCCGCTTCGAAGAGGTCCCGCCCGAAGTTGGCCAGCAGCTCCTTGTTGGCGGTCACCACCGGCTTCTTGCGTTCCAGGGCGGCCAGGATGAGGCTGCGGGCCGGTTCGATGCCTCCGATCACCTCCACCACCACGTCGACCGAGGGATCGGTGACCACCTCTTCGGCGTCGTGGGTGAAGCGCTCGACGGGCAGGTCGACGTCGCGCTCGCGGGCCAGGTTGCGGACCGCCACCCGGGCGATCTCGATGCGCACGCCGGCCCGGGCCTCGATCTCGTCGGCCTGCTGGGCGACCAGGCGTACCAGGGCGGAACCGACGTGGCCACAGCCCAGCAGTCCGACCCGGACGCTCGTCTTGGGGACACCGCCTGACCCGGGCATCTACGTCTCCTCCAGCGCCAGCAGATCGTCGAGTGTCTCCCGGCGCACCACGAGCCGGGCGGTGCCACCGGCCACGAACACCACCGCCGGGCGCGGCACCTTGTTGTAGTTGGAGGCCATGGCGTAACCGTACGCCCCCGTGGCCGGTGTACCCAGGAGATCGCCCACGGCCAGCCCGTCGGGCAGCTGGGCGTCGCGCACCACCACGTCTCCCGACTCGCAGTGCTTGCCGGCCACGGTGGCCCGCAGGGGGCGGGGATCGGCGGCCCGGGTGGGACAGAAGGCCTCGTAGCGGGCGCCGTAGGTGGCCGGCCGGGGGTTGTCGCTCATCCCGCCGTCGACGGCCACGTAGGTGCGGACGCCGGGAATCTCCTTGATGGTGCCCACCCGGTAGAGCGTGAGGCCGGCCCGGGCCACGATGGAGCGCCCCGGCTCCACGAACAGGGTGGGGAGGCGGCGCAGGCCGGAGTCCCGGGCGGCGTCGGCCAGCGCCTGGCGCAGGACGCCGGCGTAGTCGGCCACCTCCGGCGGCTGCTGCCCCGCCTCGTAGGCTACCCCCAGGCCGCCGCCCAGGTTCAGCTCCTCCACCCGGGAGCCGGTGGCCGCCTCCACCTCGGCGGCCAGGCGCACGACCACGGCGGTGGCCCGGGAGTAGGAGCCGAGGACGTAGATCTGGGAGCCGATGTGGCAGTGGAGCCCGGCGAAGTGCATGTGGGGACTGGCTGCCACCCGCTTGGCCGCCGCCAGGGCAGCGCCGGAGCGGGCCGGGAACCCGAACTTGGAGTCGTCGGCGCCGGTCTCGATGTACTCGTGGGTGTGGGCCTCCACCCCGGGAGTGACCCGGACCAGCACCCGGGGGGCGGGCAACCCCTCCTCGCCCACCAGGGCCTCGATCCGGTCGAGCTCGACCTCGGAGTCAGCCACGATCCGGCCCACGCCGGCGGCCAGGGCGCCGGCCAGCTCGTCCATCGACTTGTTGTTGCCGTGGAAGAGGATCCGCTCCGGCGGGAAGTGGGCGGCCAGGGCCACGTGCAGCTCGCCGCCGGTGGCGACGTCGAGATGGAGGCCCTCCTCCTCCACCAGGCGGGCCATGCCCTTGCACAGGAACGCCTTGCCGGCGTAGGCGACGCCGTCGCCGAAGTGCTTGCGGTACTCCCGGCAGCGGGCCCGCAGGTGCTCCTCGTCGTAGACGAACAGCGGGGTCCCGTAGCGGTCGGCCAGATCGCCCACGTCCACGCCCGCCACAGCCAGGCGCCCGTCGGCCGACACCGAGGCGGAGGCGGGCAGCAGAGAAAGGTCGAGCGGTTCTGGGCTGCTCACCGGTCTTCGGGCTCCTCCGGTTCACGCGCCATCCGCTCCGGCGCCGAGACCCCGAGCAGGCCGAGGGCATCGGCCAGGCCGACCCGGCACGCCTCCACCAGCCACAGCCGGGCCTGGACCAGATCGGGCGTGGGCGCGGCGAGCACCTGGCGCTCCCGGTAGAAGCGGTGGAAGCGGCCGGCCAGCTCCCGCACCCAGGTGGCCAGCCGGTGCGGGGCCCGGAGCCGGGCGGCGTCGGCCACGACCTCCGGATAGGCGGCCAGGGACCGCAGGAGGTCGAGCTCCTCCTCCTCAACCAGCACAGACAGGTCGACGTCGGGGAGGGGCCGGCGCTCGACGCCCCGCTCCGCCGCCATGCGGCCGATGGAGGCGATGCGGGCGTGGGCGTACTGCACGTAGTAGACGGGGTTCTCCATCGACTGGGCGGTGACCACGTCGAGGTCGAAGCTCTGGGCGGTGTCGATGCCCTGGAGCAGGAAGGTGAAGCGGGCCACGTCGGGGTCGACCTCGTCGAGGATGTCGGCCAGGGTGATCACCTCACCGGCCCGCTTGGACATCTTCACGGGCTCGCCGCCCCGCAGCAGGGACACCAGCTGGCCGAGGATGACCTCGGGCGTCCCCGGCGGGGCGCCCAGGGCCTGCATCCCGACCTGGACGGACTTCACCTGCCCGTGGTGGTCGGCGCCCCAGATGTCGATCAGATGGTCGGCGCCCCGGGCCAGCTTGTCCCGGTGGTAGGCGAGGTCGGCACACAGGTAGGTGGGGGTGCCGTCGGACCGGATGAGCACCCGGTCCCGGGTGTCGCCCAGATCGGTGGCCCGCAGCCAGACGGCGCCGTCCCGCTCGTCGACGAAACCCTTGTCCCGCAAGGCACCCACCACGCCGACGACGTCGCCCCGCTCGTGCAGGGTGCGCTCCGAGAACCAGGTGTCGAAGGTCACCCCGATGCGGGCCAGGTCGGCCTTGACCTCCTCCACCACCGCCGCATAGCCCCATTCCCGGGCCGTCACCAGGTCCACGTCGCCGCCCAGCTCGGCCCGCATCCGGGCGGCCAGCTCGTCGATGTAGGGCCCCCGGTAGCCGTCTTCGGGTGGCTCCTGCCCGGAGTAGCGGGCCAGGAGCGAGGCGCCGAAGAGGTCGAGCTGGGTGCCGGCGTCGTTGAGGAGGTACTCCCGGTCCACGATGGCCCCGCAGGCGGCCAGCAGGTTGGCGATGGCGTCGCCCACCGCCACCCACCGGCCCCCGCCGGCGTGCAGCGGCCCGGTGGGATTGGCCGAGACGAACTCCAGGTTGATGCGCCGGCCGGCCAGGAGGTCGTTGCGACCGTAGGCGTCGCCCTGGCGCACGACCTCCCCGAGCACGTCGTGGAGCCACCCGGGGCCGAGGTGCAGGTTGAGGAACCCGGGGCCGGCGACCTCCACCCGCTCCAGGTGGGGGGGTGGCGACGCCATCAGCGCGTCGGCCACCGACTGGGCCACCTCCCGGGGCGGCCGGCCCACGCCTTTGGCCAGTTGGAGGGCGACGTTCGTGGCGAAGTCACCGTGCTCCCTGGCCTTGGGCGGAGTCAGCTCGACTCCGCCCGGCGGGTCGGGCAGGCCGGCCGCGACCACGGCGGCGCCGATGGCGGCGGCGAGGTCGTCCCGGATCACCGATGTCTCCGGGGTCGGGGTTCCCCCTGGCGGCTCACTGCGTCCGGCTGCGAGCCAGGACGGTGTTCACCCGGGCGATGAGGTCGAGCGGGTCGAACGGCTTGGTGACGTAGTCGTCCACGCCCAGCTCCATGCCGCGCTCCACGTCGCTCGACTGGGCCCGGGCGGTGACGAAGATGATGGGGATGCGGGCGGTGCGGGGGTCGGCCCGCAAGGCGGTGGCCACCTCATGGCCCGTCATGCGGGGCATCATGACGTCGAGGACGACGACGTCAGGGAGGACCTCCCGGGCCCGTTCCAGGCCCTCGGCCCCGTCGGCGGCCCGCACCACGGTGAACCCCTCCATCTCGAAGTTGACCTCGAGGAGGCGGAGGATGACGGGGTCGTCGTCGACCACGAGCACGGTCGCCGGGACCATGCCCGGCATCGTACAGGAGCGTCTGATCAGCCCGGATGCCGTTTCCGGGCGGACGGAGGGCGACTCAGCCGCTGGGCCCGGAGCCGCCCCACCGCTGGCGGGGAGGGGGGGGCTCCCGGTTGGCACTGCTCACCGTGCCACCTTCGGGGGTCGGCTTCTTGGCCGGCTGACGCGTCATCAACCAGACGCCTCCGCCCACGACGATGGGGAACAAGATGATCGCCATCTCGTCCAACCCCCCGGCGTGGGCGAGCAGTATCCCGTCCATGCTCATCATGCCGCCGACCCTCCTCTGCTCCCTCCCCAGAGCGTAGCGCTATGGTGGGCGGTCTCCGCCCGCACGATCCCGCCCTCGTAGCTCAGGGGATAGAGCAACGGCCTCCGGAGCCGTGTGCGCAGGTTCGAATCCTGCCGAGGGCGCTGATATCGGCCCTGGTCAGGTCATATATCTGGACGGGCGCGGCGGCGGTCGCCGCTGGAGAGTCCGTCAAAAGTCCGTCAGCTGTCCGTCTCCTGCCGCCTTGCGCCGACCGGTCGGGGCCTGGATCGCCGGGCGTACCATGGTCGGCATGAATATGCCGGTTCCGGAACGTGACGAGCCGCGGGCGACCGAGGCAGCGCTGAAGGAACACGCCGAGGGGCTGCGCGAACTCGCCGCCCGGCACGGCATCCTCGAGCTGCGCATCGCCGGCCCCGGGCGCCTGGTCGGTCGCCTCGCCGAGGACCGCGACCTGTTTGACGTCGCCGACTTCGAGACGGAGGCCTCCAGCCTGCTCGGAGCGGAAGTGGAGCTCTTCAGCGACCGGGTACTGGGCAACGCCAACGTCAGCCCGGACCTCCCAACCGCCACGCCCCTGTGAGCGGCCGGGCCGGCGAGCGGCCCCGGCGCCCTGACCGTTACGCCCTCCTTGAAATGCGCGCCCTTGTGGAGCGGATCGCTCTCCTCCGGGATGACGGGGGGCGCCAGCGGTACTTCGCCGAGGAAGACCACCGCTGGCTCATCCACCGGCTCTGGATCGCTGTGGGCAACGAGGCGGTGGCTTTACGCCCAGGCGGTGGGCCTGGACCCCTACCACGACGAGCCGTGGAACCGGTTGCGGCGGGTGCGCAACGACATCGCCCACAAACGCCTGGCCGACCTCGATGACGAGGGCGTGTGGCGAACGACCCAGGTGCGGCCCGAGCCCCTGCTCGCCCGTCTCGCCGAGCTGATCCAGCGAGACCTGCCGATCCCGTAGCCGCCTCCGCCTCCGTCGGATTCAACCAGCCGACTGGGCCGCCCGGTAGAGCCCGTCCAGCGCGGTGGCGATTTCGTCCAGGCGGTTCGGGAAGAGCCCGGCGTAGACGTTCAGCGTGGTCGTCACGTCCCTGTGCCCCAGGTGCCGCTGAACGGCCACCGGATCGGCGCCTCCGGCCACCAGGAGGCTGGCGCAGGTGTGCCGGAGGCAGTGCGGTGTGAGCCCTTCCGGGAGCCCGGCCGCGACCACCGCCCGGTCCCAGACCGCCCGCCGGAAGCTCTGGTAGCGAAGCGGCGCCCCCCGCTGCCCCCGGAAGACGAGCTCCTCGGGATCCGCGGGCACGCCCTCCAGGTGGCGAGCGATCCGCTCGACGAGGAAGTCGGGCAGCCGCACCCACCGCCGCTCGAACGTCTTCGTCGGCCCATACATCAGCCGGCCGTTTACGTCGGACGCCGCCTCGGCGACCTCGACCCGGCGACGGAGAAGATCGCACCGCCGCCGCCGGAGGGCGGCCACCTCTCCCCAGCGGAGGCCAACGTAGGCCAGGAGGTAGATCAGGGTGCCGTACTCGCCGGCGGCGACAGCCAGCTGGTCGACCTCGGCGGCCGTGAGGAGGACGGCGTCGCGCCGGGCGGCTCGCGGGAGCCGGATGCCGGTGCACGGCGTGCGAGCGATGTAGCCGCCCTGGACGGCGGCCGCCATCAGGCTCGAAAGGACCCGGTACGCCTGCCGGATCCGGGAAGCGCTCAGCCCCCGGGCCCTCATATCGGGCTTCCCGGTAGATGGCGTCGAGCGCCACCGCGATCTCTTCAAGGCGGTTGGGGAACGGCCCGGCGTAGATGTTCAAGGGTCGTGGAGACGTCCTTGTGGCCCAGGTGACGCTGGACGGAAACTGGACCGGCCCCGCCGGCCACCAGGAGGCTGGCGCAGGTGGCGCAAGTGGTGGGGGGTGAGCCCCTCAAGAAGTCCGGCGCTCGTCACGGCCCGTCGGCGGTGGCGTACCGGGAGGAGAGGCCGTCCAGGATCAGCGCCGCACCGGTCAGGGTCGGCCCGGCGACCAGGAATCCCAGGAAGCGGCTGCGTTCCACAGCACGACCAGGACGGGCCGACATTCCGTGACCCCCTGAAAGACGTTGTCTGCGTAAGAGACAGTCAACCCTGCGGGAGCCCGGTCTCCGAGGGACTTCCGGCCCCAAGGAAGGGGACGAACGTCACGATTCGGCCGGCGCCTGTCACGACGGTCCAGCCCGCCGAAACCGAGCGAAGAAGGACCAATGTCGCATTCCGTGGGGGGAGTTCTGCCTACTGAACCGGTTCGGCCAGACGCACGCGCGCCGGCAGGCGCCTCCCTTTTTCTTGGCCTTGACCGCGGGAGCCAACCATGCGCGCGGGATCACCACGGACCGCGCCGTCACCTGCTGGGGCTGGGACGTCTTCGGACAGGCGTCCCCAGGCCTGCATCACGTGGCGTGGACCGACCGGTGAGGGGTTTCGAGCGACGAAGTCCCGAACGTCCGGTTCAGTGCCGTTTGCCCACCTCAATGAGGACCTTCGGCCCTTAGCAGGTGCAGACACCGGGTGGGTGGATTGACGTGCCGGACGAAGGAAGACGAGGAATGGTGGGAGTGGCGGCGCCAGCAGCAGATGCCAGCTCGGTCGTGTCGTCGTCGCAGAACACACCGCCGTTCGCCGTGGGGCGTTCGACCGTCATCGTCCTGTTCACGGACCAGGTGGGCTCCACCCGGCTTCGCTCCTCCGTGGGGGAGGAGAGGGCTGAGGAGATCCGCCGCCGGCACGACCGGCTGGTGACCGAGGCCATCGAGGGGAACCGGGGCCGGGTGGTCAAGCACCTCGGTGACGGGATGATGGCGACTTTCGCCGGGGCGTCCGACGCCACGGCGGCGGCCGTCGGAATCCAGCAGGGCCTCGACCGCCACAACCGGTCGGCGCCCCCCGGGGAGCGCCTGGAGGTGCGGGTCGGGGTCAGCGCCGGCGACGTCGCCGTGGAAGACGGCGACTGCTTCGGCACGCCCGTCATCGAGGCCGCCCGGTTGTGCGCCGCGGCGCGGGGTGGGCAGATCCTGGTCAGCGAGATCGTGCGCCTCCTGGCCGGTTCGATCGGTGGCCTGCACTTCACCCCCGTGGGAGCCATGGACCTCAAGGGGCTGCCCGCACCGTTGCCCGCCTGCGAGGTGGCCTGGGATCCGGCGCCGGCGAGCCTCGTTCCGATGCCGGCCCTCCTCACCGATGTCGCCTCGCTGTTCGTCGGGCGGGAGCACGAGGTGGCGCGGCTTCGCCGGCTGTGGGAGGAAGCCGCCGCCGGCGAGCTGCGGGTGGCGCTGATCGCCGGGGAGCCCGGCGTGGGCAAGACGCGTCTGGCCGCCGAGCTTGCCCGGGAGGCCCACGAGGGCGGTGCCCTCGTCCTTGTCGGCCGGTGCGACGAGGACCTGGGTGTTCCCTTCCAGCCGTTCGTCGAAGCCCTCCGCTACTTCCTCGACCACTCGCCCGGCGAGGACCTGCGGGCCCAGCTCGGCCGGCACGCGGGCGAGCTGGTGCGTCTGGTTCCGGAGCTGGCTGACCGGGTTTCCGGGCTGCCACCGCCTCTGCGGTCCGACCCCGAGACCGAGCGCTACCGCCTCTTCGATGCCGTGGCCGCCTGGCTGGCGGCGGTGTCCGCCGTGGTTCCCGTCCTCCTCGTGCTCGACGACCTCCAGTGGGCGGCCAAGCCGACGCTGCTGCTCCTGCGCCACATCGTCCGGTCCGCCGACTCCAAGCGGGTGCTGGCCCTGGGCACCTATCGGGACACCGAGCTCGGGCGCGGCCACCCCCTGCTCGAGCTCCTGGCTGATCTCCGCCGGCAGGCGAGCGTGGAGCGTCTCGTCCTTCCCGGACTCGACGAGCCGGCCATCGTCGCCTTCGTCGAGCAGACGGCGGGCCACGCCCTCAGCGAGGACGGCCGCGGGCTCGCCCGGGCGATACATCAGGAAACGGACGGCAACCCGTTCTTCGTGCGGGAGGTCCTGCACCACCTGAGCGAGACGGGAGCCGTCGAGCGGCATGACGGCCGCTGGGTGAACCGCCTGCCGGTGGACGAGCTCGGGATCCCGGACGGGGTGCGGGACGTGGTGGGACGGCGGCTGTCACGCCTGTCGGACGAGGCCAATCGAACCTTGCGCCGGGCGGCCGTCATCGGCGTCGAGTTTGACCTCCCTGTCCTCCAGGCGTCGGGAGACGCCGCGGAGGAAAGCGTCCTCCTGGCCGTGGAGGAGGCGGTCAGCGCCCGCCTCGTCCTCGAGGTTCCAGGCCTCGTCGCCCGCTACCGCTTCACCCATGCACTGGTGCGCGACACCCTCTATGGAGACCTCTCGGCGGCTCGCCGGACCACCCACCACCGGCGGGTTGCGGACGCCATCGAGACAGTCCACGCCGGGAGCATCGACGACCATCTTCCCGCTCTGGCCCATCACTGGGCCCGGGCCTCGACCACCAGCGCGGATGCGCGACGAGCCGTGGACTACGCCGTCCGGGCCGGGGACAGGGCCCTCGCCCAGCTCGCCCACGATGAGGCCGTCGCCTACTACCGGCAGGCACTCGACCTGCTCGGCGAGGGGGACGGTTGCGGCTCGGACTCCCGGCGCCTGGACCTCCTCATCGCCCTTGGCGAGGCCGAGCAGGGGGCGGGCCATGAGGAATTCCGACAGACCCTGCTGGACGCCGCCGCCCTGGCGACGGCGCGACACGACGCCGGGGCCCTGGCCCGGGCCGCGCTGGCGAACACGCGGGGGATGTACGTCAGCGTGTCGGGGGTCGTCGACGTCGAGCGTGTGGCGGTGCTGGAGTCGGCGCTGGAGTGCCTCAGTCCGGACGACAGCCCCGTGAGGGCCGAACTGCTGGCCACCTTGGCGCTCGAGCTGACGTTTTCCGGGGCCCGGGAGCGGCGGGTCGCTCTGAGCGACGAGGCGCTGGCCATGGCCCGCCGCCTGGGGGAGCCGGGCACGCTGGTGCGAGTGCTCGCTCGCCGCCACTACGCCATCGGGGATCCGAGCACGCTCGTCGAACGGCTGACCGCCGCCGCCGAGTTGCTGGCCCTGACCGAGCGGCTCGGGGACCCGGTGGGCATCGCCTGGGCCTGGTGGCTCCGGGCCCGGGCCGGAATCGAAGCCGGTGAGGTCGAGGAGACCGGCCAGGCCCTCGACCGTGCCGAAGCGATCGCCACCGAGTTGGGGCACCCCACGCTCCGGTGGTTCGCGGCCATGATGCGTGGCACCTATCTCCCGATGACCGGACGCCTGGAGGATGCGGAGCGCCAGGTCCTGGAGGCGGCGCGATTGGGCGAGTCGACCGGCCAGCCCGACGCGGCCCTCTTCCTCACCGTCGGCCTCTTCGCCATCCGCTTCGGTCAGGGCCGGCTCGATGAGGTGGTGGACCGGTGGGAGTCCGCCGTGGCCCGATACTCCGAGTGGCCGGCCCTGCGCTGCGCCCTGGGGATGATCTACAGCGAGCTCGACCGCGACGACGAGGCCATGACCATCCTCGACGCCCTAGCCTCCGCCGGCTTCACGGGCATCCCGTTCGACGCCGTCTGGCTCCCCGCCATCGCCTGTGCCGGACTCACGGCTGCGCACCTCGGCGATCAACCGAGTGCGGGAATGCTCTACGACCTCCTGTCGCCCTACGCGACCCACATGGTTTGCGCCACGTCCTGCTGCCTCGGCTCGGTCGCCCACCACCTGGGGATGCTGGCCACGACCACCGGCCGCTTCTCCGATGCGGAAGGGCATTTCCGGGCCGCCGAGGCCACCCACGCCCGACTCGGAGCCCGGCAGTGGCTGGCCTGGACGTGGCTGGAATGGGCCCGGATGCTCCTCGCCCGGCGTCAACCGGGGGACGCCGAGCGGGCCCGCGAGCTGCTCGCTCAGGCCCGGGGGAGCGCCCGGGAACTCGGTCTCAGACACATCGAAGGTCGGGCCCTGGCGCTGGCCGAAGGGGGCGAGTGATGCGTCTCGATTCTGTGAGGAGGCGGGTGCATGCCGCACTGATCATCATGGCCGGTGCCGCCGCGTCGGTCCTGCCCCCGCCGCCTGCCGTCACCGCCGGCCCCTCCTGGGCCCCGCGGCCGGCCACCTACCAGGTGGTGTTGGAGCCGGATGTGAGGGTCACGATGAGCGACGGCGTCCGCCTGGTCGTCGACGTCCTGCGCCCGGCGGATGAGGCTGGACAGCCGGCTCGGGGCCGTTTCCCCGTGGTGCTCACCCAGACGCCGTACAGCAAGAAGCCGAGCCGCTCCCAAGCCGAAGGCCGGAGCGGGTTGGTGAGCTACCGCAACGAATACCTCGTCCGGCGAGGGTACGTGCAGGTGATCGCCGACGTGCGCGGAACCGGCTCCTCAGAAGGTGTCCACCAGGTCTTCGGCCATCGGGAGCAGCTCGACGGCGCCGAGCTGGTGACGTGGGCGGCGTCGCCGGATCGCCCCTGGTCGAACGGGAGGGTGGCGCTCCTCGGCAGTTCCGCCGCCGCCTTCAGCCAGTACTTCACGGCCGCGCTGCACCCCCCGGGCCTACGGGCCATCTTCCCGGTGAGTGCGGTGGGGGATCTCTATCGCGACTTCGTCATGCAGGGCGGTCAGGCCGACACCAGCTTCATCCCGCTGTGGTTCACGTTCGTGACCACCTTCGGGTTCGTGCCCGCGACGTATGCGCCATCGGACCCCGCCGGATCGGCCACCTCGGTCGGCACCCATGCGTCACGGGTACCGGGGACCGTCGAGCTCTTCCGCGACATCGGCGGCGGCGGCGACCTGTCCTACGACGGCCCGTGGTGGTGGGAGCGGTCGCCGCTGGAGGCGGCGGGCCGGGTGCGCGTCCCCACCTTCGTGGTGGGCGGATGGCACGACCTGTTCCAGCGCAGTGCCCCTCTGCTGTTCCAGTGTTCCAGCGTCTGGTCGACGCCGGCGTCCCCGCCCGCCTCGTCGTCGGCCCGTGGGACCACTGGGATCTCGTGGGGTACGCCTCCGGTCCTTCCCACCTCACCTTCGACGGGTACTCCCTGGAGGAGTGGCAGCTGCGGTGGTTCGACCACCACGTGGAGGGCCGGCCGGACCCCGAACTGGACGGGCTGGCGCCGGTGACGTACTGCCGGGCCGGTGACGCGACCTGCTCGACGGCCCCGAGCTGGCCGCCCCCGGGGGTCAGCTACCGGACGCTGTTCCTCGGCGGCTCCGGCGCGGCCGGGGGCCGGGGAACGCTGGGGGAGGTCGCACCGGGGACGGAGGAACCTGACGTGCTGGTCTGGCACCCCGGCTCGGGCGGGTGCAGCCGCTCGTGGACCCAGTATGGATGGACGCCGTACAGCGGCATCGGCGGGCCCTGCCACGCCGACCAGCGGGCCAACGACTCGACCGGTCTCGTCTACGACTTCGTCGCCCCCCGGGGCCTGCGGATCGCCGGGCCGGTGGCCGCCCGCCTCTTCCTGGCCACCAACGGCCGGGACGGGTTCGTCTCCCTGCGTCTGGAGGACGTGGCACCCGACGGCCGGGTCACCCAGCTGAGCTCCGGCGGCCTGTCGATATCGCTGCGGGCCCTCGACCCCGAGCGCAGCCAGGTCGTGGACGGATTGGTCGTCCGCCCCCACCACCCGTTCACCAAAGCGTCGGTCCTGCCCGTCGCCGGCGGGGAGATCTACGAGCTGTGGATCGAGATCACCGCCACCGCCGCCACCGTCCCGGCCGGCCACGCCCTGCGACTCGCCGTGCAGCCCTCGGACTGGCCGCACCAGACACCGTCGATGCGCCAGGCCGGGGATTTCGCCGGGAACGTCCTGTACCTCCACCACGACCCTGACCACGCCTCGCTGCTGGCGCTGCCCGTCGAGCCCTGACGGCGCACCTTACCGCTTGCCAAGCTGTGGCCATGGCCGTCGGCCCGGGTATGGTCACCTTTCTTTGGCTCGCCAGGTATGGATGTGGATGCGGTTCCCTGACCGCGGGGTCGGGGTGGGTTGCGGCGTATGGGAGCGTGGGCGTGTTCGGAGCGGGTAGCAGCCGGCTCCAGGCCGGCGTCAAGGCCCTCAGCTTCGCTTCGGTCTCTGCGGGACGGCCCTTTGGGCCGGGCTTGACCCCGACACGCCGGCTGCTGGGTAGCCCTCCGCGGCAGCACCGTGATCGAGGCCAACGCCAATCCCTACGATCTCGTGGCGCAACTCCGGCGACGTGGAATCAAGGACACAACCATCCTCCGGGTCCCCGACGTCGACGAGCTCGAGACCGTCGGTCTCGGCTGACCGATTCCCCAAATCCCGGTGGACCGTGAGCACGGATTCCCGTGGGTGTTCCGCTACATCGAGGAGCCCCGCCATCCCACTTCGCTCTTCCGGGATCGCCCTCTTCTCCGGCCGGCGGTGCCGGTGACCTTCATCGGCCCCGACGGGCCCCAGCAGGTCTTCGCCCTCGTCGACTCCGGCGCTGACCACATATTGGCCGCACCCTGGATCGCCCAGGCAGTGGGTACAGACCTTCATCAGGCTCCGGAGGAACCCCTCAAGGTAGCGGGTGGGTCCCACCAGGTGAAGTTCGTCACTGGTCGCCTGGAACTGAGCCCGCCAACCGGCACCGTTGGGTGCCGGTGCAGTGGGAAGCACAGATCGGGTTCTTCGACAAATGGCCCTCACCCTCTTGGGGCGCGGTCATGGGTCAGTTCGGGTTCTTCGACCGCTTCACCGTCACGATGAGCAGGCAAGCGACGATGCTGGCTGTTCAGGACTGGGACGAGTTCGACGAGCGCTTCGGAATCCCCGCCGTGCCACCCGTCTGACAATTCGACCCGACCGTGCACCGGACGACGAGGCTTACGATGAAGCAGTGGAACTGCCGCTGCTGGCTGCTGATCTGACCTTTGCTCGGATCCGTCACGGCCGTGTCTACTCGGCTATGAGCGACTGGGACGAGGACCGGGAGCCGGTGGTGGGCGAGACGGTGCTTGTGGCCGATGGGGGAGGGCAGCCGTTCGAGGCGAAGATCGAGCGGATCGATTCGGACGGGACGATCGTCCTCACCGTCCTCGCCTTCGCCGCCTGATCGCCGCCTCAACCCGATTACGAGCGGCGGTCTCAGCTGGCCCTTGACGGTCCTCCTAGGCGACGCACATCGTGGAGCTCCGACCGCGACTCGCGGTAGATGACGTCAAGCGCCACGGCGATCTCCTCCAGCCGGTTCGGGAACAGCCCGGCGTAGATGTTCAGGGTGGTGGAGACGTCCTTGTGGCCCAGGTGACGCTGGACCGCCACGGGATCCGCCCCGCCGGCGACAAGCAGGCTGGCGCAGGTGTGGCGCAAGTGATGGGGGGTGAGTCCCTCAAGCAGCCCGGCGCTGGTCACGGCCCGGTCCCAGATCGCCCGGCGGAAGCTCTGGTAGCGAAGGGGCGCCCCCCTCAATCCGATGAAAACCAGGGCCTCGGGGGCGGCAGGAACGGTCTCCAGCTGGCGAGCGAGGAGCTCGACCAGGAAGGTTGGGATGCGGACCCAGCGCCGCTCGTATCCGCCGCCTCCACCAAGGCGAAGCCTTCATCATCCACGGCGGCCAAGCGCTCAAGCTCAGAGTCCGGCCGTCGCTTTCATGATCTTTCTCTACGGGGACGACCGCCTCCTCATCGCCTCGCGAGCGAAGGGCCACGCGCCTTGGTCCTTCTCGTCGGCCGCATTCGGGCAAGCCGTCGGATGTCCACGCCCAGTCCATTGCTTCATGAGCGGATCCTCAGCCCAGCCGGCCGGCCAGCTCGTTGGCTCGGCGGAGCCAGCCCGTCATGCCGATCGTCTCGAACTGCTGCCGGGCCGTTTCGAATAGGGGGCGGGCAAGAGCGGCATCGCCGGGGTCACCGCGGCGGGTGTACATGAGTCCTTCGTCGAAGTCGGCAATGGCGAGCAACGGGCGGGCGCCCTGATCGGTGAGAACTCGGCGGGCTGTCCCGAACCACGAATTGGCCTCAGCCCAGCGGCCGGTCAGTGCGCAGCAGCGGGCGAGGGACAAGCGGCCATCGGACATCGGGGAGCGGAAGTCGGGAGCGACGACCTTCTCTCGTAGGGCGGCTTCGACAACCTCGAGGTGGTCGGTACGGGCGAGACGCCAGAGGACCTCGGCGGCGCTGTGGGCCATGGTCGGGAAGGCGATCGCCCAGGCGGGGCACTGTTCCAGCCAGGGGACGAGGAGCTGGAGGAAGCGGAGCGCGTCCCCTGGCCGGTCCTGCCAGACCGCGAAGGCGGCGCAGTTTCCGTAGATCCAGCCGAGACCCCATACGGCCGCCGGGTGCGGAGCAGCAGCAATACGTTCGAACGTCCCAGCCAAATCCTCGTCTACTTCGCCGACGGCCAAAGCCAGCCGAGCCCTGGACTCGAGCAGGGCGAACACCGGCACCCCCAATCGGTCGATGAGGAGCTGCGCTCGGTCGAGTGTCGCCCGCGCCGCCTCGAAGCGCCCAAGGGTGGTGCTGCAGTAAGCGGCGATGAACATGCCGCGGGCGGCTCGGGCCAGTTGGCCCCGGGATAGGGCCGCCTCTGCCTCGGACTCGAGGAGGGGAAGGGACCGGGCGTACTCCCCCGCCCAGACGGCCTGGACGATGAGGTTGCTGCTCTCGAGGGCCTGCTCGCGGGAGTCCAGGACGCCCTCCATGGGAGCGAGACCGAGCGGATCGAGGCCAGCCTCCCTCAGGATGCGGGCGGCTTCACGGCGATCGGGCGTGTCGATCGGGATGCCGGGGTGCTCTGGGTGCTCGGCGGCTTGGCGTTCAGCGTCGTAGGAGACCAGCCGGGCCCAGGCGCCGTTCCGGCGATGTTCGGTGTATCCGAGGCCCGACCGGGCGAGGGTCCAGGCGTGGATCGCGCTACCGGCCATTCCGCAGGCGTGCGCCGCCTCCGCCAGATAGCCGGCGGCGGCGTCCTCTCCTTCCGTGCGGGCTATGGCCTTGCCGGCCTCGCTTGCGACCTCGACCGCTTCCTCGAAGCGAAGCGCCCAGGCGAGGGCGGCTCCGAGGCGACCCAACACTCGGGGCCCCCGGGGGTCGGGCTCAGGGAGGATGTCGCGGGCCATCCGCAGGAAGCGGGCGGCTTCCTCGTGGGCTCCCGTCCCCTCCGCGTGGGCGGCCGCCACCAGCGCCGGGTCCGCTCCCCGCTCGGCGCCGGCGAGACCAGCGGCCCGGTGGTACTGACCGGCGATCTCCCCGGCCAGGGCGGCCGTGGGCGTGACGGCGGCGGCTTCCAGGGTCTCGGCCACCCGCAGGTGCAGGCGTCCTCGCCGGGACGGGCTGAGGGCTTCGGAGAGCGTGTGCCGCACGAGGGCGTGGGTGAAGCCGTAGGTGTCGATCCCGCCGGCGGGGACGAGGAGTTGGGCGTAGAGGACCTCGTCGAGGGCGTCGAGGGCGCTGTCCTCCTCGAGACCGGCCACCCGGGCGAGCACGTCGAACCGGAAAGTGCCCTCGAACAGGGAGGCGGCCGAGAGGAGGCGGTTGGCGTCTCCTGACAGGCGAGACAGCCGCCGGCCGATCACCTCCCGGACCCCCTCGGGGATGCCCAGGTCAGCAATGGGTCGGTCCGTGACCCACCGGCCGTCGGGGCCCTGGAAGAAGCGGCCCTCCTCCACGAGGTGACGGAGAACCTCCCTGATGAAGAAGGGGTTCCCGTCCGTCTCGGCGGCGATGGCGGCGGCGATGGCCCCGGTGACGTCGTGCTCGGCCAGCGCCTCAAGTAGCTGGCCAACCGCCTTTGGTTCCAGACCCTCCAGGTTGACCCGCTCGTACTCCACGTCGCGGCGCAGCGCCCCCAGGGCCTCTGCCAGCGGGTGGCCGGGGCCGACCTCGGCGTCCCGGTAGGTGCCGAGCAGCAGCAGCCGCTGACCCCCGGCGAAGCGGGCGACATGGCGGAGCATGGCCACGCTGGAGTGGTCCACCCAGTGCAGGTCGTCGAGGCAGCACACCAGCGGGGCCCGCCGCGACCGGGCCACCAGGAACTGCGCCATGGCCTCGAGGAGCCGGAAGCGCTCCTCGTCGGGCTGGAGGGGGACGGCCTCGGGCAGGTCCGGCAGAACCCGCCTCAGGCCGGGCACCAACTGGGCCAGGGGGCCAGCCCCCTCTCCCAGGTCGGCCCGCAGCTCCCCGGAGTTGGTCGAAGCGGCGAGCGCCTCCAGCACCTCGACGAAGGGGCCATAGGGCGGGGCCCAGTCCCCCTCGTAGCAGTGGCCCCAGACGACGTCCATCCCCTCCCGGCGGGCCCGCTCCGCCAGTTCCTCGGCGGTGCGGGTCTTGCCGATCCCGGGGTCGCCCACCACCATCACCAGACCGCCGCGGCCCACCGCCGCCTCTCCCAGCAGGCCGGCGAGGCGCGCCAGCACGGACTCCCGCCCCACGAAGGGCAGCCGGGCGGGCAGGCCATGCGTCACGTCGGTCTCGTAGCGCACCTCGAGGGCGCCCACCGGAGCAGGGACGCCCTTGAGCTCCAGCTTGCCGAGTTCCGAGAACACAAAGCCGGGACGGCCACCCAACAGCATGGCGATGACATCCGAGCAGAGGATCTGGCCCGCCTCCGCCCGGTCGCACAGCCGCCGGGCCACCACCACCGTGGTGCCGAAATAGTCGGCCTCGTCGCGCAGCGCCTCGCCGGCGTTGAGCCCCACCCGGATGGCGAGGTGCTCCCCCGCCACCGGCCGGCGGGCGGCCTGCTGCATGGCGATGGCGGCCGAGAGGGCGTCGGCCACGGAGGCGAACGCCACCATCAACCCGTCCCCCAGCCACTTCACTTCCTCACCGCCGTGGGCGGCGGCCGTCTCCGCCAGGAGATCGTGGTGAGCCCGGAAGATCCGCTGGGCGTCGTCGTCACCAGCCCGGGACAGCAGCTCCGTCGACCCCACAAGATCCGTGAACAACATGGTGACGAGGGCCGAGGCGCGTTCCGTCATGTCGCCTGATGCTGTTCCGGCTGCGATCCCTCCAGCAGCGCGACCGCTTGGCGCTCGACCGCGACGAGGCTCATTGTGCGGGCCGACTCGAGGGCTTGCCCCAGCAGCTTCCGACTGCGGTCACCATCGCCGGGGTCGGCCCGCTGTCGCAGCATCCGGGCCCACTCCAGCCGGGTGCGCGCCAGCCAGGCCGGCGCGCCGATGCGCTCATGTGTCGTCTCGGCCGCAGCGAAACGGACGTCGGCCGAGTCGAAGTCGCCGACGGCGCTGGCGAGCGCCCCGAGGTGGTGGGAGACGGCACCGATGATCATGTGGGCGCAGACGACGAGGTGCTCACTGAATGGCGCCAGCAGTTCGGTGAGGACGGCGCAGCGCTCCATGTCACCGACACGGGCGGCGACGATCGCGGCCGCGCTGATGCCCGACAGCCAGAGATGGTCGAAGCCAAGCTTGGCGAAGCGGGATTCCGCGAGCTGGCCAAGGTGCCGGCGGGCCTCGGGGAACTGCCCGGTCTCGGCGTAGAGCAGTGCCAACCATGTTTCGAGGAAGGTGGCCCCGGGATGGTTGGCCAGCGTCTCGAGCAACAGGGAAACAACGTCCTGGTCGAGGAGCCCCTGCTCGAAGCGGATCCAGAATGTGTTAAGAGCGAAGAAGAGATCGGCGTCGGGCTGGCTGGAGGCCCGGGCCACCTCAAGGGTTTCCTGCGCCCGCCGCTCGGCGAGTTCGATATGTCCGCGCCAGAGCGCCTGAGCGGTGCGCTGCCAGGAGGTGATCCAGCGTAAGTGCGGCTGACCGAGCTCGGCGCTCAGGCGGTCATGGGCATCCAGGCAGTTGTCGGCCTGGTCGATGTCGGCGAGCTCCACCGCCACGCGGGCCTGGAACCCGAGCGCCCGGCAGGCCAGCGCAGGGTCCTCCAGAATCGCGGCCAGGTGCACAAGCTCGCGCATGTTCTCCAGCCGTTCGGGGGCCGTCGTCGGCGCGGCAATGGCGTAGAAGCGCCCGAGGAGAACCTCGGCCAGCGTGGGGGCGTCACCGGCCCGGCGGGCAATGGCCAGCGCTTCGTCGTTGAGCCGAACCCGACGGTCGCGATCGCCGTAAACGAGTTCCCGACCCAGGCCGGCGAGCAGTCGAGCCCGAACCGGGCTGTCCGGGTCCGGGTACGCCGTCAAGGCATCTTCGAGGGCGACGACGCGCTCGGCGTCGACCAGGCCGACGACGCTGAACAGGCCCCGGTTGTTGGCCAGCGCCGCCCGAGCCAGGGCGTCGGTATCACCCAGCCTCTTGGCCAGGCCGGTGGCGTCGAGAAGGGTCTGGCGGTAGCGCGCGTCGCCCGCCCGCCGTTCCGCTTCACCGAGGGCGAGGAGCAACTCGAGGTGACGGGCCTCGTCAGCCACGTCGAGCAGTTCGAGCGCTTGGCGGTAGTAGGACGCCGCTTCGTCGTGGGCCAGCTGAGCCGCGGCCCGGTCGCCGGCTCGAGCGGCGAAGTCGACGGCCTTATCCCGCGGTGCAGCCGGTGCGGCGGCCAGCGCGTAGTGGTAGGCCAAGGCGGGCAGATGGTCCTCGAGGGCCCCGGCATGGACCGTTTGGATGGCTTCGGCCACGCGGGCGTGGCGGAGCACCCGCCGGGGCGCGGAGAGCTCGTCATAGAGCGCATCCCGCACCAGGGCGTGGGCGAAGCGGTAGCGGCCCAGGGGCCCGGGCACCTCCGCCGCCAGGTGGGCGGCCACTACCTCGTCCATGGCCGAAAGGAGATCCTCACCCGCCACCGAGCCGGCCTGCTCCAGTACGGCCAGCTCGAACTCGGTGCCGACGACGGCGGCCAGAGCGAGCGCCTCGTTGGCCGCCTCCGACAGGCGCGACAGCCGCTGACCGACGACATCTCGAACGCCCTCGGGGATACCCAGCGTCTCGATCGGTTGCGTGGTCACCCACCGCCCGTCCTCCTGGTGGATCCCTCCGGTTTCGATCAGGTGACGCAACACCTCGGAGACGAAGAAGGGGTTGCCTTCCGTTTCGGCATGGATGGCGAGGGCCAGGCTCTCGCCTTCCCCCGAGACGCCACCGCCAACCGCCTGGCCGAGGAAGTCGGCCACGGCGGCGGCGTCGAGGCCGGACAGCGAGATCCGCTCCATGCCTCCATCCCGCCGCAGGTTGGCCACAAGCTCGGCCAATGGGGAGCCCCTCCCGACCTCGGTGTCGCGGTAGGTACCGACCACGAGCAGGCGCATCGGCTCGTTGGAGCGCAGTACGTGACGGAGCAGCAGGAGGGTCGGCTTGGCCGCCCACTGCAAGTCGTCCATGACGAGCAGGACAGGTGCCATCGAGGACAGGGCCGAGAGCCAGGCCGCCACCGCGTCGAAGAGGCGGTACCGCTCGGTCTCCGGGTCCGAGCTGAGCGGCGGCGGCAGAGCCGCCAATGAGGCCAACTCGGGAACAAGCCGGACGAGCTCACCACCGAAACGCCCCAGGCGGCCGTCCAGCTCCTGTGGCGGAGTGCGGCCAATCATGTGCCGGAGGGCCTCGACGACGGGCTGATACGGAACGCCCATCTCCTCATCGCAACGTCCCGCCAGCACCACGGCGCCAGTGGCATGGACCGAGCGCGCCAACTCCGCCGCCAGTCGCGTCTTGCCCACCCCCGGCTCACCGGCGACGAGCGCGACGCGGCGCTCACCCGCCGACGACTCCTTCCATAACGCCTCCAAGCGCTCGACTTCGACGTCCCGGCCGACGAACACCCGACCCGTGCCGGTCAGGAGAGAAGGCAAGGGCACGACTGCGGCGGTGGGCTCCCAGGACACCTCGCAGGCCATGACCGGGTCAGGCAGGCCTTTGAGCTCCAAGGGCCCAACGTCGGACATGGTGGTCGGCGCCCGGCTACCGGCCAGCATCCGGACGACGGCGGTCGCCAGGATCTGACCCGGTCGGGCGGCGGCCACCAAACGGGCGGCTTCGACCACGGCGGTGCCGAAGACGTCGCCGCCCTCGAACGTGACCTCGCCGGTCGAGAGCCCGACGCGGATGGCCACCGTCGCCCCCGGCGAGCGGGTCTGACGGTCGGCGACCTGCTGCATGGCCACGGCACACTCGAGCGCTTCGACCGCCGAGGAGAAGGTGGCCATGACCCCATCCCCGGTGTTCTTGACCTCCTCTCCATGGTGGGCCGCGAGCGCCTCCCGCAGGCCGGCGAAGTGGTCGCCCCTCAGCTCGTCGTAGGCAACGTCCCCGAGACGGGACATGAGCTCGGTCGAGCCCACGAGGTCCGTGAACAGCACCGTCGCTGTGCCGCTCGTCCGCCCCTCTCTCACGGCGCCCCTTCCGAGCTGGAGCCAGGATGAGAAGTCTCTTTCAAACAGTCGCATCGCGCCACCAGGCACGGGGACGGCGCGTCGGGGCGAGGCTGCGTTTCGACACAACGGCCAGGCCGCGGCCAGGCCGCGGCGCATCGGAAACAGATGCAAGGCCGTGGAAAATTACAGAAAGGTGTTTCCGCTTCTCCTCCAACCAGCGGCGTCGCGCCCGGGACAGGCGTGAGGGCGAGGTGGGAGAATTCCCGGGTGGCTCCTCCACCCCTGCTCGTGCTCGGCCAACGCGAGGTGCAGCAGCTTCTCGACCTCGACGAACTGATCGACGCCCTCGGACCGGGGTTCGTCGAGGTCTCCGAGGGACGGGTGTCGGTGCCGCCCCACTCGGTCACCTCTGCCGGCGACCGGGGCCTCCTGGTCGACAAGCCCGGGTGGGCGGCCGGCGTGCTCGGTACCAAGCTGATCACGATCTTCGCCGGGAACGCCGGCTTCGAGCTGCCGACCATCCAGGCGGTCATCGTCCTCTTCGACCCGGACAACGGCGCGCCGGTCGCCCTCCTCGACGGCAACCACATCACCGCGGCCCGGACGGCGGCGTGCAGCGCCCTCGCCACCCGGCTGCTGGCCCGCCACGACGCGGCCGTCCTCGCCATCCTCGGAGCCGGAGTCCAGGCCCGAGCCCACCTCGAAGCGATCCCCCGGGTACGGGACATCGGCGAGGTCCGGGTGGCCAGCCGGACCTACGCCCACGCCGCCGGCCTGGCCGGCGAGTTCGGCGCCAAGGCGGTCGGGTCGTTCGAGGAGGCGGTCCGGGGGGCCGATGTGATCTGCGCCTGCACGGATGCCCCGACGCCGGTGGTCGAACGGGCCTGGCTGGCGCCAGGAGCCCACGTGAACTCGGTCGGAGTGTCCCGTGGTGGGCCCGAACTCGACGACGCCACCATTCGGGCCGGGGTTCTCGTGGTCGAGTCCCGGAAGGCGCTGGCGCCGTATCCGGCGGGCGCCCATGAGCTCGCCGGGATCGAGCCGGAGGCGGTGGCGGAGCTCGGGGAGGTGATCGCCGGACGCCACCCGGGCCGCCGGTTCGCCGGCGAGATCACCGTGTACAAGTCTGTGGGCCACGCCATGGAAGACGCCGTGGCCGCCGGCCTCGTGTACCGGCGGGCGAGAGCCCGGAACGTGGGCGTCGAGCTCGATCTGTGGGCCGGGGACGGCTGAACGCGGGTGGGAACGACCGGCCTCGTGGCCGTGCTCTTCACCGACCTGGTCGGGTCGACGGAGACATTGGCTCGCCTGGGGGAGCTGGGGGCCGAGCAGTTGCGGGAGGCGCACTTCGGCCTCGTCCGTGAGGCGATCGCCGCCCACGCCGGGACGGAGGTCAAGAACCTGGGGGACGGGTTCATGGTCGCCTTTGCCGCCGCCAGCGACGCGGTCGCCGGTGGGGTGGCCGCCCAGCAGGCCGTCGAGCGGCACAACCGTCGTGGCGGCGAGGCCCTCGAACTGCGGGCGGGCGTGGCTGTCGGGGAAGCCACCTTCGAAGACGGCGACTACTTCGGCACCCCCGTCATCGAAGCGTCCCGGCTGTGCTCGGCCGCCGGCGGCGGGTGCATCCTCGTCACCGACCTGACCAGGATGCTGGCCGGCGGCCGGGGCGGCCACGAGTTCCTGCCCCGGGGGCCGATGCAGCTCAAGGGCCTGCCCGAACCCGTCCCCGTCCACGAGGTCCGGTGGGAGCCCGTGGCGGGCGGGGACTTCCCGCTGCCGGCACGGCTCGTCGTCGACCGGTCGCTGGCCTTCGTCGGGCGGACGGCGGAGCGGGAGGTCCTGGCCCAGGCCTGGAAACGGGCCCGGGAGGGGAGCCCGGGGGTCGTCCTCCTCGCCGGCGAGCCGGGGATCGGCAAGACCCGACTCGCCACCGAGGCGGCCGTCGCCGCCCACGAACAGGGCGGCATCGTCCTCCTCGGCACCTGCGACGAGGACCTGGCCGTCCCCTACCAGCCCTTCGTGGAGGCGGCGCGCCACCTCCTTGTCATCCTCCCGGAGGAGGACCTGGCGGCGACGCTCGGCCCCCAGGCCAGGGAGCTGGCCCGGCTCATTCCCGAGCTCTCCGTCCGGATCCCCGGGCTGGCAGCCTCCCAGGGCGGCGATCCCGACACCGAGCGGTACGTCCTCTTCTCGGCGGTGGCCACGCTGCTCGCCGCCGCCTCCCGCCGGGCCCCCCTGCTGCTGCTCGTCGACGACCTCCACTGGGCGACGAAGCCGACGCTCCTCATGCTCAGGCATCTGGTCCGGTCGGGCGGTCTGACCCGCCTGCTGGTCGTGGGGACCTACCGGGATTCCGACATCGGGCGGGGCCACCCCTTGACGGAGCTGCTGGCCGACCTGCGCCGGGAACCGGCGGTCGAGCGCATCGCCCTGCGCGGCTTGTCCGACGCCGAGACCGTCCTCTTCATGGAGGCGTTGGCCGGCCACGCACTGGCGGAGGATGACCTCGGGTTCGCCCGGGCCGTCTACGCCGAGACGGACGGCAGCCCGTTCTTCACCCGCGAGCTCCTCCGGCACCTCATCGAGTCGGGCGACGTCATCCGCCGAGGCGACCGCTGGACCTACGAGGGCGACTTCTCCAGCGCGACGATCCCCGACAGTGTCAGGGAAGTCATCGGCCGGCGCCTGTCGCGGCTGGCCGAGCCGATCGACCATCTCCTCACGCTCGGCGCCGTCATCGGCCGGGAGTTCGACGTCGCCGTCCTCGCCTCGGTGGCCGGGCGCACCCGCAGCGAGGTCGTCGACGCCCTCGAAGAGGCCAGACGGGCCGTCCTCATCCGGGAGGTCCCCGGCTCGCCGGGCCGCTTCGCCTTCGTCCACGCCCTCATCCGCCACACCCTCTACGAGGAGCTCGGGGTGGCCCGGCGGATCGAGCTGCACCGCTCGGTCGCCGTCGCCCTCGAGGCGGTGGCCGGTACCTCCGGGGAACACCTCGCCGAGCTCGCCCACCACTGGCTGGCGGCCACCCCGGCGGTCGGGGTCGACCCCGCCGACACCGTCAGAGCGGCCCGGTACTCCGAAGAAGCCGGCCACCGGGCCATGACGTCCCTCGCCTACGAGGAGGCCATCTCCCACTTCGACGGCGCCCTGCGGGCGATCCGCCGGTCCGACGACCCGCTCCGCGCCTGCACCCTCCTCATCAACCGGGGCGAAGCCCAGCGCTGCGCCGGCGACCCCGCCCACCGGGAGACGCTGCTGGAGGCCGGCCGGCTGGCCCATGACCTGGGGGACGCGGAGCGTGCCGCCCGGGCGGCCCTCGCCAACCAGCGCGGCCTCTTCAGCAGCCAGGTCGGCGCCGTCGACTCCGAGCGGGTGGCGGCCCTGGAGGCCGCCCTGGCCGCCGTCGGCCCGGTGGCCTCGATGGTGCGGGCCCGCCTCCTCGCCCTCCTCGCCACCGAGCTCCACTTCGCCGACGACGACCGGCGCCTCGCCTTCGGACGAGAGGCGCTCGAGATCGCCCGGGAGGTGGGCGATCCGGCCACGCTGGCCGAAGCGCTGGGCGCTCTGTGGTTGGCGAACTGGCGGCCGGAAGCGGCGGCCGAACGGTCCCGGCTGGCCGGCGAGGTGACCAACATCGCCCGCCGGCTCGGTGACCGTGCCCTCGAGTTCCGGGCGGCCATGGCCGCCTTCCTCAGCGCCAGCGAGACCGGCGAGATGACGGAAGCCGATGCTGCCCTGGCCATCTGCTCGAGGCTCGCCGGCGAGCTCGGCCAGCCCTCACTCCGCTGGCGCGCCAACTACCTGCGCGGGAACCGGGCCTGGTCGGCGGGCCGCTTCGACGAGCTCGAAGCAATCTGCGAAGAGACGAGGCGGCTCGGCGAGTTGTCCGGCCAACCCGACGCCCTCGGCCACTCCTTCGGCCCGCTCGGGGTCTTGCGCACGCTCCAGGGTCGGGCCGGCGAAGCCGCCGAGCTCGAGGCCGCAGTGCTCGAACAGCTCCCCGGGGGAGTGGCGTACCGGGCCGCGCTGGCCTGGGCGCTGGCCGACGCGGGATGGCGCGACGAAGCCGGCGCCATTGTGGCGGAGTTCGCCCGGCCCGGCTTTGCCGCCCTGCACGACGACTATCTCCGGCTCATGGCCCTCTGCTTCCTGGCCCGGGCCTGCGCCAGACTCGAAGACACCGTCCACGCCCAGGAGCTCTACGACCTCCTGTCGCCGCACCACTCGGTGCTGGTGGTCAGCCAGACGGCCTGGCTCGGCCCCGTCAGCCACGACCTCGGGTTGCTGGCCACCGCGCTGGGTCGCTACGACGAGGCAGACGGCCACTTCGCCCGGGCGGAAGCGGTACAGGAGCGCATCGGCGCCCGCGGCACCCTCGTCCACACCCGCCTGGAATGGGCCCGCATGCTCCTCCGTCGGGACCGCGGCGAGGACACCGAACGGGCCCGGGCGCTCCTGCAGGCGGCGAGGGCCGGGGCGCAGGCGACCGTCCTCCCGATCGTGGAGCACCGGATCGACGACCTGCTCAGGGAGATTTCGGGGTAGCGCCGACGGGAGAGCGCGCCGGCGTGAAGTGCCCGGTGTTCCGGGGCCCTCAGGGTCAGAAGCAGGCCGGAGGTTGCGTCGACGTGGTCGTGCTGGGGCTGAGGAGATTTTCGATCTTTCGCCCGACGACGCACACCACACCCTCCACCGAGTCGGCGACCAGGTCCAGCAGCTCCTCCAGAACGTCCTCGGGGAGCTCGAGGAGGCCGTCGTCCAGCAATGCCTCCAGGACGTCGGGCAACTCCTCAAACCTGTCGTCCTCCGCCGGGGGGGCAGCCGCCACTTGCACCCCGTCCGGCGGCCCGGCGGAGTCCTCGTCCTCACCCAAGAGGATGTCGAGGACCCGCTCGACCACGTTCAGGAGCTCTTCCAACACGCCGTCGCCGTCGCCGTCGCCGTTGTCGTCGCCATTCCCCAGGAGGAGGCCGATCAGGCCGTCGCCGTCGTGGTCGCCGTCCTCATCGCCGTTGTCCTCATCGCCGTTGTCCTCATCGCCGTTGTCCTCGTCACCCTCGTCGTCGTGCTCGTCGGGGCTGACGATGTCGATGAGCGCGCCGCCGACCCCGATCCCGATCCGGACAGGGTCATCCCCGGCCGGAGCGGGCGCCGGGACCGGAGCGCGCGTCCCCGTGTCCGCCAACGCCGGGGTGAGGGCGGCGAGCACCGCCGCCGCCGTCAGGATCACCAGGGGCCGTCCCGTCCGCTTCACCACTCTCTCCCTTCCGCCACCAGCCCGATGCCACCTCGGCTTGCTGAGCTGCCCGGGTCGTGGAATGCCGGGGTGACCGCCGGAAGGCCGGCAGGAAAGCAGGCCTCTGACCGACGGGTGGCGTCCGGCCGACGGCCACCCCGGAACCTTGATCACAAGGTGCGCACTTCCTCCTTGTCACCGTTCGCCACTTGAAGTCGCAGCCGCATCATAAACAGAAAAGCGAAAAACTGCAAACTTTAGCGAAATCTAGCGAATCAGCTGCGCTCCTTTACCGGGCGCGACAGGCGAGGATGTTGAGACGCACGTAGTCGATCTCGGGCCTCGGCAGGCGCTCCGCCACCGCCCGGACGAACTCCCGGCGCTCGGGGGCGGCCACGTGCTCGAGGTGGGAGCCGAGGACCACCGTGGCCAGGTACTCCTCCAGTGGCTCTCCCGGTGGGAGGGGAGTGGGCGCCGGGTTCAGCCAGGTCCGGATGTCGACGAAGCCCACCGCCTCCAGGCGCCGGCGGGTCTCCTCGGGTCCGGCGAAGTGGAAAGGCTCGGGCCCGCGGTGACCGACCTGGCGCACGGCCTCGAGGACCGAGGCGATGTTGCCCGCCCCGCCGCATTGAGCCACCAGGGGAGCGCCGGGACGCAGCACGGCGGCCAGGTTGGCGAACAGGGCGTCGTGGTCCACGACCCAGTGGAAGGTGGCGTTGGAGAACACGGCGTCCACCATGGTGTCGAGGGGAAGCGGCCGGCCGAGGTCGGCGAGCACATACTCCACGCGGTCATCGCCCAGGCGGTCCCGGGCCTGCTCGAGCATGGACGGCGAGGCGTCGAGAGCGACCACCCGGCCCGCCGGCAGCCGGTCCCGGAGGAGCTCGGTGACCCGGCCCGTGCCGCAACCGGCGTCGAGCACACGCTCGTCGCCGCGCAGGAGAAGGCGGTCGAGCACGGCCCGGCCAAACCCGGTCATGGGGTCTGACACCCGGTCGTAGCTGCGGGCGTCCCAGTCGCGCGGGTTCACATCGCCGAGTCTGGCCCGGCGAGGGGCGCCGGGGTCAGCCGGCCAGCGGGACGGCGGCGGTGCGCACGGTGATCAGGTCGACCTGGTCGAGAGGAACGAAGCGATCCTCGCCGTCGGCCACCATCCACAGACTGCGTCCGTCGAAGCTCACCAGATAGCCGTCCACAACACGGCCCCCACTGAGCGCCACCCGTACCGGCTTGCCCACGAACTGCCTGACGTTGCTGCCCGTCAACTCCGCCATTTCGGGAACGCCTCCTGGCTCGTGGTGGTCCGGTCCCCCCCGACGTATCGGCAGGTTCCGGCTCGTCCCACATCGCCCGTTCGGGCCGTTCTTCCAATTCGGTCGGACTAGTTCCGTGCTTGGCGCGCATCCTAAAAGCGCCTCGCGGGGAAGTGGTGGACCCCTGGGAATTCCAGGTCCCCGCCCGTCGTTCAATCCTTGGCTGAGAAATTTCTTGATAGCGAGGCACTCAATGTCGAACGTCGAAACCCGGACCCTGCCGCTCCTCCCCCTGGTCAGCGGCGTGGTCCTGCCCCAGATGGTCATCCCGCTCGCTCTGGAGAGCGACGAGGCCAAGGCCGCCGCCGATGCCGCGGTGGACGGGATGCTGATCCTCGTGCCCCGGCGCGAGACGCCGACGGGCGCCAGCTACGCCCGGGTGGGCACGGTGGCCAAGATCGAAGAGGCCGGCCGTCTCCCCGGCGGGGGCCGGGCCGTCCTGGTGCGCGGCCTCCAGCGGGCCGTGGTCGGAGTCGGCGTGCCCGGCGCCGGCCAGGCCCTGTGGGTCGAGGTCGCCCCGGTGGACGACGAGCCCGCCGCTGACAGCGCAGAGGCGGGGGCGCTGGCCCGGGAGTACCGGGCCGTGGTCGAAGCCATCCTCGAGCACCGCAAGGCGCCGTGGCTGGCCGAAGCCCTGCGGGGCATCACCGACCCGAGCGCCCTGGCCGACACCGCCGGCTACTCCCCCGACCTGGCCTTCGACCGCAAGGTCGAGCTGCTGGAGACCATCGACGTGGCCGAGCGCCTGGCCAAGGCGCTGGGCTGGGCCAAGGAGACCCTGGGCGAGCTGGAGCTGAAGGAGCGCATCCGCTCGGACGTGTCCGAGGGGATGGAGCGCCGGCAGCGGGAGTTCCTGCTGCGCCAGCAGATGGAGGCCATCCGCAAGGAGCTGGGCGAGGACGCCGACGACCTCGTCTCGGAGTACCGCGCCCGTATGGAGGAGCTGCCCGAGGCGGTGCGGGAGGCCGCCGAGCGGGAGGTGGAGCGCCTGGAGCGCACCAGCGAGCAGAGCCCGGAGCACTCCTGGATCCGCACCTGGCTCGACCGGCTCTTCGAGCTGCCCTGGGGGCAACGCTCCGACGACCGCCTCGACCTGATCGAGGCCCGGTCCATCCTCGACGCCGACCACACCGGTCTCGACGACGTGAAGCAGCGCATCGTGGAGCACCTGGCTGTCCGCAAGCTGCGCCGCGAGCGCGGCCTGGACGACACGCCGGCCGAGCCGACGGCCTCGGCCCGGCGGGGATCGGGGGCGATCCTGGCCCTCGTCGGTCCTCCCGGGGTGGGCAAGACCTCGCTCGGCGAGTCGGTGGCCCGCGCCCTGGGCCGCCGCTTCGTGCGGGTGGCGCTGGGCGGCGTGCGGGACGAGGCCGAGATCCGCGGCCACCGCCGCACCTACGTGGGGGCCCAGCCCGGGCGGATCGTCCGGGCCCTGACCGAGGCCGGGACCATGAACCCCGTCCTGCTCCTCGACGAGGTGGACAAGCTCGGTGCCGACTGGCGGGGCGACCCCACCTCGGCGCTGCTCGAGGTGCTCGACCCGGCCCAGAACCACACCTTCCGCGACCACTACCTGGAGCTCGACCTCGACCTGTCCGACGTCCTGTTCCTGGCCACCGCCAACGTGGCCGACACCATCCCCGGCCCGCTCCTCGACCGCATGGAGGTCATCCGCCTCGACGGCTACACCGAGGACGAGAAGCTGGCCATCGCCCGCGACCACCTGCTGCCCCGCCAGCGGGAGCGCCACGGCCTGACCCCCGGCGAGGTCGAGGTGACCGACGCCGCCCTGCGGGCGGTGGTCACCGGCTGGACCCGGGAGGCGGGCGTGCGCAACCTGGAGCGGGAGCTGGGCCGTCTGCTGCGCAAGGCGGTGACCCGCATCGCCTCGGGCGACACCGGGGGTGTCGCCGTCAACGTGGACGAGGAGACGCTTCCGGACTTCCTCGGCCGGCGCCGCTTCTATGAGGAGGCGGCGGAGCGCACCGGGGTGCCCGGCGTGGCCACCGGCCTGGCCGTCACCGGCATGGGCGGCGATGTGCTCTTCGTGGAGGCGGCCGCCTCTGATGGGGACGGCGGCCTGATGGTGACCGGTCAGCTGGGCGACGTCATGAAGGAGTCGTCGGAGATCGCCCTGTCCTACGTCCGGTCCCACGCCGCCGCCCTCGGGCTCCTGCCCAGCGCCTTCGAGAAGCGCCGCTTCCACCTGCACGTGCCCGCCGGGGCCGTGCCCAAGGACGGTCCTTCGGCCGGCGTGACCATGACCACGGCGCTGGTCAGCCTGCTCACCGGGCGCTCCGTGCGCCAGGAGGTGGGCATGACCGGCGAGGTGACCCTGTCCGGACGGGTGCTGCCCATCGGGGGCGTCAAGCAGAAGGTGCTGGCCGCCCACCGGGCCGGGCTGACCGAGGTGGTGCTGCCCGAGCGGAACCGCCCCGATCTCGATGATGTGCCCGAGGCGGTGCGGGTGGCCACGACCTTCCACCTCGTCTCGGACGTCACCGAGGTGCTGAAGATCGCCCTGGAGGAGGTTCCCGCTCAGGCCTCCGCGGCCTGAGCGGGCCCGCCACACTGGGACCCGTGTGCGGGCGGTCGCAGTTCCTCCGGGTGCCTGAAATCGAGGAGGCCTACGGACCCGCCCGCGTCGGCGACGTCGCCGATGTCAGCGAGGAGGCATTTCCCGGGGCCGTCGTTCCCGCCCTCGTCCTGCACGGGGCTGAGCGAGTCGTTTCGGCGTTCCGCTGGGGGTTCTTCGAGGACGACACCGGCCACAACGCCCGCCTGGAGACGGCCCCCGACCGGCCGGCGTGGCGGGAGGCCTACACCACGGCGCGCCTGGTGATGCCGCTGCGCGCCTTCGTGGAGGGCCGGGCCTGGTTCCGTCCCGAATCCGCCGGATCGCTGGCGGTGGCCGGCCTGTACCGCTTCGCCGGCGACGGCCGCCGGCGGGCCACCATGCTCACCCGCCCGGCCGGCGAGGCCGTGGCCCCCTTCCACGAGCGGATGCCCGTCGTGCTTCCCACCGAGCTGCTCGACGCCTGGCTGGCCGGCGCCGGCGTCCCCGTCGGCGACCTCCTCGCCATGCCGGTCTCCCTGGCGGTCGAGCCCTTCCCCGCGACGTCGCCCCCGCAGCCCACCCTGTTCGACCTCTAACCCCCGCATCGCGCGTTAGCCGAACCCGGCTCTCAGCCGGGTTTCGCTAACGCGGGACGAGGGGTTGGCGGGGTTAGGAGGGGTGGGCCCGGCGGCGGGCGCGGCGGCGATACAGCCGGCGGTCGGCCGCCGCCACCAGCCCCTCGGCCGCGGGGCCGTCAGCCGGAAAGATGGCGACCCCCCAGCTGAAGGGGGCCTCGGAGGCGGCCTCGACCCGGGTCATGACCCGCTCGGCCTGACGGGAAGTGGCTCGGGGGAGCAGGATGGCGAACTCGTCGCCGCCGATGCGGTACACGGTGTCCTCCCGGCGGACGCTGCCCTGCACGGCGCCGGCCACCGCCCGGAGTCGGGCGTCGCCGGCGGCGTGGCCCTCGCTGTCGTTGACCATCTTGAGCCCGTCCACGTCGAGGACGACCACGGCGAACCCACCGCCATGCCGGGCGCTCCGGCCCAGCTCCCGCCGCAGTTCCCGTTCGAAGGACCGCCGGTTGCCCACCCCGGTGAGGAAGTCCATGGAGGCGGCCTCCTCCAGGTGGTCGAAGGCCCGCCGGGCAGCGCAGGCCATGGCCCGGTCGATGGTCATCTGCAACCGGGCCCACGTCTCCTCCCGTTCCTCGGCCGGAACCCGACCCCGGAGCCGGCGGCTGACCGCCTCCCGGAGGCACACCAGCTCGCCGATGGCCAGCGGTCCCGCCCGGTCGGTGAAGGCCTCGACGGCCTCGGCCACATCGGGGTCCTCACCCCAGCCCAGCGGCTGGGGCCGCCGCAGGGCGTCGGCCAGGGCGATGATGACCGGCTCGGGGGCGGGGGGCTCGGTGTCGGGGGGCAGCTCGGGGTCCCAACGGCACAGCTGACGCCACTCGTTCGCCACCTCGGCGGTCTCGGCCGCGAGCAGCCGGGCGGCGGTCAGTGATTCTGCCCGCAGATCGATGGCCACGGGCCGTTGGTTCCCCGACCGTTTCCTGTTCAACCGGAGCTCCGGGCGGTTCGCGGCATTCGGGCGAAGCGTAGGGCCCGCTCAGGATCGGGTTCGACCGTTTCGCCGTCCTGGGCGGCGGAATCGGCGGCCAGAGGGAGGCCCAGGCGCTCCAGCGCCAGCAGCGCCGCGCCCCGGGCCGAGGCCTCCTCCACCCGGGACACCACCACCGGATGTCCGGTGACGTCGGCCAGGAGGTGGCGCCAACCGGGGGAAGCCATCGCACCCCCCGAGGCGACCAGGGTCAGCGGTCCCACGTAGGCCTCCAACGCCTCGAGGCCGCCGGCCAGGCCGAGGACGGCCGATTCCAGCAGGGCCTGGAGCACATCCCGCGCCGTGCTCCAGGGGCGCAGTCCCAACACCGATCCGGAGGCGGCCAGGGGCCAGTGGGGGCTGCGCTCGCCGACCAGGGCGGGGTCCGCCATCAGGCCGTGGCTGCCGGGGGGGCGGGCCGTGGCGGCGGCCACCGGGTCGGCGTCGTCGAGGCGCAGGACGCCACCGGCCCACTCCACGAGGTTGCCGGCGTTGGACCGGGCCGCTCCCAGCACCACCCGTCCGGGGTCGAGGAGATAGGCGAAGAGGGCGCCCGGCCGATCCGCCCGGGCGGCCGGCGGGGCCAGCACCCGCGCGGCGGCGGACGTGCCCACGGTGAGGGCGGCTCGGCTTCCGGTGCAGCCCGTGCCCACCAGGGCACAGGCCCCGTCCCCCAGGGGCGCCATCCACTCCACCCCGGCGAGGGTGGGCCAGCGGCTCCGGTAGGCGCCGGCCAGACCGCGCCGGGGACCGTCGTCGACGGTGTGGAAGGCACCGGCGGGCACACCGGCGGCGTCGAGCACCTCCGCGTCCCACGCCCCGGCCTCCTGGTCGTAGCAGCCGGTGCCGGAGGCCATGGAGGCGGACGGCCCCGGGGCGGCGGCGAACCAGCGGCTCTCCAGCCACTCGGCCGTCGAGCACCACCGCACGGTGGCGGCCACCGCCTCCGGACGGGTGGGGCCGAAGGCCAGCAGGCGGGCGGCCGGGAACGAAGGATGCGGAGGCGCCCCCGTCCGCCGCGTCACCGCCGCCGGGTCGGTCAGCCTCCGGCGCAGCTCGGCCGCCGCTTGGCTGACCTCGGGGCCGGTGTGCTGCCAGGTGGACAGGACGGTGGTGGGAGTGCCGTCCGCCCCCACACCCACCAGCCCGTGCCAGGCGCACGACTGCGCCACCGCCGCCGGGGGGCCCGCCCCCCCGGGCTGGTCGAGGGCTCCATCGACCAGCGAATCCACGGCGGCGCCGACGGCATCGGGATCCGCCGTCCCGTCCGGGCCGATGGGCATCCGGACCCGGACCGGCGGACCCAGCGGGCGGCCCGGGGCGCAGAACCACTGGGCCTTGGCGCTGGTCGAACCGACGTCGACGGCGAGCACGACCGGATCCACGGCGCGATGTCAGCAGGCTCCGGGCGCCTCTCTAGCATGGAAGCCGTCATGCGCCGCTCCCCCCTTGCCCTGCTGGCGGTGGCCGTCGTCGCCACCGGCTGTTCCAGCGGCGCGTCCGACGCCACCCCGGCGGGCGACCTGCCCAGCGAGGAGGTGGTCCAGGGGCTGTGCCAGGCGGCGGCCGCCGGCGACGATGCGGCCAGGGCCGAGCTGGCCTTCGCCCGGGTCCACACCGACCTCCACATCGTGGCCCGGGCCGTCGAGCAGGAGGACCGCAAGGCGGCGGCCCGCCTGCTGACGGCCAAGCAGCGGGTGGAGGACGACCTCCGCCGGCGGGCGCCCGCCTCCGAGCTCACCCCCGACCTGCAGCGCCTCATCGCCGCCACCCGGGACGGTCTGGCCCGACTCGAGGTTACGGTGGCCCCGTGCGACGGCTGACCGTGCTCCCTCCGATCCTGCTCGCCCTGACAGTCGTCCTGGCCGCCTGCGGCGGCGGCGACAAGGGCGACGGGGCATCGTCGGAGACGACCACCTCCAAGCCCGCCATCAGCGTCATCGCCGCCAGCTACGACCTGGCCGTGGGACCGCCGGCCCGGTTCATCGTCGGGGTGGTGAACACCGAGAAGGGCCCCGTGGGCTACGGGACGGTGGAGCTGCGGTTCTTCTACCTCGGGAAGGGCGGCGCCAACGACTTGGCCAAGCCCGGTCCCACCGCCACCGGCCGCTACCTGCCGCTCCCCGGGTCGCCGCCACCTCCCGCCGGAGCGGACAAGCCGGTGTACCTGTCCGAGACCGAGCGGGGGGTCTACGCCGCCGACGTGGCCTTCGACCAGGACGGGTTCTGGGGGGTGGCGGTCACCGCCGAACTCGACAAGAAGGAGGCGGCGACAGCCACCTTCAAGGTCTCTCCCGCCCACACGGTGCCCGTTCCCGGAGATCCCGCCCTCCCGTCGGACAACCTGACCGTGGACACCCCGGGGGCAGCGGCGGAGGCCATCGACTCCCGGGCCGGCGGGGGCGACCCGGTGCCCGATCCGGAGCTCCACCGCACCACCGTCAAGCAGGCTCTGGACGCCGGCCGGCCCGTCCTCCTGGTGATCTCCACCCCCACCTTCTGCGTCAGCCTCTTCTGCGGCCCGGTCACGGACATGGTGGGCGAGCTGGCCGCCCAGTACGCCGACCGGGCGTCGTTCGTCCACGTCGAGGTGTGGAAGGACTACGAGGCCAAGCAGCTCAACGACGCCGCCAAGGACTGGATCGCCCGGGGTGAGGACATCAACGAGCCCTGGGTGTTCCTCATCGGGGCCGACGGGAAGATCACCGCCCGCTGGGACAACGTCGCCACCCGGGGCGAGATCGAGCCGCTCCTCCAGAAGCTGCCGGTCATCGCCGGCTAGGTGGCCGGCCGGTCAGCCGGCCCGGAGAACCGACCGGTCAGGAGAAATAGAGCCGCTCGAGGATCTTCTCCAGCTGGGGCTCGCTCAGCTCCCCCTGGGCCCGTTCCAGGAGTTCGCCCTTGGGGGAGATGAAGACAGTGGTGGGCATGCCCGTCAGGCCGTAGGCCAGCGCCACCTTGTTCTCCGGGTCGAAGGCGGCCGGGTAGGTGACGCCGGTGCGGCGCAGCACCGCTTCGGCCTGGGGCCGGGTATCCGAGAAGGTGACGCCGATGAAGGCCACCCGGCCCTTGTAGCGCTGGGACACGGCCTGGAAATCGGGCATCTCCCGCAGGCACGGCGGGCACCAGGACCCGAAGAAGTTGAGCACCACCGGCTTGCCCTGGAAGTCGAGGAGGCGGACGGGGGCGTGCCCCGGGCGCACGTCCTCCAGGGAGAAGATCTTGGCCGCCCCGGCCAGCTTCACCGTGTCCCGGTCGGGCTTGGCCAGGTTGTCGGCGGTGGCGAACGCCACCCCGACCGAGCCTGCCACCAGCACCAGGGCCCCCACCAGCCACAAGAGGCGACGCCGGCGACGGGGAACGGGCTCGGCGACGGGGTCCAACTCAGGCAGCTCCTGCCGTTTCACTTCTCATCAGACTAAAGCTCGACGGCCCGGACCAGGTGGCGCCTAGAGGGAACGGCGGATCGCCTCCAGGGACAATTCGCTCGTCCGGTCGGTGCTGCAGTGGCGGCAGGGGTCGCTGTGCAGCCAGGAGCGCAACACCCGGGTGCCGTCCTCGTTGAGGGCCACGGCGAACGCCCCTGAGGACGGTTCGACCTCCAGGCGGTGGTAAGGGGTCCAGTCGCTCTCCCGGGAGGGCATGTCCAGGCGCGTGCCCCGGGGGACCCGCCGGAAGCGCTTCCTCCCGGGCTCGAACACCCAGAGGCTGTGGCAGGACTCGAGGACGCGGATGACCACACCCCCGATCTCGATCTCGGGCTGGGTCTCGTTCTCGTAGAGCACCACGCGGCCTCCGTGACGTGCTGTAGAACCCGGTCCGTCCACCCTCTAGTAGGTCAGGTGGGCCGAGGTGTCCCTTCGACGACGTGTGGTGCGTGGGATCACGAGCCCTGATGCCATGATGGCTGTTCCAGACGACGAAGGGACCTCGCCGGCATTGCGATCGAGTGACGATTCGCCGCCAAGATGGGATTTGCCGGATTTGGCGCCGTCATCCTACTCGCGCCCCCCCGGCCGCCGTCCATCAGTGTCACTAACCGTCGAGGATGTTCCTGCTCAGCGCGCGCGATGGGCGAACCTAGAGCGGCGCGTAGGTGGCGTAGGAGGCCCGGCCGACCGGGCCGGTGGTGAGCACGCCGGTGCCGGTGGGCGTCTCGGCCCGGGCGCCGTCCAGGGTGAACCGGACGGCGTTGACCTCCCGCAGATCGGTGGCCGAGTACACCATCTGAGCCAGAGCGAGGATCCGGTCGGTGCCGCTGACCGAGATCCCCCGGCCCTTGGACAGGTCGACGATGGCGACGTTCGCTTCGACCAGGACCGAGTTGATCACGGTGCCGGGCAGGAGGGCGCTCCGCAGCCCCCGGTCCTCCTCCTCCCGCTTGGGACCCAGGGTGAGCACCGCCAACACCCGCTCCACCGTGGCCGGAGCCTGCACCGTCCGTTCCACCGGCACCAGGCGCTCGGTTCCCGCGCCACCACCGACGAGGAAGACCCGCACCCGGTCCGTCGAGCCCACCGGCACGGTGCTGGTGGTGGTGACGGGGTCGATGGCGAGCAGCCCGGCGGGCACCTCGTTCTCGGGCAGCGCCCGGGGGGCGGCGTCGGTGGGGACCCCGCAGCCGGTCAGGGCCAGGAGCAGGATCGAGACGGCCAGCAGGCGCCGCATCACTCCCGCCCCACCGGCAACTCGACCACGAAGCGGGCGCCCGTGCCACCCTCGCCGTCCTCCACCCACACCCGGCCCCCGTGAAGACGCACGTGTTCGGTCACCAGGGCCAGTCCCAGCCCCGAACCCTTGCCGCCGGTGCGGCGGCGGCCGGCGGCCGATCCCCGGAAGAAACGCCGGAAGATGGCCTCCCGCTCCTCCTCGGGAACGCCGGGCCCGTTGTCCTCCACGCCGATGCGGGCCACCGTGCGGCCCCGCTCCACCCGCACCCGGGTGGCGCCGCTGCCGTAGTTGGCCGCGTTCTCCACCAGGTTGGCGATGACCCGCTCCATCCGGCGCTTGTCCACGGCCACGCTCAGGTGCTCCGCCCCCGGAGAGAGCTCAATGGGCACATCGACGCCGGCGGCAGCCACCGCCCGGCGCACCAGCTCGCCCAGGCGCACGTCCTCGCGGTGGAGCTCCGCCACTCCGGCGTCGAAGCGGGAGATCTCCAGCAGATCCTCCACCAGGCGCTGGAACCGGGACACGTCCGCCTCCAGCAGGTCGAGGGCGGCCCGGGACCGTTCGGGCATCTCCTGGCGGCGGGCGGTGAGGACGCCCACCGTGGTGGCCAGCGTGGTGAGCGGCGAGCGCAGCTCGTGGCTGACGTCGGAGGCGAAGCGGGCGTCGCGCTCGATCCTCTCCTGGAGGGCGTCGACCATGGAATTGAAGGAGGACACGAGGATGGCCAGATCGGCGTCCTCCACCTTCCCCAGGCGGGTCTCCAGGCGGCCGCCGGCGATGGCGGCCGCCGCCTGGGCCACATCGGCCACCGGCCGCAGCAGCCGGGTGCTGGCCCAGCGCCCCACCGCCGCCCCGGCCACGGTGGTGGCCAGGCCCGCCCCCAGGAGCGCGAAGCCCAGGAAGTCGAGGGTCCGCTCCAGCTCCACCAGGGAGAAGATCTCGAAGTAGCGGGCACCCACCAGCGGGATGGGCAGGCCCACGGCCAGGCGCGGTCCGCCGCCGCGGGCCACCCGGTAGGACTGGCGGGACGGCGTGCCTCGGGCCACCGCCTGGCGCAGCTCGGGCGGGAGGCTCTCCTGGCCGACGTCGAGGGGCGAGCTGGAGAACCAGTTGTCGTCGTAGAAGATCACGGCGGGCGAGTCCGACGGGGTCCGGAGACTGGACAGGATGCGGGGCAGGTTGGGGTCGGAGGACCGCAGCGAGTCCCGCGTCAGCTGGGCGTTGACGAACGCCTCCTCCACCGCCGCGTCCTCCTGCTGGGAGACCAGGTAGTTGCGGACCAGGCCGTAGCTCACGGCGGAGAAGGCCACTGACAGGAGGAGGGCCCCGAAGGCGAAGGCGAGGGTGACCCGGGTCCGCAAGCCCAGGCGCCGGCGCCGGGCGGCGATGGTGTCCGGCTCCCGCCAGGGCCGGCCCCGCCGCCCCGGCTGTGCCTCGGTCACAGGACCTGCGTCAGCAGGGCCTGGCGGCTGGGGATGGGGTCCCCAGCCGCACCGCGATGAGCCGCCAGGCCGGTGGGGCTGGGGTCCCCGCCGGCCAGCGATGAGCCGCCAGGCGAAGAGCCGGAAGCGCAGCGAAGAGCCATGGTCAAGGCTGGAGCTTGTAGCCCAGACCCCGGGCCGTCACCACGTAGCGGGGGTGAGCGGCGTCGGCCTCGACCTTGGTGCGCAGGCGGCGGACGTGCACGTCGACCAGGCGCCCGTCGCCGAAGTAGTCGTACCCCCAGACCTTCTCCAGCAGCTGCTCCCGGGAAAAGACCCGGCCCGGGCTGCCGGCCAGCTCGCACAGGAGCCGGAACTCGGTCTTGGTGAGGGAGATCCGCTCACCGCCCCGCATCACCTCGCCCGCGTCGGGGCTGATCTCGAGGTCGCCGAACACCATGGTGGACGGGGTGTGCTCGGCGCTGCGGGCCCGGCGCAGCAGGGCCCGGATCCGGGCGGCCAGCTCCTTGGGCACGAAGGGCTTGGTGACGTAGTCGTCGGCGCCGGCTTCGAGCCCGGCCACCACGTCGTGGGTGTCGGTCCGGGCGGTGACCATCACGATGGGGACGTCGCTGTGGCGCCGCAGGGAGCGGCACACCTCGAAGCCGTCGATGCCGGGAAGCATCAGGTCGATGAGGACGACGTCGGCCGGCCGGCGGGAGAAGGCCTCCAGAGCCTCCTCGCCGCTGGCCGCTTCCATCACCGTGTAGCCCTCGTCCTCCAGGGCCATGCGCATGGCGGCCTGGATCCGCTCGTCGTCCTCCACGGTCAGGATGCGGGCTCCCACGCCCAAGATGATGCCTCCCCGGGGTCGGCCGCGGGCCGCAATCTCGTCCGTTTGGGGCGCATTTGTCCGCGAAAAAACTTGATTGGAAGGGTGATCCAGTGGGAAGCAGGCGCCCCGAGGTGTCCCGTGCCGGGGTTCGTGACGACCGGGGACAAGCCGTCATGTCCTCGGCCGGGCACCGACCAGCCGGAGCGGACAGACTGGTGCCATGACCGAACTGCACCCTGTTCCCATCGGCGACGAGCGCTTCACCGGGGTCGAGGCCGACGCCCAGGCCGTGCGCTCCCCCTACGACGGTGCCGAACTCGGCCGGGTCCCGGCCTGCGGTGGCGCCGAGGTCGACCGGGCGGTGGCCGCGGCGCGGGCCGTCCTGGATGCGGGACCCCTGCCCGCGTGGCGCCGGGCGGCCATCCTCGACGCCGCCGCCGCCCTCCTGGCCGAACGGAGGGAGTCGTTCGCCCGGATCATCGCCGGGGAGGCGGCCAAGCCGATCAAGACGGCCCGGGTGGAGGCCAGCCGGGCCGTCTCGACCTTCACCTTCGCCGCCGCCGAGGCCCGCCGCCTGGCGGGCGAGATGGTGCCCCTGGAGGCGGCAGATGTCGGCGAGGGGAAGCTGGCCTTCACCCTGCGGCTTCCCATCGGGGTGGTCGGCGCCATCAGCCCGTTCAACTTCCCGCTCAACCTGGTGGCCCACAAGCTCGCCCCGGCCATCGCCGCCGGCTGCCCGGTGGTGCTCAAGCCCGCCAGCCAGACGCCGCTGTCGGCCATCGCCCTGGCCAACCTCCTGCTCGACGAGGCCGGCCTCCCGCCCGGCTGGCTGTCGGTGGTGACCGGCAAGGGCTCGGTGGTGGGCGAGGGCCTGGTGCAGCACCCGGGGATCGCCATGATCACCTTCACCGGGTCGCCCGAAGTCGGGTGGGACATCCGGGGCAAGGCGGCCCGCAAGAAGGTGAGCCTGGAGCTGGGCAACAACTCGCCCGTGGTCATCGAACCCGACGGCGACTGGGAGACCGCGGCCAAGAAGATCTCGGTGGCGGGGTTCTCGCACGCCGGCCAGTCCTGCATCTCGACCCAGCGGATCTACGTGCACTCCTCGGTGGCGGACGCCTTCACCGACCGCCTCGTCGGCCTGGTGGAGAACCTGGCGGTCGGCGATCCGATGGACGACGCCACCGACGTCTCCTCCCTCATCTCGGACGGCGACCGGGACCGGGTGCGTTCCTGGATCGAAGAGGCGGAGGCGGGTGGCGCCAAGGTCCTGGCCGGCGGTGAGGTGCGCGATGGGGTGCTGGCGCCCACGGTGCTGATGGGCGCCCGCCCGGAGATGAAGGTCTGCTCCCAGGAGGTGTTCGGGCCAGTGGTGGCCATCGCCACCTACGAGCAGCTCGACGACGCCCTGGCCCTGGCCAACGACACCCGCTACGGGCTGCAGGCCGCCATCTTCACCGCCAGCCTCCCGGTCGCCCTGCGGGCGGCCCGGGAGCTGGACTTCGGCGGGGTGCTGATCAACGAGGTGCCCACCTGGCGGGCCGACCAGATGCCCTACGGCGGGGTGCGCGACTCGGGCAACACCCGGGAAGGCCCCCACTACGCCGTGGAGGAGATGACCGAGCGGCGCCTGGTGGTCATCCAGCCCTGAGTAGGGCGGGGAAAGTCAAAAGCTCAGTGAAGGAGGCGGCGTGTTATCCACGCGCGGTTGTGTGGTTGCTGTTGCGTTTCCAGAAGCGATACCGGGCAAAGTGCACACCCCATGTGCACTTTGCCCGTAAAGGCGGGGCGGCGTGCGGGTCAGGCGCCGTCATGTGGTTGGTGTTGCGACGCCGGGGGATTTGTACGTCCCACGTACAAATCACCCGTGACCCCGGCGCAGCGTGCCGAGGCACGCCGGGCGGCCACCCCCGGCCCTCTTCAATGCGTCCTTTGGTGGCCGCCCCCTCGCGCCCCATATCGCCAGCCGTTTCAGGTACCGGGGGCCGGGGAATCGTCGCGGGGTCTCTTCTGATCGTCGCTCTCCCGGAATCTGGTGGAAACGGCTGGCGGGGCTGATCATCGGCGGGCTGATGGGCCCGCCGGTGGCCGCCGGCGTGGCCGTCGCCACCTTCGTGCTCCTCCCCCTCCCGGCCTCCCTGCCCGAGGTGCCGCGCCGGACGGTGGATTCGCGCCCGAGCACGGTCCTGGCCGCCGACGGCAGCGTGATCGGCGAGTTCAAGGAGCCGCTGTCCCGGATGGCGCTTCCCACCGGCCAGCTCCCCGACACCGTGCGCCGGGCGGTGGTCGCCGCCGAGGACCGGGACTTCTTCCGCCATGGCGGCATCGACCTGTCCGGCATGGCCCGGGCGCTGTGGACCGACCTCCGCGCCGGGCGGGCGGCCCAGGGGGGGTCGACGATCACCCAGCAGCTGGTCAAGAACCTCTACACGGGGAATGACCGCACCCTGGGGCGGAAGGCCGAAGACGTCTATCTCGCCATCCAGATGGAACGCGTCCTGGGGAAGGAGGAGATCCTCACCCGGTACCTGAACACCGTCTACTTCGGAGACTCGACGTTCGGGATCGAGGCCGCCAGCAAGTCCTACTTCCACAAGCCGGCGGCCCAGCTCAACCTGTCGGAGGCGGCCATGCTGGCGGGGGTCATCCCCGCCCCCAGCCGCTACTCGCCCCGAAGCCACCCCGAGGAGGCGGAGTACAAGCGCCAGATCGTCCTCGACCGGCTCCTGGACAGCGGCCTGGCCACGGCCACCGAGGTGGCCGCGGCCCGGGCCGCTCCCCCGGCCGTCCAGCCTCCTCCGGCGGTGCCGGGCCGCTACCCGTTCTTCCTCGACTACCTCCGGGTCTACCTCCTCGACGTGAAGGGGTACCCGCCCGACCTGCTCTACCGGGGCGGCCTCCGCATCGAGACCACCCTCGACCCCCGGCTGCAGGAGGCGGGCGAGGCCCTGGCCGCCCGCTTTGACCGGCCCGAGGACCCGGAGACCTCGATCGTGGCCGTCGAACCCCAGACCGGCTACGTCCGCACCCTGGTCGGGGGACGGGACTGGAACACCTCCCATGTGAACCTGGCCCTGGGCCGGCTGGGAGGAGGGTCGGGACGCCAGGCGGGATCGGCCTTCACGCCCTTCGTGCTGGCCCGGGCGCTCGACGCCGGCCTCTCCCCCACCAAGGTCTACCCTGCGCCGGCGACCATCCAGCCCCCGGGGTTCGACAAGCCGGTGTCGAACTACGAGGGCGGCGCCTACGGCTCGGCCGACCTACGCCTCGCCACCGAGAAGTCGATCAACACCGTCTTCGTCCAGCTCATCAGCGACGTCGGCGTGAGGAAGACGGCGGAGACGGCCCGGGCCATGGGGATCAACGGCATCGATACCGACAAGCCCGTCTACGGCGGGATCGCCATCGGCACCCAGGAGGTGTCGACGCTGGACATGGCCTCGGCCTACGGGGTGTTCGCCTCCCGGGGGCTGCGGACCGAACCGACTCCGGTGGTGAGGATCACCCGCCCCGGGGCTCGCGGTGTCCCCGAAGACACCGGGGCCCGGGGTGTCCCCGAAGACACCGGGGCCCGGGTGGTGGAGGACAACACCGGCCTGCGGAGCCACCGGGTCCTGGAGGAGCCGGTGGCCGACACGGTGACCGATCTCCTGCAGGGCGTCGTGACCCGGGGCACCGGTACGGCGGCGGAGATCGGACGGCCGGCGGCGGGCAAGACGGGGACGTCGCAGAACTACGAGAACGCCTGGTTCTGCGGCTACACGCCGGCCCTGTCGACGGCGGTGTGGATGGGACACGCGGAGGGCAACATCCCCATGCGCCGCGTGCGGGGCGTGGGCCCGGTGGCCGGCGGGACCCTGCCCGCCCGCCTGTGGCACGACTTCATGGCCGAAGCCCTGCGCTTCGTCCCGGCAACGGATTTCACCGATCCCGCCCCCATCGAACCCTTCGCCGAGGGCGCCAAGCGGGCGGAGCGCGGCGGGGTCGATCCCGGCGACGGGGGACCGGTGGCCGACCTGCCGGCCGAAGGGCCGTTCATCACCGAGGTTCCACGCCCGGAGGCGGTGGACCCGGCGGTGACCACGACCACCACGACGGGACCATCCACCACCACGACCGAACCTTCCACCACCACGACCACCGCCCAGGACCGGCACGACGACGAGTGACCCATCTGGGTCAGGGCGGGGATGGCCCGTTCGGACCAACGGGACGTAGCTGCCCTGTTTTGGCCGCCTCGCGGCGTTGCCCGACCAGGCCTCCGGCCGTACCTTGGCACGCAATCCCTCTGCGGCGTGGAGGCGAAGACCTGCGGCCGGAACTTGGTCACGGCGGCCGCAGCGAGCCAGTCGTGAACCCGGCCCGCCGCCGGTGCCTGGAAGGACGGCGCATGGGCGTGCTGCTGCGGGTACCGCGTCGCCACGCGGCTGCGCCGGAACCGGCGGGTGGTCCCGACCTCTCGTTGACGGCTCCGGCCGTCATCCCTCTGGAACAGGCGGCGGCCGCCGGCCCTGCCGTGGTGGGCGCCAAAGCCGCCAACCTGGGACAGGCTCTGGCCGCCGGCCTCCCCGCCCTTCCCGGTTTCGTCCTCACCACCGGCGCCGTGGCCGCGCTGGCCGCCCGACGCTACGCCTCCCAGGGCGAGGCGGCCGGACCGTCTCGTGCTTCCGACCCGGTGCTCCGGGCCCTGTTCCCGGCCTGGTCGGACCTGGCCGGCAACGGTGGCGTGCCGCTGGTGGTGCGCTCCTCGTCGCCGGTCGAGGACCAGTCGGCTTCCTCGATGGCGGGTTGCTTCACCTCGGTGGTCGATGTGCGGGGCTGGGACGCCTTCCTCGATGCGGTCATGGCGGTGGCGGGCTCTGCCGACCGGGTTGGCGGCACGCGAGGTGTCCCGATGGCCGTGCTCGTGCAACCCCACCTCGAGCCCCGGCTCTCCGGGGTGCTCTTCGGGCTCGACCCCGTATCCGGACGCCGGGACCGCCTGGTGGTGGCGGCCGTCGAGGATGGCCCCCAGGCCCTCGTGAGCGGCGAGGTGGACGGCACCCGCTACGTCCTCGGCCCCCGGGGCAGGACCGTCGAGGTGGAAGGCGAACCCCTGGCGCTGCGCCCCCGGGACCGGCGTGCCCTGGCCCGGCTCGCCCGCCGCACGAGGCTCGTCTTCGGAGGGCCCCAGGACCTCGAATGGGGACTGGCCGGAGACGGCCGCTTGTGGCTCTTCCAGGCCCGGCCGATCACCGCCACCGCCCCCGAGGCCGTCACGGGCCCGGTCTTCGGCCCGGGGCCGGTGGCCGAGACGTTCCCCGACCCCCTCGGTCCGCTGGAGGAGGACCTTTGGGTGCCACCGCTGCGGCGGGCCATGGCCGAGTCCATCCTGCTCACGGGAGCCGCCGCCCGCCGGGCCGTCGCCGCCTCGCCGGTGGTGGTCACGGTGGCGGGCCGGGTCGCCACCGACCTCCGCCTCCTGGGCGCCCTTCCCGGCCGCCGGTCGCCCTGGGCGCGCCTCGACCCCCGGCCCTCACTGCGCCGCCTGCGGGCGGCGTGGACCGTCGGCCGGCTGCGGGCCGCCCTGCCCGGCCTGACCGCCGACCTGGCCGCCACGCTGGATGCCGAGCTGGGGGCGGTGCCGCCGCTGGCCGGGCTGCCCGACGATTCCCTGCTGCTCCTGCTGGAGCGGGCCGGCGAGGCTCTCGTCTCGGTCCACGGCTATGAGATGCTGGCCGGGCTCCTCCCCGCCCCCGCCGGCAGCGCCGCCTCCCTGGCGCTCGACGCCCTCGCCGCCGGCCGGGCGCAGGGCATGTCCGACGCCGGCGTCGTGGCCGCCCGGCCCGAAGTCCTCGCCCTCGCCCCGCCGGCCATCAGCCGTGACCTCCGGCTCCCGGCCGCCCTCCCCGTCTCCGGGTGGACGCCGGCGCCCCAGCCCCTCCACAGCCTGGAGGCCCGGGAGGCGCTGCGCCTGCGGGCCCGCTGGCTCCACGAGCTGACGGTGCGGATCGCCCTCGAACTCGGCCGGCGGCTGGCCGGCCGGGGACTCCTGGGCGGGCCGGGCGACGTCGGGCTCCTTCGCCTCGCCGAGCTCCGCGCCGCGGTCGAGCACGATGACCTCGGGGGCGGACCGGTGGACGACAGCCGCCGGCTCCGGCTTTCCCCGCCGCTCCCTCCCGCCTTCCGCCTGGGCCCCGGACAGCGGGTGGTCGCCGTGGCGGCCCCGGACCGGGACGGTCCTCAGGGCCGCGGGGCCGCCCCGGGGCGGGGAGCGGGGCTGGTCCACGACGGCCCCCTGCCCGCCCCGGCGGGGTCCGTGCTGGTCGTGTCCAACCTCGACCCCGGCCTGGCCCCGTATCTGCCCGGGCTCGCCGGCCTGGTGGCGGAGACGGGCAGCGTGCTGTCGCACCTGGCCATCCTGGCCCGTGAGTTCGGCGTCCCCTGCGTCGTGGGCTGTCGGGAAGCAATCGGACGCTTCCCGGCGGGGACGGCGGTCGTGGTCGACGGGACCACCGGCGAGGTGGCGGTGCTCGGGGAGGTAGGGCGGTGAAAGGGCTCGCCCGGGTGGCGGTCGTCTCGGCCGCGGCCGCCTGCGCCGTCTACACCCTCCTGTACCTCTACCGGTGGGAGTGGCACCGGGCCATCGTCGCCGGGCTCTTCCTACTGGTGGCCGAGGTGGCGCTGGCCGCCGCCGCCGTGATCCAGCGCCTCGGTGCTCTCGAGCGGCGGCTGACGGACGTGGTCGCCTCCGGGCGCCCGCCGGTGGCCGAGCCGTCGCCCGCCCTGGTCGAGCGCATCCAGGAGGCGGCGCCCGCCCCCCGCCCGCCCTTCGCCTGGCTGACCCCGGATGGCGTCGGGGTGTTCCTCCCCATCCTGCTAGGCGCCGGGGTGCTGGCCTCCGCCGTGGCCTGGGCCGTGGAGTCACTGGCCCGGGCCACCGCCGGGCCCGCCCTGGAGCGGCGCCTGGCCTTCCGGCTGGCCGTCTTCGACCTTCCCGCCGGCGGCCTGCTCGGTCCGGCGCCGGGCGGAGCCGCGCCCACGGTGAGACGGCCCCTGGTCCGCTGGTGGTGGTGGGTCGCCGGCGTCCTGGCCGTGGCCCTCCTGGCCGCCGGCATCGACGAGCTCTCCGACGCCACCCAATCACGCGCTGACGTGACCCGGCCCGGCGTGCGCACGGTCGTCGAGCTGGAGCTCCACGGTGAGCTGGCCGGGGCGGTCCCCACCCGGGTGGCGACTTCCTTGTGGCACAGCTGCGTCGGCAGCTTGCGGGAGCGCATCCCCGACCCGGCCGTCACCGATCTCGGCGGGGGCCGGCTCCAACTGGTCGTTCCCGTCGACGTCGGCCTGCACACCGTCCGGAAGCTGCACGGGTGCCTGGAGGACGCCGCCCTCGACCGCGTGCAGGCGGCGGTGATCACCTTCGTGACCGACCCCCGCTCGGGTTGATCGGCGGCGAGCGTCGCTTTCCGGGTCAGGCCCGCAGGCGGGACCAGAGGCGGCGGGGGGCGTCGAGCACGCGGCTGGCGGCCACCAGGACGGGCCCGGGCCGGTCGCCGTCGTTGAGCCCGGCGACGAAGGCCAGCTGTTCCAGCGAGGGGGGCCCGACCGCCAGGTTGCTCCGGAGGGCCGTCCACTCGTCGGCCTGACTGGTGGCCATGAGGTAGGCGCCGACCATGGTCCCGGTGCGGCCCACCCCCGCCCCACAGTGGACGAAGGCCGGGCCGCGGCTGGCGTTGACGGCGGTCAGGAAGCGCTCGACCTCGGCGGGCGTCGGGATCTGGCCGTCCCGCAGGGGGATGGCCACCCGCCGCAGCCCGAGTGAGTGCAGGTGGGCCTCGTCGACGTCGAGGTTCTCCTCCGCCCGCAGGTCGACCACGGTCCGCACCCCGACGGCGGCCAGGGACTCGTAGCCCCGGGGGGAGGGAGCCGCACCCCGCCACAGGTGAGCGTCGACCACCCGGAAGTTGCGAATCCCGGCGACCGTCGGTCCCGGTGGGACCAGGGTGGTGCTCCGGGCCCAGGCCGATGCTCCGGTGATGACCACGTTGCCGACGACGAGGAAGCCGATGAGGCCGGCGAGGCCCAGCCTGAGCATCAGCCCCATCCGCCCCCGGCGGCGGGCGTCACCGGCATCGGCCGGTGCATCCTGGGAAACGGAGCTGCGGGACGGGAACGGCACTGGCGAGCGGGCCTCCTGGAGCGCATGATCGCCCAGTCTTTCGGCACGCCGGCGTCAATGCCTTCAGGCCATGTTCAGGCCGCTCCAGTAGGGATGCCGGAAAGATCCTTCATCGCCTGCGGGGCGGCGGTCCGCCCCGGCCGCCCGGCGGTCACTTCCGGGTCTCCCGCCGGTACCGGCCTCCGCCCGCCCGTTTGGCCCGGTACATGGCCTGGTCGGCCAATTCGATGAGGGTCCCGGGACGGGTCCGGGCGCCCACCGTGGAGGCGCTCCCCACACTGCCCGTCAACTCGGCCGTACCGGCCTGGTGGTCGATGGGGGTGGCCACGGCGCCGAGGAGGCGTGTGGCGATCTCGGCCGTGGCCGCCGCCGAGGGCAGGCCTTCGCAGAGGACGACGAACTCGTCGCCCCCGACGCGGGCCACCGTGTCCGCCGGGCGCACGGCGGCGGCGAGCCGCCTGGCCAGGATGCGCAGGACCTCATCGCCGGCCGAGTGCCCCCAGCAGTCGTTCACTCCCTTGAAGCCATCCAGGTCGAGGTAGAAGACCGACACCCGCGTCCCCTGGCGGCGGGCCCGGGCCAGGGCCTGGGTCATCCGGTCGGTGAGCAGGACCCGGTTGGGCAGGCCGGTGAGGGCATCGTGGAACGACTGGTGGAACAACTCTTCCTCCCGACGGAGCCGCTCGGTCTGGTCGACCACGGTGACCAGCACGTAGGTGCCGCCTTCGAGAGGCAGGGGGGCCAGCCGGATGTCGGCCGGAAACGAGGAGCCGTCGGAGCGTCGGCAGGTGACGTCGAGGCCGGCGCCCATGGCCCGGGCCTGGGGCCGGCGCTGGTAACGGGTCCGGTCTCCGAAGTGGGCCAGCCGGACGTCGTCGGGAACCAGCAGCTCCACGGCGCGTCCCCGAAGCTCCTCGGCCCGATAACCGGTCAGGGTGGCCAGGTTCTGGTTGGCGTGGGCGATGATGCCGTTGGGCGCGACCAGGAGCAGCGCCCCCGGGATGGCGTCGAGGAGCCGCTCCCACCCCGTGACGCGCTCCAGGCCGTCCAAGCCGCCGGCCGCCTCGATGCCGCTGACCACATCCAGGGCGTTCACCGTTCAGCGCGCTCTCCGAGACCGGCCGCACGCATCTCCTCGTCGCAGAGCACCACACTCGGCCCGTCGAGCCGCTTGGCCCGGTGCATGGCCGCGCCGGCCTCGGCCCGGAGGGCCGCCGGATCGGTGGCGGCACCGGCCAGCGACACCCCGACACTGGCGCTCACCGACACGTCGGAGCGGCTGAGGTGGAACGGCTCCTGGAAGGAGGCGGCCAGGCGGTCGGCCACCGCCCGGGCGTCGGCCTCCCCGGCGAGGTCCCCGCACACCACCATGAACTCGTCGCCGCCCACACGGCCGAGGGTGTCGGATGGCCGCAGGGTGGCGAGCAGGCGCTGGGCCACGGCCGTGAGCAGCTCGTCGCCGGCGCTGCGGCCGAGGGTGTCGTTGACCATCCCGAAGCCGTCGAGATCCACGAACAGCAGCGCCACGTGCGACCCCTGGCGTCGGGCACGAGCCAGGGCGTGGTGCAGGTGGTCATTGATCAGGGTCCGCAGCGGCAGGCCGGTGAGCGGATCGTGGACGGCGGCCCGGCGGCGCTGCTCATCGTTGGCCAGGCGAACCAGGGCGGCGGTCACAATCTCGGCGGCGGCGAGGACGAAGCCCTTGTCCTCGGCGGTGAAGCTCCGGCCCGGCGGGAGGCGCACGGCCAGCGTTCCGAACGCCGGCGGACCTTCGATGGGGACGACGAGCGACCCGTCCAGAGCTTCCGCCATACCCGCAGTGGCCGGCACCGTCACGGAATCCGCCAGGCCGGGCGAGGAGACGAGCCGAGGGGCCGACGGCGGCAGACCGACGGCGGCCCGGACGTGGAGACCCTCGCCCCGGGGAAGGTATTCGCGCACGGCGCACGTGTCGGCGTCGAGGGCACCGTGCACGAGCCGGGCGGCGGCTTCGAGCAGCGGGCCGGCCTCGAC
>JBIOUX010000096.1:0-5036 GCA_044867425.1 Acidimicrobiia bacterium | reverse complement strand
GGGCCACTCCTGGTCGAGGGTGACGGCCAGGTAGGGGTAGGACTTGTCGTCCTTCAGGCGGATGTTGAACCGGGGCTTGTGGGTCTTGATGAGGTTGAACTCGAGGAAGAGGGCCTCGACCTCGTTGTCCACCTCGATCCACTCCACCGACTCGGCGGCGGCCACCATCTGGCGGGTGCGGGGCATGAGCGCCCCGGGGTGGACGAAGTAGTTGGCCAGCCGGTGGCGCAGGCTCTTGGCCTTGCCCACGTAGATGACGCGCCCGTCCCGGTCCTTGAACTGGTAGGACCCGGGAGCGTCAGGGATGGTGCCGGCCGGCGGGCGGGTGAGGGGCATGACCCCTTGATTCTGCCCGCTGCGTCGCCGGTTGGAGGACGGGTCGTCGCCGGTTCAGAGCCCGAGGTCGACCCGGACGGCCAGGTGGTCGGAGGCGGTGGAGTCGAGCACCTCGGCGCTGATGGGGGTGAGGGCCCGGGCGAAGACGTAGTCGATGCGCCGGTGCGGGTCCCGGGCCGGGTTGGTGTAGCCGTCGCCGTCGCCCGCCGTCCCCCAGGAATCGGTGAAGGCGTCCCGCAGGGGCGCCAGGCCCGAGTCGTCGGGTTCGCCGTTCAGGTCGCCCATGACCACCACCGGTTCGGCGCTCGTCCTCAGGTGCTCGACCACCGCTTCGGCCTGGGCCTTGCGCTCCGAGACGGAGGCGTACTCCAGGTGGGTGGAGACCACCCGCACCCGGTGGCTGCCGTCGACGTCGAGGACCGCCTCGGTCAGGCCCCGCTGCTCGCCGCCGTGGTTGGGGAGCAGGGTGTGGCGCCACTCCAGGATGGGATGGCGGCTGAGCACGGCGTCGCCGTAGAGGGCCTCGTGGCCGTTGCCGCACTCCTCGCCCGAGCGGATGTTGGCGCCCAGGCGGGCGTGCATCCCCAGGTGCTCGGCGATGTCGAAGGCCTGGTGCCGGCAGCCCGAGCGCTGCCTGTAGGCGTCGACCTCCTGGAGGGCGACCACGTCGGCGCCGCTGGCCCGGATGACCTCGGCCAGGTGGTCGGGGTTCCCGGAGTGGGTGTTCCAGGTGAGGACGCGCAGGGTGACGCCCGCCGGTTGGGCCCGCGCTGGTGCGCGGCGGGCGGGCAGGACCCCGGCTTGCACCACGACGACCGCCATCAGCACCGGCAGCGCCCGCCACCGGCCCCATGTTCCCATCAACCCCACGGCCTTCTTTGCCCTCAAGCGGAACTTGCGCCCCAGACCTTACCGCGGGCGCTCAGCGCGGGGGCATCGGGTGGCGATCCAGGGGGCATCGGGCGGCGGTCAGAGCCGGTCGATGACCAGGCGGTTCCCGGAGCGCAGCTTGGCCGTCCGAACCATCTGAACGGCGGCGTGGAGCAGTTCCTGGGGGAAGTCGGTGGGGTGTCGCAGGCTGGTGGTGATCCCCACCGCCAGGGATACCAGCGGTGGAGCGTGCTGGCCTTCCTCCCGGGCCCCGAGCTCACCCCGGGCCACGTCCTCGGGATCGTGGTGGGCCTCGATGCCGGCCTCGAAGGCGCCCAGGACCCCGGCGGCCAGAAGCTCGGCGTCGAGCGGGGGGGTGAGCACGATGAAGTCGTCGCTCCCCAGCCGGCCGACGAAGCCGTCCGGGTGGAGGGCCGCCTCGGTCACCAGGAGGTCGGCGAACCACTCCAGAACGGTGTCGCCCCGCTCGTAGCCGTAGTGGGCGTTGAAGGCCTCGAAGCCGTTGAGGTCGAGGCAGGCGACGGCGATCTCGGCCCCGGCCTCATGGCGGCGTTCCAGCTCGGCGACGATGGCCGAGCCGCTGGGCAGGGCGGGCAGGCGCCCGGTCCCGGCGCCCGCCTGGCGCAGGCGGGACCGGACCCGCTCCACCATGTCGTCGAGGTGGGGCGGCTTGACCACGTAGTCGTCGGCGCCGGCGGCCAGGCCGCCCAACATGGCCTCGGTGCCCGCCTTGGCGGTGAGCATCATGATGACCGGCCGGTTGCCACCCTCGGCCTGGCGGACCCGGCGGCACACCTCGAAGCCGTCCACGTCGGGCATCATCACGTCGAGGATGATGGCGTCGGGCTGGCGCTCGGCGGCCAGGCGCAGCGCCTCTTCCGGTTCCCCGGTGGACACCACGTCGAAGTCGTCGAGCTGGAAGCGCAGCTCGACCAGCCGGCGCACCGACGAATCGTCGTCCACGACAAGCACGGTCTGCGGCACCATTCACCCCCTCCGGTCGACGCTACCACCGGTCGAGGAATAGGCCCTCCGTCCCTGCTGTTTCTCCAGCTGCCGGGCTAGTATCCCGGTCACGTCCGCCCTGGCACTGCGGGCGCATATTCGCTCCGGGGCCGCCATCCCCGTGGGACGGGCCAGGTCGCTCCCACCGGCCAGTACCGGAGCCGCACGAGAAGGACATAACCCCATGCTCCGACTGCAGTCGCCGTTGCCGGACGACTACACCACCGCGTCCCCCGCGGAGCTCGAGGCCCGGATCGCCGCCGCGAAAGCCGCGCTAGACGGCCGGCTGCTGATCCTCGGCCACCACTACCAACGCGACGAGGTCATCCGCTGGGCCGACGCCCGGGGAGACTCCCTCAAGCTGGCCCGGTTCGCCGCCGAGTGCGACTGGGCCACCGACATCGTCTTCTGCGGGGTGCACTTCATGGCCGAGTCGGCCGACGTGCTCACCGGTCCCGGCCAGCGGGTCATCCTCCCCGACCTCAACGCCGGCTGCTCCATGGCCGACATGGCCGACGTCGACGAGATCGAGGAGTGCTGGGACGCCCTGGCCGGGGTGATCGACGTCGACCGGGTCATCCCCATCACCTACGTGAACTCCTCGGCGGCGGTGAAGGCCTTCGTCGGCCGCCACGGAGGGGCCTGCTGCACCTCGTCCAACGCCCGCCAGGTGGTGGCCTGGGCCCTGGAGCGGGGCGACCGGGTGCTCTTCGCCCCCGACCAGCACCTGGGTCGCAACACCGCCTTCGACATGGGCTTCGCCGCCGCCGACATGCGGGTCTGGGACCCCCGCCACGAGCTCGGAGGCCTGGAGGAGCGCGACGTCAAGGAGGCCAGGTTCCTGCTCTGGAAGGGCCACTGCTCGGTCCACCAGCGATTCCGGGTCTCCCACGTGGAGGCCGCCCGGCAGGAGCACCCCGGTGTGCGGATCGTCGTCCACCCCGAGTGCTCCCACGAGGTCGTCGAGCTGGCCGACTTCGTCGGCTCCACCGAACGCATCCTGGCCGACGTGGAGCGGGCCCCGGCCGGCTCGGTGCTGGCCATCGGCACCGAGATCCACATGGTGAACCGCATGGCCGCCGACCACCCCGACAAGACGGTCTTCTCCCTCGACCCCCTGATCTGCCCTTGCTCGACCATGTTCCGCATCGACGAGCCCCACTTGGCCTGGTGCCTGGAAGCCCTCGTCCGGGGCGAGGTCGTCAACCAGATCACCGTCGACGAGCAGACGGCCGAAGGCGCCCGGTTGGCGTTGTCGAGGATGCTCGAGATCGCTTAAGGGCTAGTCGAGCGAGGGCTCCCGGCCACCGACGTAGGGCGGCTCGACGAGCTTGCGCTGACGTGGGGTGAGGAGTGGCAGGACCTCCGGCCGTGCTGCCGGATAGCACGCCCAAGTCGAATTCCCGGGCGAATACTTGTAGAGCAACGCCAGGCGATCCTCCGATCCGTTCCAGGGCACCGTGCAATGGACCAACGCCTCGGTGAACACCAGCAGCGATCCGGCCCGCTGCGGTATCTCGACCACCAGCGACTCGGCTCCCTCAGGCACTGGTTCCTCCGCCCGGTGGCTCCCAGGGATGCAGCCAAACCCGCCTTGACCCGGCTCGGCGTCGGTCAGGGCCCAGTTGAAGCTGAGGAGTCCGCTCCTCATTCGCCCGCCGCGGTACAGGTAGTACTGGGAGGCGTCGAATGGGGTGGCCGGCCCGTGGAGGCCAAGACCCGCCGTTCCCGCCCGCATGGCGATCCCGTAGCAGTGATCCAGCCTCGCGTGGGGGCCGATCAGTTCCGCGAGTACGTCGACGGCCAGCGGATGGTCGATCAGGTCCCGGAAGGCCTGGTGCAAGGCGAGCAAGTCCGACTGGAATCCAAATCGCTGCTCCATGACCGCCTCGCCCGGCGGATTGATGCCCTGGCCCTCGATCGCCTTTCGCAGCGTGGACATCTCGGCAGGGTCAAGTGCGTCCTCAAAGACGAGGAACCCCGACACGTCGAACTGGTAGCGCCCGATCGCTGACATCCGCACGCTGTCGCCCTCCAGTCAATCCCTACAGCCCAGAGTCAAATCTGCCGATATCTCACACGTGGCCGCCACACGCCAGTCCAACCGTCCTTGGCGCGCGACTGATGCCGAGAAGGTGCGCGCGGCTGGGGAATTCGCCCGCCGATCGGCCGGGACTGTGAGCGTCAGCGCTGTCGTTCTTGCCTTCGGGGAGGAACCATGGTTGGAAGAGTGCGTCGAGGCACTCCTTCGATCCAAGGGCCTCGGCCGTCTCGAGATCATCCTCGTCGACAACGGTTGCACCACGGACAGCGTCTCCCGCATCTCCGGTCGCACAGGAGTGGTGACCCTCCGCCCCGGCCAAAATCTGGGTTTTGCCGGGGGCTGCAATTTCGCCGCCCAGCATGCGACGGGGGAGGTCCTCGCGTTCGTCAACAGTGACGCTGTCGTCGACGCCGCTGCTCTCTGCCGCTTGGCCGAGGTCGCACTCGAGCCTGGCGTCGGGATCGCCACCGGCAGCATCCGACTCGCCGACCAACATGAGCGGTTGAACTCCGGAGGGAACGAGATCCACTTCCTCGGAGTCGGCTGGGCGGGGCACTTTGGCGAGCTGGCATCCGCTCACAGTGTTCGCCGAGAGGTTGTCGGGGCGAGCGGTGCGGGCATGGCGATCGCACGCTCGGTATGGAACGAGCTGGGAGGCTTCGAGGATCGGTACTTCGCTTACCACGAAGACGCAGAGCTCAGCCTCCGGTGCTGGCAGCGCGGCCGCTCCGTGGTGTTCGTGCCCGAAGCGGTCGTATTG
>JBIOUX010000095.1:0-9494 GCA_044867425.1 Acidimicrobiia bacterium | reverse complement strand
CCCGCCGCTCATGAGCAGTGCTTATCCCAAGGACGGCTTACAACGAGCGCGAGGTTGTCCTGGGCAGAAGGAGAGGAACCATGACGGCGATCGCGCCGACCAGCGCTGCGGGCCACCCCGTGAAGCGCCTCGTGGTCGGGGTCGACGGCTCAGCGGGAAGCGCCGCGGCGGTGGCGTTCTGCGCCACACTCGCCCCCCTGCTCACCGCCACCGTGGTGGCCGTCTACGCCGACGAACCCTTGGTCGAGTGGGTCTCGGGATCTTCTGCGAGGAGCTGGCGCTCGATCATCTCATCGACCTCGCCACCACGAAGGTCGTCATCCTCCTCACCGCCACCGGTGACGTCGAGCACTCCGGCGCCCGCGTCTTACAAGACCATCTCCGGTTGAAGGGGCCGTAGCACCCGATCAGCGGCCCAGGGCGGCGAGCCCGCCGACGAGTGCTCCGTAGGCGATGTGGGCCCCGAGGCTCACCAGCGGCGACCCCCGGCCGTAGTTGAGCATCATGAACCCCGGTGGTTCGAGGAGGGCTTTGGTGTCGATGCTGCTGAACGAGTTCCCCATCCGGGGGTGGACTACGGGAAGGAGGACGTTGACCAGGGCGCTTCCGCTGAACAGGCCGTGCACCAGGCCAAGGGCGGCGCCTGGCAGCCAGCCGGCGCGCCCCACGGCACGGAAGATGACGTAGTACCCGAGGGCGAAGAAGAGACCGAAGAAGAAGTGAAACAGGTAGCCGAGCGCTTTGGCCCGGAGGCGGTCGGCGGTCACCGTCGTCCCGAGCAGGAAGGGTAGATCGAGGCGGGTCAACCGGTACTCGCTGGCCGCCCGGAGGGCGGTGGTGAGAACGAGCGTGCCGATGAATCCCCCCGCCAGCGTCCCCCACAGCGTCACCGTCGCTCCTCCTGGTCGACGGCGACCGCGGCGTTCACGAGGGCGAGGTGGGTGAGCCCCTGGGGGAAGTTGCCCAGGAACTCCCCCTCTCGGGGTCGACCTCCTCGGCGTCGAGCCCCACGTCGTTGGCCAGCCTGAGCAGTTCCTCCATGAGCTCGCCCGCCGCGCCGCCCCGGCCTGATCGGGCCAGGGCATCCACCAGCCAGAACGAGCAGGTGAGGAAGGCGCCCTCCTCCCCGGGCAGGCCGTCCTCTCCCGAGTACCGGTAGAGGAACGGGCCCCGGCCCAGTTCCCGGCGGATGGCGTCGATGGTGCCCGAGCCCGACGCCCTCGGGGATCGGCGAAGCCGAAGAGGACACCGAGGAGCAGGCTGGCGTCGAGTTCATCGACGTTGGCGGAGCGCACGTAGCTTCCCTCGGTCTCCGACCAGCAATGGTCCTCGACGAAGGCCCGTAGGGCGGCCGCTTCAACCCGCCAGCGAGGGGTGTGGCCATCGGGGATCTTCCCTTCCTGGGCGAGCCGGAGCGCCCGGTTGAGGGCCACCCAGCACATCATCTTCGACTGGGTGAAATGCACCGGCGGGCTGCGCACCTCCCAGATGCCGGAGTCGGGCCGGCGCCAGAGATCGCACACCAGGTCCGCCATGGCCGCCAGGCGACGACCGATGTCCCGGTCGATGTCCCGACCCGAGGCGGCGTAAAGCCATGCCGTCTGGAGGACGTCGCCGTACACGTCGAGCTGAAGCTGGTCGACGGCGGCGTTGCCCACCCGAACCGGCGCCGACCGCCGGTAGCCCTCGAAGCCCAGCGTCCGCTCGGCGGCGCTCTCCCCGCCGTACAGCCGGTAGAGAACCTGCAGCCGGGGATGGGTCACCTGGGAGGCCTGCATCAGCCACCAGAAGAAGGCATCGACCTCGGCCGAGAAGCCCAACTCGACCAGGGCGTTGAGGATCAAGGCCGAGTCCCGGACCCAGCAGAAGCGGTAGTCCCAGTTGCGCAACCCGCCGATCCCTTCCGGAAGCGACGTGGTGGGGGCGGCGGCGACGGCCCCGGAAGGAGCGAAGACGAGAAGCTTGAGAGCGAGGGCGCTGCGAGCCACGGCCTCTGGCCACGGCCCGTCGTAGCCCGGACGGCCTCCCCACCACCGCTGCCAGCCGGCCACGGTCTCGTCCAGGCGCCGCTCGACCTCCGCCCGGGCGGGGAGCACGAGGGGCTCCTGATGGGCGGCGCACAAGGCGACCAGGGCCCGGCTCCCCGGGCCGGTCTGGAACCGGCCGGAGACGGAACCGGCGGCCACCTCAGACTGGCCGGCGTCCCATGAGCACACCGCCACGGCCTGGTTCCCGGCCGCCGCCACCGGTACGCCCGACCGCCACCTGAGTCGGGTCCTCCACTCCCCGTAGCCGAAGCGCGGCTCGACACTCCAGCCCATGGGCACGGTCCCCGACAAGCCCTCCACCCGCCGGGCCAAGTCCCGCAGAGGGGCCAGGCCCGACCCCGGCAGGGTCAATGCCTCAGTGACCCGGACCGCCCCTTCGTTGGTGGTGAAGGTCGTCTCGAGCACGTTCGTGCCCGGCAGATACCGGCGTTGGGCCCGGTGAGGCACCTCAGGCGCCAGCGTGGCCCGTCCCCCGCGCCGGACGTCAAGCAGGGCACCGAAGACGCTGGGGGAGTCGAGATCGGGGAGGCAGAGCCAGTCCACCGACCCGTCCCGAGCGATCAGGGCCACCGTCCGGCCGTCCCCGATCGCCGCATAGTCGCGGAGGGGGAGGTAGCCATCCTTTCTAAAACTAAGCTGACTTGACAAGCCCACGAGGCGATTCTATATTGAGCGCATCTTATTCATAGAAAGCGAGGTCCTCATGGCTGTCAGCACCGCCCCCCAGTCCCGGAGCATCCGGGTGTTCGACTCGTCCCAGGCCGCCAACCCCGCCTACCAGGGGTATCTGCTCCTCCGCATCGGTTTCGTGGTGGCGCCGATCCTCTTCGGGCTGGACAAGTTCTTCAACATCCTCGTCGACTGGGACCGCTATCTGGCTCCCTTCGTCAACGACCTCGTCCCCGGGAACGCCCACCAGGCCATGCTCGCCGTCGGCGTCATCGAAATCGTGGCCGGGCTGGCGGTCGCTCTCCGACCCCGTTTCGGCGGCTATCTGGTGGCGGCGTGGCTGGCCGGGATCATCGTCAACCTCCTGGCCATCCCCGACTACTACGACATCGCCCTGCGCGACTTCGGTCTGCTCCTCGCCGCTCTGACCCTGGCCCGGTTGGCCACGGCCTTCGAGCCGGCTCGGCGGGCCGCCTGAGCAACCACGGCCCAGGCCGGCAGGCTCCCGGCCTTGGTTGACCCGTGGTGATTCCTGGAAGAAGGACGCATGAACCGCACCACGCAGCCAGACCAACTCGGCTCGAGAGACCGTATCGCCGCCTTTGCGGAGGCCACCGAGGTCTACGCCGAGAGCCTCGAGGACCCCGACCTGGCCAACGTGTACTGGGGCAAGTCGCTCGGTCTCCGGCAGGCCCTCGCCATCCTCAGCGCGGAGGACGGGGCGAGGACGCCACGGCCCCAAGGGCAGTCGGCGACCTGCAAGCCCCGGCCGGCCGACCCGGACGTGCCGTCCGCTGCCACCCGACCGGTCGTTTCTCCGGCGGCCGCCGCCCAGGGATGGTGACTCGGTGGCGCCTGACACCGTCACCCCCCGCCCCCGGGCCACCCGCACAGGCGGAGACCGGCGCCCAGTGGGTCTCCCGTCCCCGGAGACGGCCGGCACGATCGGCGAGCCGGGCACCGGTGCCGTCCGATTCGCCCAGTCCCTCCTGCACTTGAGCAGGACGGGCATCGAACACCAAGCCGCCGGGCTCAGGGCCAGGCGGACCTCCCCGGACGATGACGTGGCCTGGTGGGAAGCGACGATGGCCCTCAACCGGGCCCTCCGGCGCCGGGGCCGCGGGCACCAGGCGGCCATGGCCGCGCACCTGGCCTCCCAGGCCGTCCTGGCCGCCGCCACCCGAACCGGCCTGACCCTCGGCCCGGACGTCACCGCCGTCGCCCGGTCGGCGGGAGAAGTGGCCCGGGTGCTGGTCGCCGGGGATCTGAACACCACCGGGGGCCGCTACCTGGCCCGGGGCTGGGAAAGCCTCCACCGAACGCCACGAGCCGCCGCGCACCAGCCGAGGAGAGGACGACGGACATGAGCAGCGAGCGCACCTTCGTCATCGTGGGGGCGAGCCTGGCCGGCGCCAAAGCCGCCGAGGCGCTGCGCCACGAGGGCTTCGACGGACGGGTGGTCCTCGTCGGTGAAGAGGCCGAACGCCCATACGAACGCCCCCCGCTGTCCAAGGACTACCTGCGGGGCGAAGCCGGGCGGGAGAAGGTCTACGTGCATGACGAGGGTTTCTACGCCGACCAGGGGATCGAGCTGCGCACCTCGACTCGGGTCGTCGCCATCGAACCGGCGGTCGGTCAAGTGCTCCTCGACGACGGGGGGCCACTCGCCTACGACCGTCTCCTCCTCGCCACCGGGGCGGTCCCCCGACGCCTGTCCATTCCCGGATGGGATCTGCCCGGGGTGCACATACTGCGCACCTTGGACGATTCCGAGAGCTTGCGAGCGGCGATCACCCCGGGGAGCCGGGTGGTCGTGGTCGGCGCCGGCTGGATCGGCTCTGAGGTCGCCGCCTCCGCCCGCCAGATGGGCGCCGAGGTGGCGCTCATCGAGCGGGGCGATCTGCCCCTGGAGCGGGTGCTGGGCGCCGAGCTCGGCGCCGTCTATCGCGACCTCCACCTCGACCACGGGGTGGAGTTGCTTCCCGGGACCGGAGTCGAGGCCTTCGCCGGGGCCGGATCCGTCGAGGAGGTCCGCACCAGCGACGGGCGCCGGATCGCCTGCGACCTCGTCGTGGTAGGGGTCGGGGTCGTTCCCCGGGTCGAGCTCGCCGAGGCGGCCGGCCTCCTCCTTGACAACGGTGTCGCCGTGGACGAACGGCTCGAGACCAGCGCACCCGGCGTCTTCGCGGCCGGGGACGTGGCCGCCGCCTTCCACCCCTTCTACGGAGCCCGCATCCGCGTCGAGCACTGGGCCAACGCCCTGAATCAGGGCCCGGCGGCGGCCCGCAACATGCTCGGGGCCGGCACCCCGTATGAGCGCCTGCCCTACTTCTTCTCCGATCAGTACGACCTGGGCATGGAGTACACCGGCTATGCCGCCGGCTGGGACGACGTCGTCTTCCGGGGCGACCCGACCACGCGGGAGTTCATCGCCTTCTGGCTGCGCGACGGGCGGATCGTGGCCGGCATGAACGCCAACGTCTGGGACGTCACCGACCCCATCAAGGACCTCATCCGCCGCCGGGTCCAGGTCGACGCCTCCCGGCTCGCCGACCCCGACGTGGCCCTCGAGGACCTGGGGACGACGTGAACCGCCTGCGCTCCCTCCACGATGCCGGCCAGAGCATCTGGCTCGACTTCCTCCGCCGGGGCCTGATCACGGGCGGGGGTCTCGCCCGGCTGATCGGCGAGGACGGTGTGACCGGCGTGACCTCCAACCCTTCGATCTTCGCCAAGGCGATCGGAGGGTCGAGCGACTACGACGAGGCCATCCGCCGGCTCGCCGCCCAGGGCAGGCCGAGTCCCCTCGACGTGTTCTACGACCTCGCCCTGGCCGACGTCCGCATGGCCGCCGATCTCTTCCGTCCCGTCTACGAGGAGACCGCCGGGACCGACGGGTTCGTGTCCTTCGAACTCGAAGCCCGTCTCGCCCACGACGCCCGCCAATCGATCACCGCCGCCCACGAGCTGGTCGAGCGGATCGCCCGGCCCAACGTGATGATCAAAGTCCCGGGGACGGCCGAGGGCGTCGGGGTCGTCGAGGAGCTCACCGCGGCGGGGATCAACGTCAACATCACCCTGCTGTTCTCCGTCGAGATGTACGAGGAGGTGGCCCTCGCCTACCTCACCGGCCTGGAGCGGCGCCTGGCCGCCGGCCACCCCATCGACCGAGTGGCCTCCGTGGCCTCCTTCTTCGTTTCCCGCATCGACACCGTCGTCGACGCCCTGCTGCCCAACGGCTCGCCGCTGCAAGGCAGCGTGGCCATCGCCAACGCCAAGCGAGCCTACGGGCACTTCCTCCGCCTCTTCTCCGGCGAACGCTGGGCTCGCCTGGCCGACGCGGGGGCACGGGTGCAACGCCCCCTGTGGGCTTCCACCGGAACGAAGAACCCCACCTACCCCGACGTCCTCTACGTCGAGGAGCTCGTCGGTCGCGACACCGTCAATACCCTCCCCGAAGCGACCCTCGAAGCCTTCCGGGACCACGGCCGGGTTCGCCCCGACGCCGTCCGCCAAGGGATGGACGAAGCCGACGCCAACCTCATCCTCGTGGCGAAGCACGGGATCGCGCTGGAGACGATCACCGCCCAGCTCCTTGAGGATGGCCTCGCCGCCTTCGACGCCGACCTGGCCAAGGTCACCAACACCATCGAATCCCGGCTCGCGTAGCCAGATTCGACCCGGCCGTCCCCATCTTTGTCTCCCTCGCGACAAACGAAAACGGCCGGCCCCTCGGCGGCGTTGGACCGGATGAAACCCCCGGCAACGAGGCCGGGGCCCAGCAAGGAGGACCCATGGACACGCTGCTCACCGTCGGCCTCATCGGTTCCTTCATGGCCGCGGTGGTCGCCATGCACCTGTACCTGACCACCTCGCCACCCGAACCCGTCGTCGTCCGCCCGATGAACGACATCGATGTCGAGTTCTTCCGCATCGTCGACGGCGAGCGGCTCCGGGACACCTGGCCAACTCCGTAGCCCGACGCCGGTCATCACGCCGATACCACCCAGGAGGAGCGATGGACCAGCACGAAGCGGTGATCCTCGGGCGAGGAGACCTCAGCCCGAGCCCGCACCTCACGACCGTGGTGACGAATTGCGGGGCCGGAGCGATCCTCGTCCTCGGCGCCGGCGGCGCCTACCTGCTGACCCAGGCGGGTCCCGAAGCGCTCGCCGCCACCTCGAGGGCGCTGATCACGACCGGCCTCACCGGCCTGCTCCTCATGGCAATGGTCAGCGTCCGCCTGTCCCGAAACGGACGCCAATCCGGCGGCTGGCATGGCGGCGGAGCTGACCGGCCGCCCGGCCCCGCCCCGGCCAACCCGGTGGACGACATCGACGCCGAGTTCTTCCGGATGATCAACGACGAACGGCTCGGGGACATCCGGGCAAACCCGTCGGAACTCAACGCTGGCGTTCTGGCGCATGTGAGGGCCGTCATCGGGAAAGGTTCGCCGTGCTGACCGGGCGCAGGGCCGACGGCGGCCGAACCCCCGCTGAACCGTCAGAAGCCGGCATCAGCCGTGCCGCCGTCAAAGGAGCCATCATCGGCTACCTCGCCGTCCTCACCATCGTCAGCGGGATCGTGCTCGCCGCGGGCGCCGGGCTGGGTGTCGCCCTTGCCGTGGGTGCCTACGTGGCGATCTGGGGCGGACCGGGCTGGGGAGGGATGATCGGCGCGCAGCGATACGCCGACCGCACCGCCGGCGACGAACGGATCGCCGCCCACCATCGAGCTGAACAAGCACCCTGACGTCGGCCATTCAGCCGGCAGTGGCGCCGCCGGCGAGAGACTGTCGATCATGATCCGCAAGATCGTTGGCTTTCACCAGGACGAAGCGGGCGACTGGGTGGCCGAGCTGTCGTGCCTCCACAACCAGCACGTGCGCCATCAGCCTCCCTTTCTCGAGCGCCCGTGGGTGCAAGACCCGTCCGGGCGAGCCGCTGCCGTGGGGGGTGAGATCGAGTGCCCCCTCTGCGACCGCGCCGAGTTGCCAGAACGGCTCCACATCGTTCGGCGGGCCGGTCCTTTCGATGCCGCCAGCCTCCCCGCGGGTCTACGCAGGGCCCACCGCATCCCGGACGCGACCTGGGGATACCTGCGCGTCCTGGAAGGCGCGGCCGGTTTCACCATGGAGACCGATCCACCGATCAGGATCCGGTTGGAGGCCGGGGAGAGCCAACCCATACCGCCTGGGGTGCCGCACGCCGTCTCGATCGAGGGCCCTGTCCGCTTGGTCGTCGACTTCCTGACGAGGGACGAACGCCCTTCGTGCGGGAGCGGTCCGCCGGATGCGACCGCTGATCCAGCCTGATCTCACTGCGGTGCGCTCACACGCCCGCCTCGGGCTGGGAAAACGAGTCGCTCTCCAGGGCCAGCTTGAAGTCGAGGACGTCATCCCAGCAGAACGGCGGACCGGCGTGGGGTTCGAGCAACTCGAAGGGCACGCTACCGATCATGTGGCCGGCACCGGCTCTCCACAGAGTTTCGACCGCCGGAGACACGGCCGGCACCAGGACGGTGGTCGAGCAGACCGGGCATTTCAGCTCGCAGATTCCCTGGCGGCCGGCGGCCTCCAGTTCGCAGCGGAGCTCAGCCGCCGGTACGACCATCGGACCGCATCCGGGGCACACGGCGCGGGCTTTCACCTTGCTGCGCATCACGGTTCTCCTTCTAAAATCAAGTGATATTTACTCTAGAACCGGTGCCCAAGGCGCCGTATTCCCTGCCACCTCCGACTCGTCGACCTTCTAAAACTAATCTCTGTTGACAGCACTCTGTCGGCACTCTACGCTTATCCTGCCTAGTTATAGAAAGGTCCGATGGAACGGTCCTGACCCGGCTTCAGCCAATGAAGTCGTGCTGACGCCCGTCTCCTTCAGCTCCGAACCCGGCGGGCGTAGTGTCCTCGAGCTGCGTCCGCCGCGGGACCCAGTAGCCCGCTCCCTAGGAGGGTTGAAACGAACCTCTATGCCAATGGATTTCGTTTTACAATCGGGAACCGTGGGGACGGACGCCCAGACACCAGCTGGCGACGACGACATCGCGCGCGTCTCGAGCCTCGGCGACCCCGCTCGCCGTGGCTTGTACGACTACGTCGCCTTGCAGGGTCAACCCGTCGGTAGGGATGAGGCCGCCGGGGCGGTGGGCATCAGTCGCTCGCTGGCCGCCTATCACCTCGACCGGATGGTCGAAGATGGCCTGCTCGAAGTCTCCTTCGCGCGCCGCACCGGACGCAGTGGACCAGGGGCCGGGCGGCCAGCCAAGCTCTACCACCGGTCACCGCGGGAGTTTCAGGTCAGCCTCCCGCCCCGAAACTACGAACTCGCCGCCCGGCTCCTGGCGAGGGCGGTCGACACCGAGAGCACGGGGCGGGCCCGCGCCTCCCTGGAGGAATCGGCCCGCGCCCTCGGCAGGGACCTGGCGGCCGAGGCCAAGCTACGACGCTCCCGAAGCAAGCGTGCCAAGCCCCAGGCCGTGGTGGAGGACGTCCTGGCCGACCGGGGCTACGAACCGTTCCGTGATGAACAGGGCGCCACCCGCCTCCGCAACTGTCCCTTTGACCGACTGGCCGATGCCCATCGGGACCTCATCTGCGGCATGAACCTCTGCCTGCTCGAAGAGGCGCTAGCCGGTGAAACAGGCCTTCAGGCGGTCCTCGATCCCAAGCCTGGGATGTGTTGCGTGGCAATGCTCCCCACGCCGCGGCCCCGGAAACGTTCACCGGCTGCCTGACCATTGGGGCTCACGTCGCCGGGTTCGGTTCGAGGTGGCCAC
>JBIOUX010000094.1:0-10776 GCA_044867425.1 Acidimicrobiia bacterium | reverse complement strand
CGGAGGCTGAGCATGAACCTGGGGGAGATCCTCGCTGTCTCGGCGCGCCAACATGCGGAGCGCACCGCCGTCATCTGGGACCACGGCCGCCAGCGGCGGACGTACCGGGAGCTGAACCGGCGGGCGGACGCCCTGGCCGCCGCCCTCACCGACGAGGTCGGCGTCCGCCCCCAGGACCGGGTGGCGCTGATGATGACCAACAGCCCGGAGCTGCTGGAGGCGCTCTTCGCGGTGTGGAAGGCGGGGGCCACGGTCGTGCCCCTCAACGCCCGCTACACCCAGGACGAGATCCTCTACCACGTCGGCGACTCCGAAGCCCGGGTGCTGCTGGCGGGCGACGAGTTCGGAGCGTCCCTGGCGCCCATCCAGGAGAAACTCGCCCTTGAGACCCTGGTCCTCTCGGGCGACGGGACGGACGGGCTCGACGGGAGCATCGCCCTCGAAGGGCTCCTCGAGCGACACTACGGGCGCCAGCCCGAGATGCCTCCGACGACGGACGACGACGTGGCCTGGCTGGCCTACACGTCGGGCACCACCGGGCGGCCCAAGGGCGCCATGCTCACGCACGGCAACCTCACCTTCGTGGCCATCAGCTGGCTGGCCGACCTCCAGCGCCTGGAGCCGGAGGACGTCGGCCTGGTCGCCGCTCCCCTCACCCACGGGGCGGGGATGATGGCGCTGGCCTTCGCCATGAAGGCGGCCACCCAGGTCATCCTCCAGCCCTCCGGCTTCGACACCGCCCAGTTCCTCTCCGACGTGGCCGAGCACCGGGTCACCCACACCTGGCTCGTTCCCACCCAGATCAAGATGGTCCTCGACCATGCCGACCTCGACGGTGCCGACCTCTCCAGCCTGAAGACCATCGTCTACGGCGGCGCCCCCATGTACGTGGAGGACCTGAAGGAGGCCATCCGCCGCATCGGCCCCGTCTTCGTGCAGCTCTTCGCCCAGTCCGAGTCGCCCATGACCGGCACCTACCTCCGGCCTCAGGAGCACATCCTGGAAGGCCCGGGCAGCGAGCGGCTGGCGTCGTGCGGGTACGCCCGCTCGGGCACCGAGGTGGCCATACTCGACGACAAGGGCGCGCCGTTGCCCCCGGGGGAGATCGGCGAGATCTGCATCCGGTGCCCGGCGGTCATGAAGGGCTACTGGAAGCGGCCCGACGAGACCGCTGAGACGATCCGGGACGGCTGGCTCCACACCGGCGACGTCGGGAAGATGGACGATCAGGGCTACGTGTTCATCCTCGACCGGACCAAGGACATGCTCATCTCCGGTGGCCTCAACGTCTATCCCCGGGAGATCGAGGAGGTGCTGCTGCGCCACGCCGGCATCAGCCAGGCGGCGGTCATCGGCGTGCCCGACGAGCGCTGGGGCGAGGCGGTCAAGGCCATCGTGGTCCCCGCCCCCGGCGCCCGCCTGTCCGAAGCCGAGGTCATCGCCTTCGCCGGCTCGCAGCTGGCCGGCTACAAGAAGCCGAAGTCGGTCGATTTCGTGGACGACCTGCCCAAGACGACCATCGGCAAGATCGACAAGAAGGCCCTGCGGGCTCCCTACTGGGTCGGCCGCGACCGCCTGGTCTAGCTCTCGTCAGGGTCGACCTGGTCGCAGACGTCAGCCGTCAGGGCGGCCATCATCATTTCGATCGTCCCCGCGTCGAGTTCGAGGCCGGCCAGGCGGGCGGCGAGGCCGGCGCCGGGGGGCGGGGCCCCTACCTCATCACGGGTAGCGTCGCCGTCCTGGAAGTCCGTGTCGTCTCGGTTGAGGGCGGGGTCGATTGCCTTCGGCATGGTCGGATCTCCTCGATGGGTCTCTCCCATGGCATCGGCAGCAGACAAAAGGAACTTGAATGCCGCCGGGCGCGTCTAGCCGGCCAGGCGGGAGACCTCGCTCATGAGGTGGAAGTACTTGAGCAGGGTGACGGCGGCGATGATCACCGTGCCGCCGGCGGCCAGAAGCGCCACCAGGCGGACGGCCCGTCCGCCCCGGTCCTCCAGGTCCCAGGTCTGGTCCAACGCCACCTCGGCGGCCGCCGTCCGGCGCCGGAGTGCCACCCGGCCGCCGGATCCCTGGTCGGCTTCAGCCCGGCGCTGCGGGTTCTCCCAGGGAGACGGGTCGTCATCGAGGACAACGGTGGGCGCGGGACCGGCCCCAGCCGTCGCCGCCCGCCGGCGAGCCTCCCGGATGAGGGGCACGCTGACACCGATCATCACCGCGTAGGCGAGGAGCTTGACCGCCAGCGTGAGGTAGTAGGGCTCGGCATAGGGCAGGCGGAAGAGCCGGGTGGCCTGGGCGGGCGAGAGCGGCACCCGGTAGGCGACGGACTCCACCAGGTTGTAGACGCCGGTGGCGACGACCAGGCCGGTGAGCCACCAGGCGGCCCGGGCGATCTTGTCCAGGCGGCCGTCCAGCAGGTTGGTGCCGTACTCGGAGAGGAAGCGCCGCCCGGCGGGAATGGCGAGCAGGGCGAGGAGGGTCACGGGGATGGCCCACAGGATCGCCAGCATCGAGTGCACCCACAGGACGGCCACGCCGAGCGGTTCCCCCTTGGGGGAAGTTCCGGAGCCCGTGGCGGCCGCCGCCCCGGCGGCGGCGACGGGGGCGTCCACCACCAGGTCGGCGCTGCCCCGGCCCAGGAGCACGGCGGGTTTGCCGGGCTGGACGCGGGCATCGTTGACGGCGACGTCGATGGTCCAGGTCCCCCCGTAGGGGAGGATCACGAAGCCTTCGTGGATGCCAGGCTGGCCCTCCAGCTCGAGGGTGCCGAGCTCGAAGGGACCGGCTTCGTCGCCCCGGTCGTTGCGGGCGGCGGCGAACACGAGGTGGTCGAGGCCCAGGGGTTCACCGGCATCACCCTCGGTCACGGTCACCCGCACGGGCAGCCACAGGGCGCTCCGGCCCTGGCGGTTGGCCCGCTCGATCCTGACGTTGATTGCCGGTCCGGCGGTGTCGCCCGGGGTGATCACCAGAGGGCTGGTGGAGCCGACGGCCACGTCCTTGCCGGGCTCGAGCACCAGGGTCTGGGGCTTCTGCACCGGGATGGCGGCTTCCCCCCCGGGCCGCGACTGGGCCCTGACCATCAGTGACCACTTGCCCGGGTCGACCGCCAGCCTGCCGGTGTACCGCCCGCCGCCGGCGTCGGTGAGAGCGACCGCCGCCAAGGTGTGCCCGGCGTCGTCGCTGCCCTCCACGGCCACGTCGAAGCCCGGCTGGGGCGTGCCCGAGTCGGCGTCGACGAGGTCGACGGACACGGTCCAGTCCCGACCGCCCTCGGAGTGCAGCGCGATCCGGTCGAGCCACAGCTGCACCTTGCCGGCGGTGTGGGCGGAGACGGGGGCCGGCGACATCGTCGCCAGGGCCAGCGCCACGACGGCTCCCCACAGGATCCTGGTCGGGTTCATCAGCCCTCGCCTCATCGTCAGGTCACCAGCTGGCTGGCCGCGTCCCACTTGCCGTACCAGCCCGAAATCTCGACCTTGGCCGCCCCCAGTTGCTTGTTGAACCAGTCGTAGAACAGGCGCTGGCGCTGCTCGTCCTCGAGCACCTTGGTCAGCTCGGGCTTCACCTGCTCGAAGGTCATGGCCGCCCCCTCCTCCCGGGTGTCGGCCAGGACCACCAGGGAGCCGCCCCCGCCGGGGATCGGCTCGCTCGTCTGCCCGGCCTGGAGGCCGGCGATGGCGTCGAGCACGGGGGCGGGCAGGGGCGTCACCGGGGTCACCATGCCCAGGCTCCCGACCTGGCGAGCCCCCAGCTCCATGGCGGCCGTGTCGAAGGCGTCGCCGGTCAAGCCCCGCGAGCGCAGCGTTCCCGCCGGCTCCTGGGCGTCGAAGTACGCCACCCGGACCTGGGACCGCCACGTCTGGTTGAAGAAGCCGGCGCTGCGGTCGTACTTCTGGCGCAGCTCCACCTCGGACACGGCCACCGTGGGGAAGAGCTTCTCGCCGATGGCCTTGGACAGGCGGGCGTCCCGCAGGGCCTGCTCGAAGTCGGCCTGTGACCAGCCGGCCGAGGCGAACTCCTCCGCCGGCACCTCGGAGGGCGCCAGCGCCTCCACAGGGGTGGGCTGGTCCTCGACCCCCATCTGCTTGGCCAGGTGCTCGAGGAACTGGCTGCGGATCACGAACCCGAGCACGAGCTTGGCCGCCTGCTTGCGATCCACCGGCCCCGCCGATCCGGTGCCGGCGGCCTGGCTGGCCTGACTCTTGACCCACTGGGTGGTCAGCCGCTCGACCCGCTCCGAGGGAACCTCGGCCCCGGCCACCGTGGCCGCCACGCGGGGCGGACCGTCGTCACCGCAGCCTCCGGCCACGACGGCGACGGCGAGGGTCACGAGGCCGGCCAGGGTCGGGCGCGCCATGCGGCCGGAGGTCATAGGACCTGCGCCAACAGGGCCTGGCGGTCGGGGATGGGGCCCCGGCCGCACCCGCGATGAGCCGCCCGGCGAAGAGCCATGGTCATTGTTGGACCTCCTCGAGGACCTGGGCCAGCCAGGGGTTGGTGACCTCCTCCGGATCGGCGTCGGGGCTCTCGCTCAGGATCTCCGTCTCCAGTTGAGTGCGGGGCGAATTCACCCGCTCGCCCCGAACGAGCGAGCGTAGGTCGTCGACGCTGCGGCGGACGAGCAGGTAGACGTGGTCGTCGCCCTGCCGGCGGGCGTAGTAGCCGGCGCCGGAGAAGGTGACGGCGCCCACCGAGACGGCCTGTTCCACACCGGAGGAATCCTGGACGCGCACGACCAGCTCGGGATCGACGAGGCCGAAGTCGGCGTCGTCGGCCTCGGCGACGATGCGCCGGTAGGCCTGCAGGGGGAGGACCTCGGTCTCCCGCTCGGCCAGGAGCCCGCTCACCACCGCCGGTGTCCCCGGCTCGGCCAGCCAGGTGGCAGCCGTGGTCCGCACCAGGGCAACCTGGCGACCCTTCGACTCCACGCTCAGGCGGTGGACCTGGGCCGGGGCGAGGTCCACGACCGCGAACACGCCGGGGGTGGCGGGGCCGGACGGGGCGGGGGCCGCGACCTCCTCCTGACCGCCGCCGCCCGAGGAGCACCCGACGCCCACGGCCAAGAACACGGCGGCAGCGAGGACTCCCGTGCGCATGGGGATCAACCTCGCCTCAGGCGCAGGAGCGCCACCGGCATGGGGACGAGGAAGGCGAGCGCCGGGAAGAGGATGCCGGAGCGGACGAGGGTGTCACGCCGGGCTTTGGTGAGGACGACCTTGTGCACGCCTCCGTACGTCCGCCCGGCCGAGATGACGTCGTTCTCCCGGCCCACCCACTGCACCATCCCGGTGACGAAGTCCCGGTTCCCGAAGCTGTCGATCAACCGGTTGGAGGCGATCCCGGCGCTGCCCACCACGCCAAAGCGGGAGGTGACGAGCTCGGCCCCGCCGGGCTGGTCGGACACCGCGCTGGCGTCGAACAGCGCAGCCAGGACGAAGGGTCCATCGGCCTCGTTCCCCGGGACGTTGCTCTGCGAGCTGCTGGCCACCAGCGGCGTCACCGACTCGACGGCCTCGCCCCCGGTCGCCTTCTCCAGCGGATGGGGGTCGACGAACAGCACCGGGATGCCGTCACGCTTCAGGTCCCGGATGGGCGGGCTTTCGGACGGATAGGAAAAGGCCACCACCGAGGCCGGATCGTCCGCCAGCGAACTGCGATCCCGGACCGTACCCGCACCGAAGGCCATGCCGTAGGGGCGGAGCAGCTCGTTCAGTTGCGCCCGGGCGGCGTCGTCGGGGTCGGCCATGATCAGCAGACGGCCCCGGTTGCGCAGGTGATCGGCCAGCAGGGTGAGCTCGGCGGGCAGGAGCGGGATTCGGGGCCCGGCGATCACCACCGTGCAGCGCTCGAGGCGGGCCGCCCCGCCCGGGGCGCCGAGCGCCAGCTGCTCGGTGCCGTAGCCCAGCTGGCGGAGGTAGGCGGAGAAGCCGTCGTAGCCGTCGGGGCGGGTGTCGTTGACGTCGGGCTCGCCGTGGCCCACGGTGAAGCAGGCCAGCGCCGGCCGCTCCCGGGTCAGGCGGAGGATGGCGCTGGTGAGGGACACCTCCTCGACGTCGGGGACGAGCTCGGAGCGGCCGCCCAGCTCCACCAGCATCTGGCCGTAGCGGGACACGCCGTGGGCCCGGGCCCGGCCCGGCTGGGCGTCGGGATCGACCAGCTCCAGGGTGACGGGGATGTGGGCGGCCCGGTACTGGCGGATGAGCGCCCGCATCTGGACGGCCAGGGGGCCATCGGGATCGACGAAGCCGGTGATGGTGACGGGCGAATGGATCCGGGCGGCGATGGCCTTGGTCTGGCGGGTGATGGTGAAGCGCCGGGTGGGGGTGAGGTCGGCCTGGGCCTCGACGGACGCCCCCGCCACCAGCAGGACCACGCCGGCCGCGCCCACGGCGCCCAGGAGCGCCCCCCGGCGGGGACGCAGGTGCCGGGCCATCCCCGGCCGCTGCTTCTCGAGCGCATGGGCGGCCAGGCCGAGACCTACCACCACGCAGGTGAGGAAGTAGGCCACGTCGCCGCCGTCGATGACTCCCCGGGTCCCGGCTTCCAGGTGGGAGGCGGGGGAAACGGAGCCGATGGCCCGGCCCAGGCCGCCGCCCAGCCAGCGGGGGGCGAACTGCAGCGTCCACAGGCCGAGCAGGAGGCCGAAACCGAGAAATGCCGCCCCGGTGGGCGACGTCGCCCGGGCCGACACGGCCAGGGCCAGGGCCCCGAGGGCGGCGGCGAGCAGGAGGACCCCCACGTAGCCGGCCACGGCCTTGCCCACCTCCACCTCACCGAGGCCGAGGAGGAGGCGTAGGTAGAGCCCGGCCACCGAGAGGAGGACCCAGGTGTAGAGGGTGTTGACGAGGTACTTGCCCACCACCAGAGCGGTGCGGGGGATGGGCCACGACAGCGTGATGTCGAGGGCGCCGGCCCGGCGCTCCTCGGCGAAGGAGCGCATGGCGATGATGGGGGCGAGCACCAGCAGCGTGGTGGCGATGTTCGAGTAGTACTGCTCGAGGTCGGGGAGGTTGGACTGGATCAGGAAGGTGAGGAAGAAGACCCCGGAGAGAGCAAGGAAGGCGGCCCCGATGGCGTAGGTGTGGGGCAAGGTGAAGAGGGTCCGCAGCTCCTTGCGGAGGACGGCCAGGAGAGCGCGGGTCATCGGGGAGGGTCCTGGGCCTTGACGGCCTCACGGAAGGCGTCCTCGAGGGCGTCGGACAGCGGTTCGACGGCTTCCACGGCCCAGCCGGCCAGCACCAGGCGCCGGGTCAGGTCGGCCACCGCCCCCTCGCCCGAGAGCTCGGCCACCGCGTCGCAGGCCCCGGGGCGGGAAGCGGCCCGCACGATCCGGCCGCCGCACTCGGCCACCAGGGCGGCGAGCTGGTCCTCGTCGCCGCCCTGCACCCGGACCCGGACCCGGCGGGGCCCGGCCCCCGAGAGGGTCATCTCCACCGTGGGGCCCTCGTAGACGATCGTCCCCGAGGCGAGCACGATCAGGCGGTCGCACAGCAGGCGGGCCTCGGACAGGGTGTGGGTCGACAGCACCACCACGTGGTCGGCGGCGTACTCGGAGAGCACGGCCCGGATGTCGAGGAGGTTGAGGGGGTCGAGGCCGGCGGTGGGCTCGTCGAGGATCACCACCGCCGGGTCGCCCAACAGGGCCTGGGCCAGGCCGACCCGCTGGCGGTACCCCTTGGACAGGTTGCCGATGATGCGGGTGCGGACGCCGTCGAGCCCGGCCCGGGTGAGGGCCAGCGCCACCGCCTCGGCCCGCTCGGAGCGGCGGATCCCCTTGGCCGCGGCCACGTAGGCCAGGTAGCCGGCCGTGCGCATCTCGGCCGGGAACGACACGCGCTCGGGCATGTAGCCGATGGTCCGGCGCAGGGCCCGGGGCTGGCGTTCGCCGTCGATCCCGTCGATGGTGATCCGGCCCCGATCCCAGCTCTGGATGCCGGCCAGGCAGCGCATGAGCGTGCTCTTGCCCGCCCCATTGGGGCCGAGGAGGCCGACGAGGCCGTTGTCGAGGCCGAAGCTGACTCCGCCCAGGGCCCGGCGGTTGCCGTAGGTCTTCTCCAGGTCCTGGACCACCACGCGACCGGAGGCCGCCGGCCCAGCGGCCGGGGCCTCCTGGCGCGATCTGGTGGGTCCGGGCACCCGGAGACGGCCTCCGGAACCTCTGAGCGCCGACGGAGTCGGTGCCATGGCAGGTCGGTGCCGGTGGATTACCGGCGCCGGGTGGTGGTGTCGACGCCGCTCTGGGCCAGCTCGTTCAGGTAGTCGGCGATCTGCTCGACGGCATCGGCCGTCCACTTGACCTGGATCGACAGCTCCTGCACCTGGGCGGCCAGGTCGTCGGTGCTGGTCGTCTCCGCCTTCGCCGGCCTGATGCCGGTGAAGAGGGCGACGCCGCCGATGACGGCCAGGGCGACACCCAGGAGGCCCCCGCTCGCCACGTAGGGGATCTGGGCGGCGATGTTCTGGATGTCCTTGATCTGGACCCAGGTCACCACCAGCGCCACCAGCCCGAGGACGATCAGCCCGAGGCCGAGCAGCGTCTGCCGGGTCAGGGCCCGCCGGCGAGGCTCGGTGGCCTCCTCGGCTCCGAGCATCTGGCCGTAGTCGATGCCCTGCATGGCTTCGGCGTTTGCAACCATCTCGCTCTCCTTCAGTGCGTCGCTGTCGCTTGAGCCGTTCCGATCAACACCACCATCACGCTCAGGCCGCCAGCCGCCCGGCGACGGCCATGCCGCCCACCCAGACGAGCGCCCCCACCAGGACGAGGATCCCGCCCAGGAGGCCGTTGGCCGTGTTCTTGGCCGCTCGGGCCGATTCCGCCGCCGCCAGCTGGGCGGAGGCGGTCTGGCCGGAGGCCGGATTGGCCGCCACCCCCAGCCCGGTGGTGCCGGTGTCGGTGGACGGGAGGGCGGCTTCGGTGGCGGCGCCCAGGTCGCCGGCGGCGCTGCCCAGGTCCGATCCCAATCCGCTCGACCCCGAGGAATAGCCACCACCGAGGCCGGCGGAGGCGTCCAGGAGCCCGGGGCCGGCCCCGGCCGTCCCCAAATCGGCCGCGGGCGAGGCGCCGGTCAGCAGGGAGTTGTCAGGGGTCGGGGACGACCCCCCGGTTCCCGGGTCCGACAGGTCGCCGGGGACGAGCCCGTCCTCGAGGGAAGGAGGTTCGAGGTTGAACTCCTCCAGGCTGTTGAGGAGGGCGTACACGGTGGCGTAGCCGAGACGGACCCCGAAGTGGTCGCCGCCCTGGCCCGCCCGGGAGGTGTTCGTCTGGCCGATCTCGACTGCAGGAGCCGTCACCGTGACCCCGCCGTCGCTGTCCTTCTCCACCGTGGGGGTGACGAGCCTGAGGTAGTCCGCCACGGCCTGCTCTTTGAACGTCGCCCCGGCCTTGGCCACCTCGGTGTTGAACTGGTCGATGAGGTCGCGGGCGACCACCTGCTGGCCGGCCAGGACGAGACCGTTGCCACCCAGATTGGCCACCGGCTGGCCGTTGGCTTCCACACCGGCGATGGTCATGGCGTAGGAGATGACCGGCTCACCGTCGAGGTGGTACTCGAGCTTGATGACGGTCTCCAGGTTGTGGATCCGGATGGGGCCGGCGATCACGCCCTGGACCCGGGCGACGGCGTAGTCGGTGATCAGCGCGTCCCCGTCGAAGACGGCGTGCGTCCGGGCGAAGCCCCCGTCGACCAGCACCTGCCCCTGCCCGTCACCCGCACCGACACCGGAGACCGCCTCGCTGATGCACTCGGTACGGCTCGGGTTGTTGGTGGAGGCGTGGGGTCCGGGCATGCCGAAGGGAGCGAACTCCGACTTGGTCCCGTTGCCCACATCGGGGTTGTTGGTCCGGTTCATGGTCGGGTTCGAGTAGCGCCCGGTGGTCTGCAGCACGCCTTCCTCCACCACCTCGTCCGGGTAGTAGAGGGCGGCGAAGCACTCCGAGCGCCCCGGTGAGGCGTCGAGCCACGAGCGGGCGAAGGGCGTCGTCGGCTTCAGCTCACCGGGGATGCCGAAGAAGGGTGACACGGGCCGGGCGTCGGCGAACGTCAGCCAGTTGCGCCGGGCCGCCAGCTCGTGGAAGGCGGCGTCGTCGTCGCCGGAGGCGGCCGCGGCGGGCGGGTCGGCGGCCTCTTCGCCGGAGGCCGGGAGCGATCCGAGCCCCATGATGGCCAGGGCCAGCCCGGCCGCCGACACGCGTCGCAGCCAGCGCCCCCGAGGTGTCGATCGCGTCGTCATCTACCCCACCCCCTTGGCTGTCGCCAGGATCTCTTCACCCATGTACGTCCCCTCCATGTGCTCCTCGGCGGCGGCTACCGGCCCGGAGAACACGATGCGGCCCTTCTCCAGCACCTCGCCCCGGTCGGCCTTGCCCACCAGGCGGGAGGCGAACTGGTCGACCACGATGACGCTCAGTCCCCGGTCGCAGAGCTGGCGGAGGGTGTCCAGCAGCTCCATGACCACCATGGGCGCCAGGCCCATGGACAGCTCGTCCACCATCAGCAGGCGGGGCCGGGACATGAGGGCCCGGCTGATGGCCAGCATCTGCTGCTCGCCACCGGACAGCGACCCGGCCCGCTGGTCCTTGCGCTCATCCAGGCGGGGGAAGATCGAGTAGCAGGCCTCGAGCTGCTCGGCCACCACCGATTTGTCCTGGCCGAAGGAGCCGGCCAGCAGGTTCTCCCGCACCGACAGGTTCTTGAACACCCGCCGGCCCTCGGGACAGAGGCTGATGCCGGAGGCGAAGCGGGCGTGCGTCGGCTCGTGGCTGATCTTGCGGCCCCG
>JBIOUX010000093.1:0-22217 GCA_044867425.1 Acidimicrobiia bacterium | reverse complement strand
GAGCCGCCACCTCCACCTCCTCCAGCCCGCCCGCCTGCTGGGCCTGGCGGATCCGGGTGATGGAGGCGTAGCGGGGGGCCTGGCGGGCGGCCTGGATGCCGAGGACCGCCGGGGTCCGGACCTCGAGGCGGGAGGAGACCCCGCCCGAGAACTCCTGGGAGACGTGGGCGGTGCCGTCCTTGACCTCCACCGAGATGACCACCGACACGTGCGGCCAGCCCAGCTTCGCCCCCAGGGTGGGGGGCAGCTGGCCGTCGAGGTCGTCGACCGCCTGCACGCCGGCCAGGACCAGGTCAGGGGCGGCGCCGGCGATCCACTCGGCCAGCACCGCGGCCCGGGTGTGGGTGTCGATCCCGCCTTCGGGCAGACCGGTGAGCTTCACGGCCCGGTCCGCTCCCTTGGCCAGGGCGGTGTAGAGGGTCATGTCCACGTCGGGGTCGTCGAAGCCGACGACGACGACCTCGCCCCCGGTGGCCTCCTTCACCAGCAGGGCCTCCTCCAGGGCCTGATCGTCCCATTCGGAGACCACGAACTTGAGGAACTCACGGTCGACGTCCGTTTCCTCGGAGTTGAGCTCCAGCTCCTCGACGAGGTCGGGCACCTGCTTGATTGGGACCACGATGCGCATGACGGGTTCAGCTCCTCTTGCTCAAGATGGTCGGCAGGTCCAGGTCGGCCCGGATGCCCTCGAGATCCGGGCCAACGGGCAGGAAGGGAAAGTCGCGGAACGGCTCCGAGGGCCGGTAGGAGCCGTAGGGGCGGGTGCATCCCGGCTCGCCGCCGGCGCCCGGGCAGCCGTTGGTCATGAACGGGATGCCGCTGGCCACGGCGCCGTCGACCGCCGGCTCTGCGTCCAGGCCCACGAGGGCGCCGTCGTCGTCGAAGGCGAAGCGGTCGGCCCGGAACCCCTCCGTCTCGATGAGGTGCTTGGCCAGCTGGATGCGCCGCCAGCGCCGCAACGGCGACTTGGGGTGGTCGGCCAGGCGGGAATCGGGCTCGGGGTTGAAGCAGAACAGGTAGGAGAAGATCTCCCGCTCGGCCAGCCGGCAGAAGATGTCGACGAGGTCGGCGTCGGTCTCGCCTAGGCCCACCAGGGTGTGGACGTTGACCTTCCAGGGACCGAAGACGTCGCGGGAGTTGTCCACCACCCCCCAGTACTGATCCCAGGACAGGCCGGCCCCGCCGGCGGGCACGTCAGTGCGCAACGACCGGAACAGGTCCTCGGTGACGGCGTCGAGGCCGATGCCGACCATGTCCACGCCGATGGCCTTCATCTGCTCGATGCGGCGGCGGTTGAGGGTGGGCGGCGCCACCAGGATGGACAGCGGGGTGCGCAGCCGGGTGGTGATCCGCTCCGTGATGTCGCAGGTGTCCCGCCAGGCGAAGGGGTGGGTCACCATGGAGATGCACAGCCGGGTGAGCTTCGCCTCGTGACGGGCCATCCGGTCGACGAGTTCATCAGTGTCCACCAGGGGCCACTCCACCCGGATGAAGGACTTGTCCCCGTAGGCGCCGGGTCGGGTGCGGGCCAAGCCGCAGTAGCCGCAATCGGAGCGGCACCCGTCGTCGTAGTTGAGGAGCAGGTTGATGCCGCCGAAGTCGAAGTCGCGGGTGAAGCGGCCGGAGCGGAAGCGCAGGGCGATGGCCGACGCCATCGAGATCCGCACCCAGTCGGGGCTCTCCCCGGTGCGAGCCGGGCGGCGCTGGAGCGTGACGGGCTGGGCGGACATCGTCACCTCCGGGTCGGAAGGGGATCGGTAGCCGGAACACGGCCGGGCGTGGGGTTGGGGCCCCACGCACCGGAGGAGCCTGGGGTTGGGGCCCCAGGCGGGGCGGCGAAGCCGCCAGAGGCACTGTCGGCGTCGGACAGATCGGGGAAGTAGCAGGATCCGGCGTCCCGGGCGGGGGCGGCCACGGCTCCTCCGCCGAGGCCGCCGTGGAGGCGGGCCCGCTCCGCCGCTTCCAGCACGCAGGCGACGAGGGCGTCTCCCTCCACCCCCAGGCCGGTACCGCCGGCGAAGGCGGCGGCGGCCAGGGCGGCCACGGACCCCTGGTCGCAACGCGACCAGCGCAGGGCGGCTTCGAAGCGAACGAGCGGCTCGGGAACGAGGGAGAAATCGCCGGCGAAGAGGACGCTCTTGATGGTCGGGCCATGGAGGGCGAGGTAACAGCGCACGAGGCCCTCGGGGGTCTTGATGACGGCGGTGCCGGTGGCGTCGTCCTGGGGGGAGCGCTCCGCCCACCAGGCCTCGGTGGCATAGCGCTCGGCGACCAGGGCGCCGGCCCGGGCCCGCTCCGCCGAGGAAGGCTCGGCCGGCTCGAGGTACAGGTCGAGGGCCTCGCCGAACCCGGCGGCCACCGGTTCGGCCAGGCCGGCACCCCGCCAGGGGACGCCGGTCTCGGCGCTCACGGTGGTGATCCGTTCCGACACCGCCGCCACCGCCTTGTCGGCCAGCTTGGCCGCCGGGATCCGCAGGACCGACAGCATGAAGGAGACGTCGAGATCGGCCAGCACGCTGGAGTGGAACAGCAGCCCTCCGGCGGGGTCGAGGTACAGGCCCAGCCCGGCGATCTTGCGTTTCCCGACGGAGAGATCGTTCTTGCCGGTCAGGTGGGCGTCGATGCCGAGGCGGGCCAGGCCGGCGATGATGCCGCCGGCGAAGCGGGCCAGCAGGTCCCGGGGGTGGTCATGGGCGGGGGCGGGGACGGCCACCGCCACCCCCAGCTGCCCTGGTCCCATGACGATGGCCCCCCCACCCGTCGGCCGGCGGTTCCACTGGATGCCCCGGTCCCGGCAGGCGTCGACGTCGACCTCGGCGGCCAGGTGCTGGTAACGCCCGACCAGCGCCGCACCGCGATAGGTGTAGAGCCTCAGGGCCGGCGGCTCCTTCTTCGGGGACACCCCGGACCCCGGGCCATCGCCGTCCCGGCCCTGGCCGGCGGCGAGAGCCTCGTCGAGGGCGAGGCCCGAAGCGGCATCCACGCCGTGGTCGACGAGGAGGCGCCAGGTGTTCATACGGTCACCTCCGCGTAGGCGCCGCCGCTCTCGTCCCCGGCCCAGGTGAGGGAACAGCAGTACTCATAGAGGCGGGGTTCGAGGCCCCGGGCCCGGGCGTAGGCGATCGTCCCGTCGGCCGGGTAGGCGATGCCGTTGAGGCCGTGGTCGATGGCGGCCTGGTCGAGCTCGTGCTTCATGGCCCCCAGCGGCCGGGCGCAGCCCAGGTTGACCTTGGTGGCGGGCAGGGCGGCCCGGGCGGCGGCGAAGAAGTCGACCACATCGGCCAGCGGCGGGGGCGGGAGGTCGGCCATGGGGGTGCCGACCAGTGGGACGAGCACCACCACGATCAGGGTGGACACCGGGTAGCGGGTGATCATCTCCAGTGCCCGGTACTCGCCCAGGAACCTCCCGTAGTGCAGGCCGCACACCACGTGGGGGATGATCCTCAGGCCCGCCCCGGCCAGCAGGGCCAGGGACCGCTCGAAGTCGGCCACCGTCAGATCGAGGTGGTAGACGTCGTGGATCGTCTCGTCGGCGCCGATGATGTCGAGCATCACTCCGTCGACGCCGGCGGCGGCGAGGCCCTCGGCCAATCGGGGAGAGACCACTCCCGAGTGGGCGATGACCCGCATCCCCAGTTCCGCCTGGATGCGGGGCACGTGGCGGAGGTGGGGGAGGAGCGGCACCCCGCCGGTGCGGGTGGAGCCGCCGGAGACGAGCAGGCCCTCGCTGCCCTGTTCCTTGAGCCGGGAGGCGACGGCGAACAGGTTCTCGCCCAGGCGGACGGACACCATCCCCTCGAGGACCTTGGCCTGGCAGTGGTCGCAGGACAGGGCGCAGGAGTTGCCGGTCACCGACACGGGGAGGAACCGCTTCGGGTTCTCCGGGCGCCATTCGGAGGTCTCCCAGCGCTTGAGGCCGGGAGCGTAGAACTCGATCTCGTCGGGGAAGTGCTCCCGGCGCAGGGTGAAGCCGGCGGTGGGCGCCAGAGTCATTCCGCCACCAGTCCCTTGAGCCGGTAGTCCTCGACGGTGGCGGCGAACCAGGCGTGCACCGCGTCGGGACCGGTCACCAGCGTGCCGGGGGCCTCGTTGCCGGTGGTGTCGAACTCGACCAGCCAACCGGACCCGTACGGGTCGCGCTCGACGAGGGACGGATCAGCGAGCACGGCTTCGTTGACCGCCGTCAGACGCCCGGTCACCGGGGCCAGGAAGGGCCCCACGAACTTGGCCGCCTCCAGGCTGCCGAACGGCTCACCCCGGGCGAGCTCGGTGCCGCCCGCGATGAAGGCGACGGCGGCGAGGGTGCCGCTCGTCTCGACCCCGAGGGCGTCGAGTCCGACCCGCAGGCGGCCGCCGCCCTGGTCGAGAACCCACAGGTGCGTCTGGGGGTCGTAGGCCCGGGCCAGGTCGACGGGGAAGCCGGCCACCTCGGTCAGCTCATTCGTGGTCGGTTCCATGGTCGTCCCTCCTAGGCGGCGGTCGTCCGCAGGCCGGCCAGCGCGCCGGCCAGGCGCGCTCCGGCGGCGCCCGCCGTCGCCAGGCGGGCCGTGGTTTCGGGCAGTGACAGCCCTTCGAGGCCGGCGGCCAGACGGGTGGCGGCCCCGTTCCATTCCGGGGCGGCCAGGACGGCCCGTTCCACCCGGTTGCCGACGACGCCGGCCAACAGCCGGGCGGCCGCCGCCTCGGCCGTCACCACGAACACCCCGGCGCGGATCTTGACGGTGCGGGCGGCCGGCAGCGGCCGGCCGGCCACCGGGCCCGCCAGCCAGCGGGCTGTGGCGAAACGGGTGTCGAGGTGGGCGAGATGGATCCGCTCGTCGCCCGTCATGGTGCCCGGCACCGGCTCCAGGCCGAGCGCCTCGCCGTAGGCGGTCACCGCCGCCGACTGGAAGGTGGCCGCATCCGCGGGGGTGGCGGCCACGAAGCGGCGCATGAGCCGGGCGGCCTCGGCCCGGGCGTCGGGAGGGAGGGCGAGCACCCGGGCGGCGGCGTCATGGTCGAAACGCTCGATCAGATTGCCCACCACCACGACGGCGTCGCCGATCTGGGCGGCGGCATGGCCACACACCTTGCTTCCCAACGCGGATCCGTCGCCCACCACCACCTCGCCGGCGGGATCGAGCCAGGCGTCGATGCCGGCGGCCCGCCAGGCGGTCACTGCCGGGGCGAGCAGGTGGCGCAGGGCCACTCCCCGGGCGGGGGGCAGCGAGGTGGCCGGCACCGTGATCTGGAAGAAGAGCTGGGCGTCGTCGAGGTACACGACGCCGCCTCCCGCCTTGCGGCGGTAGACGGGCAGGCCCGCCTCCCGGCACCAGTCGAGGTCCACTTCGGCCGCCGGTCGGTGGTACCCCAGGCCGACGTAGGGCCGGGCGGGGCGCATGAACGACAGCGTGGGTGGGGCGCCGGCGGAGACCCCGTGGGCGAGGGCGTGCCACAGCGTCTGGGAACGCCGGGCCGAGACCCGCCCGAAGTCGCACACCCGCAAGGTGGCCATAAGCCGGACGGCCTCCTACCCGGTGGCCTTCAGGCCCATGGCCTCGTCGAGCAGTTCGACGATGTCGGGCACGCGCATCGACTCGTTGCCGGTCGACTTGGCCCCGTCCTCGAAGCGGGACACCTCGTAGGGGCAGCACACCGCCAGGGCGGCCACGCCGGTCTCGGCCGCCTCCCGTACCCGGCGCTCTGACAGGCGCTCGCTGGTGTGGTTGGCGGTGAAGCCGTCCAGCCACATGCTGCCGCCGCCCCCGCCGCAGCAGTAGCCGTTCTCCCGGCTGCGGGGCATCTCCACCAGGTTGAGGCCGGGAATGGCCTTGAGCAGGGTCCGGGGAGCGTCGTACTCGCCGCCGTGGCGGCCCAGATAGCAGGGGTCGTGGAAGGTGACGTCGAGGGGCACCTCGTGGCGGAACTCCATGCGATCCACCAGGGGGGCCAGCAGCTGGGTGTAGTGGAGCACCTCGTAGGTGTGGCCGTAGCCGGGGTAGACCTTGGTGAAGGCGTTGTAGGCGTGCGGGTCGGGGGTCACGATCCGGTTGAACTGGTACTTGCCCAGGACCGCCACCACGTCCTCCATGAGCGCCTCGAACAGGCCCTTCTCGCCCGCCAGGCGCTGCGAGTCGCCCAGGGTCTTCTCGTCGGCACCGACGATGGCGAAGTCGATGCCGAGAGCGGTCATGACCCGGGCGAAGGCCTGGGCCGCCTGCTGGCCCCGGGGGTGGTAGCTCCAGTAGTCCTCCACCCACCACAGCACGTCCACCGGCCCGGGGTCGGAGGCGGAGAGCACCCGCACCGGGACGCCGGCGCCCTTGGTCCAGGCGTGGCGGCGCCGGGGGTTCTCCCCCAGGCAGTTGCCGTAGCGGAACGTCTTCTCGAACACGTCCTGGAGCTCGGCGGGAACGTGCCCCTGGCCGACGGCCTGCTCCCGCACGGCCGGCATGATCTTGATCATGTCGACCTCCTTGGGGCAGACCCGCAGGCAGTTCATGCAGGTGGTGCACAGCCACAGGTCGTCGCTCTGGAACAGGTCCATGCCCGTCTGGACCTTGCGGTGGATCTTGCGGGGGCCGTACTCGCCCACCAGGTCGACAGGGCACACCGGTACGCACTTGCCGCACCCGTAGCACCACTCCAGCGACTCGCCGCCGGGCAGGGCCCCGATCTGCTCGAAGCCGGCGGTGTCGTAGTCCCAGATCACCCGCTGCTCGAACATGCGGTTCCACATGCCGGGCAGCTCCCACTCCCGCCCGGACAGGGCGGAGGTGACGACGGCCATCTCCTTCTCGACGGCCTCCGGAGCCTCCTTTCGGCCTCCGACGGGCATGGCTCACACCTCCAGGCGGTGGACGCCGAGCAGGCGGCGCACCAGTTCGGGCAGCTCGGGGACGATCTTGTTGAACTCCTGGGTCATCCGCAGCCGGAGGACCGTGTACATGTAGACGGAGTAGACGCAGGCCAGGAAGACGTCCACCCCGAAAAGGCCCCGACCGGCGGATGTGAACCCGACCTGCTTGCCGGTCTCGTTGACGAACGCCAGCGCCTCGCCCACCCGTGCGTAGCCCTCGCCCCGATCGGGGGCGTTGAGGTCGTAGTCGTCCTCGGTGACGAGGGCCAGGGATCCGGTCTGGGTGCGGGGGTCCCACATCCAGCGGCTCCACAGCCACCACTGTTCCGGGGCGGTGAAATGCAGGAGCTCGCCGGGGAGGTCGAAGCCGGGGTCGGGGAAGTCGGCCAGCACCACGTCGTCGAAGGCGAGGATCCGGTCGGGGAGGGGCGCCTCGCCGTGGAGGAGGTCGTCGACGGCGGCGGCCAGGCGCTCCGGTCCCGTCGCCCCCAGGATGGCGTCCGCCTTGCGCCGGGTGGCGAACACGCTGCGCAGCACCCGGCGCAGATCCTCAGGCGGCAGCGCCCGGGCCGCACCCGGAACGCCGAGCAGGGCGGCGAAGCCGGCCGCTTTGCGCTCCAGCGCCGCGGCGATGTCGGCCAGCTCCGCCTCGGAGACCTGGGCCATGGTCTCCCGCATGAACTCCTCTGCGGAGCCGGTGTCGACGACCTGGCCGCCCACAGAGCGCTCCTAACCCGCCGCCACCGTCTTGCGCCGCAGGATGGACAACGCCTTGACCGCCGCCAGCCCGGCCGACGAGGCGCAGTCCTCCAGGTCGGCGGGGCCGAGGGAGGCCCCGGCGGCGAAGATGCCCCGCCGGCTGGTGGTGACCGTGTCCAGAGGCGGGTGGATGGCCTCGATGAAGCCGTACTTGTTCTGGGTCAGGCCGAGGATGCCGGCCATGGTCCGGGTTCCCCGGGAGGGCTCCATCCCCACCGAGAGGACCACGATGTCCATCTCCACCTCCATGGGACGGCCCATGGTGGTGTCCTCGCCCCGCACCAGCAGGCGGTCGCCCTTCTCCAGCACCTCGGTGATGATCCCCTTGATGTACTGGACGTGGTACTCCTCCTGGGCCGGCCAGTAGATCTGGTTCTCCCAGTAGCCGTACATGCGCATGTCGATGTAGAAGATGAACACCTGGCAGTCGGGCAGGAGCTGGCGGACCTCGATGGCCTCCTTGGAGGCGATCCCGCAGCACACCTTGGAGCAGTACTCGTTGCCGATGTGGCGGTCCCGGCTGCCCACGCACTGGACGAAGCAGATCCGCTTCGGGGGGAGCCCGTTCGAGGGCCGGACGACGTTGTGGTCCTTCAGCATCGACTCCAGGTCCTGGAGGGCGATGACGTCGGGGAACTCGTAGTACCCGTAGAGCTGGGTCTCCCGGCCCGGGTCGAAGTGCTCGAAGCCGGTGGCCAGGATGATGGCGCCCGCCTCCACCCGGCGTTCCCCGTCGGGACCGGCCACGGTGAGGACGAAGTCGGGGCTCTCCCCTTCACAGGCGGTCACCTGCGAGGAGGTGAGGACCTCCGCCCCGGTGGCCCGCATCTCCTCGACCAGCTCCCCCATGGCTTCCTCGGCGCTGCGGAAGCTCGGGGTGAGGGCGGCGTAGCGCTCCCGGATGGGCGTGCCGCCCAGGTAGTCCTCCTTCTCCACCAGCACCACCTGCCCGCCCAGCTCGCCCACGCTGCGGGCCGCCTCCAGCCCGGCCGGACCCCCGCCGATCACGACGACGGTGTCACTCGCCATCTTGCCCCCCTGTTTTCCCGGCGCGCCGACCTACAGAAGGCCGCCAAAGGATCCGTTGTGTGCGTGGCCGCCGGTCAGGCGTCCACGTCCTCCCATGTCAGGTACTTCTGCTCGCCCGAGCGGAGACGCTCCACGTCCCGCTCGAACTCGGCCCAGGCCGCCTGCCAGTCGATGCCCATTTTCTCGAGCAGCGGCCGGTAGTCGGTGGAGTGCCAGTGGAGCTGGCACACCTTGTAGGGGTGGGCGCCCATGGCCAGGGCGGCGAACTGGGCCTCGGACATGACGGGCACGCCCACGTTGCGCCCGTGGGCCTGGGCCGCGAACTGGCTCTTGTCCAGCGTGGTGACACAACCGGTGTCGTGGGTGAGAACCACGTCGGGGTCGGCCTCCTCCTTCATGACCTCGATCTTGCGCTGGGTGGCGAAGGACCGGGTGAAGTCCCGCTGGACGAGGATGTGGCGGAACCCGAAGCCACAGCAGTCGAACCAGGTCGAGTAGGTCCGCACGTCGGCGCCCAGCGCCTCGGCCACGCCGGTGACCACCGCGGTGCGCTGCCCGCCGTAGATGTCGGCGTCGAAGATGGCGTCGCCCTCCACCAGCTTGTAGTAGTGGCAGGCGGGGTGGACGGTCACCTTGATGCCCTCCATGGGCACCACCTGGTGACGGGCGATCTCGTCCCGCATGGCGTAGAACCACTCGGAGTAATGGACGATCTCTTCGGGCATGACCATCTGCTTGCCCAGCTTCTTGAGGATGCCGCCGACCTGTTCCCGCAGCTCGGGGTGGGCCAGCAGCTCCTCGCGGACCTCCTTGTAGTGGCCGTAGGAGGTGCCGCAGTGGATGAGGGGGAAGCTGCCCGACTCGTGGGCGGCGGCGAAGTTGCGCATGGCCACCGCCGCCTGGGCGCCGGCGTTGGAGGTGGCCGAGGCGTAGTAGTTCCAGGCCGTGCACGAGGTCTGGTCGGTGGGGTCGACGTAGGGCTGGTTCAGCTTGCGCATCACCCAGAAGATGGAGGTGGAGTAGCCCGGGATGTGGCCGCACTGGCCGCAGCTCTTGTGGTGCCAGAGGTTCCCCTTGGGAATCTTCTTCTCCCGCCCGTACTTGGTGTCGACGGAGACCCAGGGGTCGGGGACCCGCTGGACGATCCACTCGCCCCTCTCCTCGAGCTCGAAGACCTCGGCGTGGAAGTCGGACGGGGCGCGCTCCGGGTCGCGCTCGAAGTGCTCCTTCTTCTTCAGCAGGGCCTCGACGGGGATCGGCATGGGGTTACCCCTTTTCCTTCTCGGCTAGACCTCGATGCCCTCGTCCTCGAGGGCCTCCTCCATGACGTCCTGGAGGATCATGAACAGCCCTTCGTCCACCTCCTTGATCATGTCCAGGGCGCCGGTGTTGAGCCAGATGAGGTACAGCTCCACCAGCGTCTTCTGGGACACGTCCCAGCCCGTCTTGGTGGTGTGGTGCGTCTCCGGGGGCAGCATCCGGCGCCACAGGTCGAGGTTGTCGGAGACGTCTTTCACCTCCGGGCCCCAGTCGGGGAAGGCGTCGGGCTGGAGCATGTCCGGGGAAACCTGGGTGCCGGTGGACATGATCTTGTAGATGATGCGGGAGTAGCCCTCCAGGGCCTCCCGGGCCGAGGCCATCCCGTTGTTGATGGCCACCTCGCGCATGATCAGGATGATCCCGCCGGGGTTGTTGCCCCGGGGGCAGCGCACGCATGAGAAGCACTGGGAGCACTCCCAGATGTCCTCCTGCATCTGCTGGTAGAAGAGTTCCACGTCCTCCCGGCCCGCGGCCTGGGCGATGCGCCGGGGGCTGAAGTCGTAGAAGCGGGCCGAGGGGCAGGCGGCCACGCAGATGCCGCACTCGTAGCAGCCGTAGAGGTAGTCGGGGAAGCGCATGTCCGCCTTCACCTGGGCGAAGAGGCGCTCCTTCTCCTCGTACGACACATCGTCGTAGCCGGCCACCTTCGGGGCCTTGTACAGCGCGCTGGTGGTGACAACGCTCACCCGGCCTCCTAGAACGCGACGACGGCGTCGGCCCGCATGGCCAGGTCGTTGAAGGCGGCGCCGCCGATCATCTCCACGCCGTCGATGAGGTCCTCGAGCGCCAGGTCGTTCAGTTCGAGCGACGGCTGGCAGACCCACAGGCGCACGCCCAGCTCGGTGGCCTGCTTGATGAAGTAGGACAGGGGCTGGCCCACCTCGCCCTTGGGGCCGATCTTGTCGACCATGTCCTTGCGCAGCAGGGTGGGGCCGTACATCGTGAAGTAGATACCGACCTCCGTTTCCATGGCCGCCGCCGAGGCGGCCAGGAAGAACGGAGTGGCGCTGCGCCCCGGGTCATCAATCCCGTGGGTCTGGACGTAGAGGACCTTGCCCTCGCCGTCATCCCGCCACATACGAAACCTCCCGACGGCCGGCCGGCCGGGCCATCACGCCCGGCGGAGGAAGACGTGGAAGACGTCGCCTTCTTTTTCGATCTTGAGCAACTCGTTGCCCGTCCGCGAGGACCAGGCCTTCATGTCCGGTTCTACCCCAGGATCGGTGGCAAGCAACTCCAGCACCTGGCCGCTCTCGATCGTCTTGATGGCCTGGGCCGTCTTGATGACCGGCACCGGGCACTGCATGCCCTTGCAGTCGAGGACCTGATCCGCAGTCGTCACGGCCGCACCCCCCTAGGTTGGCTGTATGCGCAAGTTCTCATATATTGTAGGCACCGTCAAGGGCACGCGCCAGAAAGGCTGGCGGACGAAGGGGGCCTGGGCCCGGTGACCGTCTTCGATCTGCGCTGCGATCGCTGCGGCACGATCCTCCTCGGTCCGGCCGAGGAGGCGGAGCCGACCGGCCCCTTCGGGATTCGCTTTCTCTACCACCCCGGTGACTTCTTCCTCAAGGACGACTCGGGGATGCTCTGCGGGCGGTGCTGGTCGGACGTCGTCGACTGGCTGGACGCGGACCGGCCCGAGGGTCGTTGCGCCGTGTGCCACGTCGCGCTGGAACATGCCCACAGCCTGCACCTGCACCGGTCCAACGACCCCTTCGGCTGGCAGCTGTGCAAACCCCACGCCGTCGAGTTCCTCAACGGCCTGCGGACCGTGGACCCCAAGCTCGACCTGAACACCTTCACCCTGGCCGGCGACTGGGGCCGCCGAGCGGGTCAAGATTCGTGAGGAAGAAGCAGGTAGATCTGGCCGCCCTCCTCGAGGACCGGGAAGGTGGCGAGGTCGGCGTCGGCCGGACCTCGGAGGCGCTCGCCGGTGCGGACATCGAACTGGCTGCCGTGGCGCGGGCAGGTGACGACCGCCGCTTCCAGCTCCCCTTCGGAAAGGACGGCTCCGGCGTGGGGGCAACGATCGGCGCAGGCGACGACCCGGTTTCCGACGTGGTAGAGGGCGAAGGGTCCGGTCTTGCCACCGGGGAGCCCGGGATCGCGGTGCACCAGGCCGAGGCGGCCGGCCACGTCGGCGGCCGCCATGACGGGGTGCCGCCGTCCCCGGCTGGGCCCGGCGGCCAGGCGGGTGCGCAGCGCGGCGGCCAGGGCTCCCCGGTTGGCCACCACGTCGCAGCCGGCCCGTTCCGCCGCCAACCAGCGCTCCCGGTCGGGGAACCCGAGATGGCCGGCGATCAGGGCCTCGGGGAACCGCGCCCGCAGCTCGGCGAGGACGTCTGCTGCTCCGGGGCCGTCGAGGTCCACCACCACGGCCGCCGGGGGGGCGGACAGATCGCCGGCGGTGGCGGCGTGAACGGCGAATCCCGCCTCGGCGGCCACCCCTTTCACGCCCCGGGTCACCTTGGGGTCGGCCGTGCACAGCAGGAGCACCTGGGTCATTGTCCGATCATCGTCGTCTCTTGCCGGTCGTCGCAACGGGTGGCCCGGGCCCATCCCTGGGTACGCTGGGCGGGAGCCGGAGCGCGGAGGCGAGCGTGAAGATCCATCTGGAGCGCGGCGTGGCGGAGCTGGTGCGACGGCTGGGAGAGAAAGCGATCACCGTCGAGCTGACGCTGGACTTCGAAGGAGACGTCCTGAAATCGGCCGTCGCCTTCGCCGGCCCCTCGGATCCCTCGCTGGGATACCAGCGGGTGACGGTGGGCGACCTGGATGTCTGGTGGCGCCAGCGCCTGGTGTTCGCCACCCGGGAGCCGAGGGTCACGGCGAAGATCCGTCCCCGGCGCCTGCACGTGAGCACCGTCGGCCGGGCCCTGGCCGCCAGCGCCGACTACGCCTGAAACCCGGGCCCCCACCGGGGGCGTGGTTCATAGCACCGTGAATCCCACTCCGGGGTGATCCGCCCGGCGACACGTTTCCGTAGCGTGCGGGAATGGTGAGGACCGGCGGATGAGGGTGGGGGTGCCCCGGGAGATCTTCCCGGGGGAAAGGCGCGTCGCCCTGACCCCGGCGGTGGTCCCCGTCCTGGCCAAGGCGGGGATCGACGTGCTCGTCGAGGAAGGCGCCGGGGAGGCGGCCGGGTTCACTGACGAGGCGTACCTCGCCCAGGGGGTCAAGGTCGTCCGCTGGCGCAACGAGGTGTTCGCCGTCGATGTGATCCTGCGGGTACGGGCCCTGGTAGCGAACCTCGACGCGGCACACCAGGACCTCGACCGCCTGCAGCCCGACCAGGTGGTGATCGGCATCTGTGATGCCCTCTCGTATCCGGAAGCGGTCGAAGCGCTGGCGTCCCGCAAGGTCACGCTCTTCGCCATGGACCTGATGCCGCGGATCACCCGCGCTCAGAGCATGGACGTCCTTTCCTCCCAGGCGACCGTGGCGGGCTACAAAGCGGTGGTCCTGGCGGCCGGGGCCCTCCCGAAGATGTTCCCCATGCTCACGACCGCGGCCGGTACCGTCCCACCGGCACGGGTGTTCGTGGTCGGGGCGGGGGTGGCGGGCCTGCAGGCCATCGCCACCGCCAAGCGGCTGGGGGCGGTCGTCGAAGCCTATGACGTGCGGCCCGACGTCAAGGAGCAGGTCCAGAGCGTGGGCGCCAAGTTCGTCGAGCTCGACCTGGAGGCCGACGACGCCGAGGGCGGGGGCGGCTACGCCAAGGCGATGGACGAGGAGTTCTACCGCCGCCAGCAGGAGATGATGGCGCGGGTGGTGGCGGCCAGCGACGTGGTCATCACCACGGCCGCCATCCCGGGGCGACCGGCACCACGGCTGGTCAGCGCCGGCATGGTGGCCGGGATGCAGCCCGGCTCGGTTGTCGTCGACCTGGCCGCCGAACGGGGGGGCAATTGCGAGCTGACCCGCCGGGACGAGGTCGTCACGGAGCACGGCGTCACGATCTTCGGGCCCACCAACCTGCCCGCCGGCGCGCCCTACCAGGCGAGCTCGATGTACGCCAAGAACATCTCGGCGTTCCTGCTCCACGTCACCAAGGAGGGCAAGGTGACCGTCGACCCTGACGACCAGATCGCCCGGGACACGCTCGTGGCGTCGGGTGGGGACGTGGTGCACCCCACGGTGCGTGCGGCGATGGGACTGGAGGTGGTGCGCTGATGGCTCAACCCGACCTGGAGACCGCACTCTACGTCTTCGTGCTGGCCACGTTCGTGGGCCTCGAGGTGATCCGGCGGGTCTCCCCGCTGCTCCACACCCCGCTCATGTCCCTCACCAACGCCATCGCCGCCATCTCGCTGGTGGGTTCGATCGTGATCGCCGGATCGGACCGGGGCACGCTCAGCACGCTACTGGGCACCATCGCGGTGACGGCGTCGACCGCCAACGTGGTCGGCGGCTTCCTCATTACCGACCGGATGCTCAAGATGTTCAAGGAAAGGCCGCCCCGCTGATGGACGTCGAAGATCTCGTCCAAGTGGGCTACCTCGCCGCCGCGGTGCTTCCTGACCTTCACCGGCAGCCTGATGGCCTTCGGGAAGCTCCAGGGTTTCCTCCCCGCCCGGCCGATCGTCTACCGGAGCCAGAACGCGGTCAACCTGTCGCTGTTCACCGGGGCGATCGCCGTCGCCGTCGCCCTCGTGGTCAACCCGGGTGCCAGCGGGCTGTTCCCCGTCTTCTCGGGGCTGGCGCTGCTCTTCGGCGTCCTGCTGATCATCCCCATCGGCGGTGCCGACATGCCCACCGTGATCTCGCTGCTCAACTCCTACGCCGGTCTGTCGGCGGCGGCCATGGGGGTCGTGCTCGACAACAACCTGCTCATCATCGCCGGCGCCCTCGACGGCTCCTCCGGCTTCATCCTGTCGGTGGTCATGTGCCGGGCCATGAACCGCTCGTTCACCAACGTGCTCTTCGGCGGCTTCGGCCAGGTCAAGGCGGCAGCGGCAGGCGAGGTCGAGGAGCGGCCGGTCCGCAGCGCCAGTGCCGAGGAGGCGGTGTCCATCCTGGAGTCCGCCTCCTCCGTGATCATCGTGCCCGGCTACGGGATGGCCGTCGCCCAGGCGCAGCACAAGGTCCGCGAGCTCTACGACGGGCTCACCCGCCGGGGCGTGGACGTGCGCTTCGCCATCCACCCGGTCGCCGGGCGCATGCCCGGCCACATGAACGTGCTGCTGGCCGAGGCCGACATCCCCTACGACCGGATGCTCGACCTGGACGACGTCAATTCCGAGTTCCCACAAGCCGACGTGGCGCTGGTCATCGGCGCCAACGACGTGACCAACCCGGCCGCCCGGCACGACCCGGCGAGCCCCATCTACGGCATGCCCATCCTCGACGTCGACAAGGCGGCGAGCGTCATGGTGATCAAGCGGGGCATGAGCCCCGGGTTCGCCGGCGTGGAGAACGAGCTCTACTACATGGACAAGACCCTGATGCTCTTCGGCGACGCCAAGGCGTTCGTGGGCATGGTGGTCAAGGAGCTCTCGGCCGTCCCGGTGGGCACCTCTTCCCGATAGGAGCCAGCGGTGGAATACGAAAGCAGCTTGGCCGATCTACCTGGGGACCAACCGGCGAGCACCGGCGCCGGCCACTCACCGCCGGATCGCAATCTGGGACTCGAGCTGGTTCGGGTCACCGAGGCCGCTGCGCTCGCCGCCGCCCGGTTGATGGGACGCGGCGATCAGCGGACGGCCGAGGAAGCCGCCGTCCGGGGCATGCGGTTGATGATGGAGACGCTGCCGATGGACGGGCTCGTGGTGATCGGGGAGGGCGAGAAGCACGCCGCCGTCATGCTGTACCACGGTGAGGTCATCGGCCGTGGTGAAGGCCCGGCCGTAGACATCGCCGTCGATGCCATCGATGGCCGAAGGCTGGCGGCCAAGGGGATGAACGGGGCGCTGTCGGCGGCTGCGCTGGCCGAGCGGGGGTCCATGTTCGACCCGGGCCCCTGCCGGTACATGGAAAAGATCGCGGTCGGCCAAGAGGCGGCCGCCGTGATCGACATCGCCGCGCCCGTCGCCGAGAACCTGAGGCGGATCGCCGCCGCCAGGCACAGCCGGATCACGGACCTGACGGTCGTCGTCCTGGACCGCGAGCGCCACGAGCAGCTCGTCAAGGAGGTGCTTGAGGCCGGCGCCCGGGTGAAGTTCATCCCGGCCGGCGATGTGGGCGGCGCCATCTCGGCGGCGCGCGCCGGGACCGGGATCGATGTGCTCCTCGGCATCGGAGGAACCGCCGAAGGGGTGGTGGCGGCCTGCGCCATCAAGTGCCTCGGCGGTGCCATGCAGGGGCGCCTCGTGCCGCGGACCGACGCAGAGCGGGACGAGGCGCTTGCCGCCGGCTACGACCTCGACCGGGTGCTGACGACCGACGACCTCGTTTCCGGCGACGACGTGTTCTTCGCCGCCACCGGGATCACCGACGGCGACCTCCTCGACGGAGTGCGGTACGAGGGCGACACGGCCCTCACGCAGTCAATCGCCATGCGGTCCCGGTCGGGCACCGTACGGACGATCAACGCCGAGCACCGCCGCGAGAAGCTGAAGCGCTACTCCTCGATCGAATACTGAGCAGGCCGGCGCTCCGAGGCGGCACTAGCGACAGCGGATTCCCTCTCGCTCCAGGAACTGCCGGTAGAAGGCGACGCCGTCGGTCCCGGTCACGAGGCCCTGCTGCTCCACGTCCCACCGGAGGACCCGGACCCGGGCGATCCAGCCCTCGTGGTACGGGTCTTGGTTGAGAACGCTCGGGTTGTCCACGACAGCGAGGTTGTACTCGAGGATTTCGCCGTTGACGGGGCTCGGCACGATCCCCAGCCACTTTCCGCTCTCGAGGACCGCCACCGGACGCCCGCGACCGACCTCTCGGTGGACTCGTCGGGGCGTGAAGAACATGATCTGTTCGGCCAGGGCTTGGAAGACGTCGGTCAGGCCGACCTTGACCACCCGGTTGGCCGGCGTGGGGTGGTGAACGTGGAACGGCTCCGGCCGCGCCCAGACGTGGTGCTCCACCAGATACCAGTAGTCCTCGGGAAGCACGCAGTTGTCGCTCATCGCCTTTGTCCCTCGATGGTCGTGAACGCTGGGCGCCTGGTTGTAGAAATACCCGACGTAGCGGAGCCCCCGGGACGGCTGTACCCGGGGACTCCGTAGGGAAGGCCGTCAGGGAGGCGATGCTTTCCTCGGGCGACGGTACCAATGGGCGAGTTGGGCTCCATCCCCCGTTGGTGGGAATGAGAAGGTTTTAACGGATTCATACTTGCGCAACTGCGTAATCTCGGATACGGTCCGGCCATGTCGGTGCCGATGAGCGCGACTGTCGGCGTCGCCCGCTGGGTCAAGGTGCTCGACCAGAGTGTCTGCATCGGCTGCCACGCCTGCACCACGGCGTGCAAGTCGGAGAATGCCGTTCCCCTCGGGGTGACCCGGACCTATGTCAAGTCGGTCGACGCGGGCATCTTCCCCCAGGCGCGACGGGCCTTCCAGGTCACCCGGTGCAATCAGTGCGAGGATGCTCCGTGCGTCGCTGCCTGCCCCACGGCCGCCATGTATCAGCGCCCCGACGGCATCGTCGACTTCGACAAGCGCCGCTGCATCGGGTGCAAGGCCTGCATGGCCGCCTGTCCCTACGACGCCATCTTCATCAACCCCGAAGACCACGCGGCCGAGAAGTGCAACTTCTGCGCCCACCGCCTCGACATCGGCCTGGAGCCGGCCTGCGTGACGGTGTGCCCCACCCAGGCCATCGTGGTGGGTGACCTCAACGACCCCGCTTCCCGGGTGGCCGAGATCGTGGGCCGGACGCCCGTCGCCGTCCGCCGGCCCGAGAAGGAGACCCATCCCAAGGTCTTCTACCGGGGCGCCCACCAGGCCACCCTAGACCCCCTCGCCGCCCGCCGGCCGGACGGCGGGATCTACATGTGGAGCGAGCAGCCGGGCGGCTCCCACCACGTCGGCTCGGGGTATCCCGCCCTCGCGAACGGCGGTGTGAATTCGTCGGCCGCCGCGCTCTTGTCCTACGACGTGTCCCACCGGGCCCCCTGGGACTGGCGGGTGAGCCTCTACACCTGGACCAAGGGCATCGCCGCCGGGGCCTGGCTCCTGGCCGTGCTCCTGGCCCTGACCGGGACGGTGCAGTGGGACGCCCCGCTCGTGCGCTGGACCGCGCCCGGCCTCGCCGTCGCTTTCCTGGGTCTCACCGGCGGGTTGCTCATCTGGGACCTCGAGCATCCCGGGCGGTTCTTCTTCATCTTCACCAAACCCCAGTGGCGGTCCTGGCTGGTGCGGGGGGGCTTCGTCATCGGCGCCTACGGGGCCGTCCTCGGCCTCCACCTCACCGGCAGCCTCCTCGGCCGGGAGGCGCTGACCCGGGCGGTGGCCCTCCCAGGGATCCCGCTGGCGGTCATGACCGCGGTCTACACCGCCTACCTCTTCGCCCAGTCCAAGGGGCGGGACCTGTGGCAGAGCCCGCTGCTGCCGCCCCACATGGCCGTCCAGGCCGTCCTGGCGGGGGCCGGCGCCCTGCTGGTGGCCGAGGCCGCTTCCGGCGGCGACGCCCGTCACACGCTGGCCTGGGTGCTCTTCGCCGCCTGCGCCGCCCATCTCCTGCTGGTGGCCGGCGAGGTGACGCTCGCCCATCCCACCGCCCACGCCCACCTCGCCGCCGCGGAGATGACCCGGGGGCGCTACGCCGGGTTCTTCTGGACGGGCGCGGCTCTGGTCGCGGCCGGGCTGCTGGCTCCGGCGGTGGGCCCGGCCGCCGGCCTCGCCGCCGTGGTCGGGCTCCTGGCCCACGAGCATGCCTACGTCCAAGCCGCCCAGGCCGTACCCCTCGCCTGACCGGAGGATCCATGCCCCACTCCGACGTCGATCGCCTCGGCCAGCGGGTGAGCGCCGCCCGCTCCGAGGTCGAGGCCCGGGGGGAGACCTTCTATCCCGGGCCGAGCCGCATCCACCTGGCCGCCTTTCCCCCCAAGGAGCGCTGGGACGACTGGGTGGAGTTCGACTCCCGCTCCTGGCCGGAGCGGGTCGAACGCCGGTCCATGCTGGTGCCCACCACCTGTTTCAACTGCGAGTCGGCCTGCGGGCTGCTGGCCTACGTCGACCGGGAAACCCTCCAGGTGCGCAAGTTCGAGGGCAACCCGGAGCACCCCGGCTCCCGGGGCCGCAACTGCGCCAAGGGGCCGGCCACCATCAACCAGGTCACCGACCCCGACCGGGTGCTGTACCCGCTGCGCCGGGCGGGGGAGCGGGGCGGCGGCGGCTGGGAGCGGGTCAGCTGGGACGAGGCCCTCGACGACATCGCCGCCCGCATCCGCACCGCCATCGTGGAAGAGCGCCAGGAAGAGGTGATGTACCACGTCGGCCGGCCGGGGGAGGACGGCTACACGGAGCGGGTGCTGGCTTCCTGGGGCGTGGACGGGCACAACTCCCACACCAACGTGTGTTCGAGCGGCGCCCGCACCGGCTACGCCTTCTGGATGGGCATCGACCGGCCCAGCCCCGACCATGCCAACGCCTCGGTCATCTACCTCATCAGCTCCCATCTCGAGGCCGGCCACTACTTCAACCCCCACGCCCAGCGGGTCATGGAAGCCAAGGCCAACGGCGCCAAGCTGGTGGTGCTCGACACCCGCCTGTCCAACACCGCCACCCATGCCGACTGGTGGCTGTCCCCGTGGCCGGGAAGCGAGGCCGCCATCAACCTGGCCATCGCCCACCACATCATCGCCACGAAGGCCTACGACCGCGACTTCGTCCGGCGCTGGTGGAACTGGGAGGAGTACCTGGCCGCCGAGCATCCCGACGCCGAGCCCACCTTCGAGACGTTCGAGGCGATCCTGGCCGGGCTCTACGCCGAGTTCACCTTCGAGTTCGCCGAGGCCGAGTCGGGTGTGGCCGCGGCCACGCTCGTCGAGGTGGCGGAGGCGGTGGCCGCCGCCGGCAGCCGCCTGTCCACCCACAACTGGCGCTCGGCGGCGGCCGGCAACCTGGGCGGCTGGCAGGTCGCCCGCACCCTGTTCCTGCTCAACGCCCTGCTCGGAGCGGTGGCCACGCCCGGTGGCGTGTTCCCCAGCGCCTGGAACAAGTTCCTCCCCCGCCCCCACCACTGGCCCCATCACCGCCACGGCTGGAACGAGCTGACGTGGCCGCGGGAGTACCCGCTGGCCAACAACGAGCTGTCGTTCCTTCTGCCCCACTTCCTGAAAGAGGGCCGCGGGTGCCTCGAGGTGTATTTCACCCGCGTCTACAACCCCGTGTGGACGAACCCCGACGGGTTCTCGTGGGTCGAGGTGCTGACCGACCCGGCCAAGGTCGGACTCCACGTCGCCCTCACACCGACCTGGAGCGAGACGGCCTACTTCGCCGACTACGTGCTGCCCATGGGCCACGCCTCCGAGCGCCACGATCTCCACTCCTACGAGACGCATGACGGCCAGTGGCTCGGCTTCCGCCAGCCCGTCCTGCGGGAGGCCCGCCGGCGCCTGGGCGAGGACGTGGACGACACCCGGGCGGTCAACCCGGGGGAGGTGTGGGAGGAGAACGAGTTCTGGATCGAGCTGTCGTGGCGGATCGACCCCGACGGCCGCCTCGGCATCCGCGCCTTCCACGAGTCGGCCACCCACCCCGGCCAGAAGCTCTCCGTGGACGAGTACTACGACTGGATCTTCGAGCACTCCGTTCCCGGCCTTCCGGAACGGGCGGCGGCGGATGGGCTCACCCCGCTGGAGTACATGCGCCGCTACGGCGCCTTCGAGATCACCCGCCGGGTCGGACCCCGCCACGAGGAGGAGGTGCCCGAACACCGCCTGGTGGATGCCGTCGAGGGGGGCTTCGGCCGGGTCTACTGCCCCACCCCGGGGTCACCGCTGCGCAATGCCGTCCCCCTGCCCACGCCCGATCCCGACCCCGAGGGCCGGCGCCGCGTGGGGGTGCGCGTCGACGGCCGGGTCCTGCGGGGCTTTCCCACGCCCTCGGGCCGGCTGGAGTTCTGGTCCTCCACCCTGGCGGCATGGGGCTGGCCGGAGCACGCCCTGCCCGGCTACATCCGCAGCCAGGTCCACCCCTCCGCCCTCCAGGCGGGCCAGATGCCCCTCATCTCCACCTTCCGCCTCCCGGTACAGGTCCACACCCGCTCGGCCAACTCCAAGTGGCTGGACGAGATCGCCCACTCCAACCCGTTGTGGCTCCATCCCGCCGACGCCACCCGGCTGGAGGTGCGAACCGGCGACCTGGTGCGGGTGGAGACCGCGATCGGGCACTTCGTGCTCAAGGCGTGGGTGACCGAGGGGATCCGCCCAGGGGTGGTGGCCTGCAGCCACCACATGGGCCGCTGGAAGCCGAACACCGGGCAGCCCGGCCAGGGCCCGCTCATGGCCACCGTGGCCCTCGACCGCTCGGCCGAAGGCTGGTCGATGCAGCGCCTGTCCGGCGTGGTGCCCTACCCGTCGTCCGACCCCGACACCGGGCGGATCTGGTGGACGGATGCGGGCGTCCACCAGAACCTGACCTTCCCCGTGCAGCCCGATCCCATCTCGGGCCAGCACTGCTGGCACCAAGCGGTGCGGGTGACGAGGGCACAGCCGGGCGACGAGGAGGGAGACATCGCCGTCGACACCGACGCCGCCCACGCCGTCTACCGCCGCTGGCTGGAGCTCACCCGCCGGGCGGAGCTCGTCTCACCCGACGGCACCCGCCGCCCGTACTGGCTGCTCCGTCCCTTGAAGCCCAGCCGCGAGGCGTACCGGCTGGTCGGCTCCGTGGTCCGAACCGACCGATCATGAGTCCGTCGCCGGAGCTGTTCCGCGCCCTCGCCGTCGTCTCCGAGGGCGCCTCACCCGCTCACCGGCGGGTGGCGTCAAGTCTCGACGTCACCATCGAGCCCGCCGCCCACACCGACCTGTTCTGCTTCCACCTGCCGCCCTACGCCTCGATCCATCTGGGGGACGAAGGGATGCTGGGCGGGGAAGCGGCGGACCGGGTGGCCGGCTTCTGGAGGGCACTGGGCCTGGCCCCGCCCGCCGAGCCCGACCACCTGGCCGCCCTCCTCGGCCTCTACGCCGCCCTGATGGAGGCGGAGGCGGAGGAGGAGGACCCCGCCCGCCGGCGTCTGCGGGGCGAGGCCCGCCGGGCGCTGCTGTGGGAGCACCTCCTCGTCTGGATTCCCGGCTATGCCCGGGCGGCCGCCCGGGTCGGTGGCGCCGGCTACCGAACCTGGGCCGAGGCGCTCGCTTCCGCCCTCCTGGGGAAGCGGCGGC
>JBIOUX010000092.1:0-7179 GCA_044867425.1 Acidimicrobiia bacterium | reverse complement strand
CCCCCCCCCCGAGGTTGTCGGCTTCGGCGCGGACGAGACCGACGGCGTGGCGGTGGGCGACGGTGGCCAAGCTGGGTTCGTAGGGGCGCCAGGGGAGGCCGGCCACGGCGAGGCCGTCGGCGGTCAGCCACAGGGTGGCGGGGGTGCCCATGAGGAAGGTGCGGGTGCGGACCAGGCCCGCCTCCCGCCAGGCTTGGATGCGGCGATTCACCACCCGGGGCGCCAACACGCCTCGGGCCTGGGCGGTGGGGTCGTCGGAGTGGCGGGCCATCAGCACCCCGAGCAGGTCGGCCCGAACCGAATACTGCTCCCCCACCCACCGGAGCAGGGCCACGTCCCGGGCCGAGATCTGGACCCCCTGCCGCCGCCTCCCCACCGGCCGGCGGCCCGTCGACGCGCTTTCATGAGCGCCGAGCCCGTCGTCGGGTTGCAGTCCGGGGAGCGCCACCAGCCCCTGTGTTTCTGACCGGCCCATGCCCATCACACCTCCGTCATTGCCTGACACACCACGAACCAGCAGGAGCCCCGCAGGCCGTGACCCCAACCACGCAGCTTCCCTGGAAGCGGAGGGGGTGGGGTCACGGACGGAGGGGCGACCACCTCGTTATAAACGGCGGGTGTGACGGGCAATGACGCCGAAACCGGGATCAATCGGGCATGGGCCGGACGGCGTGCAGGCGTCGGACCAGGTGGCGGATCACCCTTCCCCTTGTGATATCATCTGATATCACTTCGGGCGGAGGGTGCGGCGTATGGCTGATCTGCTGATCCGGGATGTGCCTGAGCATGTGGTGGCGGCGATCGACGGGAACGCCCGCCGGCTCGGCCTGTCGCGCAGCGAATACCTCCGGCGCCACGTCGCGGCGGCGGCCATCGGGGGTGGGCCCGTGAGCGTCGACGATCTCGCCCGGTTCTCGGAGACGTTCGCCGACCTCGCCGACCCCGCGGTGATGGCGCGGGCGTGGGAGTGACCTGGCTCGTCGACAAGTCGGCGCTGGCCCGCCTTGGCGCCAGCCCCGACGCCGCCGCCTGGGCCGAGCGGATCGAACGGGGGCTCGTCCGCATCGGTACCGTCACCCGCCTCGAGGTCGGCTTCTCGGCCCGGTCCGCCAAAGAGCTGCGTGATGCCCACCGGGCTCCGCCGCTGGCGTCGATGCCGGTTGAACACCTGACCCCGGCCATCGAGGACCGGGCCGTCGAAGTGCAGCTCGTCCTCGCCGACCAGGGACACCACCGCGCCCCCTCGGTCCCCGACCTGCTGGTCGCAGCCACCGCCGAACTCGCCGGCCTGACCGTCCTCCACGTCGACAAGGACTTCGAGCTCATCGCCGAGATCACCGGACAGGCCCTCGAACGGCTCCGCACCTAGGCTCCCCATGACGACTGCCTGCTACTCGGCATCGTCGGCTGGGGTCGTGTCGGGGCGGAGGATGCGGGCGAGACGGTGGCGCAGGGCGGTGGTGGACAGAGGCGGCTCCGGCAGGTCAATGGATGGCGCCGACGCGGGGGCGTAGGGCGCCGGGCGCCACCGTTCGGCCAAGGCGACGTCGATCGCCTCCAGCAGCTGCCCATGGGGTTGGCGAGTGGCGGCGGTGGCCCGACACCAGGTGACGACCGCCCGGGCAACGGCGAACGGCGAGCGGGCCAGGGGCCCGGCCAGCCCGTCGGTCGCCAACTCGACGACGGCGGCGAGACGCTCGTCGTCGAGGACGGCAGAGAGCGCATCCGCCTCGGCTTCGAACGCGGCGGCGGCCGCTCGGGCGGCCTCCTCCTCGGCTCGGCGGGCGGCGGCTGCGGCCTCGAGTTCGGCCTCGCGTCGGTCAGCCAGTTGGCGTTGGCGGAACTCCTCAGCCCGGTCGGCTTCCGCCCGGGGGTTGGCGCCCAGGGCCCGGGGGTTCATCCCGGCTCGGCGGGGACCTTGGTCGTGGTTGTTGTGCGGAGCGTCGGCCCCCCCGCTGCGCGGGGGGGTTGGGGGGGAACTTCTTCTTCTTGTTCTTCAAATACAGAGGGGGCCGCGAATTTGCGGCCGGGGGCGCCGCACGCGTACGGCCCCGGTTGAGAGTCGGAGGGCGGGGCCGCAGATTTGCGGCTGCGGTTGACCTGCGGGTTCGCGCAACCCTCAACCGGGGCCGCAAAAACGCGGCCCCGGTTTTCCACAGGAGACCCCGGCTTCCCAGGGAGTGGCGGGATGGGCTCTTGCGGTGCCCCGCCGCCGCTCCGGTCGCTCTGCGTCGGGACCGCCAGGAGGGTGCGGCGGATACCGTCCGGAGGGGTGAGCCACACCTGGTACACGTTGGCGACCTGCCCACCCGCTTCGATCTGAGCCTGCTTCTCCACCGCGCCGGCGGCGCCGAGTTGGGTGAGGCGGCGGTCGATGGTGTCGACGCTGACCCCGCAGGAGTCGGCGAGTTGGGCGCGGGTCACCGGCCGGGTCGGACCCTCGCGGCCAGCGACCAGGTCGTGGAGGACGCAGTACAAGAACTTGGCGCCCTCGCCGACCTGGGGGTGGTAGAGGAGCCAGCGGGGCAGCATCACAAACGGGGCCCGCTCGGCCCGGAGCTCCATGGTGCCGTTTGATGTCATGCGGCCAGTTCGCGACGGGGGGTCCGCCGGCGGGGTGGCCGGCGCCGGTGGAACATGCGGCGGGCACACCGGACGGAGCAGTAGCGCCTCGGTCGGCCTCGGGCGGGTTCGCCGTCGTAGTTGAACGACGGCAGGTAGAGGCGGCCGCAGTGGTCGCAGGGCTCCGGGGGCGCCTCCTCCAGCACCCATAGGTACCGTTCGATGTTGTAGGCGTTGCCGGCGTCCTCGTGCGCTTGGCGGACCAGTCGGGCGAACGGGTCGGTGCGGGGTTCGGCGCGGACGACGAACAGACGCTGCTCGAGACAGACGTCACCGTCCGCCGGTGTGGTGGTGGGCGGCATAGGAGCATCCCTCCGTGGGCGGCTGCGTCCAGCTACCGTGGAGGGTGCACACCACTCCAGAATCGAAGCCGGATGCAGCGGTTTCGGTTGGTGGTCCGTGTAGGAGGTCCGGGATTGCCCCCCGGGCCTCCGCTTGTTCTCGGGGCCACTCCGCCCACGGGCCCAACTACCTCAACGGGTCCGCCGTTGTCCCTCCCCCTCGTGTCGTCCGGATGCGAACACTTCTACGGCACCCGGCAACCAAAGACGCGGATGGTACGCGACAGTCGCGCGGTCTCGCGACCAGGCGCGACCTTCCGGCCGCAACTCATCGCAACCCATGGGGTAGACAGTCGCGATTGCTCCCCTTTGGTCGCGTGTGCGGGTTAGTGTTCGGAGGTGGCGAACGGCCGGCCGGCGCTCGGGCCTGACGACCCCACCATGTATCTGGGGGACGCCGCGCGGCTGCTCGGGGTGACACCGGCAGCGGTCCGCAAAGCGGTCAACGCCAAGCGGCCGTCGATCCGGGGCTTGGCGCCGCATTCGACGTTGAACCCGACGGGCAAGTGGGCGGTGTCCGTTGAGGACGTCGAGGCGGAGCTGCGGCGGCGAGGTCGCACGGTTCGCGAGCCGGAGACGTCGCTGGCGGACCTGCGGGTCGAGATGCTCCAAGGCGCCCTGTCCGACGCGCAGCAGGCGAGGGTCGACCAGGCCGAAGCACTCATCGGAGAGCTCCGGGCCCGCCTCGCCGAGAAAGACGCCCGGATCGCCCAGCTCGAAGCGCAGCTCGCCGGGTACGCCCGCAGCGTCGCCGACCTGCTGGCAGCGCCCGCGGTCACCGGTCACAGCACCGAGTAGCCACCGGCGGCGCCTGCCGGCGCAAAAGACCCCAGGGTGGGTCATCACGGGGCAACCACTTCCCGTCCGACTGGTCGGGCGGAGGACGGTTGCCGGGGATGCCCGAATGCGGGCGGCGCCTGGGCGGTGTCCGATTGGCGAGACCTGAAGCCCTGGGGGGTCAGGACCAGAACTCGTCGATCTCGTAGAGGTCGCTGTACACCTCCCATAGTTCCGTGATCCGGCCATCGCGGACATGGAAGATCACGGTCTCATTGTGGTCGTACGTCTTGCCGGGGCGGGTGGCGGCGCTGTGGTGGAGACCCACGACGTGGTCGTCGTTCGCCACAATGTCGTGCACTTCGGTGATCTGGTAGGTGCCGCCGCTCAGCTCGTCGATGGTGCTCAGGTACTTGAGCACGCCCTCGCGGCCCTTGTAGGTGCCGGCGAGTGGACACCGGCCGGGGACGTGCCAGAGCACGTCGTCGGCGAGGAGCTCCATGAAGCCTTCCATGTCCCCGTTCGAGAACAGCTCGTAGCCCCGCCTGACCAACGTCGCGTTCGGATGCTCAGCCATGTCTCTCCTTCCTTGCCGGCTCCACCGGCCCGGCTGACAATGACCTGGGCTGACCAACGCCCCGGTATCGGCGGCGTTCGGTTCAGGACGCTACCGCGGGCTCCTGGAGGCTCAGTTGACCTGCGTGACACAAGGAAGGTCAAGGTCGGGACACTGGCGAGGCGACGCTGGACCCGGCTCCCCGGCCACGACGACACCGGGGCGCTGCGCAAACGGCTCCGCATCGGCACCCTCCGCGGCGTCGCCCCCTACGGCGACGCCAACCCCACCCGGGAGTGGATGGCCAGCCGCCCCCGGGTCGAAGCCGAAGCCGTCAACCGCGGTCGCATCACCCCGCCGGCCCAGAGGGAGACCCTCGCCGACCTGCGCATCGAAATGCTGCAGGGGGGCGCTCAGCGACGCGCAACAGGCTCGGCTGGCCCAGGCGGAGGAGATGATCGGGGAGCTGCGCAGCCGCCTGGCGGAAAAGGACGTGCGGATCGCCCAACTCGAGGGTCAGCTGGCGGCGTTGGCGAGAAGTGTCGCCGACATGCTGGCCATACCCGCCAGCTGATTGACCGCCCTCGCAGCACGCCCGCACCTGAATCCGCCTTAGACCACCTCCGCCACGACCTGGCCTGGCGGGTGGAGTAGGCGGCGAGGATCTCCTCGGTCAGGATCTGGTACTCGTCGGCCAGGCCGGCGGCAGCCCGGGAGAAACTCGGGCCCCGCTCCCCCACCGCTCGCAGCCGGTACCACGGCGTCGCCGATCGCCGCGCTGGTGCCTGGTTGACACGTCGCTCCGCCACCGGCCATGTTTCCCCCCGGAGTGTTCGTCGGGAAGGAGTGGGAGAGATGGCCGACGGGACGGGCAACGATGCGTTCCAGGTTTACGACGCGAACGCGATGGAGTGGGACGAGCTGTACATCGACGCGCTCGAACGAGGGGTGCCCGTCAAGGCGTTCACGTCGGACCCCGACACGGGTATGAGCTGCCTGCTGATCAAATATGAGGCCGGGTTCATCAATCCGTGGCATACCCACAACTGCGCCCACGGGATCTACGTCCTCAGTGGAACGTTACGGAGCCATAAAGGCGAGTTTCCGACGGGCAGTTTCGTGTGGTTCCCCGAGGGCATGCAGATGTACCACGGAGCCACCGAAGACGCCGACTGTGTCCTCCTCTTCGTCACCAACAAACCGTTCGACATCCGCTATGCGTTCGAAGACGAAGCGCCCGGCAGTGACGAGGAGCGGACCGGCCGCGAACGCGCCCGCCTCTGCTCGATGGCATCGGTGGCAACATCGGAATAGTCCCCAGGTGCCCGTCGTCGGCGAGCCCACCCGCAGCTGGCAGTCGTTCTCGCCGAGAACGCCCAGGACGTGCCGGCGTTGAATGCTGATGGGTTGGTGGGCCGCGCCTCTCGAGTCGTGGTTTAGCGTGCGGCGCTCCCCACCCCGACACGGAAGGGCTCGGCTCTGCGTGGGACGATACACACGGACTGTCGGGCGGGTGAACGACCGCCGCGACCCCTCTGCGTAGGTTCAACTTCTGCGGACGGGGATGGGGAGGCGCTCGGCGCCTTCCACCCCGCCGCCGTCTGCGCCTAAAGCCGCTTCCGCCCAGGGGGAATGTCATGCCGGTCTCGACGGCAGGTGAACTGCCCGCTCCGTTCCCCTCGCCCGAGGATTGGCGCGACGTGTGGATCTACTTCCTCATGGTCGACCGCTTTGACAACCCCGTCGCTGCGCCCGCCGCCTCCTGGGACGGAGTCCACGGTGGTTTCCAGGGCGGCACGCTCGCCGGCGTCCGCAACCACCTCGACTACCTCCAGCGGCTCGGGGTGGGGGCGCTGTGGCTTTCGCCGGTGCTCAAGAACTGCCAGTACGACGACGGCAGCTACCACGGGTACGGCATCCAGGACTTCGTGGCCGTCGAACCCCGCTTCTCCTCCGATCCCGCCCGGGCCCGCCGCGAACCCGGCTACGCCGAGGCGGAGCTGCGCGCCCTGGTCGACGCCGCCCACTCCCGGGGCATGTACGTGATCCTCGACGTGGTCCTCAACCACACCGGTGACGTCTTCGAATACGAGGGGATCGGCTCCCAGGCGCCCTACCGGGACCAGCCCTACACGATCCGCTGGCGCGACGCAGACGGCCGGGGGCGGGCCGACTGGACGGACGCCCCCGGGGCGCCGGCCGCCGACGCCGCCGTGTGGCCCGCCGCCCTGCGCGACAACCGGTTCTTCCGCCGCCAGGGCAACGCCTTCGACCGTCCCGGCGACCTGAGCGAACACGCCGGCGACTTCTACACGCTCAAGGAGCTCGTCACCGAGGTCGCCGACGACGGCGTCTTTCCCGTCCGCGACGCGCTCATCGGCGCCTACCAGCAGGTGGTGGCCCGCTTCGACGTCGACGGCTTCCGCATCGACACCCTCAAATACGTCGAGCCGGACTTCGCCCGGGTGTTCGGCAACGCCATGCGGGAGTTCGCCCTGTCCATCGGCAAGAAGAACTTCTTCACCTTCGGTGAGGTGTACGACAACGAGGACAAGATCGCCCGCTTCATCGGCCGGGCCGCCGGCGACGGCGGCGACCTGGTCGGCGTCGACGCCGCCCTCGACTTCCCCCTGTTCTACCGGCTCCCGGCGGTGGCCAAAGGCCTGTCCGGGCCGGCAGAGCTGGCGGCGATGTTCGAGTACCGCAAACAGGTGCAGCGGGGCGTCGTCTCCTCCCACGGCGAGGCGAGCCGCTTTTTCGTCACGTTCCTCGACAACCACGACCAGTACGCGCGGTTCCGGTTCGCCGACCCCGCCGACCCCGCCGACCCCGGCCGCTTCGACGACCAGGTCACCCTCGCGTTGACCACCCTGTTCTGCCTGC
>JBIOUX010000091.1:0-104033 GCA_044867425.1 Acidimicrobiia bacterium | reverse complement strand
TCTCGACCTGACGGGTGTCTTCGACGGTGCGCATGAGGCTCCTCAGATGACGGGGGCGACTTTGGTGATGAAGGCGCCGAAGGCGCCGGCGACGATGGCGAAGAGGAAGGAGAGGACGAACAGCGTCATGGCCGTCTTGCGGACCTTGTCGTGACGGATGAGGTTGACGCCGTAGTAGACCACGATGAAGGCGGCGACCGTGGCGAGGATGGGGCTCAGCCAGGCGATGTGCTCCTTCCACTCCATGCCGAAGGTGTGCCAGTCGGCGGTGGCGGTGTCGGCCAGGAGGGTCGACTTGGGGCTGGTGGGCGCCGGGTCCCGGTACCAGGGGTAGACGATCCACGTCCCGGTGATGACCGTGCCCCAGGCGGCGATGGCCATGGCCACCACGCCGATCTTGAGGCGGTGCATCCGCTCGGCGAGTCCCGCCGGCGTCACCCAGGCGTAGCGCAGGCTGTAGAGGCCGGCCAGCCCACCGGCGAAACCGAGGAGGAACACCGCGCCGAAGCCCATCCCGTGGATCAGCGTCCACCATTCCCGGTCGGTGAAGTGCATGATCGGCCTCCTTCAGGTCTCCCGCGATTCTCCGCTGCCGGCGGCCGGGGCTGGCAGGGTCGAAGGTCCTGGTCCCAGGGGTCCTTTGGCTGCGGATGCCCGGGGCGGCGGCGGCCTCCAGCCGACCACAGGGTCCTACGCCGCCCGCTTGGTGACCTTCGCCTCTGTCGCGCTCCGGGCGGTACCGGAAAGGATCAATGACACCGGACGGAATCCGAGGAGGGGCTGTGCATCAGAGGGTGGATGAAATGCCAGGAACGGACGATGAACAGCCGGTCGTGGAAGACCTGGACCGGGAAGAATGCCTGCGCCTGCTGGCCACCCAGTCCGTCGGCCGGCTGGCGGTGTCTCAGCCGGGCTGGGCTCCCCATGTGGTCCCACTGAACTATGTGCTGCTCCGCGACTCCATCGTGTTCCGTACCGATGAAGGAACCAAGCTCCGACTTCTCGCCACAGAGGCGGTCACCTTCGAGGTCGACTTCGTCGACTCCTTTCACCGGACGGGCTGGAGCGTGGTTGTCCAGGGTCTGGCCTACGAGGCCTCCGGGTGGGAAGTCGAGGTCGAGCACCTGCACATCGAGCCCTTCGCTCCGGGCGGTAAGGACCACTGGGCCCAGCTCGTGCCCCACTCGATCACCGGCCGCCGGATTCGCCTTCGGACGCCGTTGCCCTTCGACCCCCGCGGCTACCTCTAGGTCAGAGGTGCCGGGCGAGCTAGCGGTCATGTCACCCGCGGCCGACACCCGACCGGTGCCCGCCATCGACGGGATCGACGACACCGAAGCCGCCCGTCGGCTCGCCGACCATGGCCCGAATGAGCTGCCCGCCCCGCCCCGTCCGGGGCTCCCGGAGCGGGTGTGGTCGCAGTTGGCCGAACCGCTCTCGTTGCTGCTGCTGGGCGCCGCCACCGTGTCCGGCTTCGTCCTCGGCGAGCCGGTCGACGCCGCCGCCATCCTCGCCATCGTCGTCCTCAACACTGCCATCGGGGTGGCGGAGGAAAGTCGGGCGGGCGCCGCCCTCGCCGCCCTCCGCGGCCTGGAGTCGCCCCAGACCCGGGTGCTCCGTTCAGGGCGGGTCATCGTGGTCCCGGCCCGAGAGTTGGTACCGGGCGACGTCGTGCTGGTCACGGCCGGCGATCGGGTGCCCGCCGACCTTGAGTTGTGCGCAGCCCAGCGGCTGGAGGTCGACGAGTCGATCCTGACCGGCGAGTCGCTCCCCGTGCCCAAGCGACCCCGCCAACCATGCGACGCCGGAGACCTGACTGGCGCCCAGCTGCTGTCGGGGACGCTGGTGACAGCAGGAACGGGAACCGGGATCGTCACCGCCACCGGGCCCGGCACGGCTCTGGGCCGCATCGCCGGCCACCTTCAGGCCGCCCAACCTCCCACTCCCCTGCAGCGGGAGCTGGCCAGTGCCTCGGCCCGCCTCGGCGCGGCCGCGGTGGTCATCGCCGTCGCCGTCTTCGGGCTCGCCCTCGCCACCAGCGAGGGCGACGACCGCCTCGGACGTGCCTTCCTCTCCGCCGTCGCCCTGGCCGTGGCCGCCGTTCCCGAGGGTCTCCCCACGGTCACCGCCGTCGCCCTCGCCCTCGGTGTGCGACGGATGGCTCGGCGGGGGGCCATCGTCCGGCGGCTGACGGCGGTGGAGACGCTGGGCTCCGCCACCGTGTTGGTGGCCGACAAGACGGGGACGCTGACCGAGAACCGGCTCCGGCTCGACAGCATCGTCCCGCCTGGCCGGGAGCCGCGACCCATCGAGCATCTCCCGGGCGTCCTCCGGGAGGCGGTCGAGCAGGTGGCCGTCCTGTGCAACGACGCCGTCGGGGAGCCCCCATCGGGCGACCCGGTCGACCTGGCTCTGCTCGCCGCCGTCCGTCCTGAGCGGGCGGGCGCCCTGCGGGGAGAGTGGCGCCGGGTGGGCACCGTTCCCTTCGACTCGGCTCAGGCGTGCATGCGCACCTTCCACCGAAACCCGACCGGTGCGAGCCTGATCACGGTGAAGGGCGCCCTGGAAGCCGTCCTGCCATCCTGCGGCCTGGTGGCCTTTGATGGTGGTTCCCCCCAGCCCTTGTCCGAAAGCATCCGCGATGGGCTCCTCGACCAGGCGGCGACCCTGGCCGCCGCCGGAGCCAAGGTGCTGGCGCTGGCCCGCCGGCTGGCCCCCGAACCTGACGCCATAGGCGGCGAAGGAGGTGGCCTCGGCGAGAACCTGACACTGGTGGCGCTGGCCGCGCTGCGCGACCCGATCCGGCCCGGGGCGTCTGCTTCCGTGGCCGCCGCCCGGGCCGCCGGGATCCGCCTCGTCATGGCCACCGGGGATCACCCCGGGACGGCCGCCGCCGTGGCCGGCGCCGTGGGGCTGGCGGCCCACGGCGACCACCCCGTCACCGGAGCTGAACTGCAAGCGGGGGCCGAGCACGGCGCCGCCGACGTCTACGCCCGGGTGACACCCGACCAGAAGCTGGGGCTGGTCCGGGCGCTCCAGGCCGCGGGCGAGGTGGTGGCCATGACGGGCGACGGCGTGAACGACGCACCCGCCCTGCGCCACGCCGACATCGGAGTCGCCCTCGGCGGCGCCGGAACCGAAGTGGCCCGGGAGGCCGCCGACCTGGTGGTGACCGACGACGACCTGGCCACCATCGTCGAGGCCGTCCGGGAAGGCCGGGGCATCTACGACAACATCCGCAAGGTGGTCGACTATCTGGTGGCCGGCAACGTCTCCGAGATCGTGCTGGTCCTCACCGCCCTCCTGGCGGCCGGAGAGGCGGCCCTGCTGCCCCTTCAGTTGCTGTGGGTCAACCTCCTGACCGACGGTGCTCCGGCCCTGGCGCTCGGAGTCGACCCGGTGGACCCCGCCGTCCTCACCCGCCCACCCCGTCCGCCCGGGTCGAGGCTGCTGGGCGGTGACCGGATCCGTCGGCTCCTGATGCGGGGTGCCCTCCTGGGGGCGGCGCCGGTCACCGCGCTGGCCATCGGGGCCTGGGCCTGGGACGAGCCGTGGGCTGAGGCCCGCACCCTCGCCTTCACCGTCCTCGTCGTCACCCACCTGCTCTATCCGCTCGGGCTCGGGTCCTGGCGGCGCAACCCCTGGCTCGTCGCCTCCGTGGTCGGTGGGCTCGCCCTCCAGGTCGCCGCCGTGTGCCTGCCTCCGGTGCGAGCCGTCCTGGATACAACCTCCCTGGACGCCCGGGCGTGGGCGCTGGTGGCGGTCCTACCTCCCTTGTCGGTCGCCGCCGTCGCCTCCAGACTGAGCCCGGAGAGGAACATGGACCCATGACCGGGAACTTGCTCCACGTGACCAGGGACAGTGCGGAGGCGACGGGGCCAAAGGCCCTTGGCCTCTACTTGCCCATCGTGCTGCTCGCCGTGGCCAATGCACTCGACGTCGTCACCACCGGTGCGCTCCGGGGTTCCGAGCTGAACCCCATCGCCGACTGGTTGCTCCGGCGCGGATGGCTGGCCGAGGCCAAGACCGCCGCCGTCATGGCTGTGGCCGTCCTGGCGCTCCTGGCTTCACCACGACGCTGGGTCCGTCCCGCCCTCTGGACGGCCGTGGCGGTCTACGCCTTGGCGGTGGCGGGCAACAGCCTCCAGTTGGCGGGGGTCCGGTGGCGATGAAACGACGGGAGGGAGCCCTCGGGCGCAGGGACGAAAGACCTGTGCCGGCGGGCCCCCTGGCCCTGTTGCCGGGGTGCCGGACGGCGAGACCATGGCTCCAGAAGAACGGAGGCGGCCATGACGCTGCGCAGGGAACTGTTCATCGAGCTGTCCCTCCTCGAAGATGCGGACTCGACCCGGGCCGACGCCGTCGTCCGGATCGGAGACCGGAACTTCCGGGGCTATGGGAGGGCGCGGCGTCAGCCGTCGGACCCGGGCGTGCCCCGCATCGGTGAAGAGCTCGCCACCGCTCGTGCGCTGGCCGATCTGTCTCACCAGCTCGTCCACGCCGCCGCGGACAACATCGAAGCGATCGAGGGCCACGAAGTCACCTTGACAAGATGACCGTCAGGGGAGGAAACAAGATGGGAACAATCGTCGTAGGCGTGGATGGCTCGGCGTGCTCGCATGATGCGCTCCGCTGGGCGGTCGACGAGGCGAGCCGGCGCCAGGGGGTGGTGGAGGCGGTGTACGCCTGGACGTTCCCCTACGTCGTTCCCGTCGCGGGACGCCTGGCGAACAGCGCGAAGTGGCAGGAGGCGGCAGAGAAGAAACTGGAGGGCCTGCTCCGGACGGAGCTGGGCGGTCGCCCGGGTGTCGAGGTCACCCCCCGGGCGGAGGAAGGACCGGCCGCAAGGACTCTGCTCGACGCCGCTTCTGGAGCTGACATGCTCGTCGTCGGTCATCGAGGTCTCGGTGGCTTCGCCGGCTTGGTCCTGGGATCCGTCAGTCACCAGTGCGTGCAGCACGCCGGCTGCCCGGTGGTGGTCGTCCGGCCTGAGCACCTTCCCGATGCCCCGCCGAAGGAGAGGGCGACGGAGCGAATCGTCGTCGGGGTGGACGGTTCGGAAACGTCCCGGACCGCACTGTGCTGGGCGTTGGACGAGGCCCGCCTCCGAAGCGCCGCCGTCGAGGTCGTGCACGCCTGGCGAATGCCGCACCTGGACGGCTACCACGACGGGGTGGTGGACCCGCATCCGGGAAGGTTCGAACGAGACGCCCGCCAGCTCCTCGACCGCATGGTCGGCGAAGCCGACACCGACGGTGAACCGGCAGTCGAACCGATCCTCGTCTGCGACGGCGCCGCCCCGGCGCTGCTCGACATGGCCAAGGGCGCCGACCTGCTCGTCGTCGGGTCCCGAGGGCGGGGCGGGTTCGCCGGCCTCCTCCTCGGTTCCGTGAGCCAGCAGGTCGTCCATCACGCTCCCTGCCCCGTCGTGGTCATCCCGCCGCTGAGCTGACCTCGGCCCGGCGGCCGCGGGTCAGTGAGTATGGAACGGCTCGCCGGCGAAGCGCCTCGCGCCCTTGCGGGTGAAGGCGGGCGGCTTAAGGAGCCCGGCAACGAGGAACAGGAGGCCCATGCCGAACAGGAGTCCGATGGTGAAGATTGCTCCGAGCAGGACTTCGCTGGCCGTACTCGCCGTGCGCTCCTCGTAGTCCCAGTCGAAGTCCAGCACGTAGGCGGTGGCGACGTGAGCCCCGATGACGCCGACGATGAGCGTCACCCGAAGGTTGTCGATCCAGGCGTGACGCCGCTCGTCCGCCTCCTTCGTACCGCGGGCGATCACCGTAATCACAGGGGGCGCCGGTCGGGTGAGCAGTCCGAGGACGTCCTCCTCGCTGAGCAGCCCGACGACCCGGCCGGCCCGGGACCACCGGTCCATCGGTTGGCGGGAAGGAGTGCTGCCCACGGTCTCATGGTGCTCACCGGGGGCGAGCCGCACCAGAGCCGTTCGTCCCGGCCGACTCCAGTCGGCCCTCCCCGAACCAGCCAATCCGGGCCCAAACGCGGGCCAAGGTCCCTTCCGACTCCAGCCGCCCGCTCAGCGTCTCTTGGTGAAGCGGGTGGCGGAGGGCTTGGGGCCTCGGTCCACACTCAGCATCCCGCACGCCGAGCCGTGGCGGTAGGGCCGAAGGTCCCGTACCGGAGAAAGAAACGCCGGGACTCTCGTCCCTTCCACCGCTGAGCCGGGATCAGCTGCCGGGCCCCCACTTGGTGGTGGACGTGCGCCGATCGGCGGGTCGTTCGGCCCTACCGGGAGGCGGGGACGGCGGCGCACAGTGGAGGTAGCCCCCAACGAAGGGAGGTCGCCATGAACTTGTTCCTCCCCCTCGTCATGGTGGTGGTTCTGGTCGCGGCCTTGTCCCGCCGCAGCGGGTCCGCATCGGGGGTGCACGCGCCCACTCGGGGCGAGGACCGCCTGGCGGCCGCTCTGCACCGCGCCGTCGAGGCCGGGCAGATCACGGCCGAGCAGGCGGAGGTCGTGCTCGCTTCCGAACGTGCCCTGGCACCACCGGCGGCCGGAGCGGGGCCCGAGGCGCGGGTTCCGCCCGTGCTCGAGGCGCTCGGGTACCTGGGCGCCGTCTTCGTGATCGTCGGCGCCGTGACGCTCGTCTTCGGCTTCTGGGACCACCTGGCGACGTGGAGCCGCTTGATGATCCTGGCCGTCACCGCCCTCGCCCTCACCGGCACCGGGCTGGCGGTGGGCGACGAGGGGGAACCGGTCTTGTGGCGCCTGCGGGGCGTGGTGTTGCTGCTCGCCTCCGGCGCCCTGGCCGGCTTCACCGGCCTGCTCGCCGTCGACACCCTCGGCCAGAACGGCGAACCGGCGGCGATGCTGGTGGGCTCGGTGGTCGCCGCCCACAGCGGCCTGCTGTGGCTGCGGAAGGACCGGCCCGCGCAGCACCTCGCCTGCCTGGGCGGCCTGGTCGCGGCCGCCGCCGGCGCCGCCACCTGGGCCGGGGGGGAGCAGGGAGCCGTCGGGTTCGCCCTGTGGGCGATGGGCGGGGCGTGGCTGGCGGCCTCGTTCCGGCGTCTGCTGCCGCCTGCCTTCCTGGGCATGGTGGCGGGCGCCGTGCTGGCCCTCGCCGGCGCGGGCGTTACCGGCGGCCAGTGGAACGACTTCGGCGTGCTCTTCGGGTTGGCCACCGCCGCCGCCGTCGTGGCCGCGGGAATCCACACCAACGAGTTCCTCGTCACGGCCGTCGGCGTGATGGGCACGTTCATCTATCTGCCGGCGGCCATGAACACCTTCTTCGGCGGGACGATCGGCGTTCCGGCGGCCATGCTCCTTTCCGGCCTCGCCCTGCTCGGCCTCACGGTGATGCTGCTGCAGCGGCGCGATGGCCCGGGAGCAACCGTGAGCGGTGGGTGGCCGGGCCGCCCACGTCCCGCCTAGCGCTCCGGCGTAGGAGGATCCGGATGCCCACCCGGGGCGTGGTGCAGCCGGGCCGTGGCGCCGGAGGCCGAAGTTGACGCAAGGGCCGACTTCACCGGCCGAGAACAGCCCCGCTCAGTTCAGGGAGATCCGGGGTGACGCAACGAAGGCGATGTGCCGGGCGGTGCGCGGCGCCGGCTCGGACCCGCCGATCATTGCCGACCACGTGGCGCGCAGATCCGGTCCGGCGGCGCGGGCGTCGATCAGGGCGGCGAGCGGTACGCCGGCGCTCTCCAGGGCGGCGCGCAGCCGGCCCACCACCCTTTCGAGGGCATCACAGTGAAGCGCCAGCACCCCGAACGTCCGGTCATCGATCCGGGCCAGGAAATCCGTCCCCCGCAGCGACCGGGCGAGGGTGAGTGCGGCTTGCTCAGCCGGCGGGCCGCCGGCGGCGGTCACCTCCAGCTGGACCAGGACGAGGCCGTGGATCCCACCGTAGCGGCGGGCCCGCTGCTCTTCGGCCTCCAGTACCGCCTCCCAACCTTCCCGGTTCGGGAGTCCCGTTTGGCTGTCCACGACCGACCCGTCTTCGCTGTGGTGCATGTACTGCTTGTCGGCGGCGATCGTCGGGACTTGAGGGGCGCTCGCAGCGGGGATGCCCGAAGAGGCGGACGGACTCGCAGGAATCGGACTTTCGACTCTGGCCAGGGATGCCTGTACGGGCGGACGGTGATGGTGTCGTGGGTCGGAGCCGATCGGCTGAAAGCGCTGACAACATGTTCGACATCGAACTGCTGACCTTCCGCCTGGCCGCCACCGTCTCGCACCGCCGATGACCTCCCCCGGTCGCGAACGTGGCTTGGCCATCGGCCTGGTGGCCGCCCAGGCCGCCCTTCTCCTCGCCTTCTTCGCCGCCCCGAATGGCGACGCCTGGACGCCGCCCGGATGGCTGGAGGAGATCGCTTCGGTCGCCGCCGTGGCTGGCGGCGCCGTCCTGGTCGTCGCTGCCGTCACGCTGGGCCGGTCCCTCACCGTTCTGCCCACACCCGTCGAACGTGGATCGCTGCGGACCGGCGGCCTCTACCGGTTCGTCCGCCACCCCATCTACACCGGGCTGCTCGCCTTCGTCGCCGCCCGGGCGGTCACTTCCGGCAGCCCGGTGAAGGTCGGGCTCGCCGCCGCCCTCCTCGGTCTCCTCGCCGGCAAGGCCCGCTGGGAGGAAGCGATGCTCAGGCGGCGCTACCCCACCTACCGGGACTACGCCGCCCGCACCGGGCGCTTCCTCCCCGGACTCGGTCGCCGGCGGGGCTCGTGAGCTCTTGATCCCATCATTTCAAGCGCTTCCGCGCTTCTTGAAGGTTCCGGGCGGACGTCATGTCCCGACGTATCGTTGGCTCATGAAGATCTTGTACATGGCGACGAGCGGTTCGTCCGACCCCACTCGCGCATCCATCCCTTTGCATCTCGCAGTCAATGGGTCGCTGGAAGTCGGGCAGTCTGTTGGCATCGTGCTGGCCGGAGACGCCACAGAGCTCCTGTCGGCTCAGATCCGCGACGCGATGGAAGGCGTCGGAATACCACCCGCCCGCGAGTTGCTCGCCAAGGCCCGGCAGCACGAGGTAACCGTCTACGTCTGAAAGGGCTGTGCCGTCGCCCGTGGGGCGACCGAAGACGACCTGGCGCAGCTTGGTGCGCAGTGGGTCACCCCGCCAGAGGTCGCTCGCCTCATCGAGAACGCAGATCGCTTCGCCAGCTTCTGAACGCGGCAAACAAAGGCCCGAAACGGCGGTGGGACCGGGTGGGCCTTTCGGCTCTGCCCGCGACGGAATGGTCCGTGACCCCTGTCCGTCGAAGATGGGACCTCCGGCCCCTTCCCGGCGACGGGCCGGGGGCCGACTATCGGGGTATGGACAACCCTCTGGCCGGACTGGCAGCGGCCGCCGTCCTCCTGGTCGCAATGGGCGGATGCGGTGGCGGCGGCCTGCCCGCCGTCGCCGGGCCGACCCGCGACGTGCTGGAACTGGACGCCACCGAGATGCGCTTCGACCCGAAGACCATCGCGGTGGCCGCCGGCCGAATCCCCGTCGTGCTCCACAACGTGGGGATCGTCGTCCACGATCTGCGCATCGACGGGAAGCCGAGGTACCTGGTCGAGGCGTGGCCGGGCCAGACCGGCACCGGCACCTGGGAGCTGGCGGAGGGCCGCTACGAGATCTACTGCTCCATCCCGGGACACCGGGCGGCGGGCATGGAGGGCATCCTCGAGGTCAGGCCGGCGGACTAGCCCGGAAGGACGGTGCCGGTAGAGCCGTTCGGCTCTGGTCCTCGCACCGGTCCCCGGCGGATCGTGGTGGGCGCGCGAGAAGAGGAGACCGCCATGGACGCCGTGACCGGTCCCGCCATGGAGTCGTTGCCCGAGGACGCCCATCTGCTGGTCCCCGTCCTCGACCGGGCCGAACGGGAACCCGACCGTCCCGTCGCCGCCCACCGTGTCGGTCCCGGGTTCCAATGGATCACCGCCGCCGAGTTCGCGACCCGGGTCCGGAAGTTGGCCAAGGGTCTCGTGGCCACGGGCGTCGCCCCCGGCGACCGGGTGGCGCTCATGTCCCGGACGCGCCTCGAGTGGCCGCTGGTCGACTACGCCATCCTCATGGCCGGCGGCGTGACCGTGCCGATCTACGACACGTCCTCGGCCGAGCAGGTGAGCTGGATCCTGGCCGACAGCGGTGCCGTCCTGACCGTGCTCGAGACGCGCGCCCACCTCGACCTCTACGAGCACGCCGGCCTGACCCACCGGTGCTGCGAAGCGCTCGTCATCGACGACGGCGGCCTGGAGGAGCTCATCCGGCGGGGCGCCGGCGTGCCCGACACCGCCCTGGACGACCGCCTCGGGCGGTTGCGCACCGCCGACCTGGCCACGATCGTCTACACCTCGGGGACCACCGGCCGCCCCAAGGGTTGCCTGCTGACCCACGGCAACCTGCGGACCAACGTGCGCCAGGTACTCGAGGCGGCAGAGAGCTTCCTGGGCCCGGACGAGACCACGCTCCTCTTCCTGCCACTGGCCCACACCCTGGCCCGGGCCATCTGGCTGGTCGGCGTGGAGCACGAGGAGTGCTTCATCGAGGCGCTCCGGAGCGACGTGGCCGACGTCCAGGGGGCACGACGGCCAAGGGCATCCACCTCGCCGCCATGGCGGGAACCGTGGAACTCCTGCAGCGCTGCTTCGCAGGCGTGGAAACCCGGGACGACGCCTTGTGGCTCAATCCTTTCTGGCCCGAGGAGCTCGGCTCTGCGGAGTTCACGATCTCCTACCGGGACCATCCGCTCGTGGTGCGGGTGACGGGCACGCGTGTCCGCGTCACCTCCCGTGACGGGCTGATGCCTCCGATCACCGTCGGCTACCTCGGCGAGTTCGCCTCGCTCCGGCCTGGCGAGACCCTGGAGTTCCCGCTTGGGACTTCGTCACCGCGGGCCTGAAGCGCTGCATCCGGCGGTCGGCTCCTAACTCACGGGAACTGGAAACTGTGGCTCCGGGGTCCCGAAGACCACCTGGCCGAAGACCGGGCGGATCAACAAACCCAGGCCGTCCACGAGGCCGACCATCAAATCGTCGACGGTGACCATCCCCGCCATCCGGCCGTCCTCGACGAGGGGTAGCCGCCGGAACCGATGGCTGTAGAAGGCTGCCAGCACGTCCCGGATGTCGGCGTCGGCGGGAAGAGTCACGAGTTCGGTCGTCATAACGCTGTCGATCCGAGCATCGTTGGGGAGCCGGCGGGCTAACGCCCGAACGACGAGATCCCGGTCGGTGACGATCCCGATCGGCTGGTCCCCCTCGACCACGACCAGCGCGCCGACGACCTCCCTGTCCATCCTCTCGGCGGCTTCTGCGACGGTTGCTCCCGGCGCAATGGTCACCGGCGGCTTCCTGATCGCCTCTTTCGCCTGCATCGCATCCTCCCGACTCGAGCGGGCCTTACCTCCAGCGGAACCTACGAACCGCGCCCTCAGGGGCCAAGAGTCGAAGGTCCTGTCCGGAGGGGACCTCGGGCACGATGCGCTGGGCGTCTCCCGCGGCGGGTGCCCCGTCGTACCAAGTTCTGCACCGCCCTGGGCGGCCGCTTCACCGGGCCCGGGGCGGGCTGCAGGCGTCCTGGAAATCGTTCCGGCCGTCCCACCGACACCGGCGCGACAGCACGGTTGGGTCCTTCGGCCCTGCGGACACGACCTTCGCCCCTGCCGACTCGACGCCGTTGCAGCCAAGACTCGGCCAGTCGGCGTTCGAACGCGGAGGTGGTCGAGATGCTGGTGGTCATGGCCCTGGGACGGGCCGCTCTCCTCGAGCCGGGGCAGGCACCCGGGGTCGAAGTCCAGCGGGCCAACCTTCGGGCGGCGGTGGAGACGGCCGCGGAGATCGCCCGCCACCACGACGTGGTGATCACCCACGGAAGTGGCCCCCGCCTTCGCCCGTCCGATCCACCAGGCGGCGCCTACTCATCTCCGAGCCCTCCCCTTCGCTCCGGAATCCATGGGGCCGAAGGTGGCGGCCGCCTGCCGGTTCGTGGAGCGGACCGGGAAGCGAGCCGCCATCGGGACGATCACCGAAGCCGCGGCGATTCTCCAGGGGCGAAAACGGCACGCAGGTGATCCCAGGGGCGGCAGAGATGACCTGGCATCCCGACTCCGGTCCCGACTTGGCGTTCGCCGCGGCTGCCGCGCCGCAGATCGACAACCCGCCACAAACAGAGGAGGTAGTCCCATGAAGGTCCGCGAGGTGATGACCAAAATCGTCGTCACAGCCACGCCGGAGATGTCGTTCAAGGAGACCGCTGAGCTGTTGCTCGAATACGGGGTCAGCGGACTTCCCGTCGTCGGCGCCCACAACCGTCTCCTCGGGATCGTGACCGAAGCCGACCTGATGAGCAAAGAGGCGTTCGAGCCTCATCGGCGCCGTCCCCTCGCGGCGTTGGTCGGCCACCTCACCGGCACCGCCCCGTGGATCGACAAGGCGTCAGGTCTCACCGCCGGCGAGGTCATGACCACCGCCGTCGTCACCGCCCAGCCGGGCGAGGAGATCGGCGCCGCCGCCCGGCTTGGCCGTTTGGTGGCCCAGGTGTCGCACCTCGGCGTCGGGACCGGGGAAGAAGAAGTGCACGTGCCCGTTGGTGTCGTCCCACCGCACGCGGTAGGGCGGCGCACCGTCCTTGCCTTTGACCTCGACGATCTCTCCGGTGCGATCGGGCTCACCGAGCATGTGTCCCTTGATCACGATCATGTCGCCGACACGAGCCTTCATGGCTGACTCCTTGCAGGGCTTGAACCGGGAGTCGCCTCGCGCCCGCGGGTAGAAGGAGCGGTGCGACATACGTGGCGAAAGCATCACGCCTGGGAAGGAGCTGGCGGCAGGGCCGAAGGTCCTCGCCTCAGCATCCGAACGACCGTCGTGACGTCAGACGCGTGCACGGTCATCACCGGGACGTGGATCGTCTACCCCTGGTACCGGGACCCGGCGCCCGGCAGCCCCAAGTCGTCGATGAGGGGCATACGCCCAGCTTCAGTCCTGGCGCGGATCGTCCACTAGGGACCTTGGTCACAACTTCGAGGACGGGGAAGAGCCGGGACGGACCGGGCGTCGGGACGAAAGGCGACCGGGAGATGGCTTTCGGCCCTACCGGCGCCTAGGGCGCCCCAGCGAAGAATGGTCCATCCCCACTCGAGGAGGCTTGCCGTGACCGGGGACGTGCCCATCCAGGAATCCCACGACCGGACGTGGCGGGAGGTCCGCCAGTACGCCTATGTGGACCGGCCCTGCGCCGAGGTGTGCCGGCTGATGGCCGGGGAGCCGGAGCGGGTGCTGGGCCATCCAGGTGACAGAGGCGCCGTTCGGGAGCAACGCGCGGGGCTCCACGTCCGCCGCGCTGGCGTCGACCTGTCCCGTGAGGTGCGCATCGTGCGGGGTGATCTCATCCTCGACGAGGACGCCGCCAGGCTGCCACTCCGCTGGGAGGACGCCGAGCGGCCGAACCTCTTCCCCGTCCTGGAAGCGACCCTCGAGCTGGTCCCCGTCCCGGCCGGGCGCCGCTCGGCCACCCAGGTCGGTCTCACCGGCCGCTACCGGCCGCCGTTCGGGCGCCTGGGAGCCGTGGCCGACACGCTGGCCGGGCACAAGGTGGTACTCGAATCGGTCGACCGGTTCCTGGATGAGATCACCGGCCGGATCGAGGCCGAGGTCGAACCCCGTGCCCTTGCCTCCGAGGCACCCGGGAGCCAGGTCTCCGGGCTCTCCTCCCAGCGGCGGGTCTTTCTCCACGTTGAGGGCCTCGAGCGGTTCCCCAGCGGGGCGTTGCCGCTGCGGGAGCGCCTCTCCGCCGAACCCGGTGTCCGCAAGGCCATGGTCGACGCCGTGGCCGGGATGGCCGTCATCGACTACAACGCCACGGTCTGCAGCCTGGGGCGGCTCCTGGCCGCCATCGACGAGGAGAACGAGACCGCCTAACCGAAGCTGCCCTCAGGCTGGTCACCACCCTGATGCTGGCCCAGCTCTTCCATTGCTTCAGCGCCCGCTCCGACCGCACTAGCGCCTTCCATCGCTTGTTCACCAACCCCCTGCTGTGGGCCGCCATCGCCGTGTCCGTAGTGCTGCAGGCGGCGGTCGTGCATGTGCCGGTCCTCAACAAGGCGTTCGACACCATCCTTCTGGACCCCGTCGACTGGCTAATCTGCGTCGCCCTGGCCAGCGCCCTGCTCTGGGCCGACGAGGCGAAGAAGATGTTCGGGCGAAAAGGTACGAAAGGTTCACCGGCGAGGGACCTTTGGCCCGTAGGCCGGCGCCCGCCTCCGCCGTAGGGTCGACTTCGGAAGCTGGCCCAGGAGGGACCTCATGGAGTGGAAGCGGGCAGTCGCCGTGTTCCAGATCGCCGCGGTTGCTCTCGTTGGCTTCGGGGTCGATGAGAGTGCCGGAGCAGCCCCGGAGTCCGACACCGCGGCCGTGGTCGAGATGCTCGCTCTGCGGTACTACCCCCCGCGGCTCGAGGTCGCCACCGGAACCGTGGTCACCTGGCACAACCGGGAGCCGTTCGACTACCCGCTCATCGGTGGGGGCCACGAGCTCCTGAGCGAGTACTACGGGGCATTCGAGTCCCCGAACATCGGACCTGGCGCCCGCTGGGAGCATCGCTTCGACCAGTCCGGAATCTACCGGTACCGCTGCAAGCGGCATCTGGGCTCCACCGGCGAGATCGTCGTCGTCGGAGAACCGGTCGCCGACCCGGAACAGCCGTAACTCCGGGTCGCGTGCGGGGAGGTCGTCGACGTAGTGCGATGAGCTCGGCTCAAATCGGCGGTCCGCACTCCCGGGGTCCCCCCTCCGGGTTGGGGTTCAGCTGCGCCGCGGGCGCCGGTCGGGCCGGCCTCGGAGGACCAGGCCGCTCAGAGCCATGGCGGCGCCGAGCATGGCCAGCTCGCCGGGGCCGCCATCGAGCCCGAAAGCCTCGTCGACAGCCTTCTGGAGCTGCTGATCCTGAGCTGACGGTGGCCCGCCGGGGCCCTCTGCCGGAGCCGATCTGGGTCCTCTTCGCCGGCGGGTGCGACCGGCAGCGGCGATGGTCAGATGCTGAAGGGCCCGCCGGCGGGTAATCCTGGGACCTCGGTCCCATACGACCCATTGCCCGGCTTCGGCGCCAGCGACTCCGGATGGTCTCCGCCGTCCGCCCACGAGATCGGGTCCTCCAGCGGTTCCAGATGGGTGAACACCTCGGCGCCGCCGAGGGTGCGGTCGAGATCGGCCTCCAGGCGCTCCAGGAGGTCGTGACCGGCCTGGACCGTCCAGGCGCCGGGGACGAGCACGTGGACGGACACGAACCGCCGGGCGCCGGCCTCCCGGGTGCGCAGGGCGTGGAACAGGACGCCGTGGCGCTGCCGGTACTCCGACAGCACACCGTCAATGGCGGCATGCTCGGCGGCGGGGAGGGCGGTGTCCATGAGACCGCCGATGGAGTGACGGATGAGGCGCCATCCGGCCACCACGATGTTGACGCCGACGCCCAGGGCGACGAGCGGGTCGAGGCGGTGCCAGCCGGTGAGGGCCACGGCCGCCACGCCGAGGACGACGCCGGCGGAGGTCCACACGTCGGTGAGGAGATGCCGGCCGTCGGCGGTGAGCGTGATCGACCGGTGCCGCCGCCCGGCCCGCAGCAGCACGAAGGCCACGGCCCCGTTCACCGCCGCCGCCACCACGGTCACGGCCAGGCCGGCGCCGATCTGGGTCAGGGGCCGGGGATGGGCCAGCCGCTGGACGGCGGAAGCGACGATGGCCACCGCCGCCACCAGGATCATGAACCCCTCCCCCCCGGCCGAGAAGTACTCCGCCTTGGAGTGGCCGAAGAGGTGGTGCTCGTCGGCCGGCCGGACGGCGATCGTCAGCGTGACCAGCACCATGACCGCCGCCGCCAGGTTGACGCCCGACTCCAGGGCGTCGGAGAGGAGGCCGACGGAACCGGTCATGGCGAAGGCGAGACCCTTCAACCCGATGGTGGCCACGGCGGCGGCGATCGACAGCCAGGCGTAACGGGTGAGCCGGGCCGGGGAGGCGCTGTCACCGTTCATGGCGATGCTTCGGTTTCAGCGCCCACGGGCCAGGGAGACCAGGCGGTGGAGCGCATCGGTGTCGAGCTCGCCGCTGCCCCGGGCGACCACATGGCCGGTGGCGTCGACGGCCACGAAGAAGGGGAAGCCGGAGACGCCGAAGGCCTCCTTGACGGCCCGGTCGGTGTTGTCCACCAGGACCGGCACCGGCCAGTCCTCCCGTTCCAGCCACTCCGACGGCGGGTAGTTGGGCAGGTCGGCGCTGACCTCGGTGGAGACGGAGACGAGGTCCACGCCGGCGGGTGCGCCGTTGGCGGCGAGCCAGTCGGTGATGACGGGGACCTCCTTCTGGCAGTGCGGGCACCAGTGGGCGAGGAAGACGATCAGCTTGGGCGTGCCGCCGGCGCCGATCGCCACCGGGTTCCCGTCGAAGTCCTGCCCTTCGACCGTCGGGCTGGCGGTCCCGACCGCCGGGTCGGCGCCGTCCTCGAGGACGGGGAGCGCCGCCCCGGACACCGTCACCGCACGGACCTGCTCCACGCCGGCCGGCACCCCGTCACTGCCGCCCCCCCGGTTGGCGAAGATCGCCACGAGCCCCAGCAGCAGGATGGCGGCCACGAGGGCGGAGACGGGGGAGATGCGACGACCGGCGGGGACGGGGCGGGCCGGTCGAGCCCGGCGGGCCGGCTGAGCGGTGCGAGTCGAGGACATGGATTCGGCCTCCTTCAGGCGTCGATGGACACGCGGCCGGCGGGCTCGGAATCCGGTGCCCGCCACCAGGCGACGAGGGCGAGGACGGTGATGAGAGCGAACCCGGAGAGGGCCATGGTCGGGATGGTCAGGTATCCGAAGCGCTTCACCCAGATGAGCGAGCAGGGGTTGGCGGGATCGCAGGCGCTCGACTCGAGGCTGGGGAATCGCTCCACCAGCACGTGGTAGACGGAGACCAACCCGCCCAGGAACGCCAGGCCGGCGATCGCCGCGCCGGCCCGGTAGGCGCGCCGCCAGGCGGCGATGGCCAGGACGACGGCCAGGGGGTACATGAACCCCCGCTGGACCCAGCACAGGAAGCAAGGACGGAAGTGGGCCACCTCCGACAGGTAGAGGCTCCCCGCCGTGCACACCGCCGCCACCACGAAGGCCAGGCGCAGGGCATCGGGACCCACCCAGGTCAGCGCCTGACGGCGCCATCCGGCGACCGTGGGGCTGAAGCGCCCGCCCCCGGCGAGCACGACAGCCGCCGCCACCGCCAGTTCGGCGGCGACGGCGAGGAGGGCGAACAGGAGAGTGACGGCGTCGGTGTCCACGAGCAGGCCGATCGGGCAGCGGTCTTCACATGCAGTGTCGTGGCTGGAGGGGCCGTCCGGTAAGAGTCAAAGGACCTTGTCGTGCGCCGAAGGACCCGTCGCCGGCGCGGGGATCAGGACCAGGCGGCGCCGACGGTGCCGAGGAGCTCGGGTTCGGTGAACGGCTTCTCCACCAGGCGGACGCCGGGGTCGAGCACGCCCTGGTGGGCGATCACGTCATGGGAGTACCCGGACATGAACACGACGGGGAGGTCGGGCATGATCGCGGCGACGGCATCGGCCAGCTCCCGGCCCGACATGCCGGGCATGACCACGTCGGGGCGCAGCCGGCCCGAACGGCACAGCTCGATGGCGGCCGCCGGGCTCTCGGCCTCCACCACCGCGTACCCGTGGTCGGTCAGGATCCGGGACGCCATGTGGCGGACCCCGGGCTCGTCCTCCACCACCAGGACCGTCCTGCCCTCCCCCCGGGGCGGCTGCTGGCCGGCGTCCAGTGACACCAGGGGCCGGGCCTCGCTGTCGACTCCTGGGAACAGGATCCGAAACGCCGTCCCCCGGCCCTCCTCGGAGTAGAGGTCGATCCGGCCGCCCGCCTGGCTGACGATGGCGTAGACGGTGGCCAGACCGAGACCGGTGCCCTGCCCCTTGGGCTTGGTGCTGAAGAACGGCTCGAAGATCCTGGCCTTGACCTCGGCCGACATGCCGTGCCCGGTGTCCTCCACGGTGAGGCGCACCCACGGCGCCCTCGAGCCGCCGTCGGTTCCCGGCCGGACGACGACATCCGTCCGGAACCGCAGGACGCCGCCGCCGGCCATGGCGTCCCGGGCGTTCACAGCCAGGTTGACCACCACCTGCTCCAGCTGCCCCGGGTCAGCGAAGACGGGCGGCACGTCGGGGGCGAAGCTGGTCTGAAGGTCGATGTGCTCGCCGATCGTCCGGCGGAGCAGCTTCTCCATGGACTGGACGACCTCGTTGAGATCGAGGACCTGAGGCCGCACCACCTCCCGCCGGCCGAAGATCAGCAGCTGGCGGGTGAGGGTGGCGGCCCGCTCGGCGGCAGAAAGGATCTCGGCCACGTCCTCGGAGAGACCCGGGTCGTCGGCCACCCGCTTGGCCACGAACCGGCCGTAGCTCAGGATGAGCGCCAGCAGGTTGTTGAAGTCGTGGGCGATCCCCCCCGCCAGCTGACCCAGGACCTCCAGCCGCTCCGACTGCCGGGCCTGGAGCTGCTCCCGCTCCGCCTCGATGCGCTTGCGCTCGGTGACGTCCCGGATGGCAGCGGTGACCACCATGCCGCCGTCGCCCTCCAGGGCGGACAGCGAGATCTCGGCCGGGAACTCGGTACCGTCGCTCCGCCGGCCCGCCAGCTCGAGCCCCACGCCCATGGGCCGGGTGGTGGGGCGGGAGAAGTAGCGCGTCCGGTAGTCGGGGTGGGCGTGGCGCACCGCCTCGGGCACCAGGATCTCGACCGGCTGCCCCAGAAGCTCATCCCGCGAATAGGCGAACAGCCGCTCGGCCTGGCCGTTGACCATCACGATCCGGCCCTCGGCGTCGACGCCCACCATGGCGTCGGGTGCCGCTTCGAACAGGGCCCGGAACCGGGCCTCGGCCCGGCGGCTCTCCGTCGTGTCCCGTACCGCAGCGCAGACGAGGGTGCCCTCGTCGACGTCGAGGGCACCCAGGCTGATCTCGGCGGCAAAGGTGGTGCCGTCGGAGCGCAAGGCGCTCAGCTCCCGGCCCGCGCCCATGGGGCGGAAGATGGGCTGCTCGAAGTAGCCCCTCCGGAATGCCGGATGATGGTCCCTGAATTCGTCCGGGCGGCTCCTGGTCGAGGACTTCGACGTCGTCGAGGCCGCCGACGGCGAAGACGCGCTGGCGGTCGCCCTGGCCGCCCACCCCGGCGTGATCCTCCTCGACCTCCACATGCCCACCCTCGACGGCTACGGCGCCCTCCTGCGCATGCGGTCGGAGCCGCGGTTGCAGACGACTCCCGTCCTCATCGTCACCGGGGCGGCCACGTCCGGGGAAGACGCCGCCATGTGCCTCCGGGACGGCGCCCATGACTTCGTGCGCAAGCCGTTCGAGGAGACCGAGCTGCTGGCCCGGGTGCGGGCCGCCTTCCGCCACAAGGCCTTCGAGGACGAGCTGCGCCGGCGCAACCGGGATCTCGAGGGCTTCGCCTCCGCCGCCGCCCACGACCTCAAGGAACCGCTGGCGGGGATCGCCCGGCTGATCGAGCTCCTCCAGGAGATGCAGATGACCCAGGTGACCCGGCTGCGGCTCCAGGACGACATCGCCCTGCTGGCCGACCAGGGCAGCCGCCTGGTCGCCGATCTGCTCGCCCTGGCCCGGGAGGACTGGGCCACCGCCGCCCTCCAGACGATGGTCGACGTCGAGCAGGTCGTCCGGGCCGTCCTCGAGGAGGCGCGGCTTGCCGAGGCCAAGGTCACCGTGGAAGGGACCTGGGCCAAGCTCATGGTCCCCGAGGTGGTCATCCGCAGCCTGATGGCCAACCTCGTCTCCAACGCCGACCATTACGGTCGCAATCCCGACGGCCGGTTGGACCTGGTCGTGGAAGGCGCCGCCGGCCCCGAGACGATCCAGATCCGCGTGACCGACACCGGCGCCGGCGTGCATCCCGACGTCATCGACCGCGTCTTCGAGCCCTTCGCCACCGCGCCGGACAGCACCAAGCAGAACCCGCTGTCCAGCGGGCTCGGGCTGGCCGTCGCGGCCCGGACGGTCAAGCGCTACGGAGGCGACCTCGAGCTCATGCGGGACGTGACGTCGGGGACCGCCTTCCGGGTGACGCTTCCGCTCCCCCGGGGCTAGGAAACCCCTTCCGGACCGTCGAATCGTGACTTCCGGCCCTGCCCGGCCGGCCACCTGGACACCTACGGTTGCGCCATGCCGACGGTGCGCTTGGCGCCCGCCAACCCGCTGCGCTCCCCGAAGGACTGGGAACGTGCCCTCGACGAGGTCCCCGCCGCCGTCCTCATGGTTGACCAGGAGGGACGCATCGTCTACGCCAACGATGAAGCGTCCCGCCTGACCGGCTACCGCCGTGGCCAGCTGGAGGGTCTCGGCGTCGAGGACCTGGTCCCCGAGGCCCGGCGTGAGGCCCACGCCGGGTGGCGCAAAACCTGGCGGGCCGAGCGGCGACCGATGGGCAGTGGGATCGAGATCAGCTGCCGTCGCGCCGATGGCTCCACGTTCCCCGCCGACGTGAGCATCGCCCCCATGGCCATCGACGGGGTGAACTACGTGGTGGCAAGCCTGCGTGACGAGACGGAGCGCCGGCGCAGCGAGGAGGAGCTCCTGCGGCGGGCGCTGCACGATCCCCTGACCGGCCTGCCCAACCGCGTGCTCTTCCTCGACCGCCTGACCCAGTCGCTGGCCCGAGCGGAACGTGACCACCAGCCGATGGCGGTCCTGTACGTGGATCTCGATGGCTTCAAGGCCATCAACGACCAATGGGGTCACGCCGCCGGCGACGCCGTGCTCCGCACCGTGGGCCGCCGGCTGGCGGCCGCCGTGCGTCCCGGCGACACCGTGGCCCGGTTCGGTGGCGACGAGTTCCTGGTGCTGTGCGAGCGCCTGACCTCCCACGAGGAGGCGGCGGACGTCGCCCGCCGGCTCCTGGAGGCCATCGGCATACCGCCGCGCCAGGCGGTCGACGCCGGGGCCCTGTCGGCCAGCGTGGGGATCGCCGTTCCCGGTCTCGGCCTGGGGAGCGCCGCCGGGCTGGTGGACGCCGCCGACCGGGCCATGTACGGGGCCAAGCGCTCGGGGATCCACATCGCCTGGGCGGAAGCCCCACCGACAGCGAAGCAGCCCGGCTCGAGGAAGCACTCATGATGGGTGGGGACCCGGGGCCACCGGGACTTCGCCGCCGTCCGTCTCGGGAGCACGTCCTTCGAGCTGGTGATGGCATCCGACCGGCCCGTGCTGGTGGTCCCACCCCTCCGGCACTGATCAGGAGCTGACCAGCGGAAAGCGGCAGAAGAGCTGGTCGGGGCAACCCGGGCAGGTCTCCGGGTCCACCCGGACGAGGGAACCGTGCTCCGGGTGCCAGCAGTGCCGGCATTCGAGGCAGAGCAGGTTGGTGGACCTTCCGTCGTTCACCACCTGGAGGCGCCCGCCGCCACAGTGAGGGCAGCGGCGGTAGACGCGGGGGACGCCCTCGATCGTGTGCGCCTCCTCGGGAACGCCGCCGAGGAGATCACCGATCAGCTCGCCGACCAGATCGTCGAGGACCAGGAGCGCCACGACCCTGCTGCCGTCCACCAGGGGAAGGTGGCGGATCCGGTGCTCCCGCAGAGCGGCGTAGGCCTGGCGGGCGGAAGCCGACGCCGGCAGGGTGACGGGCTCGGGGGTCATCACCACCTCGACGGGGGTGGAGAGCGGCAGCTGCCGGGCCACCACGCGGGCGACGATGTCCCGCTCCGTCAGGAGCCCGACGGGCCGGCCCTGGCGGCTCACGACGACCGCCCGGACGTCGCCGGTGAGCATGCTCCGGGCGGCGTCGGCGACGGTGTCGTCGGGTTCGACGGTGGCGAGGGCGCGGCGGGCGGTCGCCTCCAGAGCCTGCATGTCAGCCCCGACCGGGGTGCCGGCCGGCGTGGTCGGCCAGGACCTTGAGCACGTCGCGAATGGAGACCAGGCCGGCCGTCGAACCCCCCGCCGTCACCACCAGGTGGCGGATCTCGTTGTCCAGCATGACCTTGGCCGCCGCCAGGATGGAGTCGTGCGCGTCGATGCTGGCCAGGTCTGCGGTCATCACGTCCCGGGCCCGCTCCCGGCTCGGAGCAGAACCCGCCGCCAGCGCCATGGTCAGGTCCCGCTCGGACACGATCCCGGCCGGGCCGTAGGGGCCCTTGACGAGGACGACGCCGATCGACTCCTCGGCCATGACCTCGGCGATGTCCCGCAGCACCGTGTCGAGGGGGACGGAGACCGGCTTCCAGGCGACCAGCCGTCCAACGGGATCATCCGGCGAAAGGACGGCTCCGTCCCCGGTGGGCGGCTCCTCGACCCGAAGAGCAGGCGCTTTCCTCTTCGTCGCTGGCATCATTCACGCTCCGTCTGCTATGCGGCGACCCGCTCGCCGGTGCCGGCCAGGCCTTCGGCGATGCGGCGCAGGAAGACCCGCGCTCTCCCCTCCACCAGGTGGTGCAGGCCCATGCGGTCGGCCAGCCGCCCGAAGTACCCGCCCGGGGGCGTGTAGTTGGCGAGCAGGCTCACGTGTGTCCCCGAAGGCCCGAGTCGGGAGACCTCGAGGTGGCCGTCGACGGCGGGAAACAGCCGCGGGGCGCCGCTGCTCAGCCAGCGGAAGGGCAGGGCCAGGACGTCGTCCTGTTCGAGGGGCCGGTCGAGCTCGATCACCTCGCCGTCATATGTGGGGTCGCCGGGGAGTGCGCCGCCGAGGCCATCGGCCCCGCCGGCCAGGAGCCGGCTCCGGACCTCCTCGAACGGGATCTCGAGCTGGAGAAAGTCGTACAGGAACATGACATGAGCATCGTCGGGAGGGTGGTGCCGGTCGTAGGGTCGAAGGTCCCGGACGGGGCGCCATCCGACCCAACCGGGGGCGGCCTAACGCCGCGAATGCTTCACCGGGACACGCCACTCGACGACGGTCCCGCCGGCATCGGCCGGCCGCACATCGAGGTGTCCACCGAGGTTGTGGGCCCGCTCCCCCATGTTGCGCAGGCCGTAGCCGGAACCCGCCGTCCGGGCATCGAACCCCCCGCCGTCGTCCCGGACCCGCAGCGCGACGTCCTCGCCCGCCACCACCTCGACGTCCACCCGGGAGGCACCCGCGTGCCGGGCGACGTTGGAGAGCGCCTCCCGCAGGGTGGCCAGCAGGTCCGCCGCCGTGGTGTCGTCGACGGTGGCGTCGATGGGGCCATCGAAGACGACGTGGGGCGCGAACCCGAGGGGACCGGCCGCTTCCCGGGCCAGGGCCAGCACCTCGTCGCGCAGGCCCGAGCTGACGCTGCGTCCGGCCTCCAGGCCGAAGATGACGGTCCGGATGTGCTTCACGGTCTCGTCGAGATCCTCAACCGCGCCCTGGATGCGATCGGCCACCTCTGGGCGCTGGGCCAGGCGGACGGCACCCTGGAGAGAGAGCCCGGTGGCGAAGAGTCGCTGGATCACGGTGTCGTGCAGGTCGCGGGCGATCCTTTCCCGGTCCTCGAGGAGGGTGAGATCCCGCAGGCGGCCGTGGAGGCGGGCGTTCTCGATGGCGACGCCCGCCGCCCCCGCCAGAGCAACGGTCAGCTCCTCGTCGACGTCGGTGAACACCTCGCCGGACTGCTTGTCGGTGAGGTAGAGGTTCCCGAAGACCGTGTCCCGGACCCGGATGGGCACACCCAGGAACGAGCGCATGGACGGATGGTGGGGCGGGAACCCGTAGCTGTCGGGATGCTCGGTCAGGTCGGGGAGCCGCAGAGGCTTGGGCTCCAGGATGAGGAGCCCGAGGATGCCATGCCCCTGGGGCAGGTCGCCGATGGCAGCGTAGGTCTCGCTGTCGAGCCCGACGGTGAGGAAGTTGGCCAGGCGGGTCCCGGTCTCGTCCAGGACGCCGAGGGCGCCATAGCGGGCGTCGACCAGCTCGACGGCGGCCGCGATGATGCGCTCCAGGACGGAGGTGAGGTCCAGATCTGCGCTGATGGAGAGCACGGCGTCCACGAGGCGGCGGAGGGCCCGGGGGCCGGCTTGGGCAGGCATCGCTTCAGAATGTAGGAGAAAGGACGCCGGGCGTCCCGTCCATCGGCCAGAATGTGGGCGTGACCAGAGTCTTCCTCCTCGACGACCACGAGATCGTCCGCCGGGGCCTGCGGGATCTCCTCGAGGCGGAGGAAGACCTGGAGGTGGTGGGTGAGGCGGGGACGGCCGAGCAGGCTCTGGGCCGGATCCCGGCGACCCGCCCCGAGGTGGCCGTCCTCGACGTCCGCCTGCCCGACGGCAACGGCATCGAGGTGTGCCGGGAGATCCGCTCCCGTCACCCGGAGGTGCGCTGCCTGATGCTCACCTCCTTCGCCGACGACGAGGCTCTCTTCGCCGCCATCATGGCGGGGGCGTCGGGCTACGTCCTCAAACAGGTCCGGGGCACCGACCTGGTCGACGCCGTGCGCCGGGTCGGCCGGGGCGAGTCGCTGCTCGACCCCTCGCTCACGGGCAAGGTGCTGGAGCGCCTGCGGGCCAAGCCGGAGGAGGACGAGCTGGCCGGGCTGACCGACCAGGAGCGCCGGATCCTCGACCTCATCGCCGAGGGCCACACCAACCGCCAGATCGCCGAGAGCATCTTCCTGGCCGAGAAGACGGTGAAGAACTACGTCTCCAACCTGCTGTCCAAGCTGGGGATGAGCCGGCGCTCGGAGGCGGCCGCCTACGCCGCCCGGCTCGCCGAACGGCGCAAGCAGGAGGGGCGCGACTAGGCCCCTCGCCGCACGCCTTTCGGGACTTTCGGCCCTCGCCGGCCCGACCGAAGCCCCTGGGACGACACCCCCACGCTCTCCGATGCTGGGAACGAAGAGTTCCGAGACGAGGAGAGACACCCCGATGGACGCGCCCTCAGGCCCCGCTCAGACCGTTGAAGTGAGCATCGGCCGCCTGGCCACCACCGTCTTCTCGACCATCGCCCTCATGCTGGCCATGGCGGCGCTGATCGTCAGCGCCGGGGACGGCAGCTCGGCGACCGTGACCCAGCACGGGGCGGTGGCCTCCTCGGAGATCCCCTCGGGTGCCGTGTCCGTCTCCCTCTCCGAGTTCGCCCTCACACCCAAGACCGTCGAAGTCGAAGAGGGCGCCGTCCTCAAGGTGGTCAACAAGGGCGCCGCCCCCCACACGCTGGCCGTCGAGGGGAAGGACCTCGAGACGCCCCAGCTCAACCCGGGCGAGTCGGCCGGGCTGGACCTCGGCGACCTGGACAAGGGCACCTACACCATCGTGTGCACCATCTCCGGGCACAAGGACGCCGGCATGAAGGGCGAGCTGAAGGTGGTGGCCCCCGGCCAGGCCAGCGGGCATGGTGCCCACATGGCGGCCGACCAGATGGACGAGACGATGGCCAGGGCCACCGTGGCCTTCGCCACCGGCCAGGCCAAGACGAAGGGCCTGGGGGCCCAGCCACTCGAGGCCACCATCGCCGCCGACGGCGCCAAGGTCTTCGAGCTCACCACCAGCGAGATCGACTGGGAGGTCGAGCCGGGCAGGTTCGTCAAGGCCATGGCCTACAACGGCACCGTCCCCGGCCCGACCCTGCGGGTCAACGACGGTGACCTGCTCCGGGTCATCCTCCACAACGAGATGACGCAGTCCACGGTCATCCACTTCCACGGCCTGTCGACCCCGAACTCCATGGACGGCGTCCCCGACATCACCCAGCCACCGGTCAAGCCGGGTCAGTCCTTCACCTACGAGTTCGTGGCCAAGGGCCCGGCGGTGGGGATGTACCACTCCCACCACAACGCCCAGGTCCAGGTGCCCAACGGTCTGGCCGGAGCCATCCTGGTCGGCGACCTTCCCCTCCCGGCGGGCGTGAACCTCAGCCAGGAAGTCCCGATGATGGTGAATGACGCCGGCACCATCGGCCTGTCGCTCAACGGCAAGTCCTTCCCCGCCACCGCCCCCGTGGCCGTGAAGCTTGGTGACTGGTTCCTGGTGCACTACCTGAACGAGGGCGTCATGGCCCACCCCATGCACCTCCACGGCCTGCCCCAGATGGTCATCGCCCGGGACGGAATCCCGGTCACGCCCTACTCCATCGACACCGTCACCGTCGCCCCCGGCGAGCGGTACTCGGTGCTGGTCCACGCCACCGAGCCCGGCATCTGGGCCTGGCACTGCCACATCCTCCCCCACGCCGAGCGGGAGAACGGGATGTTCGGGATGGTCACCGCCCTGATCGTCAAGTGACGGACACCGTGTCGTCAACGAGTTCTGAGCCCCAGGGGAGGAGGTGCGAAATGTTCCTGATCTCCAACCTGCTGATCGCTGCGGCGGCGAGCGTGAAGGGCGCAGCGGCCGCGGTCGCCGACGCTCCCCGGTTCATCCGCTGGTACCGGCACGCCAAGGCGCTCTGAGGCTCACCGTGATCCACAACGGCAACCAAACCCGGCCGGCCCCCGCAAACCTGCGGGGCCGGCCGGGCTTCTGACCGAGGGCATCGTGGGCAGAAAGCCTCACCCGGGCACCAATCTGGCAGCGCCGGAGAACCGACCCTCAGAATCGCTCGCCGCCAACCGATCGGAACGTCAGGGGGTCGGATGGCTCCGTGGAGGTCCCGGTGATGCGAGCGATGGACGTGGCCCGGCGCCGGGTGTGCACCGTTGACCGTCAGCGGCCGGTCGCCGAGGTCGCCCGGCTCATGGCGGCCGATGGCGTCCACGCCGTCGTCGTTGTCGACGAGGAACGCTGCGTCGGCATCGTCACCGACCGGGACCTGGTGATCCGGGTCCTGGCCCCCGGACTCCCGGCCGACACCCCGGTGGGGTCCGTCATGACGGCGGACCCCGTCACGGTCGAAGGCACCGAGCCCGTGGACGCGGTGCAGATGATGCTCCGCCATCACGGGGTCCGCCAGATCCCTCTCACCGACCACGGACGGCTGGTCGGCATCGTCGCCCTCGACGACCTCGTGTACGAGCTCACCGCCGAGCTGCGCCGCCTGCTGCCTGAAGTGGCGCAGACCCTCGACGAATCGCGCTGACCCCTCCAGGGCCGGGTGGCCGGCGGCGACCAGGGTCGAACGGCCCTAGGGAGAGATGACGGTCGGCACTGAACCGCATCCTCGTGGGTGTCCACAATGAGGTGTGGTCATCGCAGTGTCGTACGCCACGCTGCTCCTGGGCGTGGCCCTGGTCTGGGTCGCCCTCGGCTTCGTCCTGGCCGTGGTGATGGGCCGCCGGGGCCATGATCCGTTCGCCTGGCTGGTCATCGGAGCCCTGCTCGGGCCGCTGGCCATCGCCCTGGCCGTCGATGCCTCGCGTCACGGCGAGAAGGGCCGGCCACGGGTCCTGACCCTGATGTTTTCGAGAGGCGGCGGGCCGGTGGACGTCCTGGCCGGTGTCGACGGCTCCCCCGAAGGCCGAGCCGCCCTCGGAGCCGTCATCGATCTCCTCGGGGCCCGGATGGGCCGGCTGACCCTGGCCACGGTCGTGCCCTACGGCGGAGGAGCGGACAACGAGCACAAGGCCCAGGTGACCCTCGAAGCGGCCGCCATCCTTCTCGAGCGCCCGGTCCGCCTCGAGATCCTCCGGGGCCGGCCGGCGCCGGCGCTGGTCAGGCAGGCGATGTTGGAAGGCTACGACCTGATCGTCATCGGGACGAAGGGCGCCGGCGCCAGCCGGGCTGTGTTCGGCAGCACGGCCATGGAACTGGCCGGCACCTCCGGGATCCCCGTCCTCATGATGGGCGCCGGCGCTGAGCCGGCGTATCCGAAAACCAGCGCGTCAGCCCTCTCCAATACGGGAACGGAGTGACGCGGCAAGGCCGGCGGGGCGACCATCCCGCCGGCCTTGCGAGCCCGGGCCGGGCCTCGGCGGTAGCCGCCGGGCCACGATGCCCGTGGTTAGGCGAGCTGCCCCTCAGTCCCGCTGCCACTACACCCGCTCGGGGACAGGTGCATCGCCCAGTCGTTGGGGTCGCCGGCGATCTGCGAGGTGGGCACGGTGACGATGAACTCCTGGCCCGGGCCGCAGGGAAGCTCGTAGAGCTTGCCGTTGGCGGTGGCGGTGCCGGCCGGCGTGATCATCTGCACGGTGTAGAGGTTCGAGTAGAGCAGGCCCGGGCTGTTGTCATTGGTGCAGTCCGCGCTGTGCGTGGATGCACCGTACGGAGCGCAGATTCGGATGTCGGCCCACCCACCACCGAGGGCGGTCACGTGGAGCACGAGGTTGCCTCCGGTGACGTCCCACTGCACGGACCCGTACGGTCCCTGCCCGGGCTCGCAGGCCGTGGGGTCGTCTTTGATCTGGTTGCAGACCGGCGACGACTGCATCTCCGCACCGGCCGGCGAGGCACCCACGAACACGGTGAGGCCGAGGCCGATGGCCAGGAGGCCGGTCGTGGCGATCGCCGCGCCGAGCCGACGACGAAAAGCATGCATGTTCAGTCGCTCCTTTGAAAATGAAAAACCGGCCCTCGAAGATTCGAAAGGGCCGGTTTCGCTGTGGCTCCCCGCCTGGCGCAGCGACCAGTTTCGCCAGCGGATCTTTGCCTCCCTATGGTCCGGCAGCATCCCAGGCGTACAACCCTGGGGTTCCGGATCTGTCGTCGAATGCCTTGCGCTCTCTGGGTGGATGCCTCGCTTCCGAGCGGGTGCTCGTTGTTAAGGGATGATCAAGGGAACCGCATGGGAATGCAAGTTAGCGTCTGATTGATTGTCCCTCTTTAGTTCCTTCAGAGCGCGCTATTCTAGTGAACTAGCCCGGTCAACTAGTCCTTTAGAACTCAAGGGCCATTGGACAAAAATTGCTAGAAGACATGATCACAACGAACGAGGCGAACGGCGGCCCGGGGCCGGGGTCGACGGTCCCGGGCGTAGAATCGGCGCTCAGCGATGGGAGAGGACTTGTCCGCGGAGCACTCTGACGAGCCTCCGACGGGAGGCCGGCGTCGCTGGTCGCTCCTGAGCCATCTCCTCGCCCTGGTGCTGGCGGTTGCCGCCATCACGGTGTCCGCCGGCGCCTACCTCACGGTGGAGGGCTATCGGGACGCCCGCCGGCGGGCCTCCGCCCAGCTGCGGGAGACGGTCGACCTCGCCGCCCGGGGGGTTCGGCAGGATCTGGAGCAGGCGGCTGCCGAGGCCCAGGCCGCCGCTCCCGGGCTGGGGCTCGCACTCGCCACCGCCGCCGCCACCGGCGTACCGCTGTCCCAGGGATGCCAGCTCACCTTCTCGCCCCGGGCCGTGTTCGCCCAGGGCGACCAGCACCTCCTCGACGCCGCCGGCTCGGTGTCGTGCACGTCACGGGAGGGAGCCCTCGGGACCTCCTACCGACGCGAACTCTGGTTCACCAGCCTGGCCGGCGGGGCTCCGGTGGTCGCCGCCGAGGACCGGGACCCGGCCACCGGCGTCCCCGCCGCCGTCGTCGGGATCGCCATCCCCGGTCCGGACGGCGGGCCGGTGGGCTACTCCCTCTCGGTGCTGGCCGCCCAACCCGTCGCCGCCACTCTGGAGGAGATCTACGGCCGCGCCACCGGCTCCGCCTTCGTCGTCGCCGACAGAAGCGGCCGGACGCTCTCGTCGTCGTCGGCACCGGCTTCCACCGGCCGTCCCGCACCCCGCGTCGCCGAAGGCCAGGCGACCCGGGACGCCGACGGGACCGAGCGCATCTACTCCGCCACCCGGGTGCCCGCCCTCGGCTGGCGGGTGCTGGGAGCGGTGAGCCGGTCGGCCGCGCTCGCCCCCGCCCGGGAGGAGGTCCGGCGCCGGGCGGTCATCACGGCCATGTCGCTCCTCGCCCTGCTGCTGCTGGCGGTGGCCGTGCACCGGCGCCTCCTGCGTCCGGTGCAGGCCCTGTCGGATGTCGTCACCCGGGCCCGGAGCGAACGGGGGATGCAGGCTCCGGCCACCGGACCGGCCGAGCTCGCCGGTCTCGCCGTCGACCTCAACGCCATGCTGGCCGCCCGGGACGCCGCCGAGGCCGAGCTGGCCGCCTCCGCCCACGCCCTGGGCCAGAGCGGCCGCCTGGTGGTCGAGGCCACCGAGCAGGAGCGCCACCAGATGGGCAGCAGGCTCCACGACGGACCGATCCAGGACATGATCCTCACCAGCTGGGCCCTTGACGACGTCGCCGCCCAGCTGCCGCCCGGCACCCTGGCCGAGGTCCGCCGGCGGCTCGAGGGCGCCATCGCCTCGAGCCGGGCCATCGAGGCCGACCTGCGGCCGCCCAAGCTGGCGGAATCCGGCCTCTCCCAGGCCGTAGCCGAGCTCCTCGACCGCCGCCGGGCGGACGGCCCACTCGAGATCGAGCTCCTCGACCACCTCCAGGATGCCCGGTTCCCGGCGCACACGGAGCTGCTCGTCTACCGGAGCGTGCAGGCGGCCATCCAGAGCCTGGGGCACCCGGCTCGGCCCAGCCGCATCACCGTCAGCTTGCGGTCGGAGGACGGGACGCTCAGCGCCGTCATCACCGACGACGGCGCCGACGGGGACGACCGCCTCGGGGAGCGAACGCCGGCTGGCGGCTCCTCCCGGGCCGCCTCCCTGCGCGACACCATCACCCTGGCCGGCGGAAGGCTGGACGTCGCGTCCGGTCCGGACACCGGTCGGGAGATCCGGATCGAGCTTCCGGTCACCGCCGGCGGGGACACCTAGCCGGAACGCACGGTTCTTATCGTTCTCGCCGTCCTCACACTCCACGGTCGGTGGCCGACAGGTGTCGTCAAGGAGGTGCGCCATGGACGAATTGGCGATGTGGCTCGACCAGGAACGCCGTCTCCTGGAACGGCTGCTGTTCAAGCTGGTGGAGAGCCGGGAACTGCTGGCGGCGGGCGAAGCCCGCTTCCTGGGACTGGCCGCCGCCGAGTTGGAGCGGGCCGCCCAGCGGGTCGAGGAAGCCGACCTCGTCCGGTCGGTGCAGCTCAACCGCCTGGCCCAGGAGTGGCAGGTGCCGGTGGAGCGACTGACCCTGGGTGCGCTGTCGTGGGTCAGCCCGGAGCCGCACCGCACCATCTTCGACGACCAATACCACGACTTCCTGGCGCTCATGGCCGAGATCCAGCAGGTGACCGGGCAGAGCCGGCGGCTCGCCGTCCGCGGCGCACGGGAGGCTGCCGGCTGGCACTGCGGCTCGGCCCAGGAACCCGGCCTGGCCGGGACCATGCTCGAGCCGGCGCTGGACGAGGCCGCTTACCAGGCGATCATCGACGCCACCGCCGGCCTCTCACTCCCGTCGCTGGACGACTTCCTGGTCGATCACGGCGGGTCGCCGCCACCCGAGGCGGCAAGCACCCCGTCCACCACCCGGGCCAGTTCGGCGGGACGGAACGGCTTGGCCAGGTAAGCCCGGCAACCGAGGTCCACCGCCCGGGCGGCCGTGACCGAGTCCACCTGGGCCGACAGCACCACCACGGGCATCCGGGGTCCCTCTGACCCCTCCCCGAGACGCCGCAGCACCTCCCAGCCGTCGATGCCGGGAAGGCGCAGGTCCAGGACGACCACGTCAGGGGAGTGCTCGGCCACCACGTCCAGCGCCTCCTCCCCGGTGGTCGCCTTCAACACCGCGTAGCCGGCCAGCTCGAGGGCCAGCCCCACGGTGAAGAGCAGGTCGGCCTCGTCGTCCACGACGAGGACCGTGCGGCCTAGGCCCACCGGAGCCGGATGAGGAAACGGGCGCCCGGTCCGTTCGGGTCGTACCGGATCGTGCCGCCGAACGCCTCCACCAGGCGCACACACAGGGCGAGGCCGATCCCGGAACCACCCTGGGCCTCGGTGTTCGGCCCCCGGGTGAACGGCTCGAACAGGCGCGGCAGCAGCAGCGCGGGGACGCCGTCACCGTCGTCGGTGACGACCAGGGAGACCACGCCGGCTCCCGAGCTGCCCTCGAGCCGCACATGGGGGCCGCCGTAGCGGTAGGCGTTGGTGAGCAGGTTGGTGAAGACCTGGTCGAGGCGGGAGGCGTCGGCCCACACCCCCAGCCCCTCCGGCACGTCCAGCTCGACGACCGTCCCCTCGGGCGGCGGGGCGGCGTCCAGCGCCCGGCGGGCGGAGGCCCGGGCGTCGATTGACTCCAGGTGGAACTGCGCCCGGCCGCCGTCGAGCTGCGACAGGTCGAGCAGGTTGGCCACCAGGACACTGGCCCGCTCCCCCTGGCGCTGGAGGGCGCCCAGCGAGCGCTCCACCTGCTCCGCGCTCATCTCCTGCAGGTGGGTGGCGAGCAACTCGCCCAGGCCGGCCAGGGTGGCCAGCGGCGTCCGCAGCTCGTGGGCGGCGTTGTGGATGAACTCGTCCCGGGCCGCCTCCAGGCGCTTGCGGTCGGTGACGTCCCGGATGGCGGCGGCCAGCAGGAGCCCTTCCTCCGTCTGGAGCGGGCTCAGGCTGATGTCGACGGGAAACTCGCTCCCGTCCCGGCGGCGCCCGTAGAGCTCCAGGCCCGCTCCCATGAGGCGGGGACGGGGATCGGATCGGTAGGCGGCCCGGTGGTCGACGTGAGCGGACCGGTAACGCTCGGGCAGCAGCTGCTCGACGGGCCGGCCCACCAGCTCGTAGCGGGGGAAGCCGAAGAGCTGCTCGGTCTGGGCGTCGACCAGCGTGATGACGCCCCCGGGGTCGATGATGACGATGGCGTCGGGGGCGGACTCCATGAAGGCCCGGAACTTCTCCTCGCTCTTGCGCAGCGTCTCCTCCACGCGCCGGCGCTCGGTGATGTCCCGGATGGCGGCGGTGAACAGCATCCCCTCGTCGGTCGGGAGCGGGCTCAGGCTGATGTCGATGGGGAACTCCCCGCCGTCCTTGCGCCGGCCGAACAGCTTCAGCCCCGCGCCCATGGGACGGGTGCGGGGGTCGGCCCGGTAGACGGCCCGGTGGCCGACGTGGGCCTTGCGGAAGCGCTCGGGGAGCAGCTGCTCGACGCGCTGGCCCACCAGCTCGTCCCGGGCGAAGCCGAAGAGCTTCTCAGCCTGGGCGTTCACGAGGACGATGCGGCCCTGGCCGTCGATCAGGACCACGGCGTCCGGTGCCGACTCGATGAAGGCGTCGACGGGAACCGACGCCACGACGTCCTGCGGGATCACCCCACCAGCAGCCGCCGTGTCCGCCATCGCATCGACTCCGCGTCGCCGCTGTCGGCACGACGGTACCACCGGCGCTCCTTCGCCTCCCGTTACTGTGGCGGGCCTTGGAGGCGGAGACGGCCGGCCGGTGGCGGGTGCTGATCGTGGAGGACCACGTCGCCCTGGGCGAGGCCCTCCGCCTGGCCGTCGAGCTCGACGGCGGGCTGTCGTGCGCCGGCGTGGCCGGCACCGTGGCCGAGGCCCTGGCCATGGTGGAGGAACAGGCGCCCGACGTCGTGCTGATGGACGTCCGCCTGCCGGACGGCGACGGGATCGAGGCCGCCGGCCGGGTCAAGGACCTGCGGCCGGAAGCAGCTGTGATCGTGCTCACCGCCGGCGCTGATGAGGGAGCACTGCTCCGGGCCGCCCGGGCGGGAGCGTCGGGATTCCTGGCCAAGGAGACCCGGATGGCGGGCATCCTCGACGCCGTCCGCCGGGTCGCCTCCGGGGAACCGGTGGTGTCCCCCTCGGCTCTCCAGCGCCTGGTGGCGGCGGCCCGGCGCGAAGGGACGGGCGGGGCGCCGACCGGCCACCGGGAACTCACCTCCGATGAGCAACAGCTGCTCGCCAGCCTGGCCGAGGGACACCCACCGGCGGACGCCGCCGCCCACCTCGGCCTCACCCCCGAGGCGTGCCGGGCGCGGCTCGCCGGCGCCGCCGCCGCCCTGGGGGCGCGCAGCCTGCTGGAAGCGATCGTGACCGCCGCCCGGGAGGGATTCCTCCCCCGCCACTGAGGTCACGAGACCGCGGCGGCGGGGCGCGGTAGCCGGTGGAGCCAGGGCGTCAGCTCGGCGGCCGGTTGGGGCCGGCTCAGGTAGAAGCCCTGCGCCACGTCGCAGTCCAGAAGGTGGAGGGTGTCGAGCTGCACGGAGGTCTCGACGCCCTCGGCCACCACGAGGAGCCCCAGGGCATGACACAGGCCGACGATGCTGGCCACGATGGCCGCCGACGACCGGTCCTCGGCCACCGGGGTGATGAAAGACCGGTCGATCTTGATCTCATCGATGGGAAGGGTCCTCAGATAGGCCAGCGAGGAGTACCCGGTCCCGAAGTCGTCGATGGAGATCCGCACACCCAGGGCCCGGAGGTTGGCCAGACCGACGACGGCGGCGGCCATGTCGACCATCAGGGTCCCTTCGGTGATCTCCAGGCACAGGTCGGCCGGGTCGGCGCCCGTCTCCTCGAGGATCCGGGCGACGATGCCGGGAAAGCCGGGCTGCGCCAGCTGGCGGGCGGACAGGTTCACCGACACGGCCACATGCAGGCCGTTCCGCTCCCGCCATCTCACTGACTGCTCGCAGGCTTCCCGGAGCACCCATTCGCCGAGGGGAACGATCAACCCGGTCTCCTCCGACACGGGGATGAACTCGACCGGGCTGACGAGGCCCCGGGTGGGGTGGACCCAGCGCACCAGGGCCTCCACCCCCACCACCTCGGCCGTCCCCACCGAACACTTGGGCTGGTAGTAGAGGACGAACTCATCGGCTTCGAGGGCCCGCCGCAGGTCCCGCTCAGTCTCCAGCCGGGTGAGGACTCCGGCCGTGAGCCGCTCGCGGTAGATGGCGTAGCCCCCCCGTCCCTGCTCCTTGGCCCTGTACATGGCCGCGTCGGCGTTGCGGATCATCTCGTCGGCCGTCTCCTGGCCTGTCCCGAGGGCCAGTCCGACGCTGCCCGAGATGTGGATGTCCTGCCCGTCGAGAGTGAAAGGCGCCGCCAGGCAGTCGATGAGCCGGGTGGCGATGGCGGCCACGGCCTCTTCGTCGGGCACCCCCTCGGAGATCATGACGAACTCGTCCCCGCCGAAGCGGGCCACGGTGTCCATCGATCGCAGGGCCGACTCGAGGCGGCGGGCGAGGGCCACGAGCAGGCTGTCACCGGCGGGGTGCCCGTGCGAGTCGTTGATGAGCTTGAAGCGGTCCAGGTCCATGAAGGCCACGACCACCTGGCCCTCGGTGCGACAGGCCCGGGCCAGCGCCAGGTTGAGGCGGTCGCCCAGAAGCGTCCGGTTGGCGAGGTGGGTCAGGGGGTCATGGAGGGCCTGGTGGGCGAGTTCCACCTCCAGTTGGCGCCGTTGGGCGATGGTGGCGTTGAGCGCCTCGGCCACCGCCGCCACCTCGGCCGGTCCCTCCACGGAGGCCCGGGCGGTGCTGTCGGTGCTGGCGGCCTCGATGGCGGCCCGGAGGCGACGCACCGGTCGGGCGAGACGTCGGTGCAGGATGAGGCCCAGCCCCGTCACGACCAGGAAGACGGCTCCCGCCAGTCCGAGGTTGCGCTGGAGCTCGCTCTGGGCCGACTGCATGGCCACCGTCTTGGGGAGGCCGGCCAGGAGGTGCCAGCCGGAGTCCGGGGCGGTGACCTCTTCGTAGATGCGGGTGACCCCGTCGGCATCGACCAGGGTCTGAGAACCCTGCCCGATCGGGCGTGACAGCCATGACCCGCTGACCGGACCGGGGCGGATTGGAGCGTCGGCCGACACGGCCAGCACCACCTGACGCTCGGCATCGAGCTCGATCAGGACCATCTGGGGCGAGGCTCCGGGGGGAAGGGCGAGGGGGCTCGCGCCGGTGTAGAGGACCGCCGCCAGCACGCCGACCCCGCCGTCGGGACCGGCGATGGGCAGGGCGATGGTGACGCCCGGGCGGCCGGAAAGAGTGTCAATTCCCGTCCCCCCGTCGACCGGCTGGTTCGATTCCTGAACCTGGGCGAACCACTCGCCCTTCTCGAGCTCGTGGCCGGAGAGGTCGGGTGCCGTGAGGGAGCAGACCTCCGACCCGTCCGGCCGCAAGATGTGGAGGTGCCCTTGATCCCGGATGCTGGAGAGTCCGCTCAGCACGGCGGCACAGGACGCCGGCTCGAAGTCGGTGATGGCCGCCTGGGTGGACACACTCTCGAGAACTTTGACCGTGGCAGGCAGGGTCTGGTCCGCCCAGTAGGCGTTGTCCTGGGCGGCGGCCCGCAGCTCCACCGAGGTGCGGTTCCGCTCCCGTTGGAAGCTGGCGGCGCTGGTCATGGCCATCAGGGCTCCCAGGGCGGCCAGGCAGGTGGCGAAGGCCGCCACCAGGTACACACCGACCGAGGCTCGCCTGCTCCCGTGTCGCCTGCTCTTCGGACTCCCCATCAGGACCCTCCTCGACCGGCGCTCCCCGAAAGGGGGCGAATGCATCTCCATCGGCCGCGGCCGGAACAATGTGAGGAAGTTGTTGCCAGCAATCGAACTAGTCGGCCTAGCCCGTTCGCGTCATCGTGGAAATGCGCCTCGTACGCCGGCGGCGGGAGCCGGATACTCCTGTGGATGGGCACGCGGGCGGCCGGTCTCTCTCTGTCTGAACGCGCCGAGGCGCGCCCGGACGACGCCGGCGCCGAGCCGGTGGGCGGGACGGTGCTGGTCGCCGACGACGACCCCTCGGTCCGCCATCTCGTCGCCCTCGCCTTCGAGCTCGACGGGTTCACGGTGGTGTCGGCCAGCGATGGCCGGGAGGCTCTGGAGTGCGCCCGCCGCCAGCCCCCCGCGGCGGCCGTCCTCGACGCCGTCATGCCCCATCTCGACGGCATGGAGGTCAGCCGGCGGCTGCGGTCGGAGCTGGGCCGGGGACCGGCCCTGATCATCCTCACGGGACGCACCGACGTCGCCGATCGGATCGCGGCCTTCGAGGCGGGCGCCGACGACTACGTGGTGAAACCGGTACGGGTGACCGAGCTCGTGGACCGGGTCAAGCGCCACCTCCAGCGGGACAGGACCCAACGTACCGGGAGGCTGCTCGGCGGCCCCGAGATGTACGAGGATCTGCGCCAGCGCCTGCGGGCGGGCGAGGCGGTGGCGGCGATGTGCGTGGAGGTGACTGGGCTCCGGGCTTTCAGCCGTTACTACTCCTACGCCCGGACGGAGCGGGTGCTGCGCTGGATCGGCGACCTGGTCGTCGGGCTGGCCACTCCCCGACCGGGGACGGTGGTCGGCCGGCTGGGGGCGGACGACTTCCTCATCCTGACCCCGCCCCAGAGCGTCCCCGGTCTGGCCGAGGAGCTCATCGACTCCTTCACCGCCCGGGTTTCGACCTTCTACGACCCCCCCGACGCCAAACGGGGGTGGATCGACGTCACCGATCGCACCGGTCAGACCCGCCGCCACCGCCCGTTGATCCTGGGGGTGGGCGTGTCGTCCAGCCTCCCGGGCCGCTCGGGCCACCACCTCGAGCTGGTGGAGCGCGCCGCCGAGATGGCCCGCTTCGCCGGCAACGGGGCCAGCAGCCGGCTGGCGGTGGACCGCCGGTCCTGAGAGCGTCAGACGGCGAGCGGCGCGGAGGCGGTCACGGGGGTGGGGGCGTCCAGCCGGGACTTCCAGTTCCTCCGGGCGCTGATGGCCGAGGCGTAGGCCGCCTTCCGCTGGTCGACACGGGTCGGGTTCTTCTGGCTCGCCGGCCGCGGCGCTTCGGCGGAGTCGGCGTACTGGGCCGTGATCCCCTCCCGCAGCATCTCGAAGGCATCGGTGCGCAGCTGGGAAATGCGGGAGACGCTCACCCCCAGGTCGGCGGCCAGCTCCTCGGAGGTCGTCTCGTCGAAGAAGTAGCCCTGGATCACGCGGCGGTGGCGCTCCGGAAGTAGCTCGACTGCGTCCCGCAGATAGGCGCACATCTCCCGCTGCTCGAGGTCCTCGGAGGCACTGGCCGAGCCTTCGACCACCGTGTCCGCCAGGGTGATGTCGTCGTCCTCGCAGTCGGTCACGGCCATGTCGAGGGTCAGCACCAACGACCGGGCCAGCTGGTCCTGAAGATCGGTCAGCTCCCGGGACGTCATCCCCAGAGCGGCGGCGGTCTCCGCCGCCGTCGGCGTCCGGCCCAGCTCACCGGCCAGCTCATTGGAGGTGACCTCCAGCTGGCGGGCGGAGCGCCGCAGGGATCGGGGGGCCCAGTCCACGCTGCGGACGGCGTCGAGAATGGCGCCCCGGATGCGCTGGGCGGCGAAGCGCTGGAAGGGGACGCCCTTGCCGGCGTCGTAGCGGCGGGCGGCCTGCACCAGCCCCAGCACCCCGGCCCGGGCCAGCTCGGTCCGGTCGACGTGGCTGGGGAAACGGACGCTCACCTGGAAGACGATGTGGCGCACCAGGGAAAGGTTCTGCTCGATGAGCTCGGTGAACTGCGGGTCGCGGCGCAGGTCCATTGGAGGCTCCTCCTTGTTCTGTCACTGGGTGTCGGAAGGGCGGGGAGCTGGGACGATCGGCCGGATAGGTGATTGGTGTCCCCCATTCGGGGGATTCGCGCCGAACTCGGCCCCTGGCCCTCACGTCCGGCCGGCTCCGGCCGACGGGCGACACAGGACCGGTCGCCCCTTTTGGGTCGCCGGAACTGGTCGGGCTTTCTTCCGGCCGACAAAGGCACACCCGTCGCGAGGCGGGGTCGCAAAGCCACGGGCCTCCCGCAGGCAGCCGGGCTACCGAAGACGACAAGAAGGCGAGTCTGCGCATGCGCGCCCCGACATCCCCGGCCGCGCCCGCCCACCGGCGGCGCCACCCTGTGGTCCGCTCCATCCAGCGGTGCCTGCTGACCGTGCTGGTGCCCGTCACCGTCGCCGGGGCTGCCGCCTCCCCTGCCCTGGCGGACACCGCTTCGCCCCCGGATGGAAGCGGCACCTACGTGGCCGTGGCCCGGGACGGGTCAGGCCAGCTCCAGGTCGAGCGCTTCGACGCCTCCTCCGCCCGCCAGCTGTCGGCTGAGGTGGCCTCCCTCGACGCCACCGGCGACGTGCTGGCGGTGGAGCGGGACCGCTCCGTGGTGGCCCTGGGATCGACCGGCGCCGACCCGTTCCGCTTCGACCAGTGGGCGCTCGACCGCGTGCCCTTCGAGGCCTCCTGGTCCCAGAGCGACGGGCAGGGCGTGATGGTGGCCGTGGTGGACAGCGGCGTGGACGCCGGCCACGAAGACCTGGCCGGCGCCGTCCTGCCCGGCTGGGACGCCACCACCGACCGGGCCGGAGGCGGCGTCGACCCCTTCGGGCATGGCACCCATGTGGCCGGCATCATCGCCGCCCGCGCCGCCAACGGCATCGGAACCCGCGGCGCCGCCCCCGGCGCCCGCATCCTTCCCGTCCGGGTTCTGGGGGCGGACGGTTCAGGTTTTCTGGCCGACGTGGCCGAGGGCATCGTCTGGGCCGTGAACCACGGCGCCGACGTCATCAACCTCAGCCTGGGCGGCACCGGCGGCGGTTCGGTGTACCGCAGTGTGGTGAGCTACGCCCAGGAGCACGGCGTGGTCGTGGTGGCCGCGGCCGGGAACGAGGCTCTCAAGGGCAACCCGGTCGTGTACCCCGGCGCCGACCCCGGGGTGATCGCGGTGGCGTCGGTGACCGCGGCCGGCTCCCGGGCTCCCTCCTCCAGCTGGGGACCCCAGGTCGACCTGGCCGCCCCGGGTGCCGGCATCGCCGCCCCCTGCCCCACCTCAGCCTCGTTGTGCGCCGGCCTCAACGACCCGACGCTGCCCCCCGGCTACGCCCACATGTCGGGCACATCCATGGCCGCTCCCCATGTGAGCGCCGCCGCCGCCCTGCTCCTCGCCATCCGCCCCGACCTCACCCCGGCGGCGGTACAGGACCTGTTGGTCGCCACCGCCGACGACCTCGGCCCGCCGGGAACCGATCCCGAGTACGGCGCCGGCCTCGTCGACCCGTGGGAGGCCGTCGGCCGAGCCCGCCCCCCCGTCTCGCCGGCTCCCGCTCCGGCGCCCGGCGGCGATGGTGAGAGCGGCACCGGGTACTGGGTCGTCGGGCGCGACGGGCGGGTGGTGCCTCTCGGCTCGGCACCCGACCTGGGCGGCGCCTCCGCGCCGGCCGCTCCCATCGTGGCCGCGGCCGCCACCGCCACCGGCCAGGGGTACTGGCTGGCCGCGGCCGACGGCGAGATCTTCAACTTCGGGGATGCTCCCTTCCTCGGGTCCATGGGTGGGCGGGGCCTGAACTCCCCCATCGTCGGGCTGGCGGCCACCGCCACCGGCCGGGGGTACTGGCTGCTGGGGGCCGACGGCGGGGTGTTCAGCTTCGGCGACGCCGCCTTCTTCGGGTCCACCGGCGGCATCCGCCTCAACCGGCCGGTGGTCGACATGGCCCCCACGCCCAGCGGGCTGGGCTACTGGCTGGTGGCCAGCGACGGCGGGGTGTTCAGCTTCGGCGACGCCACCTTCTTCGGGTCCACCGGCGGCCTCCGCCTCAACCGGCCGGTGACGTCGCTGGCGCCGGCGGCGGGGGGCGGCTACTGGCTGGTGGCCAGCGACGGCGGCATCTTCGCCTTCGGTGCCGCCTCCTACCACGGCAGCCTGCCCGGCCTCGGTGTTCCTGGGCTTCCGGAAGGGCGCCGCATCCGCACCACGGCGACGGGCGACGGCTACTACATCCTCGGCGCCGACGGCCGGGTCTTCGCCTTCGGTGGGGCCGAAGCCCACGGCTTCGCCCCCGGCCTGGCGGCGGTGGACCTGCTGGTGGCCGGATGATCCCGGTGCCTGGGGGTCACCCCCCGGACCCCCCGGCGCCCGTCAGCCGGAGGTGTGGATGGCGCCCGTCTCGATCCCCCGCTTGACGGCCGCCGCCCGACCCGACACCCCCAGCTTGGTGAAGATCCGCTCCAGATGGGTCTTCACGGTCTGAGCCGAGATGTAGAGCTGCTTCCCCACCTCGGCATTGCTCAGACCCTCGGCCACCAGGCTCAGCACCTCGATCTCCCGTTGCGAAAGCGGTGTCCCGGGGCCGGCCATCCTGCCCACCGACCGCTGCTGTTGCCGGCGCACCTCGCCGATCATGGCGCTGGCCGCCCTGGCGTCGAAGACGGGCTCGCCCCGGGCCGCGGCGCGCGCCTTCTCCCGCAGCTCCCCCGGTGGCAGCGACTTGAGGAGGTACCCGACCGCTCCGGCCGCCATGGCCGCCACCACCACGGACTCGTCTTCGTGGGCGGAGAGGATGAGCACCTTGGCATCGGGATCGAGCGCCAGGATCCGCTCGGTGGCCTGGGTCCCGTTCAACCGGGGCATGCCGTAGTCGCACAGGACGAGGTCGGGGGCGGCCCCGGCGGCGTGGAGACGGGCGTAGGCGTCGACCAGAGCGTGGCCGTCGGACAAGGCATCGACCACCTCGACACCGGGGTCGGCCTGCAGCCGGTTGAGGATGGCCTCGAGCATCAACCCATGGTCGTCGGCCACCAGAACCCGCAGGGGCGCCTCGCCCGAAGGGTCCCCACCGGTCATGCGGGCGCTCGACTCATGTGCTCAATCATGGCAGTCGAGGACATTCTCGACCTCGGCGCCCGACTTGGACAGGAAATTCCGGCGACGGGAGCCGGTTACGGTCTCCTGCGCCGGAGCCGCGCCACCGGGCGGGCGCCGGTCGAAGACGCGCTCACCAGTGCCGGCGCCGGATCGCGTCCAGCTCCTCGTCCCAGCTGATCCGCGAAAAGAGCTCGTCCAGCGTCGAGTCGGGGGTGGTGGTGGCGCGGTCCCGCGGGGAGAGAGCGAGGAACCGCGGGCGCCGGCGGGCGGCGACGGGGCCTTCGCCCGTCGCGGACACGCCCGCCTGTTTGCGACGCTTCACCACCCGACACCCCCCTCTGATTCGCAGCCCCATGTTGCTGTCTCCGGGCCGCTTGCGATGAGGGCCGAACGGCCCATTCGTGTCCCCCGAACGGCCGATTTCCGCCTCAGCGTCCGAAACGCGTCAGGAGCCGGACCACCGCCTCCGGGGGCATCGGGCGGCCCAGGAGGAAGCCCTGGGCCTGGTCGCAGCCCTCCGCCACCAGGAACGCCCGCTGCTCTTCGGTTTCCACCCCCTCGGCCACGACGGTGATCCCCAGCCCGCGGGCCAGGGAGATGACGGCCCGGGCGATGGCGGCGTCGTTGCGGTCCGAAGGGGCGCTCTGGACGAAGGAGCGATCCAGCTTGAGCACGTCGATGGAGAAGCGGCTCAGGTAGGCCAGCGACGAGTAACCCGTGCCGAAATCGTCGAGGGCCGACCGGACGCCGATGGCAGCCAGGCGGTCGAGGACGGCGGCCGCCTCCGCCGGGTGGCGCATGGCGAAGCTCTCGGTGATCTCCACCCCCAGCTGCGCCGGGTCGAGGCCGGCCCGGTCCAGGGTGCGGGGCACGCGCGCCGGCAGATCCCCCTGGTGGAACTGGCGGGCCGACAGGTTGACCCACACCCGCACGTCGGGCGCCAAGGCCGTCCACACCCCGGCCTGGGCGCACGCCATCTCCAGGATCCGCTCGCCCATGGGGATCACCAGCCCGGTCTCCTCGGCCAGCGGCATGAAGGAATCCGGTGCCAGCAGGCCGAGGTCGGGATGGCACCAGCGGGCGAGGGCTTCGAAACCGACGATCGCCCCGGTGGCAAGGTCGAGCTGGGGCTGGTACTCGAGCACGATCTCGTCGCCGTCGAGGGCCCGGCGCAGGCTCCGCTCCAGCGACAGGCGGCGCCGGGCCTCTTCGAAGAGCCCCCGGGAGTAGCACTCCACCGTGTCGCCGCCCCGTTCCTTGGCCCGGAACATGGCGCAGTCGGCGTTCTTGACCAGCGTCCCGACGTCCTCGCCGTCATAGGGGTACAGGGCGATGCCGATGCTGGCCGTCACGAACAGCTCATGGCCGTCGCACATGAAGGGGCGCTGGAGGGCTCGCTGGACCGCCTCGAAGTCCCCGCTGTGGTCCTCCTCCCGCTCGACCCCCTCGCGGAGCAGGACGAACTCGTCCCCCGCCATGCGAAACACGTTGTCGCGGCCCAGGCGGTCGGCCAGTCGGCCGCCGACCTGTTGGAGCAGCTTGTCCCCCGAGGCGTGGCCGAGGACGTCGTTGACCGTGCGGAAGCGGTCCAGGTCCATGAAGGCCACCGCCACCATCCCGTCGGCGCGCTCCGCCCGCGCCAGGGCCTCGGTGAGCTGCGCGCCGAACTGCACCTGGTTGGGGAGGCCGGTCAAGGGGTCGCGCGTGGCCTGCTCCCGCAACAACGCCTCGAGGGTGACGATGCGCGCCTCGGCCCCGGCGAGCGCGGCAAGGAGATCGGCGGCTGGGAGCGCGCCCGATACCGCCCTCGGGTGCGTCTCAGCCGGTCTCGGGCTCACACCTCTCCTCGGGTCATCACCAGTGTCAGGTCCGGAACCCGCCGTTTCCATAGCGCAGCAAGGCCGTTTCCCGCCCGACGTGGACTAGTCCTCGAGGTCGGGGTGAGCAGGCGTGGCGGGCACCGGCCGCAATAACCTGCGCGGCATGACGAGCGACGCGACCAACCTGGCCCCAGGGTACGTGTGGGACAACGCCATGGCCGAGGCCCGCCGGCGACTGGGGCTGCTGGAGCAGACCTATGACCGGGGGACCATCCGGAATCTGGACGAGGTGGGGATCGAGCCCGGTTGGTCCTGCCTGGAGGTGGCCGGGGGCGCCGGGTCGATCACCAGGCTCCTGTGCGAGCGGGTCGGGCCCGCCGGCCGGGTGGTGTCGGTCGACCTCGACACCCGGTTCCTCGACGAGATCGACGCCCCCAACCTGGAGGTCGTCCGCCGGGACGTCCTGGTCGACGGCCTCCCCGACGGCGAATTCGACGTCGTCCACATGCGGGACCTGCTCATGCACCTCCACCAGCGCGAGCAGCTGCTCAAGGTGGTGGCCGGCGCGGTGCGGCCCGGCGGGTGGCTCCTGCTCGAGGAGGTCGACATCTACCTCCTCAACGAGCTGGCCACCGGCGCCTACGCCACCGTGTGGGACATCGTGTTGCCCGCCCTGGCTCCGGCCGGGCTCGACGGCCGCTTCGCCCGGCGACTGCCCTTCCTGCTGCGGGCGGAAGGCTTCATCGACGTCGGCTGCCAGATCGACGCCTACCTCTACCCGGGCGGTTCGCCCCCGGCCCGGTTCATGCAGATCACCCTGGAACAGGCCCAGGAGAAGGTGGCGTTCGGCGCCGCCGAGCGCGCCGTGATCGAGGCCACCATCGCCGAGCTCGACGACCGTGACCGCTGGTTCCCGCCCGTGGCCATGGTCGGCGCCTGGGGCCGGCGCCCCTGAGGCTGGATTCGGAGGCGGGTCAGGGCCGGCAGGAGCGGCAGCGGCCGACGATGGCGAAGTGGCGGCGGTCGAGCTCGAAGCCGTACTGGCGCTCGAGCATCCCGAACAGGGGCCGGAGCTTGGTCACCGGGACCTCCTCGACCCGCTCGCAGTGCTCGCAGAACAGGTGCTGGTGGGTCTGGTCGGTGAGGTGGTAGACGGCCCGGCCGTGGCCCAGGTGGACGTGGTCCACCACCCGCAGCTCCTCCAGGGCCTCCAGCGTCCGGTACACGGTGGACAGGTTCACCGAGGGGAACCGGGCCTGGACCGTGTCGGCGATCTGCTCGGCGGTCAGGTGCCCCCTGGCTTCCACCACCGCCTCGACGATGGCCTGGCGGCTGGCCGTCCGGCGGCCGCCGGCGGCAGTGAACCGCTCCAGGATCTCCTCTACCCGGGGGTCGGGCCCGGCTGTGGCCACGACCCCAGGGTAGTGCCTTGATGCAACAAGTCGCTGTAGCGACTTATCGCATCAAATCGGAAGGCTCAGGGTGCGTCAGGGCGCCGGCCTCAGAGCCAGCAGCACGCCGATGTTCCTCCCCGACTGCGAGGCGGTGGCCGTCCGGCTCCCGGTGGCGCCGGCGTCGGCCTGGACCATGTCCGCTGAGGCGGCCAGCGCATCCCGTGTCGAGTCGACCCGGAAGGCGTGGTTCTCCCAGCGTTCGGTGCTCCCGCCCGGCGGGGCGATGGTCCCCTCGGCATTGATGGCCGCCAGGTGGAGGATCATGGCCCCGGCGGTGGTGGTCGTGATCGAGGGAGCCACGATGCTGGTGCTTCCCACCGCATCGGTGGCGCCGTTGTGGGCATCGACGGGGTGGGCGGTGTCGACCCCCGAGTAGGTGCTGATGCCCCCGGTGATCCGGCGGAAGTCGGGGATGCTCCACGTGTACGAGGCCGGCTCCGAGGCCCCGGCCACCCGGACGAAGACCGCCTGGAGGACGGCGTTCAGGACGGCGTCCTGGCGGACGAGCGTCCATCCCGCCGGCGCCGAGATCGAGGGGTCGTCGTCGTTGAGGACGACGGAGGCCACCATCACGTCTCCGGCCTGGGTGCCGGCCGGCTTGGCGATGGTGATGCTCGACCGCGAGTCGTTCGACCCGTCGGAGGAGGCGGCCCGGAACGTCACCGGTCCCGACCCGGGGGGCGGCGGCGGGGGCGGCGGGGGCGAGACGTCCGGCGCCCCGTGACAGGAGGCGGTGCCCGAATCGGTGAACGTCTTGCCCGCCTCGGGGACGAACTCCCAGTCGTAGCCGTTGACGTGCAGGTCGAGCTTGAGGACCCCGTACGTGTCGGCGTTGCGGACCTCGCTGTTGGGCCGCACGGTGCCGACCCCGTAGTGGCTCCTGCCTCCCATGCCGGCGACGAACTCGCGGAGGCCGAAGTCCACGTCGAGGGCACCGGTCGACGTCTGGGGGGCGAAGCGCTCGTAGAGATGGTCGTGCCCGGCGATGACCAGGTCGGCCCCGGACTCGTAAAGCGCCTGCCAGAAGTTCAGGGTGGCGGGGTCGCTGCCGTGGACGCCTCCCGAACTGAACAGCGGGTGGTGCCAGATGGCGACGGTGCAGGCGGCGTTGGAGGCGGCCAGGTCGGCCCGGAGCCACTGATCCTGGGGAGAACCGGCGCCGCACCCCCCCACGGCGTTGCAGTTGCTGTTGAGCACGACCACGTGCCAGGCACCCAGGTTGTAGCTGTAGTAACCCTTGCCCGCCGCGCCCGCCGCCGTTCCGAAGTAGCCGTAGTAGCCCGACGCCCCGGCCGTGGCGTAGTCGTGGTTGCCGGCGACGGGACGGGTCCGGAACTTGTGGCGGCCCCAACTGGGGCCGTAGCAGTTGGTGAACTCGGCGGCCGTCCCGCTGTCGTAGACGTTGTCGCCGACCGTGAAGACGGTGCCGTCGATGCTGTCGAGCAGGGCGGCGGTGGCCTCGTCGCCGGTCGAGGCGCAGCTGGCGATATCGCCGGCGCCGACCAGCACGGGATCACCGGGGGCATTGGGATCGACGGTGAAGGCCCGGGCGGCGGGTTCGGGATCGACGTTGCCAGACGGGTCGACGGCCCTCACTTCAAAGGTGTGGAGTCCGTTGCCGAGCGCCGGATAGGTCTTGGGCGAGGAGCACACGACGAAGGCGGCGCCGTCGAGGCTGCACTCGAAGCTGGAGCCGGCCTCGCTGGCCGAGAAGGTGAAGCTGACCGAGTCGGCCCGCACGGTCCCGGACGGCCCAGAGTTGATCACGGTGTTGGGCGGGGTCAGGTCGGGTTCGGAGAGGGTGAGGAACAGCTGTGGCTTGTTGGTCGCCGCCTCCTTGGAGTTGAACTGCACGTCGTCCTTGCCGTCGGTGGCGATGTTGAAGCTGTAGGTCCCCTTGCCGGTCACCACGGCGGTGACGTCGAAGTCCACCCAGGAATTGGCGACCACGCGGCCGCCGTTGGCCAACCTGGCGCTGGTACGGGCCGGCCGGTTGTTCCAGTTGATGCCGGTTTCAGACCACACCGGGTCGGATCGGTAGACGCTGGGCCCCTTGTTGGCGCCATTGAAGGCGAAGAGGCGCAGCTTGGCCTGCTGGACGGTGCCGGTGAGGTCGGACACCGTGAAGCGGACATAGCTCTCGATCAGCGGCGTGCGGGCCACATCCAGGGAGGACGTGGCGAAGTTGGTGGTCGGGCTGCCCTGCACCACCTTGGCATCGGCCTCGGCCCCCACGGTCTGGGTGGCGGCACCCGCCGAGTGGATGATCGGGACCGTCACCGTCGCCGTCAGCAGGGCGGTGAACGCGACCAGGCGGAGGATTCGGTGGTTGCCCATGGACGTGCAGTTCGAACGCCCGGCGGGTGGCTCCTGCCGTTCCTCCGGCTCCGCGTCAGACGGCCGGCAGGTAGATGCGCGTCTGTTCGGTTTGTTCTCCGCTCCGGGGCCGTCAGCCCACGGGGGCGCCCCCGTCGAGGACGAAGACGCCCCCGGAGGTCCCGGCGTAGACGGTCCCGTCCGGGCCGACGGCGAGCTCCCGGGCCGCGTTGATGGCGCTGCGCCACAGGTCGTCGCCCACGTCGTTCCATGCCCCGGACACCCCGGTACCGGACGGGGTCAGCACGCCGGCGTAGACGTGGGAGACGCCCCCGGTGCCCTCGGCCTGGGTGGCGACGTAGATCCGCCCGTCGGCGCCCACGCCCAGCGGCCCCGGTTTACCGGCGGGCAGGCCCAGGGACACCAGGGTGGCACCACCGGCGCCGGCGGTGCCGGCGTTGGCGATCACCGAGACACCGGCCGACGTGGCCAGGTAGACGATGTTCTGGTCGGTGGGGTGGGCGGCCACGAAACCCTGCTTGTTGGTGCCCGTGTCCGGGCTGGAGGAGAGCTTCGTCCAGGTCAGGCCGAAGTCGTCCGACCGCCACAGCCCGGACGAGCGGTCGTACACGTAGACCTTGTTCCAGCCCGGCCGCCAGGCGAACTCCACCACCTGGGGGTACACGAACCCGTTGATGATGGGACTGGTGAACCCCGACGCCTGGGCCCACGAACCGCTCCCCACCTTGCGGTACATGCCCCCGCCCTGGAGGACGGCGAGCACGATGGGCGTGGCCGGCGCCGCCGGATCGCGCACCACGGCCAGGCCGATGGGTCGCCGGCCGCTGGCCACGCTGGTATCGAGGACCTGGGTCCACCCGGTGGTGGGCGTGGACGGGTCGGGGTCCATCCAGATCTGGCCGAACGTGTTGATGTCGCGCTCGCCCATCCCGAAGTAGACGGGCTTGTTCGATCCGCCCGCGGCCGTGTCCACGGCCACCGACCACGTGTCTCCCGCCTCGTTGGGTACGCCGGCCTGCTTGAGGGCGACGCCGATGTGCCGGGCGGTGCGCAGGGCGTCGGTGCTGGAAAAGCCGCGGTAGTCGTTGGATCCGACGTACACCCGTCCGGCGACGTCCGGATCGGCCGTCACCCTGCTCTGCACCAGGATGTTGATGCCGGTGGGCACCGGATACCAGGTGGCGCCGTTGTCCCGAGTCCGCCACGGACCCAGCTGGCCCGCCATCACGAGCGTGTTCGGGTCGGTGGGGCTGACGGTGATCCCGCTGGCGGTGTAGATGGGGTCCTTGCCCAGCCAGCCGTAGTTGTTCTCGGCGATGGCCCAGAACGGTTCGGGCGTGCTGTGGGGCCCGGCGACGTCGTTGGGCGTGTCGGTGAGCCGCTCGGGCAGCGCCGCCCAGGAGCCGTCAGTGGCGAAGTCGTCGGTGGAAGTGCCCCGCCACATGTTCTTGTAAGCCACGTCGTTGCTGGGACGCCAGGCCTTGTCGCTCGTCACCCACAGGGTGGTGGTCGAGCCCCGCTTGTAGATCTCCATGCCGTAGTAGGTGACGGTGCTCACCGACGGGCCGGCGGCGATCCTCCGCCAGGCGGTGCCGGCGCCGGCGGTGCGGGCGCTGCCCAGGCGGAAGGCGCCCACGCCGGCGCCTCCGGCGTCGTTGGCCACGGCGTAGAGGTGCCCGCTGAGCGAGCGCACCTCCTCGACGTTGCGAGGCGAAGCGGTCAGCTCCGTCGTGGTGGCCGCGCTGGTGTTGGCCGACGACACCCGGTAGACGTGGCCCGTCCCCAGCCCGGCGGTGGAACCGTAGGTGGCGACGTAGACGGTGGTGGGGTCCTGGTCGTCGAGGGCCAAGCCCCGGATGAAGTACGGCGTGCTGCCGCTCGGGGCCAGGGCGACCGTCGTCCAGGCGCCGGGATCGCCGCTCGAGCTGAGCGGCGCTCGCAGCAGTCCCTGCTTGTAGGTGCCGGCGTAGAGGAAGCCGTTGACCGTGTCCACGGCCAGCAGCTGGCCCGTGGACCGGGGATGCGGAACGGGCAGCCCGTTGCCTGACGGGGTGTTGTTGCCATGGCCGGTGGGGGTGGTGGAGTCCATCCGCCAGCTGTCACCTCCGTCCTCGCTGACCATCAGGCCACCCGACCCGGGGTCGCCCTTCCCGGCCAGGGCATAGGCGACATCGGGCCGCGTCGGGTGCCACAGCACCGAGGCGATGTAGTCGGCGACGTTCCGCCCGCGGGTCAGCCAGGTGGTGCCGCCGTCGGTGGAAAGGTGGATGCCCCCGACGTCGGTGTTGAGCAACAGGCGGTTCCCGTCGGTGGGGTGGAAGCGGACGAAGTTCATGTAGCCGGCGCCGTAGGCGTTGCCCGAGCGCCAGGCCGGCGGCGGAGGAGGAGGCGGCGGCGGCGGTTCCGGGATGTTGTCCACCGTCACGGCCACGTCGGGAGACGAGCCCACGTTGCCCGCCGCGTCGCGGGCCTGCATCCGGAGCACGTGGGTGCCGTCGCTGAGCGCCGTCGTGTCGAGGCCGATGGCGTAGGGGGCCGTGGTGTCGGTTCCGGCCGCCGTCCCGTCGACCAGCAGGGTGACGCTGGTGACACCGGTGTCGTCGCTCGCCGTGGCCGTCACCTGGACCGTTCCCGAGACCGTGGCGCCCGCCGCCGGCGAGGTGATCGTCGTCGTGGGCGGCTGCGTGTCGGTCGTCTGGGTGGTCACGACGACGAGCTGGGGCCGGTTCGAGGATGATTGCCGGGAGGCGATGTCGGCGCCGTCCGTGCCGCTGGTCAGGGCCAGTTGGAAGGCGTAGGTGGCATTGCCCGTGACGTGGCCGCTGACGTCGTAGTCGACCCAGGTGTTGGCGGGCAGCTGGGCACTGGTCCGCAGCAGCGCCCCGGCCGCCGGGGCGTTGTTCCAGGTGATGCCCGTTTCGGTCCAGCCGCTGGTGGTGGCGGAGAGGGATGACCCGTTCCCGGAGCCGTTGTCCGTGACCCGGAGCCGCAGGTGGGCGCTCTGCACCGGACCCTGCAGATTGGTCAGGGTGAACTTCAGATAGGAGTTGACCGTGCTCCCCGACCCTCGGTCGACGCGCAGCCGGGACGACTTGCCGTAATTCGACTTCGGGTGCGCCTGCTCGACCCGGGCGTCGGCCACCGGCGTGAAGGTCGTGGTCACGGCCACCGTCGCGGCCGGGGTCGGCGCGCCGGCACCCACCAGCGTGGCGCCGATGACGGCAGCGGCGAGGGCGGCCCGAAAGCGGGCGCGCCGGAGGCGGGGTCGGGTCACAGGACCTCCACTGGTCCGCGGCCGCCGGGCCCACCCGGGGACAGCCGCAGGCAGAAATATCACTCTTCGTGTTCAATTTGACCACTAAGAGTGAATTCCTGCTCCCAGACCGAATTGCCCTCGCCCGGGTGTGGCACGACAAAGGCCCCTCCCCAGCTCACTCAAAGTGGTCGAAAGACCACGAATAGTGGAAAGACCGCTTGACGGGGCAAAAGTGTTACGCAGCTACGCTGGCCAGGAACACCACCGGACCAGGAGTCGTACCGTGTCCGAGGAAATGAGTGTGCCCGTCGAAGTCGTCGACCCGCCGCCGCAGCAGGGCGACGGGGGCCAGTCCACCGCGGTCGAGGGCGAGGTCGTCAGCCAGCCCGCCAAGTTGATCCGCATCGCTTCGATGGTGCGCAACATGCTCGAGGAGGTACGGCGCGCGCCCCTGGACGACGCCGGCCGCCGCATGCTGCGCCAGATCCACGACAAGTCCCTCGCCGAGCTGGAGGACGTGCTCTCCCCCGAGCTGCGGGAAGAGCTCAGCGAGGTCGTCCTGCCCTTCAGCGAGGCCACCCCGAGCGAGTCGGAGCTGCGTATCGCCCAGGCCCAACTGGTGGGCTGGCTGGAGGGGCTGTTCCACGGCATCCAGGCCACGTTGTTCACCCAGCAGGCCATGGCCCAGCAGCAGATGGAGCAGATGCGCCGCCGGGCCCTGGCTCCGGGGGCGACACCGCCCACCGGGCCGGGGCAGTACCTGTAGGGGCGTGGACAGCCACCAGGCGCCCGGGGTGCGGGGTGACCCCGAAGTGACCGGGGTGCGGGGTGACCCCGAAGTGACCGGATGGTCGCCGGACTCCTGGCGGTCCCGTCCCGCCGCCCAACAGCCCATCTGGCCCGATGCGGCCGCCCACGCCAGCGCCCTGGAACGGATCAGCCGGCAGCCACCGCTCGTCTTCGCCGGTGAGGCCCGGGCGCTGACCGCCGCCCTGGCCGGGGTGGCGGCCGGGCAGGCGGTGCTCCTCCAGGCCGGCGACTGCGCCGAGAGCTTCGAGTTCTCGGCCAACTCCATCCGGGACAAGCTCCGGGTCATCTTGCAGATGGCAGTGGTCCTCACCTATGGGGCGGGGGTACCGGTGGTCAAGGTGGGGCGCATCGCCGGGCAGTTCGCCAAGCCCCGGTCGTCGGCCACCGAGGTGCGGGAAGGCGTCGAGCTTCCTTCGTTCCGGGGCCTCATGGTCAACGCCCCGGACTTCTCTCCCGAGGCCCGGGAGGCCGATCCGACCCGCCTGGTCGACGCCTACCACACCTCGGCCTCCGCCCTGAACCTCTTGCGGGCCTTCACCAAGGGCGGTTTCGCCGACCTCACCCAGGTCCACGCCTGGAACCAGGAGTTCGTGGCCGCCAGCCCCGTCGGGCGCCACTACGAGGTCCTCGCTTCCGAGATCGACCGGGCGCTGCGGTTCATGGCCGCCTGCGGCATCGATCTGGGGGCCGAGTCCCAACTCCATCAGGTCGACTTCTACATCTCGCATGAGGCCCTGCTCCTCGACTACGAGGAGGCCCTCACCCGCCAGGACAGCCTGACCGGCGACTGGTACGACTGCTCGGCCCACCTGCTGTGGATCGGCGAGCGGACCCGGGAGCCCGACGGGGCCCACGTCGAGTTCCTCTCCGGGGTGTGCAACCCGGTGGCGGTCAAGCTCGGGCCCCGGGCCACGCCCGAGGACGTCCTCGCCCTGTGCGGCCGCCTCGATCCGCACCGCACGCCCGGCCGGCTCACCCTCATCGCCCGCATGGGGGCGGGGGCGGTGGAGGAAACCCTCCCGCCGCTGGTGAAGACGGTGACCGACGCCGGCCATCCCGTGGTGTGGGCCTGTGACCCCATGCACGGCAACACGTTCCTCTCCGACGACGGGTACAAGACCCGCCACTTCGATGACGTGATGGCCGAGATCAAGGGCTACTTCGCCGTCCACTCCGATCTCGGCACGTGGCCGGGGGGCATCCACGTCGAGCTGACCGGGGACGACGTCACCGAATGCCTGGGCGGGTCGGACGAGATCAGCAACCTCGGCCCCCGCTACGAAACCATGTGCGACCCCCGTCTCAACGCCCGCCAGTCTCTCGACCTCGCCTTCCAGGTGTCGGGTCTGCTCCGGGGCCTGTCGTGGGGGACACCGAGATGAACATCGAGGATTTCGGCCCCAACACCGGGATGGTCGAGGAGCTCTACCGCCAGTGGCAGGAGAACCCGGAGGCGGTGTCCGAGCCGTGGCGCGACTTTTTCGAGGACTACGTGCCTCCCGGTGGCAACGGCGAACGGTCGCCGGCGCCGACCGAGGCCCCGGCTCCGGCTCCTGCTCCCACCTCCGCTCCTCCTGAGGCTCCCGCGGCGACCGACGGCGACGTGAAGCCCATCCGGGGGGCGGCGGCCCGGATCGTGGAGAACATGGAGGCGTCCCTCGGGGTGCCCACCGCCACTTCGGCCCGGGTGATCCCCGCCCGCCTGCTGGAGGTCAACCGGCGGGTGGTGAACAACTACCTGACCCGCATGCAGCGCTCGGGCAAGGTGAGCTTCACCCACCTCATCGGCTACGCCATCATCAAGGCGCTGGGCCGCATGCCGGTCATGAACTCGAGCTACACCGCGGTGGACGGAAAACCCGGTGTGATCCGCCACCCCCACGTGAACCTGGGCCTGGCCGTGGACGTCACCCGCTCCGACGGCTCCCACAGCCTGCTGGTGCCCAACATCAAAGAGGCCGACACCCTCGACTTCGCCTCCTACTTCACCGCCTACGAGGACATCATCCGCCGGGTGCGGGCGGGCAAGATCGCCCCCGAGGACTTCGCCGGCACCACCGTGACCCTCACCAACCCCGGCACCATCGGCACGGTGCACTCCGTCCCCCGGCTCATGCCCGGCCAGGGGGCCATCATCGGCGTGGGGACCATCGACTACCCGGCCGAGTACCAGGGCGCCGATCCCCGCACCATCGCCCGGCTCGGCGTGGGCAAGGTCGTGACCCTCACCTCCACCTACGACCACCGCATCATCCAGGGCGCGGAGTCGGGCGAGTTCCTCCGCCACGTCCACCAGCTGCTCCTGGGTGAGGACGGCTTCTACGACGAGATCTTCGCCAGCCTCCACGTCCCCTACGAGCCGGTCCGCTGGCGCCGGGACGACAACCCCGAGCACGACGCCGAGGACGAGGTCGACAAGCAGGCCCGGGTGCTCCAGCTCATCAACATCTACCGGGTCCGGGGCCACCTCATCGCCGACCTGGATCCGTTGGGGCGCAAGGGGGCCCGCACCCACGACGAGCTCGACCCGGCCTACTACGGCCTCACCATCTGGGACCTGGAGCGGCGCTTCGCCACCGGCGGCCTGGCCGGCACCAAGGTGATGCCGCTGGCCGACATCCTGGGCGTGCTGCGCGACGCTTACTCCCGCACCATCGGCGTGGAGTACATGCACATCCAGGAGGCGGACCAGAAGGCGTGGATCCAGTCCCGGGTGGAAGGCGCCAAGGTCGACGTCCCGCCCGAGGACAAGCGCCGGATCCTGGAGCGCCTGGGGGCGGCGGAGGCCTTCGAGCGGTTCCTGGCCACCAAGTACCTGGGCCACAAGCGCTTCGGTCTGGAAGGGGCCGAGAGCCTCATCCCCCTCCTCGACGCCCTCCTCACCGACGCCGTGGACGCCGGCGTGGACGAGGCGGTGCTGGGCATGGCCCACCGGGGCCGGCTCAACGTGCTGGCCAACACGGTGGGCAAGTCCTACGGCCAGATCTTCCGGGAGTTCGAGGGCAACCTCGACCCCGCCCTGGCCCAGGGGTCGGGCGACGTGAAGTACCACCTGGGGGCCACCGGGGTGCACACCACCCCCGACGGGCGGACCCTGGCCCTCACCCTGGCCCCCAACCCGTCGCACCTCGAAGCGGTCGATCCGGTGGTGGAGGGCATGACCCGGGCCAAGCAGGACATCCGGGGCGACGCCGAGCACACGTCGACGCTGGCCGTTCTCATCCACGGCGACGCGGCCTTCGCCGGCCAGGGCGTGGTGGCCGAGACGTTCAACCTCTCCGGCCTGCCCGGCTATCGGGTGGGAGGCACCGTGCACGTGGTGGTCAACAACCAGCTCGGCTTCACCACCGCCGCCGAACTGGGACGGTCGTCGGTGTACGCCACCGACATCGCCAAGATGGTCCAGGCGCCCATCTTCCACGTCAACGGCGACGACCCCGAAGCCTGCGTGCGGGTGGCCCGCCTGGCCTTCGACTTCAAGCGGGAGTTCCAGAAGGACGTCGTCATCGACATGGTCTGCTACCGGCGCCATGGCCACAACGAGGCGGACGAGCCGGCCTACACCCAGCCCCGCATGTACGCCGCCATCGAGGCCCGCCGGTCGGTGCGCAAGCTCTACACCGAGTCGCTCATCAACCGGGGCGACATCACCGTGGAAGAGGCCGAGGCCGCCCTGGCCCACTTCCAGTCCCGCCTGGAAGGCGCCTTCGCCGAGACCCACGCCTCGGCGCCGCCCACCACCGAGCCGGCGCCCACCTCGCCCGCCCCCGAACCCGAGGAGCGCCGGGAGCCGCCGGACACCGGGGTCGAGCGCGAGCGGCTGGCCGAGGTGGTGTCGGCTCTGGTTGACCTGCCCGAGGGGTTCACGCCCCACCCCAAGCTGGTGAAGATGATCGAGGGCCGGCGCAAGGCCTTCGAATCCGGCACGGTGGACTGGGCCCTGGCCGAGTCCCTGGCCTTCGGGTCGCTGGTCCTGGAGGACAACCCGGTGCGCCTGGCCGGCCAGGACAGCCGCCGGGGGACGTTCTCCCAGCGCCACGCCGTCCTCGTCGACTACAAGGCCGAGGAGGAGCACGTCCCCCTGTCCGTGCTCGGCCGGGGCAAGGCGTCGTTCCGCATCTACGACTCACTGCTGTCCGAGTTCGCCGCCCTGGGCTTCGACTACGGCTACTCGGTGGCCCACCCGGACGCCCTGGTGCTGTGGGAGGCGCAGTTCGGCGACTTCGTCAACGGCGGCCAGGTCATCATCGACCAGTTCCTGGTGGCGGCGGAGGACAAGTGGGGCACGGAGAGCGGCCTCACCCTGCTGCTGCCCCACGGCTTCGAGGGCCAGGGACCGGAGCACTCCAGCGCCCGGCTGGAGCGGTTCCTCTCCGCCTGCGCCGAGGACAACATCCGGGTCGCCTACCCGACCACCGGCGCCCAGTACTTCCACCTGCTGCGCCGCCAGGCGCTGATCCGTCCCCGCAAGCCGCTGGTGGTCATGACCCCCAAGCGCTACCTGCGCATGCCCGCCTCCCGGTCGCCCGTCGACGAGCTCACCGGCGGCCGCTTCCAGGAGGTGCTGGGCGACCCGGCCGCGCCCGAGCCGGTGCGCCGGCTGGTGCTGTGCACCGGAAAGGTGGGCCACGAGCTGCTCGAGCGCCGGGACAAGACCGGCGCCTCCGCCGCCGTGATCCGTCTGGAGCAGCTCTACCCCTTCCCCGGCGAGGAGCTGAAGGCGCTCGTCGAGACCCACCCGGGGGCGGACCTCGTCTGGGCCCAGGAGGAACCGGAGAACATGGGGGCGTGGCGGTTCGTGCGGGGCCGGCTCCGGCGCCTGCTGGGCGAAGGCGCGGTGGTGCGCTACGTGGGCCGGGAGGAGAGCGGCAGCCCGGCCAGCGGCACCCAGACCATCCACGACGCCGAGCAGGACGAGCTGCTCACCGCCGCCTTCGCCGGGCTCGACTAGCTTCGAATGCCATGGCCAGGCCGTCAGCTGGATATGCCATCACCCTCACCGTCGAGCTGTCCGACGTCCCGGGGACGTTCGGCCGCCTGGCCGTGGCCATCGGCGAGGCCGGTGGCGACATCGAGGCCGTCGATCTCATCGGCCATGACGGGGCGGTGGTCGTCCGGGAGATCACCGTCAAGTGCGGGGACGTGACCCACGGCGAGCAGGTGGCGCGAGCCGTCCAGCAGGTGCCGGGCATCACCGTGCGGGACGTGGCCGACCGGACCTTCGTGCTCCATCGGGGCGGCAAGCTCGAGGTGATCTCCCGCATCCCGCTGCGGAGCCGGGACGACCTGTCCATGGCCTACACGCCGGGGGTGGGACGGGTGTCCTCCGCCATCGCCGCCGCCCCCGAGCGGGTGTGGGAGCTGACCGGCAAGGGCAACGCGGTGGCCGTCCTGTCCAACGGGACGGCCGTGCTCGGCCTGGGCAACATCGGCCCCGAGGCGGCCATGCCGGTCATGGAGGGCAAGGCCGTCCTGTTCAAGGAGTTCGCGGGCATCGACGCCTACCCGGTGTGCGTGCGGGCCGACACGGCCGACGAGGTCGTAGCCGTGGCCCGGGCCATCGCCCCGGGCTTCGGGGGCATCAACCTGGAGGACATCGCCGCCCCGGCCTGCTTCGAGATCGAAGAGCGGCTCCGGGTCGACCTCGACATCCCCGTCTTCCACGACGACCAGCACGGCACCGCCATCGTCACCCTGGCCGCCATGCTCAACGCCGCCCGGGTCACCGGCCGCACCCTGGCCGGCATGCGGGTGGTGTTCCTGGGCATGGGGGCGGCAGGGACCGCCTGCGCCAAGTTGCTCATGGCCGCCGGCGTGGGTGACGTCCTGGCCGTGGACCGCAGCGGGATCCTGGGCCCGCACGCTGCCGCCGACCTCTCCGGGCAGAAGCGCTGGATCGCCGAGCACACCAACCGGGAGGACCGCCGGGGCGGCCTCGACGACGCGCTGGTGGGGGCCGATGCCTTCGTCGGCCTGTCCGGCCCCAATCTGGTGAAGCCGGAGTGGCTCGGCGCCATGGCCCCGCAGGCCATCGTCTTCGCCATGGCCAACCCGATCCCCGAGATCATGCCCGAGGACGTCCCCGCCAACGTGGCCGTGGTGGCCACCGGCCGGAGCGACTACCCGAACCAGATCAACAACGTGCTGGTGTTCCCCGGTGTGTTCCGCGGCCTGCTCGACGCCCGGGCCCGCACGGTGGAGGACACGGCGAAATTGGCCGCCGCCCGGGCCCTGGCCGACCTCATCACCGCCGAGGAGCTCTCCCCCGAGACCATCATCCCGTCGGTCTTCGACCGCCGGGTGGCGCCGGCCGTGGGCGCCGCCGTCCGAGACGCCGTCACCGGCTGACGACTACCGGTGCTGCTCCTCATACGTGCGTTCATCCGTCGCACGTCTGGACTTGACGGATGAGCGCACGTAGCGGAGACCGATGCGGCCGATGGCCAGGGCGAAGACGATGGAGATACCGGCCAGGATGAAGTGGACGACCTTGAAGGCGGCGGACTCCTCCTGGCCGGCCAGGATCACCACCCGGCTGATCCACACGTAGAGGGTCCAGGCGGCGGCGGCCAGGAGGATGCGGGCTTCGCCTTTGCTCATCCGAGGTGGGAGAGGGCGGCCATGGCCGCTTCCACCGCCGCCGGCGAGGCGGCCGTCATGGGGAGGCGGAGATCGGGTGTGGGGATGCGGCCCTGGGCGTGGAGCACGCCCTTGATGACCGACGGGTTGGGCTCGGCGAAGAGCCGCTTGACCAGGGGGAGGAGCGCCTCGGCGGTGCCCCGGCCCTCCTCCAGCTTGCCGGCCAGACCGCATTCGATCATGGCCACGAACCGGTCGGTGGCCACGTTGGCCGACGCCGCGATGGTGCCCGCCCCGCCCATGAGCACGGTCGGGTAGAGGTAGGCGTCGTCGCCGCCGAGCATGACGAACCCCTCCGGGGCACCGGCCAGGACCTCGAGGGTGTCGAGGTCGATGCCCCCCACCGCCTGCTTGACGCCGGCGATGTTGGGCACCAGCGCCAGCTGCAGCAGCGACGCTGAACCCAGGGCCCGGCCCGTGCGGTAGGGGATGTTGTAGACCACCAGCGGCACGGGGCTGGCCTTGGCCACCACCTTGAAGTGCTCCACGATCCCGGCCTCGGTGGGCCGGACGTAGTAGGGCACGACGCACAGGGCGGCGACGCAGGCGGGCACACCGGCCAGGGACTCGACGGCGGCCACCGAGGCGGCGGTGTTGTTGGTGCCCGCCCCCACGATGAGCTGGGCGCCGCGGGCCTCGCATACGGCGGCGCAGGTGACGATCACACCCCGTTTCTCGTCGCCGGACAGGGCCGACGACTCGCCCGTCGTCCCCAGGGCCACGATCCCGGCCGCGCCGGCATCGAGGTAGCCCTCCACCAACCGCTCGAGCGCCGGCAGGGCCACCGACCCGTCGGCCTCGAAGGGGGTGACGACGGCCACGTACACGCCGCTCAGGTGCAGGTCACTCGCCATGCCCTAGAGGGTAGCCGTGGCCGGCCCCCCAGCTGCGAGGCGTCCGGCGCGTCTCTGGAGACAAACCCGGGTGTCCTTCTACGCTCTGTGCTGTGAGAGAGGGGCGCTCCAGCGGTGTGGCGGCGGTGCTCTTCACGGATCTGGTCGGTTCAACCGAGCTCATGGCCCGCCTGGGTGACACGGCCTTCGACGAACTGCGCGGCGAGCACTTCACCCGGCTGCGGGAAGCGGTCGAGCGTTATCACGGCGACGAGGTGAAGAACACCGGCGACGGGGTCCTGGTCACCTTCGCCTCCGTGGTCGATGCCCTGTCCTGCTCGGTGGCCATGCAACAGGCCACGGAACGTCACGCCCGGGCTGCTTCCACGCCCCTCGCCCTTCGGGTCGGTCTGGCTATCGGCGAGGTCGGCTTCGAGGACAGCGATGTGTTCGGTACCCCGGTGGTCGAAGCCGCCCGCCTGGTGGCGGCGGCCCGTCCGGGCCAGATCCTCACCACCACCATCGTGCGGATGATGGCCGGGTCCCGGGTGGAGGCGTGCTTCACCGAACTCGGGGCGCTTGACCTGAAGGGGTTTCCCGACCCCGTCCCCGCCTGTGAAGTGGCCTGGTCACCGCTCCCGGGCAACCAGGGTGTGGCCCTGCCTGTGCTGATGACCGGGTCGGGGCGCGTGTTCGTCGGCCGGGAAGGGGAGCTGGAGCGACTTCAGGCGCTGTGGAAGGAGTCGGTGGCGGGGGAGCGACGTCTCGCCCTCATCGCCGGGGAGCCCGGCGTCGGCAAGACAAGACTGGCGGCCGAACTGGGCGCGGCCGTCCACCCTCAAGGCGCCATTGTCCTGGCTGGACGCTGCGACGAAGACCTGGGGGTGCCCTACCAGCCATTCGTGGAAGCATTGCGTCACTACCTGAGCGCACCGGCATCCGGCCTACGTCTCGGCCGCCACGGAGGCGAGCTGGTGCGCCTCGTCCCGGAGCTGGCGGAACTCCGGACCGGCCTCCAGACGCCGCTGCAGGCAGATCCCGAAACGGAGCGGTACCGTCTGTTCGACGCCGTGGCCGCCTGGCTCGCCGAGGTGTCGGCGGAAACGCCGGTCCTCCTGGTGCTGGACGACGTCCAGTGGGCAGCCAAGCCGACCCTTCTGCTGTTGCGCCACGTGCTGCGCTCCCCCGAATCCCTTCGCCTGCTCGTGACCGTCACCTATCGCGACACCGAGGTGGGGCGGGGTCACCCGTTGTCCGAGTTGCTGTCCGACCTGCGGCGCCATGAGGGCGTCGAGCGGATTTCCCTCACGGGGCTGGATGTGGCCTCCGTGACGGCTTACCTCGAGGAGACGGCCGGGCACGCCCTGGCCGACGAGGACGACGACTTCGCCCGGGCGATCTGGTCGGAGACCGAGGGAAACCCGTTCTTCGTCGGCGAGGTGCTGCGGCACCTACGGGAGACGGGTGATGTGGTCCGCCGCGACGGCCGCTGGGTCACAACGGGACCCATCGATGACCTCGGCATCCCCGAAGGGATACGGGACGTCGTGGGTCGCAGGCTGTCTCGCCTGTCGGAGACGACGAACCGGTCGCTGGCAGTGGCGGCGGTGGTCGGGATGGAGTTCGAGCCGGCGGTGGTGGCGCGAGCGGGCGGCTTCGACGAGGACCCGCTTCTGACCGCCCTCGAGGAGGCAGCCGCCGCCCGCTTGGTGGTTGAGACGGCGGGGCCTGGCATCCGCTACCGGTTCGCCCATGCCCTGGTGCGGGGCACCCTCTACGACGAGTTGACCGCCGCCCGCCGGGTGGCCCTGCACCGGAAGGTGGCGGAAGCAGTCGAGCTGACTCACGCCGACCGGCTCGACGACCACGCCCCTGCCCTGGCCCACCATTGGGCCCGAGCCTCCGTCGCCGCCGAGACAGATCGGGCGGTCACGTGGGCCCAGCGGGCCGGGGATCGGGCCCTCGCCCAGCTGGCCCACGACGAGGCGGCCGACTGGTACCGCCAGTCCATCGACCTCCTCGATACCGCGGGCGTGGCGGAGGGAGACCGCCGGCGGCTGCTCCTGCTCGTCAACCTCGGCGACGCCCAACGACGGGCCGGTGATCCCGCCCACCGGCACACCCTGCTCGACGCCGCCGCCCGGGCGCAGGCTCACGGTGAGGCCGACATCCTGGCCCAGGCCGCCCTGGCCACCCACCGGGGGTTCTTCAGCACCTCGGGAAGAGTCAGCACCGAAATGGTGGCCGCCTTGGAGGCGGCTCTGGAGGCGATCGAGACGGCTGACAGTCCGGTCCGCGCCCGCCTGCTCGCCAACCTGGCCGAGGAGCTCGGCTTCTCACCCCGCCACGAGCGCCGGCGGCAGCTCGCCGACGACGCGCTGGCCATGGCTCGACGTCTCGGAGACCCCGTCACTCTGGCCCACGTGCTCGCCCGGCGCTACAGCACCCTGCTGACCACGACCGAGCGGCGCCAGGAAATGGTGGAACTGGTTGCCCTCGCCAACCGGTTGGACGACGCCGTGCTCAACCATTGGGCCGGGTTGTGGCTGGCCCTGACCGACCTGGCGACGGGCCGGTTCGAAGAGTTCGAGCGGGGCCTGGCACTGGCGGCCCAACGAGCCACCGAGCTTGGCCAGCCCGTGCTCCGCTGGACCGTGGGCTTCATCCAATCGGGCCGTCACCGCATGGCCGGCCGTCTCGCCGAGGCCGAAGCAACGGCCGTCGAAGCCCGCGACGTGGGGGTGGCCGCCGGGGTCCCGGACGCGGGGCGCATCTCCGGCGTCAACCTGTTCTGGATTCGTTACGACCAAGGGCGACTGGACGAGTTGATCAGCGCGCTGGAGCGTCCCGATGCCCACCCCATGACGTTGGCCGTCCTCGGCCTGGCCTACTGCGAGCTCGATCGTCCGGAAGACGCCCGGCACGTGCTCGACCGGCTGGCGGTCGACCGCTTCGCCGCCCTTCCCGGGAACTTCGCGTGGAGCTACATACTGACGGTGATCACCGAGACCTGCGCGGGCGTGGGTGACGAGGACCGAGCCGCCCTCCTCTACGACTGGCTCACCCCGCACCAGGGGCTGGTGATGACGAGTGGGGGCGCCACTACCGGAGCCGCCGACCACTACCTCGGCCTGCTCGCCTCGACCTTGGGTCGTTTCGACGACGCCGACCGCCATTTCCAGGCTGGGGCAGCTCTCCACGAGCGCATCGGCGCCCCCACCATGCTGGCCCGGACACGCCTGGAATGGGGCCGGATGCTCGCTGCTCGAGGCAACGCCGGGGACGCGGATCGGGCCGGAGCACTCCTGCATCAGGCGCTGGCCACTGCCCGGGAACTGGGACTGGCGACGGTCGAGCGTCGAGCGATTGCTCTTCTCGAGGGCCCCTGACCCGTCGAGCCGCCGTCAGTCGAGCAGCTTCCGGGCTCGCTCGAAAACGGCGTCGAGCATGGGCTCGGTGAGCTTGCCGGTGAAGGTGTTCTGCTGGGACACGTGATACGAGCAGATGATGGTCGGGCCGCCGGTGGCCACCTCGACGGCGTGGCCGAAGCGGGGCCGGGGCGAGGGCAGGGTCACGCCGGCGGCCCGCAGCGCCCGCCAGGCGGCTTCGTAGCCGAAGGCTCCGAGGGCGACGATGACCGCCGGCCGGAGGGCGGCCAGCTCCCGGACCAGGTAGGGGTTGCAGGTGTCGCGCTCGGCGGGAGTGGGCTTGTTGTCCGGTGGGGCGCAGCGCACGGCGGCCGTGATCCAGGCGTCGGTCAACACCAGGCCGTCGTCGGCAGACACCGACGTGGGCTGGTTGGCGAAGCCGGCCCGCCACAGGGCCCGGTACAGCCAGTCGCCGGAGCGGTCGCCGGTGAAGACCCGCCCCGTGCGGTTCCCGCCGTGGGCGGCGGGGGCAAGGCCGACGATGACGAGGCGGGCGGCCGGGTCGCCGAAACCGGGCACCGGCCGGGCCCAGTAGGTCTCGCCGGCGTAGGCCGCCCGGGGCTGCGCGGCCACGGCCTCCCGCCAGGCCACCAGCCGGGGGCAGGCCCGGCACTCCACCACCTCGGCGGTGACTTCGGCCAGGGCGCTGGCGGCGTCCGTCCGTTGGCGGCTCAAGCGCCGGGGGCGGAAGTGGAGGTGATTGTCCCCGGCGGCGGCGGCTCGAACCCCGCCTCCTCGAAGGCGACCCGAAGGAGCCGGCGCATGCGGCGTTCGGTGTCCCGGAGCTTGATGGCCGGCACCTTGGCCACCACCCGCACCACGTACTGGTTGTCCATGAACGCCTCGACACCCAGCACCATCGGCTTCTCGACGAGGATGTCGACGAGCTCGGGGTCCCGCGCCAGAACGTCGCAGTAGTCCTCCAGCACCCGGACCGCTTCTTCCACCGGCGTGGCGTACCCCACGCCGGCGTCGACCTGGGCGCGGGACCACCCCTTCGACTTGTTGGTCACCACCCGGATCTCGCCGGAGGGCACGATGTGGATGTCGCCGGCGGGGTTGCGCAGCGTCGTGGTGCGCAACGTGACCTGCTCCACCACCCCTCCGATCGTCACCCCCGCCACCCCCGGCAGCTCGATGGTCTCGCCGATCGTGTACTGCCCTTCGGCCAGCAGGAAGAGGCCGTTGAGGAGATCCTTGACCATGGTCTGGGCGCCGAAACCGATGGCGAAGCCGAGCACGCCGGCCGAGGCGAGGAGCGCCCCGGTGTTCACACCCAGCACCGACAGGGCGGCCAACACCCCCACGCCCACGACCACGGCCACGGCCAGGTAGTTGAGGACGTCGAACAGCGCCTGGATGCGAGCCGAGTCCGCTCCGCTCCGCGCCGCCAGCCCCGACGCCTCCAGCCGACGCTTGACCCGGTAGAGCACGATGCGGACCAGCCGCACGGCCACCACCGTGCCCAGCACGGTCAGGACGAGGCGCAGACCCTCGTCCCGGGCAAAGCGCTCGAGGGCGTCGCCGATGCGGCCCATTGACGTGCGGCTGGGGCTGGGGTCCCCGGCCGCCAAGCGATGAGCCGCCAGGCGAAGAGCCGTGAGCGCAGCCAGGAGCATCGCTCCCAAGGTTAACGGCGGGGGGACTCGGCACCGGGGACTGGCTCGGCGTTGTCCAGGCGGGAATACTGGCGCCGTGCGCTGGGTCCGCTGTCCGAACTGCGGAGCCGCCCTCTCCGAGGTGGCGTCCGGCTGTGAGGGTTGCGGTGCCGACGTGACCGGCGCCCTCCTCGTCCTGGAGGACGGGCCGCTGGCGTCCGGCGCCAGAGCCCGCCCCTCCCGGCGGGTCGGACGGCTCGGGCTGGTCGCCGGCGTGGCCCTGATCGCCTTCCTGGTGGGAGGGGCGCTGGCCGGCCCGCAAGGTTCGGAGCGGACGGTCATCGGCCGCCCGGCCCGGCCTGCGGTGCCCACCCATCCGCCCGACGCCATCCCCGCCGGCTGGACGTGGAAACCCACCGGCCCCCTCCCGGGCCGTCACGGCCATGTGGCGGTGTGGACCGGCTCGGAGATAGTGCTGTGGGGTGGCGAGCGGCCCGGGCGGGCACCACAGGGCGCGGCGTACGACCCGCACCGGGACGTGTGGCGCCGCATCGCCCGCTCGCCCCTGGAGAACCGCAGCGGGGCGGCGGCGGCCTGGAGCGGGTCGGAGGTGCTGGTGTGGGGCGGCATCAACGGCGGCGGGCCACTCGACGACGGCGCCGCCTACGATCCGGCCGCCGACCGCTGGCGTCCCCTGGCTCCGTCACCGCTCAGCGGACGGGTTCCCCTGGCCTCGGCCTGGACCGGGCGGGAGCTGGTGGTGATGGGCTCCCGGGGCTACGGCCGGACCCTGGGGGCCAACGACGCCGCCGCCTACGACCCCGCCTCGGACAGCTGGCGGATGCTGGGGTGGGTCCCCGTCACCATCAACGAGGGCACGGGGGTGTGGACCGGGCGGGAGCTGGTGGTCTACGGCGGTCTCCTCGACCGCAGCCGCCGGCCCAAGACGCCGGGCGACCAGGCCGTCGGCTCCGCCCTCGACCCCGCCAGCGGCCAGTGGCGTGAGCTGCCCCCGGCGCCGCTGTCCAGCCAGGGCATCGCCCTGGCCTGGGACGGCGAGCGGGTGGTGGCCTGGGACTGGGACCTGGTGGCGGCCGCCCTCGACCCGGCCCACGATCACTGGAGCAACCTGCCCGGGCTGCCTCTGGAACGGCGCGACTGCCTCCCGGCGGGAGTGGCGGCCGGCACCGTGGTGTTCGCCCAGCACTGCGGCCAGGTGGCCATGCTGGAGCGGGGCCGTCCCCGGTGGCGGGTGGTGCCCGCTCCCCGGGGGGCGTGGGGAGCGCCGATCTACACCGGCGACGAGCTCGTGCTGTGGCTCGGACCGTCCGGCCGCCCCCACGACGGCACCTGGCTCCGCCGCCTCGCCTAGCCATCCCAGCAGTGCGGCGCCGCCTGGCCTAGTTTTCCGCAGCGGTGCGGGCGCTCTTCATTGTCAACGCCACGGCGTCGTCGGTCACGGCCCGGGCCCGGGTGGTGATCCACAAGGCCCTGGCCGCCGACTTCGAGGTCACGCTGGCCGAGACCAGCCGGCGGGGTCACGCCGAACGCCTGGCCCGGGGCGCGGCCCACGACGGCACCGACGTGGTGGTGGTCCTGGGGGGCGACGGCACCCTGAATGAAGCCGCCAACGGCCTGGCCGGTTCCGCCACCGCCCTCGCCCCCCTGCCCGGCGGATCGACCAACGTGTTCGCCCGCACCATCGGCGTGTCCAAGGACCCCATGGAGGCCACCGGCCAGCTGCTCTCCTCCCTGCACCGGAAGAGCTACCGCTCCATCGGCCTGGGCGCCGTCAACGGGCGCCGGTTCCTGTTCCACGCCGGCCTCGGTTTCGACGCCGCCGTGGTGGCTCAGGTGGAGAAGCGCAGTGAGCTCAAGCGCTACGCCGGCCACCCCCTGTTCGTGGCCAGCGCCTTCCTCACCTGGTTCCGTCACTACGACCACAGCCGGCCCCGGTTCTCGGTCGAGATCCCCGGCGACGAGGCCGAGGCCATCCCCGGCTGCTACTTCGCCATCGTGTCCAAGACGAGCCCCTACACGTTCCTGGGGCCCCGGCCCGTGGTGGTCGCCCCCGAGGCCAACCTGGACACCGCCCTGTCCCTCACCGCCTTCCGTACCCTGCGCTTCACCCCCGTCATGGGGGCGGTGGTCTCGGCGGTGACGTCCACGTCCGGGGTGGGGGTGCGGCGCAACCCCCGGATCGTGGCCCGCTCGGGCCTGGAGCGCTTCAGCGTGATCGGACCCGAGCCCTTCCCCTACCAGGTCGACGGCGACCACCTGGGCGAGGCGGAACGCCTCGACTTCACCTACGAGCCCGACTCGCTCACCCTGGTGGTGCCGTGAAGCAATGAAGGGAACGGGGGTGGGGTGGGGTGGGGTGGGGGCGACACCCACCAGCCCCCGGGCCTCCTTCACTGCGTCTTTGCTTGCCCAACTGCCCCGCTACGCCCCTACCCGGGACTCAGCGTCCCGAGAGCCGGTAGATGTTGCGGCGCTCGGAGAGCATGAGGACGTCGCAGGAGCCGGTGGGGAAGTAGTCGCCGGCTTCGATGTTGTCACCGGCGGCGACCATCCTGCGCCGGGACGGCGGCTCGTAGGTGAAAGCGCCGAGCGGACTGTCCGCCTGGCTCCTGAACACGGTGATGGTGTCGTGGTCGGAGGTCACCAGGGTGGAGTGGTCGGGGGAGGCCCGGGCCACGCTCACCCGGTCGGCACCCCACAGCTCGCCGATGAACCGGGGCCGGTTGACCCACTTGTCGGACAGGCCCCCGAAGCGGTACAGGCGGGCCGGCGACGTCTTGGTCACCAGGATCAGGTCCCCGTGGTAGAAGAAGCTGGCCTCGGTGTTCTCGAAGCGCCGGTCGGGATAGCGGAACCGGTAGCGCCGCACCAGCGACGCCGTCCGCCCTTTGTCCGGGTCCGGCTCACGCACCTCGTAGATGAACGGGTCGCGGTGGGACTGGGTGCTCTCCACGATCCACAGCCGGCCCCGACCGTCGGGTCCCCTCGAGTACGACATGTCCTCCCAGTCGGTGTTCTCGGCCCCCACCACCTTCACCTCCCGGGCCCGGGGACCGCCCCGGCCCCCGAAGCGCAGGGAGTAGAGGCTGGCGGGATGGCCCGAGTCGCGGATCATCCAACCCACGCCGGGGTGGCGCCAGGAGGCGACGAACCCCGAGATCTCGCCATGCCCCGGAGGGAGGCGGGAGTACTGCTCCGATCGGGCGGGAGATCCGCAGCTACGCGCCGCCCCGGCTTCGGCGGGGACCAGGAAGGCCGAGGCGAGGGCGACGGCCGCGGCACCCGCGACCGTACGGCATCTCCGGCGAACGCTGCGCACAGGGGCAACTTACACATCACCCGTTACCAACTGGTAAATGGTGGATGAAGGGTCGGGTGGCGGGAGCTACCGATCGACCCGGGGGGCGGCCGCCACCGGCACCCGCAGGTGCACCCACGTGCCGTTGTCGCTCTTCATGGTGATGGACCCGTTGAGCTCGGTCTGGACGAGGGTTCGCACGATGGACAGTCCGAGGCCGCTGGCGCTCTCGGGCGAGAAGCCGACGGGCAAGCCGACACCATTGTCTTTCACGTCGATCACCGCTTCGGCGCCCTCCCGGGTCACCCGGACCGTCACCGAGCCTTCCTTGCCGTCCCGGCCGGCGCCTTCGGGGAAGCCGTGCTCCACCGCGTTCTGGAGCAGCTCGGTGAGGACGACGGCCAGCGGGGTGGCCACCTCGGCGGGCAGATCGCCGGGGTCGCCCTCGACGTGGAAGCGCACCCGGCGCTCCGGAGCCACGAGCCCGTCCTCCACCACCCGCACCAGGGGCCGGATCACGTCTCCGAAGGGCACGGTGTTGCCCGCCTCGTAGGCCAGGGTCTCGTGCACCAGGGCGATGGAGCGGATGCGCCGCACCGACTCGTCGATGGCCTGCTTGGCCTCCGGCGAGGCCAGGCGCCGCCCCTGGAGGCGGAGCAGGGAGGCGATCGTCTGCAGGTTGTTCTTCACGCGGTGGTGGATCTCGCGGATGGTGGCGTCCTTGGACAGCAGCAGCCGGTCCCGGCGCCGCAGCTCGGAGACGTCCCGCAGGAGCATGAGGGCGGCGGCGGGGACCCCCTCCTCGAGGAGGGGGATGACCCGCACCAGGATGGACGTTTCGCCCCACTCCAGCTCCTCGGTGACCGGCGCCCGGGCGGAGAAAGCGGTGCGCACCGCCTCGTCGTCCAAGCCGATCTCGGAGAGTCGCTGGCCCTGGGTGTTGGCGTGGACCCCCATCCGGTGCAACGAGGACACGGCGTTGGGGCTGGCGTAGCCGACGGTGGCCTCGGCATCGAGGAACAGCACGCCGTCGCCGACCCGGGGGGCGTCCTCGGGAACGGCCGAGTCGCCCCTGAAGGGGAACGTGCCCTGATGGATCATCCGGGCGAAGCGGTCGAAGATGTCGAAGTAGACCCGTTCCAGCTCCCCGGGGCGCCGCCCGGTGGTGGTGGCCGCCTCGCGGGTGAGGAGAGCGACAACATGGCCCCGGTGGCGGATGGGGATGGCCTGCACGTTGGCCCGTTCGCTGCTCTGGCCGAGGACGGGAGCGTCGCCCACGCCGATCTCCCCCAGGCGCCACACCCGGGCGATGAGGGGCCGTTCCACCTCGTCGATGACGGTGCCCACCATGTCGTCGCGGTACAGCGTCTGGTCGGTGGTGGGCCGCACCTGGGCCAGGATCACGAACCGGTGGCCCTCCTCGCCGGCCATGGGGGCGAGCAGGAGGAGGTCGGCGAAGCACAGGTCGGCCAGCATCCCCCAGGAGGCGGTCAGCCGCTGCAGATGAGCCAGGTCGTCGCCCGCCAGTCGGGTGTGGGAACGGGCCAGCTCGTAGAGGGAGGCCATGGGTCCTCGGTGGCTCAGTACCTGCTGTGACGGAATCTGTGATCTTCGACCACTACTGACAAAGGTTAGATGGTGCGCGGTGTGCGGCGGCGCTCGTCGAAGGCGGCCAGCTCGGCGTAGCCGGCGGCGTCGAGGAGTGAGCGGAGGCGCTCGGTGCCGTCGGCCACCAGGGCCAGCTCGTGGGCGTCGGAGGCGGTGGTGACGGGCACCCCGGCGGCTTGGAACCGGGCCAGCAGCCCGGGGGCGGGGTAGGCCTCCCCCGCCGGCTTGCGCCAGCCGGCGCTGTTGAGCTCGGCGGCCAGGTCGTTGTCGGCCGCCGCCTTGGCCAGGCGGTCCCACCACGGGGACGGGTCGCCGGTGGGCCGGACGCCGCTGACCTTGGCCAGGTCGGGGTGGGCCAGCACGTCGGTGGTGCGGGTGGCGGCCAGCTCCTCGATGGCGCCGGTATAGGCGTCCCAGACGGCTTCCGCCTCCCGGGCGGCCCACTGGTGGTCCACCGCCGGCTCGCCGATCTGGTCGAAGCCCCAGGACCCCAGCCAGTGCACCGATCCCAGGAGGAGATCGAAGGGGTAGCCGGCCAGCAGGGTGGCGACGTCGGCCATGCGCCCCGGGTAGTAGTCGACCTCGAGCCCCAGGAGGATGCGGGCCCGGGGCCGGTCGCTTTCGGGGGTGGCGGCCGCCTCGAGGACGGCGGCGACATAGGCGTCGAGGTCGCCGGTGGCGTGGGCCGCCCAGTAGGCGGCGGTCTGGTCCCGCAGCACTCCGTCGGGGTCGGCGTCCCACCAGCCGCCGAGGAGCCGGTCGGCCGCCCGGAAGCGGAAGAGGTGCTCGGTGAGGCAGATCTCGGAGACGCCCCGGGCGGCGGCGGCCTCGGCGTAGGCGACCACCGCGCCGGCCGTGTAGGGGCCATCCTCGCCGTGGCGCAGCAGGTGCAGGTGGTAGTCGAACATCGCCGGCGACCCTAGCTGGCCTCTTCCTGGGCGTCGGGCCGGACCCGGCGCTGGGCGCGGGCCACGCAGTCCGCCACCAGGGCGGCGAGGTCGTAGCCCGCCTCGGCGGCGTCCAGGTCGGCCGAGCTGGCGTGGGTGGCCGGCTCCCGGGGCTCGAAGAGCGTGCAGCAGTCCTGGTGGGCCTCGGCCGACACGTCATAGGTGCCGATGCGCCGGGCCTCGTCGATGATCTCCACCTTGTCCGTCCCCACCAGGGGCCGCAGCAGGGGCAGGGTGGCCACCACTCCCACCGCCGCCATGTTCTCGAGCGTCTGGGAGGCGACCTGGCCCAGGCTCTCGCCGGTCACCACCCCCAGGGCGCCGTGCTCGGCCCCGATGGTCTCGGCCACCCGCAGCATGAGCCGCCGGTAGAGCAGGACCCGCAGCGGCGAAGGAGCTGACAGGGTGATCTCCCGCTGGGCCTCTCCCATGGGCACCGACCACCAGGGCCGGCGGTAGCCCCAGCTGCGCAGCACGTCGACCAGGGCCTCCACCTTGCGCTCCGAGGAACGGTCGGTGAAGGGCTGGCCGTGGAAGTGGACGGCGATCGGGTCGGCCCCCCGGCGCATCATCCGCCAGGCCGCCACCGGCGAGTCGATGCCGGCGGAGAGGAGGGCGACCACCGTCCCCGCCGTGCCCACCGGCAGCCCGCCGGGCCCCGGCCACTTCTGGGCCGAGATGTAGGCCCGGTCGTGGACGATCTCGATGCGGACCGAGACGTCGGGGTGCGACAGGTCGACCCGCTTGGCCAGCTGGAGCCGGATGGCGTCGCCCACCATCTCGTTCACCTGTTGGGAGGTGAGGGCGAAGGGGGTGCGGGCCCGGCGGGCGCGCACCTCGAAGGTCGCGAAGCCGGCGGCGGCGTCGGCCTCGCCGGCCACCTCCACGGACCGGCCCACGATGGTGTCGATGTCCGCCGGGGCCAGGCGCACGGGGGATACGTTGGCGACGCCGAACACCCGGCAGGCCCGCTCCAGGGCGTCGGGCTTGGGGTCGAGCACCTCCACCCGGCCGCTCACCAGGCGGACCCGGCCTGCCGAGTCCCCCAGGGCCCGCTCCAGGTTGTGCTTCAGCTGGCGTTCGAAACGGGGCCGGTTGCGGCCCTTGAGGCCGATCTCGTGGTAGTGGACGAGGAGCAGATCAGGGGTCACAGGTCGGCCGTGCTCATGGCTCTTCGCCTGGCGGCTCATCGCGGTGTGGTTGGGGGCCCCTGCCCCAACCACCGGCCGAGCGCAACTCGGCCAGGACCTCGTCGGTGGTCGCCACCCGTACGCCCTGGCCGGCCCAGCCGGAGAGCAGCTCTTCGCCCCGGGCCTTGTCGATGGCGGCCACGGCGTCCTCCACCACCACGATCTCGAAGCCGGCGTCAAGGGCCAGCATCCCCTCCACCGCGTAGCGGTCGCACACGTCGAGGGCGACGCCGTAGACCACCACCCGGGCCGGGGCGAGGGTCTGGAGCAGCCGGGGCGTGGCCGGGTTGGAGAAGGCGTCGAAGCGCTTCTTGTGCAGCACCACCTCGGAGGCGGAGGCGACGGCCGTCTCGTCGAAGCCGGCCCCGTCCCAGGCGATCTCGAGGGCGGCCTGGGCGGCGGCGGTCTCCGGGACCCGGGCGGCGCCGGGGGTGTGGCGGAGGCAGTGGGGCGGGAAGGTGTCGACGAAGTCGGCGCCCGTCTCGGCGATCTCGGGGTCGGACAGCTCGTGGTCGTCGGCGGTGTGGACGATGGTGAGCCCCGCCGCGCGGGCACCGGCCGTGAGCCGGGCCAGGTTGGGCCGCAGCGCCTCGGCGCCGGGGACATGGAGCGAACCCTCGGGCGCCATGAAGTCGACCTGCGTGTCGACGTCCCAGAAGAGCGTTTGTCCCGTCATGGACCTTTATTTTCGCACCCTCTCAAGCAATGCCCCACCGCGTCCGATACCCCGGGTGGGAGCAGAACCGAAAGGACACTTCGATGCGAGTTGTGGTCTGGGGAACAGGCGTGGTGGAGAGCCGGATGCTCTGGGAGCAGGCGGAGGCCACCGAAGAGGCGGCCCACCTGGCCGAGACCCTCTCGCTCGCCTGGGACGACGTCGAGGGCCCGATGCGCTGGGCCGTCGAGATCGAGTGCCCCGAGCCTGACGACGTGCTGCGCCTGGTCGAGGAGACCTCCGGTGACGATGCCGTCCTCGGCTGGTCCCCCGCTCCCCGTGACGTCCCCGCCGACTGGTTCATGGTCGACGAGGACGAAGAGGAGAACCTCCCCCTCGAGTGGTAGGTGGTAGGAAGTCGGGGATGCAGTCCCCCGGCTTTGCTGCCGCTGCCCTCGCCGTGCTGGTGACCGCGTCCCCGCTCGCCTGCGGTGATGACATGTCCGCCGCCGAGAAAGCCGCCCGCGGGGCGTGCCAGGGGCTGACCCGGGACGACCTCCGGCCAGAGGCCGACCGGATCAAGTTCCTGCGGGACAAGGAGCAGCTGGCCGCCCAGGCGGCCAACCGCGACCCCCGCTACGACTCCTTGTATGACGCTCGCCGCGACCTCCGCCAGGCCACCGAGACTCACGACTCCAAGGCCGCCGTCGTGGCCGGCCTCCAGCTGGTCAAGGAGTGCCGCGAAATCACCGCCGGCTGATCAACCCATCAGGGCCTGGAGGGTGGCGGCGTCGTGGGCGCCCGTGGCCGAGCCTTCGTGCTTGAGGTAGCAGTAGACGTCGGCGCCGGCGTCGAGGGCGGGCACGATGGACCGGGCCCAGCCGGCCAGGGCGACATCGTCGTAGCCGGCCCGGCGCAGGCGGACGTAGGCGAAGCCGGGAGCGGTGAGGGTGAAGCGGCCTTGCTGGTCCTCGGTGTCAGCCACGCACCAGGCCACACCGGCGCCGGCCAGCTTGTCCCGCACCTCGTCGGTGTCGAAGCTCTCATGCCGGAACTCCATGGCAAAGCGCTGGGGACGGCCGGCCAGGTGGGCGAGGAACTCGTCGAGCACGGCGGCGTCGTACTTGAGGTTGGGTGGGCACTGGAGCAGCACGGGACCGAGCCGCTCACCCAGGGGCGCCAGGGCGGTGAGGAAGTTGCTGAGCCGCTCACCGGCGGCGCCCGCCAGGCGAGCGAAGTGGGTGATGCCCTGAGGGGCCTTGCAGGCGAAGGTGAACCCCTCCGGCGTCGCCTTGGCCCACCCCTCCAGGGTCGCCGCCGACGGCGTGCGCCGGAACGTGTAGTTCACCTCCACGGTCGGCAAGGTGCCGGCGTAGTACGGCAGCATCTCCGCCGCCTTCGTCCCCGGCGGGTAGAAGGGCCCGATCCACTCCTTGTAGGCGAACCCCGATGTCCCCACCAGCAACCGGCCGCGATTCACAAGCGTCACCCTAACCAGTGCGCCGATTCGTTCTTGGGGACGGATTTTCCCGACAGCTGAGAATTTTCGTCACCAGAAGCGGCGGTTCAAGCGGTGGAACTGGCGTCGGTGGTGTCGAACCAGGACTGGGCGGCGGGTGCCCACTCGTCGTGGCGGCGCAGGAACAGCTCGCGGGCCCGGCGTCCCGGCCACGTGGCCGGCAGCAACGTGTCGGGCAGGCCGGGGTCGAGGAAGGGGAAGCGGCGCCATTCGTGGACCAGACGGGTCTGGGCCCGGAACACGTCCTCGGGGTCCTCGGGTCGGGCCCGGCCGAACTCGGCCAGGAAGCTGTCGTAGCGGCGCTCGAGATCGGGCAGGTTCCAGGCCCGGGCCACCAGGGCGGACTCGTCACCCACCTGGGCGTGGCGGCCCACGAAGGATGTGGCCTGCACCGCCGGCCCCAGCGATTCCACCACCCGCCGGGCCTCCTCCTCCCGGCCGGCGTCGGGGCACACCCACACCCCCTGGCCCAGCGGCCCGAACCCGGCCCAGGCCAGGCCGGTGCGCAGCTTGTGGCGCAGGTGGCGCTGCTCTTCGGGCACGCTGGCCACCACCACCAGCCATCGGCCGTCCCAGTCCACCCGACCGGCCCCGAAGGAGTAGATCCGCCGGGCGCCCACCTCCAGCAGGTCGTGGATCTCGGGGCTCAGGCCGAAACGGACCCGCCGGCCGTGGCGCTCCCCTACCAGCCAGCCGTCGGTGGCACTGCGAAGCAGCGCCTGGCGGGCGGCCTTCTCCCGCACCCCGAGCGCGCCCAGCGCCTCCACCAGCGTGCCCGTCCACGTCAACGCCCGGCGGGGCGCCACGTACTCGCCGAGCACGGTGAGCAGCAGCGAACGGGCATGGCTGCCGTTCACCTTCCCGTCGGCGGCTGCCATCGATCCCCGCTCCTCGTGCTCCCCGAACCCGGCTCGCCCGTCCCTAGAGTCGCACGTACTCGTAGTCAACGGGCTTGCCATGGATGCCGGCTCCCGGCGGCGCGATCCACCCGGCCATCTTGCCGACCTCGTGGATGGGCTGCATGAGCGAGGCCACGTGGTCCTTGTCCTGCTCGGTGGGCAGCCACCGGGCCACATTGGCGTCCCACTCGCCCTGGTCGACCAGCTTCCCATCGGGGGTCACGTGGTGGCCGGCGAAGGTCCCCACCTGGCGGTGGAAGCCCCGGTGGGGCAGGCGCAGCTCGAAGTCGATGCCCGCCTCCTTCAGGGTGCGGTTCCAGCGGGAGACGCCCTTCTGGCAGTCCTCCACGTAGTCGTCGCGCAGGGCCTCGTTGAGGGCCAGCAGCGCCTTCACCTCGCTCTGGATGATCTTGCCGTCGCGCACCTCGGTCACCGGATGGGTGGTCGACTCCAGGCGGTGGTCGTCGTCGTGGTCCGCCTCCTGGAAGCGGCCCTTCAGGCCGGCCGTGTAGTAGTTGGCCACGTTGGTCGACGTCTCGCCGCCGAAGAGGTCGATGGACACCGAGTAGTGGAAGTTGAGGTAGCGCTGGAGCATCTCCAGGCTGATCCCGCCGTGGGGCGCCACGTCGTCGGTGTCGTGCTCCTTCATCAACTCGGTGGTGCGCTGCACCACCCGGCCGATGCCGGTGGTGCCCACGAACATGTGGTGCGCCTCCTCCTTGAGCATGAACTGGCAGGTGCGGGCCAGGGGGTCAAAGCCGCTCTCGGCCAGAGCGGACAGCTGGAAGCGGCCGTCCCGGTCGGTGAAATAGGTGAACATGAACAGGGAGAGCCAGTCCGGGGTGTCCTCGTTGAAGGCGCCCAGGATCCTGGGCTTGTCGTCGTCGCCCGATCGCCGCTCCAGCAGCGACTCCGCCTCGTCGCGCCCGTCCCGGCCGAAGTGGGCGTGGAGCAGGTAGACCATGGCCCACAGGTGCCGGCCCTCCTCCACGTTGATCTGGAAGAGGTTGCGCAGGTCGTAGAGGCTGGGGGCGGTGTTCCCCAGGTGGCGCTGCTGCTCCACCGAGGCGGGCTCGGTGTCACCCTGGACGACGATGAGGCGCCGCAGGTCGGAGCGGTGCTCGCCGGGCACCTCCTGCCACACCGGCTTCCCCTGGTGCTCGCCGAAGCCGATGGTGCGGTCCTTCTTCGGTTCGGCCAGAAAGATGCCCCAGCGGTAGTCGGGCATCTTCACGTAGTCGAAGTTGGCCCACCCCTCGGCGCCCACGTTGACGGCGGTGCGCAGGTAGACGTCCTTCTCCTGATAGCCCTTGGGCCCCATGTCCTTCCACCAGTCGAGGAAGGCGGGCTGCCACGATTCGAGCGCCCGCTGGAGCCGACGGTTCTCGCCCAGGTCGACGTTGTTGGGGATCTTCTCCTGGTAGTCGATGGTGGCCATCTCGTTCGTCTCCTCAGACCCTGTTCTTGTCGAATTGGCCGCGGGCGCCGGTGCCGTAGGCGCGCAGGGCACCCTTCTCGCCGGCGGCGTTGGGACGCTGGAAGATCCAGTTCTGCCAGGCCGTGAGCCGGCCGAAGATCTTGGTCTCCATGGTCTCGGGACCCCCGAAGCGCAGGTTGGCCTCCATGCCGGTGAGGGCGTCGGGCGAGTAGCTGGCCCGCTCCTCGATCACCAGGCGGACCTCGTCTTCCCAGTCGATCTCGTCGGGCGTGGCCGTGACCAGCCCCAACTCGGCCGCCTCGGTCGCCTCTATGGGCTTGCCGGACCGCCCGGCCAGCGTCTCGATGTGGTCGTCGCGGCCCAGGAACCGGTTCGCCAGCCTGGTGAGTCCGTTCCCCCGGGGCAGGAACCCGAAGTTCATGCCCGTGAGGACGATGGAGGCGGGCGGGACGCCCTCGCGCTCGGGGTCCTCGCCGTCGAGCATGTAGGACCGGTCGGCGCACAGCGCCACCTCGAAGAGCGTGCCCGCGAAGCAGCTGCCGGGCTCGATGAGGGCGATGAGGCTCCGGGAGCTGAGCTCTAGGCGCTTCAAGGTCCGCTTCCAATAGAGGACGACCTCGCGCACGAACCAGTCGCTCTCGGCCGCGCCCTGGACGGTGTCGTCCATGGCCGCCATCACCTCGGGGTCGCCCTCGGTGCGCAGCACCAGCGTCCCCAGCTCGGGGTGGTTGGTGCGCAGCAGGAGGAGGGCGTCGTCCAGCTCCCGGCAGGCGGCGAGCGGCCACCATCCCGCCTCCCGGGCGGGTGGGGTGGCTTCCGCCGGGCCCTGGAGGGTGAGCGTGGCCGTCGACTCCTCAGGGTCCAGCTCGACGCGCAGGTGTGGATATTCGAAGCCGGAGTCCGTCTCCGAACGCTCGAGCGGCGTCAGCTCCACGCCCTCCTCGCCCTCCGGGCGGTGCGAGCCCTCGGCTGCCGCCCGGGCCCGCTCGGCCACCGTCTCGGCGAACTTGCTGCGGGGCACGACCTCGTCCACCAGGCCCCACTCCTTGGCCCGCTCGCCCCGCATCCCTTCGGGCAGGGTGGAGAAGACGTCGGCCCGGTCGGGCCGGACGTGGCGCTTGTCGATGATCCGCGTCAGGCCGCCGGTGCCGGGCAGGACGGCGAGGAGAGGCACCTCGGGCAGCGACACGGCCGAGTTGCCGTCGTCGATGAGCAGGATCTCCTCGGTGGCGAGAGCCAGCTCGTAGCCTCCGCCCGAGGCGGTGCCGTTGAGGGCGGCGAGCCACCGCTGGCCGGAGTGGGCCGAGGCGTCCTCGATGGCGCAGCGGGTCTCGTTGGTGAACTTGCAGAAGTTGACCTTGGCGCCGTGGGGCGAGCCGGCCAGCATGCGGATGTTGGCCCCGGCGCAGAAGATCTTGTCCTTGCCTCCGGTCACCACCACCGCCCGCACCTCGGGATGCTCGAAGCGCAGCCGCTGCACGGCGTCGTAGAGCTCGATGTCGACCGACAGGTCGTAGGAGTTGAGCTTGAGCTCGTACTCGTCTGACAGCCCGCCACGCTCGTCGACGTCAAGTGTCAAAGTGGCGACCGGCGGCTCGACGGAGAGCTTCCAGTGCCGGTAGCGGTCGGGATGGGTATCGAACGTGATGGTGGGAGTCGCCATGGCAGACATTCTACAGATTTATTGCGTTGCGTCAACTAGATGTAGTAGGTTCTGACCGTGGAAAATTCAGGATTCCGAACCAACGTCAGCCTCGTCCTGGACCAGAACCTGGAGGCCGGCCGGGGAGACAAGGTGGCCATCCGGTGCAGGGACACCGAGGTCACCTATACCCAACTCCTGGCCCTGGCGTGCCAGGCGGGGCGCGCCCTGGCCGACCGGGGGGTGCGCCGCGAGGAGCGGGTGCTGCTGGTGCTGGACGACACGCCGGCGTTCCCCGCCGCCTTCCTCGGGGCCATCCGCATCGGGGCCGTTCCCGTCCCCGTCAACTTCATGTACAAGGCCTCGGACTACGTCCACTTCCTGGCCGACTCCTACGCCCGGGTGGCGGTCGTGGACGACGCCTTCGCCGAGAAGATCTCCCAAGCGGCGGCGGAGCACGGCGGTGGCGTGGACCTGGTGGCGCCGGCCGACCTCCGGGCCGGCGCCGGCGACGAAACGTTCGACCCGGTGGCCAGCCACGAGGACGACATGGCGTTCTGGCTCTACAGCTCGGGCTCCACGGGGAAGCCCAAGGGGGTCGTCCACCGCCAGGTCGACGTGGCCGCCACGTGCGAGACGTACGGCGTCCATGTGCTCGGCCTCAGCGACGCCGACGTGACCTACTCCTCGTCCAAGCTCTTCCACGCCTACGGGCTGGGCAATTCGCTGTCCTTCCCCTTCTCGGTCGGCGCCACGGCGGTGTACACGCCGGGCCGGCCCGTGCCCGACGCCGTGTTCGGCGCCATCGAGCGCCACCGGCCCAGCGTGTTCTTCTGCGTGCCCACGCTCTACAACGCCCTGCTCAACTCGCCCGGGGCCCGGGAGCGGGACCTGTCCTCGGTGCGGGTGTGCCTGTCGGCCGCCGAGCCGCTGCCGCCCGAGGTGTACCAGCGCTGGAAGGAGTTCTACGGCGTCCACATCCTCGACGCCGTGGGCTCCACCGAGATGCTCCACTGCTACTGCGCCAACGTGCCCGGCGCCCTGCGCCCCGGATCGTCGGGCCGGCCCATCCCCGGCTACGAGCTGCAGATCCGCGACGAGGACGGCACGGTGCTCGGCCCCGGGGGGACGGGCGAGCTGTTCGTCAAGGGCGACTCCGCCCTGGCCGGCTACTGGCACCACCGGGACAAGACGCGGCGCACCCTGGTCGGCGAGTGGTTCGCCACCGGGGACCGCTACCACCTCGATGACGACGGCTACTACTGGTACGAGGGCAGGGCCGACGACATGATCAAGGTCGGGGGCCTGTGGGCGTCGCCCATCGAGATCGAGAACGTGCTCATGGAACACCCGGCCGTGCTGGAGGCGGCCGTGGTCGGGATCGAGGTGGACGGGTTCACCCGCATCCGGGCCCATGTCATCTGCACCAAGGGCAGCGCCGCGGACGTCCCCGCCGGCCTCGACGCCGAGCTTCAGGAGTGGTGCAAGAACCGGCTCCAGCGCTACCAGTACCCCCACATGGTCGAGTTCACCGACGAGCTGCCCAAGACGGTGACGGGCAAGATCCAGCGCTTCGTGTTGCGCCGCCCCGGCGCTGGGCAGGACGAGACCCCGTGATCGACGGTATCCCCCTGGTCGACGCCCACCTCCATCCGCCGCGCCTGTCCAGCCTCAAGATGAGCGTGGAGGAGTGGCTGATGGGCTTCGGCCCCGGCTTCTGGATGTCCTACGACGAGTCCGGGACCATCGTTCCCGAGCGTTTCGACGCCTACCTCGAGTCCGAAGGCGTCGACATGGCCGTCCTGCTGTGCGAGTACAGCCCACTCACCACCGGTATCCAGCCCGTCGAGGATCTGCTCCCCATCGTGGCCCACGACGAGCGGCGCTTCCGCTTCCTGGCCAACGTCAACCCCCAGCTTCACGACCCGCCGCTGGCCGAGCTGGACCGCCAGGTGGCGCTGGGGGCGGTGGGTCTCAAGCTGCACCCCGTCCACGCCCGCTTCGCCCCTAACGAGGCTCCGCTGTGGCCGCTGTACGCCCGCTGCGCCGAAGCCGGCCTGCCCGTGGTGTTCCACTGCGGGACCAGCACCTACGCCGGGGCCGTCAACCGCTTCGCCGACCCCGGGCTGGTGGACGAGGTGGCCGGCGCCTTCCCCGACCTCAAGATCGTGCTGGCCCACGGCGGCCGGGGCTGGTGGTACGAGGCCGCCGCCTTCATCACCCTCATGCGGCCCCGGGTGTGGATCGAGCTGTCGGGCCTGCCGCCCAAGAACCTGCCCCGCTACTACTCCCGGTTCGACCTCCCCCGCCTGGCCCGGCGCTTCATCTTCGGGACCGACTGGCCCGGCACGCCGGGGATCGCCAAGAACGCGTCAGACGTCGCCGCCCTCGGCTTCGACCGCCCCACCCTGGAACGCATCTTCTGGCGCAACGCCTTCGACGTCTACGCCCTGGGCGAGCCACCCTGGGCGGAGTGACGGGCTCGGCTACAGGCGGAAGCGGGCGAACAGGCGGTACATCAGCTCGGTGCCCGCCCGCAGGGCCTCGACACCGACCCGCTCGTCGTCACCGTGCATGCGGGTGATCGTCTCGTTGTCGATAGCGTAGGGATACAGGCCGTAGACGGGAATGCCCTTCTGGCGCCACGGCCCGCCGCTGGTGCCCGCCTCGAACAGGCACGGCGCCCGGCCGGCACCGGGATAGGTCTCGGCCGCGGCCGCCGACCAGGCGGCGAAGACGTCGGTGTCGGTCGACGCCGCCGGGGTGGTGCGAGCCCTCTCGATGGCGGCGGCCGTCTCCTCCACCGTCAGCCCCGCCCGGGGGCGGAGGCTGAGGGTCACCTCGGGGTCGGCCACCGCCGCCCGCATCTCCTCCAGAAGCTGATCGAACGGCGGACCGCCGGGAACCAGGCGCATGTTGACCTGAGCGGTGGCCGTGCCCGGGATGATGTTCACCCGGTAGCCCCCCTGCTCGATGACGTAGGCCAGCGTGGGTCGCATCTGGGCGTTGTGCAGCCAGGGATAGGGGCTGCGCTTGACGACCAGGGCGCCGGCCCGGTTGCGTCGCCCCTGGCTCCGGGCGGACAGCAGCAGCCGCAGGGCCCTTGCCAGTCGAGGGTCGTCGCCCTCGACGGCGTCGGCCAGGGCGGCGAAGTAGGTGCGGCTGGCGGGGCAGAGAAACACGTCGGGCTCGTACTCCGACAGGCGGGCCACGGCCCGGTTGAGGCGCACGATGGCGGCGTCGGGCATCGGCCGGGAGGAGTGGGTGGTGACCGCCTCGGTGGCCAGGTCCACCGTCGCCGACGTCCGGTCCGCCACGGTCACGGCGGCGAGGAGCGGCGTGGCGCCGTCCCGCCCGGTGAGCAGCCACCCGCCTTCGGTCAGCACCGCTCCGGCGGCCACCCGGTCCCAGTGGTTGGCGGCCAGCCACCGGCCCCCGTAGGGGCCGGCCTCCTCGTCAGCGTCGGAAACGAAGATGATGTCGCGGTCGAAGCGGGCGCCTTCACCGACGTGGCGCAGGAGTGCGGCCATGAAGGCGGCATTGGCGCCCTTCATGTCCAGCGCCCCCCGGCCGTAGATGAAGCCGTCCTGGACGACGCCGGCGAAGGGGTCGATGCTCCACCGGTCCCGGTCGACGGAGACGACGTCGGAATGGCACAGGAGGAGCAGCGGCGGCGCGGCGGCGGCCGCCGCCGGGATGCGGGCGATGAAGTGGACGTTGTCGGGCTTGGGCGTGGGGATGATCTCGGTCGGGATCCCGGCCCCCTCCCAGCGAGCCTTCATCCACTCGGCGTGGGGCCGGGTCACGCCGCCCTCGCCAGCGTGGGAGGTGTCGAAGCGGACCATGGCCAGGGTGAGAGCGACGGGGTCGAGATCGGCCGGGTCGGCGGCCTGGGCGGCGGCCCCGGCGACGACCTCGGGTGGGTCGTGGTCAAAGCGCCGGAGGACATTCGGCAGTGCGGCACCCGCCGCGGCCAGGGCGGCGGCCGCACCTCCTGCACGCAGAAAGGCCCGCCGGTCGAGTCTCCGCCCCTGATTCATCTGCTCGCCCCCTTCCAGGCCGACGCTAAGGGCGAGCCTGGCCTGGCACCTCCGTACTGGTACGGAATCCGGCTGCCGCTAGACGAAGATGTCGAGGGGTAGGAAGGCGGACACCACGAAGTTGGGGACGTCGACGACCTCGCTCACCTTGAGGTCCACGGCCACCGAGCAGATCGAGTACGCCTGCTGGCGGGAGTAGCCGTACTCGTATCCCAGATGGTCGATCATGTTGAGCAGGGCGTTGCGGGCGGCCAGGGTGAGGTCCTCGGACTCGTTGCGCCCGTCCCGGCTGATGGAGAGGCCGGTGGTGGCGAAGAACCGCTGGGGAGCCTGGAACCGAGGGTCGACCACGTAGTCGTCCCGTTCGAAGGCCAGATCGCGGGTGCCCCGCTCGGCTGCCTGTCCCTTCCGCAGGTCGAAGCGCACCCGCAGCGTGGACGTCATCTCGATGGCCGTGCCGCAGGTCTCGCAGTCACCCTGGGCGAAGTGGGCGTCGCCGGCGGAGAAGAGCGCGCCCTCCGTCCACACCGGCATCAGGAGCCGGGTGCCGGCGCACAGCTGCTTGATGTCGACATTGCCCGCCGTCTCCCGGGGCGGGATGGTCCGCAGCGCCTCGGCGGCGAGGGTCGGATCCGACGGGACCGCCCCAGCCGCGTCGGGAGGAAGGCAGAAGCCGCCCCGTTCGATGAGGTCCTGTTCCCGGGCGGTGATCCGGGCCATGAGATCCCGGGACGGAGCGAGCCCGATGGTCCCCATGAACGGCGCCCCCGGGATGCGGACGCCGGGGATGTCGGCCGAGGTTGCCCACCCGTCGGCGATCTCCCACTTCACCAGGTAGGGCTCGGGGAAGTCGTCGCGCAGGAACCCGAAGCCGGGGATGTGCACCGTGAAACCGAAGGGGGGCGGAGCCACTTCGAGGATCTCGGTGACGAGGATGTCGCCCGGCTCTGCCCCCTCCACAAAGACGGGGCCGGTCAGCGGGTGGACGACGCCGAGGTCGACCTTGGCCAGGTCGTCAACGGTGGAATCGACGGTGATGGGACCGTCGAGAGCGTCACGAGTTTCGAGCAGAACCTCGTCGCCGGGTTGGCATCGGACCACCGGAGGGATGTCCGGATGCCAGCGGTTGTGCCCGGTCTCGGGTTGGACGGCCAGGGGAACGGAGAAGTCGATGCGGATCTCGTGGGTCGCCATGGTGGGTTCCTCCCCTGTGAGCGCGACGGGGGCAGTTTGCCGCGTCAGCCCGTCGGAATCGAGAGAGTGCAGATGACGGTGTCGGGCGGAGCCGGGAAGCGGTCGGGATGCAGGGCCCAGGCCAGAGCCTCGAGGCCGTCCACCACCCGGGGCCCGGACCGGGAGAAGTAGCCGTTGGCGTCGACGGCGAACACCCGGCCCGCCCGCCCGGCGGGGCTCTCGGCCACCGCCGGCACTCCGGGCAGGATGGCCTGCGCCTCGGCCCGGGCGGCGTCGAGGCCGTAGCCGCAGGGCATGGCCACCACCGCCTCGGGCCGGGCGGCGCCGACGTCGTCCCACGCCACCCGCCGCGACGGCTCCCCCGCCGCCACCAGAAGGTGGGCGCCGCCGGCCATTGACACCATCTCGGGCACCCAGTGGCCACCGGCGAAGGGCGGGTCGAGCCACTCCAGGGTGACGGTGGGCACGGCGGGCAGGCCCCGGGCGGCGTCAGCCACGGCGGCGATCCGGGCCCCCAGGCCGTCCACCACCTCGGCCGCCCGCTCCGACACGCCCGCCCGCCGGCCCACCTCGGTGATCCCGGCCAGGATGTCGTTCAAGGAGTGGGGATCGAGGGACACCACGTCGGCGGCGCAGCCCAGCTTGGCCAGTGCGTCCTCCACCTGCCCCGAGGGCACGGCGCACACCCGGCACAGGTCCTGGGTGAGGATGAGGTCGGGCTCGAGGTCGCCGATGCGCACGGTGTCGAGCACGTAGAGCGCCTCGCCCGACTCCACCCGCTCCGAGACCAGCCGGTCGATCTCGGCCGCCGGCATACCCGGCGACAACGCCAGGGCTGTGTCCGACACCACGGGTTTGGTCCGGGCTTCCGACGGGTGGTCGCACTCGTAGGTCACCCCCACCAGGTCGTCGCCCAGGCCGAGCGAGTAGACGATCTCGGTGGCGGATGGGAGCAGCGACACGATCCTCATCTCTCCATCATTCCCCGGATGTCTCCCTCGATCCCGGCCCGGGTAGTTTCCGGGGCATGAATCGACCTGGACGCGACGCCCCGCCGAACATGACCGACTACGACGCCGAGCGGGCCAACTTCCGGCTGGAAGTGCCCGAGCGGTTCAACTTCGTCCTCGACGTTCTCGAACGCCGGGCGGCGGCCACGCCCGACGGCCTGGCGCTGCTGTCGCTGGATGCCGCCGGCGCCGTGTCCGCCCGCCACACGTGGGCCGAGATGGCCCGGGAGTCCAGGCGGATGGGCCACGCCCTCACCGCCCAGGGCGTGGGCAAGGGCGACCCCGTCTTCCTCATGATGCCCCGCATCCCGGAGTGGTACGTGGCCGCCCTGGGCGCCATCCGCATCGGGGCCATCCCCATGCCCGGCACCAGCCTGCTCACGGCCAAGGACATCGCCTACCGCATCGAGCGGGCCGGGGCGGTGGCGGCCATCACCGACTCAGAGGCGGCGGCCAAGGTCGACGCCGCCGGCGATCTCCCGTCGCTGCAGCACCGGATCGTGGTCGGCGAGGCGCCCGGTGCCGGTTGGACCCCCCTGCCGGCGCTGCTCGAGCCCGCCTCCACCGACCCCACCCCCGCCGACCCCACGGCGGCGGCCGACCCCATGCTCCTGTACTTCACCAGCGGGACGGTGTCGTACCCCAAGATGGTCATGCACACCCAGGCCAGCTACGGCATCGGCCACACCATCACCGCCCGCTACTGGCAGGACCTGCGGGAGGGTGACGTCCACTGGACCATCTCCGACATGGGCTGGGCCAAGGCGGCCTGGGGCAAGCTCTTCGGCCAGTGGACCCAGGGGGCGACCGTGGTGCTCATGAACATGGGCAAGCCCGACGCCGACCTGATCCTCGACACCATCGCCCGCAACGGCGTCACCACCTTCTGCGCCCCGCCCACCCTCTACCGCATGCTGGTCCAGGCCGACCTGTCCGCCCACGACCTCTCCGGGCTGCGCCACAGCCTCTCGGCCGGCGAACCGCTCAACCCGGAGGTCATCCGCATCTGGGAGGAGGGCACCGGGGGCCTCACTCCCTACGACGGCTACGGCCAGACGGAGACGGTCAACCTGGTGGCCAACTACCGCTGCGTGCCCGTCCGTCCCGGCTCCATGGGCAAGCCGACGCCGGGCTTCGACGTCCAGGTGGTCGACGAGTCCGGCCAGCCGGTGCCCGCCGGCGAGGAAGGCCACATCGCCGTGCGGGTCGCCCCCGAACGCCCGGTGGGCATGTTCGGCGGCTACTACCGGGACGACGACGCCACCGCCGCCGCCTTCCAGGGCGGCTGGTACCTGACGGGCGACAAGGCCCGGCGTGACGAGGACGGCTACTTCTGGTTCGAGGGACGGTCCGACGACGTCATCACCTCGTCGGCCTACCGCATCGGCCCCTTCGAGGTGGAGAGCGCCCTGATCGAGCATCCGGCGGTGGCCGAGGCGGCGGTGGTGGGCAAGGACGACCCGGAGCGGACCCAGCTGGTGTGCGCCTTCGTCATCTGCGCCGCCGGCCACGAGGGATCGCCGGCGCTGGCCGCCGAGCTCCAGGATCACGTCAAGCGGACCACCGCCCCCTACAAGTACCCCCGGCTGGTCTACTTCGTGGACGAGTTGCCCAAGACGGTGAGCGGCAAGATCCGCCGCACCGAGCTGCGCGACCGGCTGCGGGCGGGCGACGTTCCCCAGTAGCGACAGGCAGGAATTGCCATCAGAAAAAGGGAAGAAAGCCGCAACAGCCGCGGTTCTATCCCATCAGCACGTCGGTAACATCTAGTGCGAAATCGCTCCAAAGTGGGATACTTTGGAGCAGCGTTGCACTCTCCGTCGCGGAGGAACCACTTTTTGTCAGCCTCTGCGGGCCGTGGTCACGCAGGAGGATTCTCAGAGATGCACCGTTTGGGGGGAAGCGTCGGCCAGGGCAGGCGCTTCGGTCGTGCGCAGCTGCTCCTGGGCCTGCCCATCGCCTTCGGCGTCGCCGCGTTCCTCTCCGCCCTGTCTTCCGGCTCCGAGGCCCGCCCCACGCCGGCGAGTTCGGTGGCCGCCCTGGCCCCGGCCACACCCGCTCCGGCCGGTGGGGCCGGTGCCGCTCCCGCCGCCCCGACGGCGGCGGCCGGCGCACCAACACCGGCGCCCAGCGCAACCGCAGCGGTCGCCCCGGCCGCGGTGCCGCCCGCCGCACCCGAGACAGCGGCTCCGGCGGCCGCCCCCGGTCCCGCTGCAGCCGACACCACGCTGCCGGCCAACCCCGCCCTCCGGTCGCTCGAGGCCCGGGCCGAGTACAGCCGCGCCGAGACCGCGAAGGCCCTGCAGCAACTGGCGGCGGCCACCGGGCTCGCCGGCGCCCCCGCGGAGGCGACGGCCGGCCACGCCGGCGGCACCAACCCCGAGCTCCTGCCCGACCTGCGCCCGCTGGCCCGACCGGCCGCCGAAGTCCCAGGTCACCCGTTCTTCACTCCCGACCCGACGAACCCGGTGTGGGACAACTTCGTCGGGCCCTTCCGGGAGAACCTCTCCGACCCGGACGTGTCCGGCGAGAAGCCGCCGAACTACACCGACGAGGAGCGCAAGCAGCTGGCGGTGGAGGGCAAGGAGCTGTTCTTCTCCACCACCGCCTTCGGCCAGAAGCCAAGCGAGGGGCCCCTGGTCGCCGGCGAGTTCCTCTCCTGCGCCACCTGCCACTCCGGGGAGGGCTTCTCCGACGGCCGCACCCACCTCATCGGACCGGTGCGGGAGCGTGAGTTCGGGCACCGCCAGACGCCCGGGCTCTTCGGCGTGGCCCACACCGAGCCCTTCGGGTGGGACGGGCGGAACCTCATCCTCCAGAACCAGGCCCGGGGCGCCATCGTCTCTCCGCTCGAGATGCACGCCTCGCGCGAGCCCACCCGGCGCGAGCTCGACGCCCTGGCCGAGTTCCAGCGCACCATCCAGGCGCGGCCCGCCGTCCCCGGGGTGGACTTCGACCCCGTGAAGGCCGCCCGGGGGGAGAAGCTGTTCCGGACGCCGCGGGACAACGTGGACCCCAGCGGCGAGTTCGCCCCCGGCCAGCAGATCGCCTGCGCCACCTGCCACGCCGGCGAGTTCTTCACCGACGGCAAGGCGCACCGGATCGCCCTGCCCACCTTCTACACCGGCGACTTCCTCCTCGACCCGGGCGAGATCGACAAGGACGGCAACATCCGCGGGTTCCACACCCCGTCGCTGCTCGGGGTGCGCTTCACGTCCCCGTTCTTCCACGACGGTGTCGCCGGCGACCCCACCGCCCCGAGCAACCTTCTGGGCGGCGGGCTCGGGGTCGGGGCCCTGGAAGGCGACATCGGGGCCAGCGGCCCGGACGCAGCCCGGCGGGCGCTCATGAACAACGTGCTGCCCTTCTACAACAGCATCCGGTTCAACTTCGGGTTCTCGCAGGACGAGCTGGCCGACCTGGCCGAGTTCCTGCTCTCGCTCTGACACAGAATTCTCCGCGGCGCGACGGGGGAGGAGGGGAGGCCTCCCCCGTCAGCGCGTTCGGACGCCGTGGGCCCTTCCCGGCCACAATGAGGTGGTGAGCATCGTGCGCCAGTCGCTGCTGGTGGCGGGCAAGGATCTGCGGATCGAAGCCCGCTCCCGGGTGGCTCTCAACCAGGTCGTGCCCTTCGGCGCCATCGTGCTCGTCCTCTTCGCCTTCGCCCTCGATCCCGACCGGGGCCTGCTGCCCCGGGTCGCCCCGGGCCTGTTCTGGGTGGCGGTGCTGCTGTCCGGTCTGCTCGCCACCGCCCGCTCCTTCACGGTCGAGAACGACAACGGGGTGCGCGACGCCCTGCGCCTCTCCGGCCTCGACGGCGCCGCCCTGTTCTGCGGCAAGGCCCTGGCCGTCGCCGCCCAGCTGCTCGTCCTCGAGGTCATCCTGGGCGCCGGCGTCGTGGTCCTCTACGACCTCGAGCCCCGCCATCCCCTGGTCCTGTTGGTAACGGCGCTGGCGGCCACCGCCGGCCTGGCCGCCGCCGGCACCGTCTACGGCGCCCTGGCCGCCGGCCTCCGGGTCCGGGAGACCCTCTTCCCCCTCCTCGTCCTGCCCGTGGTCGCCCCCGTGATGCTGGGTGGGACCCGGGCCTTCGAGGCCGCCCTGGAAGGCGCCCCTGGAGAAGCGTGGCCCTGGGTACAACTGTTGGTGGTGTTCGCCGTCATCTACGTCACCATGGGCTGGCTCGCCTTCGGGGCGCTCCTGGAGGAGTCATGAACCGCAAGGCCACGGCCGTCCTCGGGACGCTGGCCGCCGCCAGCCTGGGCCTCCTCGTGGTCCTCGGCCTGTTCGTCTCGCCCCCTGACGAGATCCAGCGCGACGCCGTCCGCCTCTTCTACCTCCATGTCCCCGCGGCGTGGACGGCGTACCTGGCCTTCGGGGTCACCACCCTCGCCTCGGCCCTGTACCTGTGGCGGCGGACCCGTTCACCGGCGTGGGACACGCTGGCCGGGGCCTCGGCCGAGCTGGGCGTCCTCTTCACCGGCCTCACCCTGGTGCTCGGTTCCCTGTGGGGCCGGCCGGTGTGGGGAGTGTGGTGGGCGTGGGACGCCCGGATCGTGTCGACCGCCGTGCTCTTCTTCCTCTACCTCGGCTACCTGGCCCTGCGTCAGGTGCAGGCCGACCCCGGCGTGCGGGCCCGGCGCAGCGCCATCGCCGCCCTGGCCGCCTTCGTGGACGTGCCCATCGTCCACTTCTCGGTGGAGTGGTGGCGGACGCTCCACCAGAAGGCCACGGTGTTCAACCCCGCGCTCAACCCGCAGATCGAGGGTTCCATGGCCAGCGCTCTGCTCGTGGGGGTGCTGGCCTTCACGCTGGTCTACCTGTACCTCCTGGAGCGCCGCTACCGCCTGGCCGTGCTCGAAGACGGGCTCGAGGAGCGGGCCCTCCAGGCGGCCATCGCCGAGCGGCGGGCCGAGGCCGGCGAGGGCGGCGACGTGGTGCCCGTGGGGACGGAACGATGACCGATGCCGGCTACGTCCTCTCCGGCTGGGTCATCACCGCCTGCGCCCTCGGCGGCTACCTGGCCCGGATCTGGACCCGGTCCCGCCGTGCCCGCCGCCTGCTCGGCACCGAGGAGGGCGACGGGTGGAGGTGAGGGCACGCCGGCCCCGCCTCCGTTACTTCGTGGCCGGGGGGATCTGCGTGGCCGCCATCGCCTACCTGCTCTTCGGGCTGTCGGAGAACGTCGTCTACTTCCGCACCGCCTCGGAGGCGGTGGCCGAGAAGGCCAAGGCCGGTGACGACCGCTTCCGCCTGGCCGGTGAGGTGGTGCCCGGCTCCCAGGTCGCCCGGGCCGACGGGGTCGCCTTCAAGGTGACCGACGGGAACGAGACGGTGGGCGTCTTCCACCGGGGCGACCCGCCCGAGCTGTTCGGCGACGGGGTGCCCGTCGTGTGCGAGGGCCGCTGGCAGGGCGACGAGTTCGCCTCCGACCGGATCATGATCAAGCACGGCTCGGAGTACAAGCCTCCCAACGTGGAGACGCCCCCAGGGTCGTGAGAGCCGCTCTCGGATTCGCCGGGATCGCCCTCGGATTCGCCGCCGCCGTGGTGGGGGTGGTCACCCTCGGCGTCGGGCTGCGCCGCCACAAATCCTGCCTGCTGGAGTCCGGCCGGCGCTACGCCCTGCTCGTGCTGGCCGGCGCCCTGGTCGCCGCCGCGGCCATGGAGTGGGCGCTCCTGACCCATGACTTCTCCATCCGCTACGTGGCCGAGAACCACTCGCGCTCCACGCCGCTGCTCTACACGGTGGCCTCGCTGTGGGGCGCGCTGGAGGGTTCCATCCTCCTGTGGGCCCTGGTACTGGGCGGCTACCTCACCGTCACCACCCGGCGGTTCCGGGCCCGGGCCGCCGACCCGCTGGTGGCATGGGCCACCCTCACCGGCCTGGTGGTGGCCGCCTTCTTCTTCGGGCTCCTGCTGGGACCGGCCAACCCCTTCAAGGCCCTCTCGGGGGCGATCCCGCTCGACGGCCGGGGCCCCAACCCGCTGCTCCAGAACCATCCCCTCATGGCCATCCACCCGCCCATGCTGTACCTGGGCTACGTCGGGTTCACGATCCCCTTCTCCTTCGCCGTGGCCGCCCTCGTCACCGGCCGGGTGGGCGAGGGCTGGCTGCTGGAGACGCGCCGGGCCACGCTGGTGGCCTGGGGATTCCTGTCCACCGGCATCGTGCTCGGTGCCTGGTGGAGCTACGAGGTGCTGGGCTGGGGCGGCTACTGGGCCTGGGACCCGGTGGAGAACGCCTCCTTCATCCCCTGGTTGACCGCCACCGCCTACCTGCACTCGGTGGTGGTCCAGGAACGGCGGGGAATGCTGCGGGTCTGGAACCTGTCCCTCATCCTGGCCACCTTCTGCCTCACCATCCTGGGCACGTTCCTCACCCGCTCCGGGGTCATCAACTCGGTGCACTCCTTCACCCAGTCGGCCATCGGCCCCCTGCTCCTCGGGTTCCTGGGGGTGGCGGCGGCAACGGGGGTAGGGCTCATCGCCTGGCGGGGTGACCGCCTGCGGACCCCGGGCCGGATCGATTCCCCCGTCTCCCGGGAGGGGGCCTTCCTGGCCAACAACCTGCTCTTCGCCGGCTTCGCCTTCGTCGTGCTCCTGGGCACCGTGTTCCCCCTGCTGGCCGAGGCGCTCAGCGGCCGCCAGCTGTCGGTGGGCGAGCCCTACTTCGACCGGATGACCCTGCCGCTCGGCCTGGCGCTGCTGTTCCTCATGGCCGTGGCGCCCGCCTTGCCCTGGCGGGCCGCCTCCGGCGAAGTCCTCCGGGGCCGCCTGGCCGTACCGGCCTGGACGGGGGCCCTGACCATGGCGGCCGCCGCCCTCCTCGGGGCCCGGGGCGTGGCCCAGCTGGTGGCCTTCGGGCTGGGCGCCTTCGCCGTGGCCGGGGTGGTCCGTCAGTACTGGCTCGGAGTCGCCGCCCGCCGGAGGGCCGGCGCTGAGAGCTGGCTGGGAGCGCTGCGCTCCACCGTCGCCGGCAACCGCCGGCTCTACGGCGGGCTGGTGGTCCACACCGGCGTGGTGGTGATCGCCGTGGCCCTGGCGGCGTCATCGGGATACTCCACCAAGCGGGAGTTCAAGCTGCGCCAGGGCGAGCGGGTGACGATGGCCGGTCACCGCTTCACCTACCTGGGTTCGGAGCAGACGCAGACGGGCCAGAAGCGCACGCTCACCGCCCGGGTGCGGGTCGACCGGGGCCAGGACCGGCTCGGGATGTACGAACCCGCCCTGTCCGTCTTCCCCAACGCCACCCAGGCCATCGGCACCCCATCGGTGCGCACCGGCGTGCTGCGCGATGTGTACCTCACCCTCGTCGCCTCCCCCGACGAGGACGGCCGGGTGACGCTGGGCGTGCAGGTGAACCCCCTGGTGGTGTGGCTGTGGATCGGCGGCGGGATCGTGGCCGCGGGGACGGTGGTCGCCATCTGGCCGGCCCGCCGGAGCCGGCCCGGCCGGAGGGACTCTGCCGGCACCGAAGCCGGGGTGGCGGAGGAAACCACAGCCGAGGACGCCGAGGAGACGGTGGGGAGCCGCCCGTGAGCCTCCGCCGGCTCCTGCCCGCCGTCGCCCTGGGGGCGGTGGTGGTCGCCGCCCTGGTCATCGGTTCGGGCCCGGGGGACAGCGACCCGTCGCCGGCGGCCCGGGGCCGGCGACTGGCCGCCGGGCTGCGCTGCCCGGTCTGCCAGGGTCTGTCGGTGGCCGACAGCCCCTCGCCCACGGCCCGGGCCATCTCCGTCGACATCCGCCGGCGGATCGACGCCGGCGAGTCCGACGGCGAGATCCGCCAGGCCTACGTCGACCGTTACGGCGAGTGGGTGCTGCTCGAGCCGGCCGGCGCCGGGCTCGGCGCCGTCGTGTGGGCGCTCCCGGTGGCCGCCCTGATCCTGGCCGGCGGCGGTCTGGTCCTCGCCTTCCGCCGCTGGCGCCGGGATGTTCCGGAGCCACCCTCGGATCTCGATCGGGAGCTGGTGGAGCAAGCGTTGGCCGACCGGGGCGTGACGGAACAGGCATGAGCACCACCCGCTTCGACCCCGACGAGCTGGCCGCCCTGGAGACGGAGCGGGACTTCCTGTTGCGGTCCCTCGACGACCTGGAAGCGGAGCGGGCGGCCGGCAACCTGGAAGACGATCGCTACCGGTCGTTGAAGGACGACTACACCGCCCGGGCCGCGGCCGTGCTCCGGTCCCTGGAGGAGGGCTTCGACGCCCGGCCGGCCCCGACAGCGGTGTCCTGGCGGCGCCGGCTGTGGGTCGGCCTGGGGATCGGCGCCTTCGCCGGCGCCGCCGCCGTGCTCCTGGCCGGCGCCCTGGGCCCGCGGCTCCCGGGGACGAGTGTCACCGGCAACGCCCAGTCCGACCGGCGCCAGGCCCTTCAGGAGCAGGTGAGCCGCCATCCCGACAGCGCCGGTGCCCACCTGGCCTACGCCCGGTTCCTGCTCGAGGCGGGGGAGGCGGCCGACGCGGTCAAGGAGTTCGACCGCGCCGCCCGCCTCGACCCGGCCAACGCCGAGGCCCGCGCCTACGCCGGCTGGCTGGTGTTCCTGGCTGCCCGCTCCCAGTCCGGCGGCCCCCAGGCGGCCCAGCCGCCCTCGGGCGACGTCAACGATTCCGGCGCCGTGGTCAACGAGCTGACGGCCGCGGCCCTCAAGCGCCTGGACCAGGCGGTGGCGGCGGACCCGGACTACCCCGACGCCCACTTCTTCCGGGGGATGGTCCTCCTCCGGGGCACCAACGACCCGGCCGGCGCCGCCGGCGAGTTCGAGCGCTACCTGGCGCTCGCCCCCGAGGGCCCCCAGAGCGACCAGGTCCGTCAGCTCCTCGACGCCGCCCGGAGTCAGGCGGGGAAGTAAACCGGTCGCGGTTCAGGCCCGGAGGCGGAGCACGGCCCGGACCGGCCAGTGGTCGGACGGGAGCCGGCGGCCGGGGAAGTCGCTGACCACCGCGGCCTCGATCACTTCCCAATGGGCGCTCACGAGGATGTGGTCGAGGCGGGGCCCGTCAACGCCGCCCCGGAAGCCGTGGGCCGTCCCGCCCGCCTCCCGGGACAGGACCGAACGCAGTCCGGCGCCCCGCAGGACGGCGAAGACCTCGTCGTCGGCCTCGGAGGTGTTCAGGTCGCCGAGGAGGATCACGGGGTGGTCGGGCGACAGCCAGGTGACCAGCTGGGCCACGCTGGCCCGGCGGTTCTCGGGCCGGCGCTCGTCGAGGTGGGTGTTGACCACGTGGAACTCCCCACCGCCGAGCTTGTCGGCGGCGACGACCATGGTGGCCAGGCGGGGGAAGGACGCCCCCGGCAGCCGCAGGCCGGGGCGGTCGGGCTCGTCGCCGAACCACCTCGTCTGCTCCTCCAGCACACCCAGCCGGCAGCTGCGGGTCAGGACGGGACAGGACTCTCCGCGGCGACGCCGGCTGCGGCCCTCACCGTGGCCCTCGTAGCCGTCGAGCCGGCGCAGCAGGTAGCGGAGCTGCCAGCGGTAGACCTCCTGGAGGCCGACGACGTCGGCGGCGAGACGGCGGATCATGTCGGCGGTGGACCGGCGCCGCCGCGGCCACATGTGGACCAGGTCGGGCGCCAACCCGTTGCGGATGTTGAAGGTGGCCGCCACCAGGGGGTCGCTCACCCCGCGATGCTAAGGCCCGGCGGCGCTGGTCAGGGCCCGGGAAATCTTGCGCGAGCACCCCCCCAAGGTGGGTTAGCCTCGCCCGACTGCGGACTCGCCACCAACCAGAGGAGGGACCACGATGGCCCAGCCCCCCGCCATGACCATCGACCCCGAAGCCATCTACCGGGCCACGATCACCACCGACAAGGACGGCGTGATCGTGATGGACCTCGATCCCGCCCTGGCCCCCAACACCGTCAACAACTTCGTCTCCCTGGCCCGGGACGGCTACTACGACGGCCTCAAGTTCCACCGGGTGGTGCCCGAGTTCGTCATCCAGGGTGGCTGCCCCGAGGGCTCGGGCCGGGGCGGTCCGGGCTACCGGTTCGCCGACGAGCCGGTCAAGGGTGAGTACACGCTGGGGGCGGTGGCCATGGCCAACGCCGGGCCCGACACCAACGGCAGCCAGTTCTTCATCTGCATCGACGACTGCCGCCAGAAGCTCTCCCCCAGCTACAACCTCTTCGGCTACGTCGTCCAGGGCATGGACGCCGCCCTCGCCGTCCAGCGGGGCGACATCATGCGCACAGTGGTCATCGAGGAGCTCCCCCGAAGCTGATGACGACGTTCCATCCCCACCGGACCGGCTTCGACCTGACCCGTTCCCACATCCACATCGGGCCCACCGGCGAGGCCATGGTCATCGAGGACGCCGCCAAGCTCTGGGCCGAGCTGACGGCCGGCGAGTCGCACTCCGAGGAGGCCGGCCGGGTCGCCGGCGGGGGGTGGCTGCTGGCCGCCTTCCACATGACCGAGGACCCGCCGGCGTGGGAGATGCACCCCGAAGGCGAAGAGGTCCTCTACCTGCTGTCGGGGGGCATGGACGTCGTGCTGGAGGAGGAGGGCGGCGACCGGGTGGTGCAGCTGCGCCCGGGAACGGCCTGCGTCGTGCCCCAGGGCGTCTGGCACCGCCAGGTCCTCGCCGGCCCCTGCAACCTCCTCGCCCTCACCTACGGCCGCGGCACCCAGCACCGCCCGGCCTGAGCGGCTCCTAGGCCGCCAGGGCGGCCAGAGTCCGGCCGATGACGGCGGCCACATAGTCCGGCTGGCGGACGACCTGGAACCAGGTGAAGCGGAGCACCCGCCACCCGTAAGGGACGAGCCCGTTCTGGCGGACGAAATCCTTGCCCATGGCCCGCGGTGTCCCGTGGCTCTTCCATCCGTCAACTTCGATGGCCAGGAGCAGCTCCGGGTAGGCGAAGTCCACCCGGGCCAGGAAACGGCCATCCGGGGTGTGGATCGGGTGCTGGAACACGGCCGGCGGCAGCCCCGCCCGGCGCAGCAGCCGGGCCATGCGCGGCTCGAGCTGCCCGTCCGCCCGCTCCTTCCCCGAGGGTGCCGGAGACCGACACGGCCTTCCGCCTCCCAATGCCGCAGCACCCGGTAGGAAAGACCGCATTGAAGAGCCTGGCCGGTGGTGAACACGGCCTGCTGGCGAGCGGCGAGCTCGTTGAGCTCCGGATACTCACGCAATCGCGCGCGGCGTCGCCTTTCTTGGCATGCGGATTTCCACCTACCGCGCAAACGGCATTCCAGGTTCGGGCGGCGCGAGTCTGGGCGGGGGGTGGAGCGGGGTTCCACTGAATTTCGGCTGTTCCGGTACCTTCGAGGGTGAGCGGTACGAGGAGGCGCCCTATGGCTGAGAAGGTTGGACCCAACACCCCGATCGAGCTGGTGGAGGCCGCCTACGCCCGCTTCCCCGAGGCGTGCGCCACGGCCCGGGAGCGCCTGGGCCGGTCGTTGACCCTGGCCGAGAAGATCCTCTTCGCCCACGCCGACGACCCTGCCACCATCGGCCTCACCCGAGGCGCCGACTACGGCAACTTCCGGCCCGACCGGGTGGCCATGCAGGACGCCACCGCCCAGATGGCCCTCCTCCAGTTCACCCTGGCCGGGTTGCCCACCGTGGCCGTCCCCACCACCGTCCACTGCGACCACCTCATCCAGGCCCGGGTCGGTGCCGCCGCCGACCTCGACGAGGCCCTGCACAGCAATGAGGAGGTCTACGACTTCCTACGCAGCGTGTCCCGCAAGTACGGCATCGGGTTCTGGCGCCCGGGGTCGGGCATCATCCACCAGGTCATCCTGGAGAACTACGCCTTCCCCGGCGGGATGATGATCGGCACCGACAGCCACACCCCCAATGCCGGCGGGCTGGGCATGGTGGCCATCGGGGTGGGCGGCGCCGACGCCGTCGACGTCATGGCCGGCTGGCCGTTCAACATGCGCCTGCCCCGCCTCATCGGCGTGCGCCTCACCGGCTCACTCTCGGGATGGACCGCCCCCAAGGACGTGATCCTCAAGGTGGCCGGCATCCTCACCGTCAAGGGCGGCACCGGCGCCATTGTGGAGTACTTCGGCCCCGGCGCCGAGGCCATCTCCGCCACCGGCAAGGCCACCGTCACCAACATGGGGGCCGAGATCGGCGCCACCACCTCCCTCTTCCCCTACGACGCCGCCTCGGCCCGTTACCTGAAGGCCACCCGCCGGGAGGACGTGGCCGACCTGGCCGACCGCTACGCCGAGCACCTCCGGCCCGACCCCGAGGTGGACGACGATCCCGAGCGCTACTTCGACCGGGTCATCGAGATCGACCTCGACACCCTCGAGCCCCACGTGGTCGGCCCCCACACCCCCGACCTGGCCCGGCCCGTCTCGGCCATGGCCGAGGCCGTGGAGAAGGAGGGCTACCCGGGCGAGCCGACCTACGCCCTGGTGGGGAGCTGCACCAACTCCTCCTACGAGGACATCGGCCGGGCGGCCCACGTGGCCCGCCAGGCCTCGGCCGCCGGGCTGCGGGTCCAGACCCCGCTGCTCATCACCCCCGGCTCCGAGCAGGTCCGGGCCACCATCGAGCGCGACGGCCTCCTGGGCGATCTGGAGGCGATCGGCGCCACCGTGCTGGCCAACGCCTGCGGCCCCTGCATCGGGCAGTGGAAGCGGGAGGACAGCGCGGCGGGCGAGCGCAACTCGATCATCACCTCTTACAACCGCAACTTCCCCCGGCGCAACGACGGCAGCGCCGAGACCCTGGCCTTCATCGGCTCCCCGGAGACGGTGGTGGCCATGGCCCTGGCCGGCCGCATCGACTTCGACTTCGTCCACGACCCCTTGAAGAGCAACGGCTCCGAGGTTCGCCTGGAGCCGCCGGTGGCCGACGAGCTGCCCACGGAGGGCTTCGATGCCGGGGTCTCGGGGTTCAGCCCTCCGGCCGAGGACCCGTCCGCCATCGAGATCATCGTCCGGCCCGACTCCGAGCGCCTCCAGCTCCTCGAGCCGTTCCCGGCCTGGGACGGCAACGACCTCACCGACCTGAGGGTCGTCCTCAAGGCGACGGGCAAGTGCACGACCGACCACATCTCTCCCGCCGGGCCCTGGCTCAAGTACCGGGGCCACCTGGAGAACATCTCCGGCAACCTCTTCATCGGCGCCAACAACGCCTTCACCCCGGGCGAGTCGGGCATGGGCATCGACGCCCGCGACGGCGAGAAGCGGCCGCTGCCCGAGCTGTGCCGGGCGTACAAGGAGGCGGGCATCGCATGGGTGGCGGTGGGCGACGAGAACTACGGCGAGGGCTCGTCCCGGGAGCACGCCGCCATGGAGCCCCGGTTCCTCGGGGGCCGGGCCGTCATCGTCCGCTCCTTCGCCCGCATCCACGAGGCCAACCTGAAGAAGCAGGCCGTCCTGGCGCTCACCTTCGCCAACCCGGCCGACTACGAGAAGGTCCAGGCCGACGACACCGTCGACATCATCGGCCTGGCCGACCTCGCCCCGGGGCACAACGTCACCGTCGTCCTGCGCCACGCCGGCGGGACGAGCGAGGAGATCGAGACGACCCACACCATGTCCCCCGAGCACATCGAGTGGTTCAAGGCCGGATCCGCCCTGAATCTGCTGCGGGCGCAACAGCAGAAGGGCACATAGCGCCCAACCCGGGCCACCTCGGTCGCCGCCCGGGTTGAGGGTCCACCACCTGGGGCACCACCTTCCGTATCGTCCGCAGGGCAATGCTGACCGGCGGACCCGGCGGAGGTGTGGACCGTGGCCATGCGAACCCGGAAGGGACGGGGAACTCAGGACCGACAGCGGGAGGCCGTGATCGCCCGCCTGTTCGAAGGCGTCCTGCGCTCGGCCCGCAACCACCTCGTACACGCCGGCACCCCACTGGCTGCCGAGGTGTGGGCCAGCGGGCTGCTGTCGGTGTGGCAGTCCGATCCCGCCTCCGCCGACGACTCCACGGCCGACGACGCCTTCGGTGAGGCGCTGGTCCGCCACGCCCGCGCCGACGGCACCCCGGAGGCGGCGGCCACCCTGTGGGCCCTGGCCGGCGTGGTGCCGGCCCGCCTGGCCACCAAGGCCCGGACGGCAGCCGCCACCCTGGAGCGGAGCGGGATCGCCGCCCCGAAGTGGGCGGAGGAGGTCGGCCAGTCCCGGCCCACCGAGGCCTGGGTCGGGCGCGACGTCTACGGCGACCAGGAGATCATCATCGTCGGCTTCGCCTACGCCAGTGGGGACCAGCACACCGTCTGCGTCCTGGTGGACCACAACCTGGCCGGCGTGGCCAAGGACGCCTACCTGGCCTCCGGACTGGACGCCACCCTGGCCCGCTGGCGGGACGCGGAGGCCATCGGCATCACCCTGGAGCGCATCACCCTCTCGGCGGCCGCCGCCCGCCTGGAGGACGCCCTGTTGGCCGCCGAGATCGCCGACGGAACCACCGCCGGGACCCGGCTGGTCGACCTGCGAGCCCTGCTCGCCGCCCGCCTGGAGGCGCTCCCCAACCCCGATCGTTCCGGCACCGGGGAGCTCGACCTCGACACCCGGGAGGGCCTGGTGGCCGAGTTCCTGTCCTCGCCGGAGGCGGCGGATCTCCTGGCCGAGCCTGGCGTCGTGGGGATCTGCCACAGCCTCGTCTCCTTCCGGGCCGACCACGGCGACGGGGAGCCGCTGCGCTGGAGTCCGACTCTGGCCAGTACGTGCCTTCTCCAGCACTTCCCCACCCGAGCCGGCCTCGACGACGCCGACCTGGCCCTCGTCCCCGACGTGCTGTGCGCCTGGGTCCGCTTCGCCGGCCGGCGCCAGGGCCTGGCCGAGGAAGCCACCGAGCGGGTGGTGGGCGCCGTCGACGTCTGCCGGGGCGACTTCGCCGCCGCCATGAACGGCACGCTGGACCTCGCGGTCAAACTCAGCGTCTGCTAGCGACGCAGGAACACCCGCTCTCGCCGACCGGGCCAAGAAAGGCGCATGAAGGGGGCCGGGGTGATCTGACCGGCGCCGTGGGCTTCCGTTAGCGCCTTGCTCCTGGATCCGGCTCTGTTCAGCGCCTATATGCGGCGCTGAGACACGCCGGTTCGCTGAACGCCTGAGGCCGCTACCGCCGCAGCGCCCGCAGCCGGTCCACCACCCCTGGAAACACAGCCAGGAAAGCGTCGACGTCGTCGTCGCCGGAGGGCCAGCCGACGCTCACCCGCAGGGAGTGGTCGGCGTCGACCCCCATGGCCTGGAGGACGGGCGAGGGCTCGAACGTCTCCGACGAGCAGGACGACCCCGAGTGGACGGCCACCCCCTGCTGATCCAGGGCCAGGAGCACCGGTTCGGCCTCCACACCGTCAACACCCAGGCACACCAGGTACGGAAGCCGGTCGACCGGGTCGCCGAAGACGCTCACCCCCACGACCCGGGCCGGAGCCTCGCTCAGCACCCGCTCGGTCAGCTCCCGGGCCAGCTTGGCTTCCGCCTCCAACCGCCCGCCGGCGGCCAGCTCGGCGCAGGCGGCGGCGAAGCCCACGGCGGCGGCCACGTTCTCCAGCCCCGCTCGCCGGGCCCGTTCCTGGGCTCCGCCCACCAGCAGCGGCGCCAGGCGCAGCCCCCGGCGGATCAGCAGGGCGCCCACCCCCCGGGGACCGCCCAGCTTGTGGGCCGAGACCGACACCAGGTCGGCACCCAGGGTGGCGAAGTCGAGGGGGACGTGACCGGCGGCGGCGCAGGCGTCGACGTGGAGGCGCACCCCCCGCGACCGGCACACCTCGGCCACCTCGGCGACGGGCTGGAGCGTACCCACCTCGTGGTTGGCGGCCTGGACGCAGACCAGTGCCGTCTCCGGGCGGAGGCCGGCGGCCACGGCATCCGGGTCGACCCGCCCCAGGCGGTCGACGCCCACCAGGGTGACCGTCCCCGCCCGCTGCGCCGACTCCAGGACGGCGGAATGCTCGACGGCGCTGGCCACGACGTGCGCCGGCCCCTCCGAGGCGGCGGCGGTGGCGCCGGCGACGGCGGTGTTGACCGCCTCGGTGCCGCCCGAGGTGAAGAGCACCTCCCGGGGCCGGGCCCCCAGGAAGGACGCCACCTGCTCCCGGGCCTCCTCCAGGGCGAAGCGGGCGGCCCGGCCCTCGGCGTGGACCCGTCCGGGGTCGCCGGGAACCGACAGCCAGGGGGCCATGGCCTCGGCGGCGGCCGGACGCAGGGGCGTGGACGAGGCGTGATCCAGGTAGGCCCGGGTCACGGCACGGCCAAGGGCACTAAACGCAGGCGACGCAGTGGGCGTCGCCCGCCGGGCGACTGGAGGAGAACTGGGGGTTCGTGTCGCCGTAGAGGCCGGCCAGCATCCCCCGGATCATGCCCCGGTCCACCGCACACACCACGTGGGGGAACTGCTGGGCCGCCTCCCCGAAGGGGCACTGCTCCGAGACGATCTGGAGGGACTCCCCCTTGGACTCGGCGTGGGCGGCGAAGCCGTGGGCGGTGAGGGCGTCGGCCACGGACACCACCGCCGTACGCAGGAACTTGTGGCCCTCGGCCGGCTCCATGCGGGCCGCCAGCGCCCGACCGTAGTCGTAGCCCACCTCCTCGGCCATGAGGGTGGCCTGCTCGGCGGGCAGCAGCTGGAGCGAGCGGGCCAGCAGGGTGGCCAGGAGATCGTCCCGCCGGGGCGGGAAGGTGAGCGGATGGGCCACCGTCTCCCGGGCCGCGTAGCGTTTGGACGGGCGCCCGGCCGACTCGCCCCGGGCCAGTTCCACCTCGAGGTAGCCGCCGGCGGCCAGCTTGTCGAGGTGGTGGCGGGCCACGTTGGGATGCAGCTCGAAGCGCTCGGCCACCTCCGAACAGGTGAGGCCCCGGCCCGACCGGCGCAGCTCGAGATAGATCTCCCGGCGCGTGGGGTCACCGAAGGCGTTGGCCAGGGCGGTGACGGCCGCAGTGAACTCGTCGCCGCTCAGCTGAGGGGTCCGGGAATCGCCAGCCACGTTGTTATTCTACTAGCTCCGTAGTGAAAATCCCCCCGAGGAGTTGTTTCGACATGCCCACCGAGGCGGACGTGCTGGACTCCCTCCGCCCGGTCGAGGACCCGGAGCTGCGCCGCTCTCTTGTCGACCTGGAGATGGTCAAGGGCGTGGTGGTGCACGGTTCGGCGGTGCGAGTCACCGTCGGCCTGCCCGGCCCCGACTACCCGGCCCGGGGACAGCTGCGCGACCTGATCAGCGCGGCGGTGACGACCGTGCCCGGCGTCGAGTCGGTAGTGGTCGACCTGGTGGCCATGAGCGAAGCGGAGCAGTCGGCACTGTCGGCCCGCCTGCGCCCGGTGGGTGAGGGAGGCCAGCGGGACAACCCCTTCACCCACTCCGGCACCCGGGTGCTGGCCGTCGCCTCCGGCAAGGGCGGGGTGGGCAAGTCCTCGGTCACCACCAACCTGGCCGTGGCCCTGGCCCGGGCCGGTTACGACACCGCCGCCGTGGACGCCGACGTGTGGGGCTTCTCCATGCCGCGCATGCTCGGGATCGACCGGCCGCCCCTGGTCATCGACCAGACCATCGTCCCCCCCACCGCCCACGGCGTGCGCCTCATCTCCATGGGGTTCTTCGCCCGTGAGGACCAGCCCGTCATCTGGCGGGGGCCCATGCTGCACAAGGCGCTGGAGCAGTTCCTCACCGACGTCTACTGGGGCGAGCCGAAGTTCCTGATCATCGACATGCCCCCCGGGACGGGAGACGTGTCCCTGTCCATGTCCCAGTTCCTCCCCCGGGCCGAGGTGGTGATCGTGACCACCCCCCAGGCCGCGGCTCAGAAGGTCGCCCAGCGGGCGGCGTTCATGGCCCAGAAGGTCAACCTGACGCTGACCGGGGTGATCGAGAACATGTCGTGGTTCCGGGCCGACGACGCCAAGGCCTACGAGCTGTTCGGCGCCGGCGGGGGCCGGGAGCTGGCCGACACCCTAGGGGTGCCGCTCCTGGGCCAGGTCCCCCTCCTGCCCGCCCTGCGCGAAGGCGGCGACGTGGGCCGGCCCATCGTCGTCACCGACCCGGAGAGCGAGGCCGCGGTGGCCTTCACCGAGATCGCCCGGCGGATCGCCGTCGACCTCGCCCCCAAGCGGGTGTACCGCTCGGAGCTCCGGATCACCTAGTGGTCAGCAACTGCTGATGGCCCGCATCGACGTCCTCCGCCACGGTTTCGTGGGTGAGATCCGCATGAACCGGCCCCACGTCCACAACGCCATGGGCCTCGACTTCCCGGACGATCTCGGCCCGGCGCTGGCCGGCCTGGAAGCCGATCCCGAGGTCCGGGTGGTCCTCCTCACCGGCGAGGGCCCGTCGTTCTCCTCCGGCCTCGACCTCGACGACCTGGCCGCCGGCGTGATCGACATCACCTGGTTCCGGGCCAACGAAGGGCTGTTCCGGCGCCTCGAGGCCATGGGCAAGCCGGTCATCGCCGGCGTTCAGGGCTGGTGCCTCGGCGGTGGCCTGCAGATCGCCATCGCCTGCGACGTCCGCATCGCCGCCCACGACGCCCGCTTCGGCCTGCCCGCGGCCCAGGAGGCCTTCCTCCCCGGCATGGGCACCTGGCGACTACCCCGCCTGGTGGGGATGGGCTGGGCGCGCCACCTGATCCTCTCCGGCGAGCCCATCGACGCCGCCGAGGCGATGCGCATCGGCCTCGTTCACCGGGTCGTGCCCCGAGCGCAGCTGGACGAGGAGCTGCGGGACTGGGCCAAGCGCTACGCCGAGGTGCCCTCGGCCAGTATCAGCTGGGCCAAGCGGCTGTGCAACCAGGCCTACGACCTGCCCTTCGAAGCCGCCCTGGACCAGTTGAGCGACGCCATGTCCATCGTCATCAGCACCGAGGAGCACCTGGCCCTGCGCCGGGCCTGGGCCGCCCGCCACGGCGAGCAGACCTATCCCGGGGAGACCCGAGGCCAGGAGACCCGGTGAACCCGGTCCTGGCCCTGCTGCGCTACGAGCCCCTGGTCCGCATCCACATCGGGCCCCTGTCGATCTCACCCCACGGGCTGGGCATCGCCGTCGGGTTCCTCCTCGGGGCCTCGGTGTTCCTGCGCTGGTGCCGGGAGGCGGGCCTGTCCGACGACACCATCTACTCGCTCATCAACCGGGCGGCGGTGGGGTCGATCATCGGGGCCCGGGTGGCCTACGTGATCAACCACCCCGGCGACTTCTCCAACCCGCTCGAGATCTTCGCCGTGTGGAAGGGCGGCATCTCGCTGCTGGGCGGCATCGGCGGCGCCGTCCTGGCCGGCGTCCCCAAGATGCGGAAAGAGGGCCTTTCCTTCTGGAAGGTGATGGACCTGGCCGTCCCATGCGTGACCATGGGGATCGTCATTGGCCGCATCGGCGACCTGGTCATCGCCGACCACCTGGGTAAGCCCACGGACTTCTTCCTGGGCTACGTCTGTCCCCGGGTGGAGACGGGCTCACCCTGCCTGGCGCCTCCGGGCCAGGCCGTCCACCAGCCCGCCCTCTACGATCTGTTCTCGGCCAGCCTGCTGCTGGTGACCCTCATGCGCCTGCGCCGGACACGGCGCTACGACGGCTTCCTCACCTGCTTCTTCGGCGCCTGGTACGGCGCCGGGCGCTTCATCGAGGACTTCTTCCGGGTGGACGACACCCACGGCACCGGCCTGACGGGCAGCCAGTGGACGGCACTGGTGGTCATGCTGCTGTGCCTCTACGTCCTGGTCATCAAACGGGACACGCCGTGGCGCAGCGGCCGGGAACCGGCAGCCGAGGACGCCCCTCCGATCGAGACCGCCGCCGGCGCCGAACCAGGCCAGGAAACCGAGCGGGAGAAAGAACCGGACGACGTGCCGGGTAGCATGCCCGCGCAACCGCCGGCCACGGGAGACGGGTGAGCGATGGAAGTCAAGATCGGTGTGACCTATTCCCCCAGGGAGCTCTCGCTGGAGCTCGAAGGCAAGGCGGACGAGATGGTGGCCACCATCCAGGCCGCCCTCGACGACGGCACGCGCGTCCTGTGGATCACCGACAAGAAGGGCCGCCGGGTGGGGGTCCCCACCGACAAGGTGGCCTATGTCGAGATCGGCGAGGAGGACACCGGCAAGCGGGTCGGCTTCGGCCCCGACTGATCCCCGGCGCTGACCAGTGGACCTGCTCGGCCGCCGGCTGCTGTTCTTCACCGGCAAGGGCGGGGTCGGAAAGAGCACGGTGTCGGCGGCTGCTGCCCTGCTGGCCGCCGAGCAGGGCAAACGGGTGCTCCTCGTCTCGGCCGACGGGCGGGGAGACATCGCCGCCTTCTTCGAGCAGCGGCCCGTCGGGTTCAAGCCCACGGGGGTCTACCCCGGCGTCCACGCCATGGCCATGGACACCGAGGCATCGCTGCGGGAGTACCTGCGCCTCAACCTGAAGATGCCCGTCCCCGGCCGGGTCGGCCCGCTGGCCAAGGTATTCGACTTCGTGGCCACCGCCGCTCCGGGGGTCAAGGAGATCCTCACCGTGGGCAAGATCTGCTGGGAGGTGCGCGAGTCCCTGGAGGGCCGTGCCCGCTGGGATCTGGTCGTCGTCGACGCCGCCGCCACCGGCCACATCACCGCCCAGCTGGGCGCCCCCGGCGCCATCCAGGAGCTGGTGTCGGTCGGTCTCGTGCGGGCCCAGGTGGGCTGGATGGGCGAGATCCTGGCCGACCCCGCCGTGACCGCCCTGAACGTGGTGGTGACCCCCGAGGAGATGCCGGTCCACGAGACGATCGAGCTGGTGGCCCGGGTACGGGCCGAGCTGCCCGTCCCGCTGGGGGCCGTGGTGGTGAACCGGGTGCTGCCCGAGCTGTTCACCCGGGCCGAGGAGGAGGTGTTCGAGGCGCTGCGGGCCCCGGAGCGCACCGCCGTCCTGGCCCGGGGGGCCGGCGCCGGCGTGGAGGACGTCCTGGAGGGCGCGGAGCTGGCGGTTCGGCTCCGCCGCACCCGGGCCACCCATCTGGCCCACCTGCGGGAGACGGTGGACCTGCCGCTCCTCTACCTGCCCGAGATGTTCGTACGGTCCGGCGGTATGCGGGTCACCCGCATGATGGCCGATGCCCTGGGTGAGGAGCTCGGCTCGTGACATCGGGAACCCCGACCGGGCTGGACCGGCTGCTGGCGGCCAAGGAGATCGCCATCTTCTGCGGGCCCGGTGGCGTGGGGAAGACTTCGGTGGCCGCCGCCGCGGCCGCCGGGGCC
>JBIOUX010000090.1:0-3562 GCA_044867425.1 Acidimicrobiia bacterium | reverse complement strand
CCGCCCCCGCCCCCTCCGCCACCGCCGCCCCCGCCCGGGGGCTACGGCGCCCCGCCCCCGCCGCCGGGCGGCTACGGCGGCGGTGCGACCGGCCCACCCGGTGGCTACGGCGGCGGCTATGGCGCCGGCCCGGGCCCCAAGCCCGACAACCACCTGGTGTGGGCCATCCTCTCCACGCTCTTCTGTTGCCTGCCGCTGGGCATCGCCTCGATCGTCTTCGCTTCCCAAGTGGATTCGAAATGGTCGTCGGGTGACTACATCGGGGCCCGGGAAGCGTCGGAGAAAGCCAAGAAGTTCGCCATGATCGCCGCCGGCGTGGGGGCGGGGATGCTGGTCCTCTTCTTCTTCATCGGAGCCATGGGCGGCGGCGGCGACAACTACTGATGGACACCGACGCCTGATGTCCGACGGCACCCCCCCGTACGGACCCCCGCCCTACGGCACCCCGCCGCCCCCGCCGCCCCCACCCGGGGGCTATGGCGGCGGTTACGGCGGTGGCTTCGGCGGCCCGGGCCCGAAGCCGGACAACCAGCTGGTGTGGGCCATCCTCTCCACCGTGCTGTGCTGCCTGCCCGTGGGGATCGCCTCCATCGTCCACGCCGCCCAGGTGGACTCGAAGTGGTCGGCGGGGGACTACGCCGGCGCCCGGGAAGCGTCGGAGAAGGCCAGGAAGTTCGCCATCCTCTCGGCGGGCCTGTTCGTCGCCGGGATCGTCCTGTTCTTCCTGCTCGTCGTCGTCGGGACCGTCACCTCCCAGGACATCTCTTGATCGTCACGTCGGCCTCCCGTCTGCCGTCCTGGGCGGCGCCGGCCACGGTGGCCGGCGGGGCGGCAGCCGTGCTCGGGGGCCTGGTGGTGCGCGATCCGTCCGTCGCCGGGCACTACCCGAACTGCCCGTTCCTGGCCGTCACGGGCCTCTACTGCCCGGGCTGCGGGGCGCTGCGCGGCCTGCGGGCCCTGGCCGGCGGCGACGTCGGGGCCATGGTCGGTTACAACGCCATGCTGGTGGTCGGTGTCGCGCTCCTGGCCTGGGCGTGGCTGGCCTGGACCGGACGCTGCACGGGGTGGTGGCGCCTCCGGCCCCTCCCCGGCTCGGCGCGCTTCGACTGGGCGCTCCTCGGTGTCATCGTGGCCTTCACGGTCGCCCGCAACCTCCCCGCCGGCGCCGCCCTCGCCCCCTGATCAACCCTCCTCGACCGGAGGTGGTTGCGCTTCACCCCCTGACGGGGGGTCGATCGCGACCACCTCTGAAAATCCGCCGTCGGGCGGCGTCGCCGGTCGCCATACTTCGGGGCCGTGAACAAGGAGCCCACTCCGGACCAGGTGCTCGACCAGATCGCGTCCGGTCGTTTTGGGGTGATCACGAAACGGGAGGCGCTCGACGCGGGGCTGACCGAGAAGCAGATCGAAGGCAGGCTGGCCAGCGGGCGGTGGACCCTGGTTGTCGCCGGGGTGTATCTGGTCACGGGAGCCCCCAGGCTGTGGCAGCAGCCCGTTGCCGTCGCCTGCCTGGCCGGCCCCGACGGCACGGTGGCATCCCATCTGACGGCCGCCGCGCTGGTGGGATTCCACGATCCGCCGCCCGTCCCCCACGTCACCGTGCCGCGGTCGGCGAGCGGTCGTTTGGGCACGGTTGCCGTGGTGCATCGCAGCCGCACACCGATCGACCCTCGCGACATCCAGTTCGTCGGGCCCTTACCCTGCACCACGCCGGCCCGCACCCTGGTGGATTGCGCCGCGATTCTGGACCATGACGCCCTTTGCGAGCTGGTCGATGTCGCTCTGTGCCGCGAGCTCGCCAGTCCCGCCGCCGTCCGAGCCGCCGCCGAGCGGGCCGGTCAGGGCCCCGGACGAAAGGGCCTACCGCGGCTCGAGCAGGTGCTGGAAGTGTGGAACGCCGGACCCCGTCCCGGAAGCCCCGCGGAGATGCGCCTGCTTCGCCGGTTGGTGCAGTGGGGATTCCCCATGCCCGAGCGCCAGCTCGAGGTGCGCGACGGAAGGGGCCGGTTCGTAGGTCGCGTTGATCTCGGCTGGCGGGCCCTGAAGATCGGCTTCGAATACGACGGCGCCGACTTCCATGGAGCCCGGCGGGCCGAGCCCGACGCTCGTCGTCAGGAGCGGATCGAGGCGTTGGGTTGGCGTGTCGAACGCGTGCGGAAAGCGGATCTACGCCCGCCGGCTCACGAGCTCCGGTCCCGGGTGCACGCGCTCTTTCAGAGCCGCCAAGCCGCCTGACGACCGAAGGTGGTCGCGTTCCACCCCCTCACAGGGGGAGAAGCGCAACCACCTCGCCTTGTGCCTTAGTCGGCGCGGAGGGCGTTGGCTTCGGTGCCGGTGCGGATGCCCCGCAGGCCGTACCAGGCCAGCTCGGCGGTCCAGTGGGCCAGCAGCTCCGGGTCGTGCTCGGCGCTGACGTCGAACAGGGCCCGGCGGCCGACGGCTTCGGCCAGGCCGACCACGGCGTGGGCGATGACCCGCCGGTGCTCGGTCGGGAGTTCGAGGGCGAGCTGCTCGGCCACCGTCTCCGCCATCAGCTCGAGCACTGCTTCCGCCACCTCGGCGAACTCGGCGTCGTTGCGCACCGAGGCGCCGAAGAGGAGGCGGAAGGCCGATTGGTTGGCGGTGACGAATGTGAAGTAGGCGGAGAAACCGGACTGGACCCGCTCCCGGGCGGTGTCCGCGGGGGCGGTGGCGGCGTTGACCTCGGCCAGCAGCCGGCGGGCGGTGTCCTCCAGCAGCTCCCGGTACAACGCCCGTTTGGAGGGGAAATGCTGATAGAGCACCGGCTTGGTGACCCCGGCGGCTTCCGCCACCTCGTCCATGGAGGTGGCGTGGAAACCCTGGGCGGCGAACAGGTCCCGGGCGACGTCGAGAAGCTGGTGTCGGCGGCGAGCCGCGGGTAGCCGCATGGCTCACTGAGGGTAACAGAGGGGCACATTTCGCCCGAGAAGGACATATCTCTCCGCCGGCAGTAACGCGCCGAGTGCCCGATATGCCCTCAGCCGCAGGAGACGGGCCGGCAAAGACAGAATCACAGCGGCATGAACAACGGCAGATGGATCCGGAAACCCGGTTTTCATCGCCCGCCTGAGCCCGCACGCCCGGCACCGGCCCGGCGCGCCTCTCTCTGCTCTCTGGTCGCCCGCCGGCGCCAGCGGAGCCGTAAGGGGCCGACCTTCCTGGCGTAGCAGCTCGGTGCCGATCCGTCGTCACCGGACGGAGCGACACCGGGTGCGGAACAACTCTGCTGGGGGAGAAGAAATCGGAGGCTGCGACACTCCGCTCGGGCAACCGACGCCCGGGCGGCGGTCGCCGGCCAATTTCACATTCCTAGGGTTCGCGTTGGCTCTCGCGCGCCTCGTCGAGGCGCGCCGCCAGCACCCTGGCCTCGGCGTCGGAGAGCGGCAGGGTCGCCGCGCCCGCCTGTTCCCCGATCTCTGACTGGGTGGCGGCGCGCGACAGGACCGCGCTCACGCCCGGGAGCGACAGCACACCGGCCAGCTCGGCTTGGACCGGCGAGCGCTCCGTGTCCGGATGGACCAGCCCGTCGAGGAGACTCCGG
>JBIOUX010000089.1:0-26586 GCA_044867425.1 Acidimicrobiia bacterium | reverse complement strand
GACCGACGGCGGCCCGGACGTGGAGACCCTCGCCCCGGGGAAGGTATTCGCGCACGGCGCACGTGTCGGCGTCGAGGGCACCGTGCACGAGCCGGGCGGCGGCTTCGAGCAGCGGGCCGGCCTCGACACTCTGCAAGGCCAGCAGGGCCAGCTCGGCCAGGGCCGCAGCGGGCTTCGTTCTCTGGACGATCCCCCCGCCCGGGTGACGCCGGGGCGGAGACGGGGCAATGGCGACGGCCACGCCGACCACGCCGGGTGCGCCGCCAGCCGGGTCTGCGGCGGGGAAGAGGTGCATCTGGCGGGAATTGCGCTCGCCCACGAAAAGTCCCGTCGTCGCCTCGCCCCGGAGGGCGCGTCTGACCAGGGCCCCGATCAGCGGGTCTTCCTTCAGCAGGCTGGGGAGCCGGCGGCCGACGGAGGCCGGGGTGACACCCAGCACCTCGCCGATTCGCCCCCACACGGCGACGAGCTTCCCGGCCCGGTGGAGGGCGAAGACGGCGGGCACGTCGATCTGCTCGCCCGCGTCCGCCGCGGCCCGGGCCTCGACCACGAGCGCCCAGGGCCGGCCGCCCACCTCGGCCAGGCATGTCACCCGCAGGGCGAGACCGCCCCCTTCGGGCGGGAGCCGGACGATGCCATTGCTGGTGTCCCAGTCGGCCATGTCTTGCGGCTGCAGGCCCAGGATGGCCGCCAGACCGGCGGAAACGAGGGCGTCCCGGGTTCGCCCCACCGCGGCGCAGAAGGCGTCGTCGGCCCACAGGATGCGACCGTCAGGGCTGGCCAGCCCGGTACCGCCCACGTGATCTCGTCCCATGTTCAGTTCTCTCTGTTCGCGCCGGTTCTGGCCTCCGGCTCCCCTCCCGCCACCGGACGACCTTTTCGAATGGTGTGGCCCGGCACCCGGAGGCCCGCTGAAGCAGTCCTGAAGAATTCCTGATGACCCGCACGGGACCCGGTGCCCCCAGCCGGCCGCTCAGGTCCGCTTCAGGATCGAGCCAACCAGCCTTCAGCCCGGGCACCGAGGATGCGGGAAATGAATCAAGACGTGCGGATCCTGGGTCAGGAAGGCGTGATCGGGCGCGCCTTGGCCGACGTGGCCCGGCTGCGGGAGCGCAACCGGCAGCGCCGGATTCAGCGCTCCCTGGTGCTGCTCGGTCCGCTGGCGGTGTGGTTGTGGTGGCGGCAGCTGACCGGCAACCCGGTCAACCTCGCCTGGCCGTCGCTGTCGCCGGGATGGGCGGCCCTGCTCCCCCAGATGATGATCGTGGCCCTGTTGGGCTTCGTCCTGCTCCTGCCTCTCATCGGCGCGGGGAAGTCGCCCCATGTGCGGTTCCGTCCCAGTGAGATCGAGACGTCCTTCGATGATGTGGTGGGCATGGGGGTCGTCCTGGAAGAGGTGGTGCGCAGCCTCAACCTGTTCCTCGGTTTCAAGACGTTCCGGGACAGCATGGGCGGCAACCCGCGCCGCGCCATCCTCTTCGAAGGCCCCCCGGGTACGGGCAAGACCTACATGGCCAAAGCCCTGGCCAAAGAGGCCGGAGTGCCGTTCTTCTTCGTGTCCTCCTCCGCCTTCCAGTCGATGTACTACGGCCAGACCAACCGCAAGATCCGGTCCTTCTTCCGGGAGCTGCGCAAGGCGGCCCGGGCCGAGGGCGGGGCGGTGGGCTTCATCGAGGAGATCGACGCCATCGCCGCCGCCCGCTCCGGCATGCCGTTCTCCCCCGGCGACGGCGAGGTCAACCGCTCCGTGGGCCGGGAGGGGATCGCCGGTGTGGTCAACGAACTCCTCATCCAGCACCAGTCCTTCGATCACCCCACCCCCGGTCAGCGGTTCCGGGGGTATCTGATCGACCGGCTCAACGCCTGGCTGCCCGACGCCCGGCAGCTGAGCAAGCCCCGGCCCACGCCCGCCAACGTCCTGGTCATCGGGGCCACCAACCGCGCCGCTGATCTCGACCCGGCGTTGCTGCGACCCGGCCGTTTCGACCGTTCCATCCACTTCGACGTCCCCAACCGCTCCGGCCGGCGCGAGATCATCGACTACTACCTGGACCGCAAGGCGCACACCGCCGAGCTCGACGCCGAGGACCGGCGGGACGCCCTGGCCGCCATGACCCCGGGCTACTCGCCGGTCATGATCGAGCACCTCTTCGACGAGGCCCTGGTGTGGGCCCTGCGCGACGGCCGGGCCGCCATGACCTGGGCGGACGTGACCCAGGCCAAGATGACCGAGGAGATCGGCCTCAAACAACCCGTCGAATACACCGACGAGGAACGGCGCCGGATCGCCACCCATGAGTCGGGCCACGCCCTCGCCGCCCATCTGCTCGCCCCCGAGCGCAAACTCGAGGTGCTCTCCATCATCAAACGCCGCGACGCCCTCGGGCTTCTGGCCCACTCCGACGGCGATGAGCACTTCACCAGGACCGCCACCGAGCTGCGGGCCCTGATCGAGGTGGCCATGGGTGGCATCGTCGCCGAAGAAGCCCGCTTCGGGCAGGCCTCCACCGGCCCCGCCGCCGACCTGGCCTACGCCACCCAACTCGCCGCCCAGATGGTCGGCGCCTTCGGGATGGCGGGGAGCCTCGTCTCCTACCAGGCCGTGGAAAGCGGCCCCCTCACGACGGGCATCGTCGGCAAGGTCCTGGCCAACGAACGGGCGGCCAAGGCCGTCGAAGCCCTGCTCCAGGCGGCCAAGGAACGGGTCCGGCTCCTCGTCGAGGACCATCCCCACCTGCTCGACGCCCTCATCGACGCCCTCATGCACCGCGACGAACTCGTCGGCCAGGAGATCACCGATGTCCTCGCTGCCGCCCGCGACAGCTCCGAGGATCAACGCCCGCTGAATGTCCGCGGCCTGGCCGCAAGGAGGTCCCGGGTCTGATGGCACACGAGGCGGGTCGGCAATCGGTACTGCTCACCTCCTACACCATTGACGTCTTCCTTCGAGAGGCGACGCCCGACGACGAACTCGACGTGCTGATCGACCGCGTCGACGACGCGCTGTACGATGGCCTGTTCCGCCTCGCCCAGCGACTCGAGCAGCAACTCGGGGTGATGGTCGTCGCCGTCGACGAGGACGGATCTCGTTGGATCTCGGGTGGGATCGCCTCCGGCCCGCCACTGGCCTCCGATGAGGTGCGGCTGCCCGAGGAGACCGGCCCCGGCATCGTCGACGCTTAAGCTTCCGTTACACCTGCTTCCCGAGCGGGTGTCGGCTTTGCCCGCTGCGTCCTCCCCCGTCGAGGGTATTTCCTCCGGGACTTGGCGCCGGTGCTCAAGGGTGGTTCCGCGCCTTGTCGATGACGGCGCCGTAGCAGACATGCTGCGGACACGCCCGATAAAGGCACACCCATCGCGAGGTGGGGTCGCAAAGCCAGGGAGCTCCTTACGGAGCCCGCCCGGCTGCCGAAGGCCGTACCCCGGGTTGTGTTCGTGCCGACCCGGGAGGTCCCACGTTGTCCGCCATCCGTCCCTCGGCCAGCCGCCGGCGCCTGAGCCTGTCGGTAGCCGCCTTCCTCGTTGCCGCCCTGGCCATCCAGGTGCTCCCCGCCAGCGTCCAGGCGGCCTCGTCGACGTTCAACCCCGTCGCCGACACCTACAGCCAGTCGAACAAGCCCGACTCCAACTTCGGGACCAGCACCAGGATCTCGGCCCAGAACCGGACGACCGAGATCCGCCGCGTCTATCTGCGCTTCGACGTGCAGGTCCCGTCGGGGTCGGTCGTGACCAAGGCCACGCTCAGGCTGACGGCCAACGGCTCCGGCACGAGCACCGGCGTGGACCTCCGGGCCGTGGCCGACAACAGCTGGGGCGAGACGTCGCTGACCTACCGGAACGGGCCGGCCGTGGGGTCGGCCGTGGTGGCCCACGCCTCTGGCTACGCCGACAACGCCACGGTCTCCTTGGACGCCACCTCGCTGGTGGGCGGCCCGGGCGTCGTGAGCATGGCCATCACCACGGAAAGCGACAGCTGGCATGGCTTCGACAGCCGTGAGGCCTCCTCGGGCAAGCCCCAGCTCGTCGTCGAGACCGTGCCCGTCACCACGACGACGACCGCGGCACCGGCGCCGTCGCCGACGTCGACGTTCGTCGCCGTGGCCGACACCTACAGCCAGTCGAACAAGCCCGACTCCAACTTCGGGACCAGCATCAGGATCTCGGCCCAGAACCGGACCACCGAGATCCGCCGCGCCTACCTACGTTTCAACGTCGAGATCCCGTCCGGATCCGTGGTCTCCAAGGCGACACTCAGGCTGACGGCCAATGGGAGCGGCACGAGCACCGGCGTGGACCTCCGGGCGGTGGCCGACAACAGCTGGGGTGAGACGGTGCTCACCTACCGGAACGCGCCGGCGGTCGGCTCGACCGTGATCGCCAACGCCGGCGGCTACGCCGACAACGCCACGGTGTCTCTCGACGCCACCCCGCTGGTGAGCGGCCCGGGGCTGGTGAGCATGGCCGTCACCACGGAAAGCGACAGCTGGCATGGCTTCGACAGCCGTGAGGCCTCCTCGGGCAAGCCCGTCCTGGTCGTCGAGACCTCCTCGACGACGTCCACCACCGCGCCCCCGACGACGACCACCACGGCGCCTTCGACCACGACCACCACCGCTCCCGCCCCACCGCCGCCGCCCCCGCCGGGGCCGGCCGGCAGCCTGCACTCCACCGCCACCCAGGCCTTCGTCGACGCCAACGGCAACGAGGTGCGGCTCCGGGGCTTCAACGTGATCCCCGTGTGGGGCAACAGCCCGGGCAAGACGTGGGACGCGGCCAAGTACACCCAGATCAAGGACAAGGGGTTCAACGCCGTGCGCTTCGTCCTGTACTGGGACGACTACGAGTCCAGCCGGGGAGCCTGGAACCAGACCAACCTGACCACGCTCGACACCGCCGTCAGCCGGGCCACGTCCGCCGGCCTCTACGTCATCCTCGACATGATCCACCTGTGGGGCAGCGGCGGTTTCAATGACGTCCCCGCCTGGGCCAGGACCGGCGACAGCGTCACCACCGTGCAGACCAACGGCGCCGGCTACCTGAAGATGCTGGCCGGCCGGTACAAGAACCAACCCATGGTCGCGGCCTACGACCTCGTCAACGAGTTCTACCGGTCGCCCATCGACCAGAACGCCGTGCTGCGGGCCTACGACTCCCTCATCAGCCAGGTCCGGACGGTCGACCCGGCCAAGATCATCATGATCGAGCCGACCTACGGCGACAGCTCGATCGCCGGCAGCCTGGCCGACTTCGCCAACCTCACCAACAAGACCAACGTGGTCTGGTCGCTCCACGACTACTTCGGCGGCGGGGACGACGACGGCTACGACGCCAGCGGCGCCCAGGCCGGCACCTACCTCTGGAACGGCACCACCGGCTACTCCAGCCCGAACCTGACGCAGCTGGAGAACCACCTCCTCGTCCACGTCAACAAGACCCGGGCGGCCGGCATCCCCATGTGGATCGGCGAGCTCGGCATCGGCTCCGGCGTCGCCAACCATGACCTGTGGATCGACCAGCAGATCGGCCTGTTCAACAAGTACGGCCTCGGCTTCGCCTGGTGGGAGTACTACACCACCGGCCCGCTGTCGGCCACCAACAGCGACTTCAGCTGGAAGCCGTGGGTCGACCGCCTCCTGGCCGGAACCACCACTCCGCCGCCGCCCCCGCCCTCCGACACGACCCCGCCGGCCGCGCCCACGGGCCTGACGGCCACGGCCGGCGACGCCAGCGTGTCGCTGGACTGGGCCGACAACACCGAAGCCGACCGGGCCGGGTACAGGGTGTACCGGGCCAACACCGACGGGACCTGGCCGGCCACACCCATCGCCACCGTCACGGCCAGCGCCCACCTCGACACCGGCCGCACCAACGGCACGACCTACACCTACCGGGTGACGGCCTTCGACACGTCGGGCAACCAGAGCTCGCCGTCGGTCAACGCCTTCGCCACCCCCACCGGTTCGGCACCGCCGCCTCCGCCGCCGTCCGGTTCGGACCCGGTGATCGTGGCCGCCGGTGACGTCGCCTGCCCCGGCGTGTGCGGCCAGGACGACACCGCCAACCTCATCGACGCCATCAACCCGACGGCCGTGCTCGGCCTGGGCGACTACCAGTACGACTACGGGACGCTGGCCAACATGACCAAGTACTACGACCCCTACTGGGGACGGTTCAAGGCCAAGACCTACCCGGCCAACGGCGGGAGCCACGACTTCTACGGCACCGGCGACTACCTGAGCTACTTCAACAACGGCGGTCCGGTGACCCTCAAGGCCGAAGGGTCCTACTCCTACAACGTCGGCTCGTGGCACATCGTGGCCCTCAACTCGTACTGCTTCGAGCGCTCCTCCTGCGACGAGACGGCGGTGACCAACTGGCTCAAGGCCGACCTGGCCGCCAACCCCGCCGCCTGCACCCTGGCCTACTTCCACCAGCCCTACTGGACCAGCCCCTCCAACCACTCCCGGTTGACCACCCTCAAGCCCTGGATCGACGCCCTCTACAACGCCGGCGCCGACGTCATCCTCCAGGCCCACAACCACTTCTACGAGCGATTCGCACCGCAGAACCCGAGCAGCGCCCGGGACGACGCCCGGGGACTCACCGCCTTCGTCGTCGGCACCGGTGGCCGGTCCTTCTACTCCCCCACCGGGACGGCGGCCAACAGCGTGGCCCGCAACGGCAACACCTACGGGGTGCTCAAGATGACGCTCCGTTCCGCCAGCGCCGACTTCAAGTTCATGCCGGTGGCGGGCAGTACCTACACCGACTCCGGCACCATCAACTGCCACTGACCGAACGGCACCATCCGGTGTCCTGATCCAAGGCCGCGCCCCGGCAGAGAAGTCCCGGGGCGCGGCCTTCCGTTCGCTTCGCTCCGTTGACAGCCCCTCCCCCAGGCGAAACGGTGCAGGTACTGAGAACCCGAGCCGAGGTTCCCCCTTTCGGAGGTGGCCATGGTGCGGCGTCACGCGGCCCGGGACGGCGTCTCTCCCAGCCGCCGGCGCGTCACTGTGGTGCTGGCCGCCGCCGTTCTCGCCTCGGCCTCGTGGCTCGGGGGCGACCTCCCCCGGAGCGGGGCGGCGACAACGCACCAGCCCCTCCACGACGCCCACGTCGCCGCCAAGTCGCCCGACCGCAACTACGGCACCTCCGCCACGCTGGTGTCGGACCGGTCTCCCGTCTTCGTCACCTACCTGATGTTCGACCTCAGCGGGCTGACCCAACCCGTTTCCGGGGCCACGCTGCGCATGTACAAGACAAGCGGCTCCGGAGGGCTCCAGACGATCTGGAACGTCGAGGACGACAGCTGGACGGAAGCCACGCTGACCTATCGCAACCGGCCGGCCCGGGGCACGGCGGCGGCCACCTTCGTTCCCGGGACGGCCAGCGGCTCATGGGTCGAGGTGGATGTCACCGCCGCCGTCGCCGCCGCGGTGGGGACGCTGCTGTCGCTGTCGATCGACAGCACGAGCTCGGACGGCTACGACTTCAAGTCCAAGGAGGCCGCCTCGGACCGCGTCGAGCTGGTCGTGGAACCCGGTCCCGTACCCCCGCCCCCGTCCACCACGACCACGGCCACGACCACCACGACGACCACTACGACGACCACCAGCACGACCACGGCGCCGACCACCACCACGACCACGGCGCCGACCACCACCACGACCACCACCCTTCCACTGCCGCCCCCGCCGCCCGGCTCCGACCCCGTGATCGTCGCCGCCGGCGACGTGGCCTGCCCGGGCAAGTGCGGCCAGGACGAGACGGCCGCTCTCATCGACGTCATCAACCCGGCGGCGGTGCTCGGCCTCGGCGACTACCAGTACGAATACGGCACGCTGGCCAACCTGGCGGCCTACTACGAGCCCCATTGGGGACGGTTCAAGGCCAGGACCTACCCCGCCAGCGGCGGGAGCCACGACTTCTACGGCACCGGTGAATACCTGGCCTACTTCAACGCCGGCGGCCCGGTGGTGCTCCAACCGGAGGGGTCATACTCCTTCGACATCGGCGCCTGGCACATGGTGGCCCTGAACTCGTACTGCTTCGAGCGGGCCTCGTGCGACGAGGTGGCCGTGACGAACTGGCTCATCGCCGACCTGGCCGCCCATCCCGCACCGTGCACGCTGGCCTACTTCCACCAGCCCTACTGGACGAGCCCATCCAGCCACAACCGCACGCTCACCACCAAGCCGTGGATCCAGGTGCTCTTCGATGCCGGCGCCGACGTGGTGCTCCAGGCCCACAACCACGGCTACGAGCGCTTCGCGCCCCAGACGCCCGACGACGTCCCCGACGACACCCGGGGCCTCACCGCCTTCACGGTGGGGACGGGAGGGCGCTCCCACTACGCATTCAGCGGGGCGGCGGCCAACAGCCTGGTGCGCAACTCCGACACCTTCGGGGTACTGGAGCTCACGCTCCACGCCAGCGGCTACGACTTCCGGTTCGTCCCCGAGCCGGGCAAGGCCTTCACCGACTCCGGCACCGGCTCCTGCCACTGAGCCGGCGGGGGGTGCTTCCCCTGACGGCGGGGCGCGAACCGGAGCACCAGGTACACACCGGCGGTGACGGCCACGAAGAGGATCATTTTCCCTCGGGCGCTCGAGTTCTCCGACGGCTCCGGCACCGGAGGCGGCTCGGTGGTGCCGACGAGGTAGTAGCCGGCCTGGGTGAACTCCCCGCCGATGGTGACGGGATCCCCCAGCAGCTGGCTGGGGAGCTGCTCCCAGGACGCCCCGTCCGGCGAGTAGAGGAGGGTGACGGCGAGCTGGGGCACGATGAGGACGATGTTGCCGGGTACGGCGGTGGCCGCGATCTCCCGGCCTCCCGGCTCGTAGGTCATCCGCACCCGGTAGGCGTTCCCGTCGGGGAGGTAATTGGTGGGGGTGGCAGCCAGAGTCCCGGGAGCGACCGGGGTCATGGCCACCGCCACCTTCGTGGCGCCCGCCTCGGCGGGGAAGGCGGCGGCCGGGAGGTTCAGCACCAGCTGGCTGTCGCCGCTCGTGACCCCCGCCGGCTCCGAGACGCCGGCGTTGAAGCCGACCGCGATCAGGTTGGGACGGGGGGTGATGTTCCCGTCGCCCAGGCCCGGCGGCGGATCGACCCACTGGTAGGGCCGAGGCGGGCCGCCCCCCTCGAAACCGTCGAACAGGGGCCGCACACCCTTCTCGGAGAAGGCGACGGTGCCGGCCACGGCGGCCAGGTACACCACCACCACGGCGACCCCCACCGCCATCCGGCTCCGAGGGTGGTCGCTTCCTGTGGGTTTCCTGCCAGCAATCGCTGGCATTTCCCCCACGAGAACGCGATGCGTCCTGGCCATCAGATCACCATGACCAGGTTGGCCACCACATGGGTCGCCCCGGGGACGGCCCACGACCCCGTGACCCACCGCTGCCAACCGAGCACCAGACCGGCGGCCACGTCCAGCGGCAGCACCCAGGCGCCGTACACCCCCACGTGCACCACGGCGAAGAGGACGGCCGAGCCGACCACGGCCGCGGCCACACCCCTGGGAGCGAGGGCGTCGTAGACCAGGCGCCGGAAGAACGCCTCCTCCGACACCGCGGCCAGCGAATTGAGGGCCACGACCGAAGCGGTGAACGGCAGCGGCGCCTGGCCGCCGGCCACGAGGCGGCCGAGGGCGAAGGCGGCCACGCCGGCGGCCAGGGCGGCTGTGGGGCTGACCGCCGGGGCGCCCCCGGCCTGGCTGCCCACCAGGGGGCGGGATACCGGCCACAGCCCGCCCACGGCCAGGAGCACGACGAACAGCACCACCAGCGTGAGGGTGCGGTGCCCGGTCACCTGGAGCAGGGAGGGCCGGGCGACGAGGAGCAGGCAACCGGCGGCGCCGGTCAGCACAGCCGCCCTCGGCGCCGACACCACCGCCTCCGGCGCCGGCACCACCGCCCTCGGCGCCGGCACCACCGCCCTCGGGGCCCCCACGGCGGTCATCCGGCCACCGTGAACAGGACGGCGGCGATGACCCGGCTCCGGAACGGGGCGTCGTCCGCGGCCACGAACTCGACCTGCGCCGAGTGGGGCCCGGGGAAGAGGCCGCGGACGTCCTGGACGCCCGGGAACTCCGTGGAGACCAGTTGCCCGTCGACGAAGAGGTGCAGGTGACCTTCGTCGACGCGCAGCACCGGGCGGGTTCCGGCCACCACCCCGGCGCCGGTGAGCTGAGCCCGGATGACCACGTCGGACCCGGTGACCTGGTTGGGGGCAGGCTCGGCGATCCGCACCCGGGCCGGCGTGACCGGCCGTTGCACCTGGGGCTGGGAATCCCCGGCGCAGCCGGCGGCGCCCCCGGCGACGAGGATCGCCAGACCGAGGCCACCGAACTTGGCGGTGAGTGTGCTCATCGTCCTCCCGGGGCGATCATCGCCCAGGGCCGGCCGGGCGGGGACGGACCGGCGGGAGAATCGGGTGGATTGGGCCGTTGAAAGGGCTCAATCGGCAATGGATCTCCCGCTGGGCGGTGAGGCCTCGGCCGGTACGGAAAATCAATCAGCATCTCTTCAGCCCCGATGTCTTGCCGTTTCCCCGGCTGCGGTTTCAGGGTCGGTACCTATGACCGCAACCAGACGCGTGGGCGTCGTCGGGATCCTGGCCGCGCTGCTGAACCTGGGGTGGTGGGTGGCCACCGACCTGCCGGGCGCCCATGCCGCCAACGTGTCGGCCACGCTGGTGCGCACCACCGACACCTGGCGGTTCAGCCCGCCGAGCCCCGACCCTTCGGGGATCACCTACCTCCCCGGCAGCGGCCGGCTCCTGATCAGCGACGGCGAGGTCGAGGAGATGTCGATCTACGCCGGCAAGAACCTCTTCGAGGTGACCCGCACCGGGACCCTGGCCGCCACCGGGACCACGACGGCCTACAGCCGGGAACCCGTCGGGCTCAGCCTCAACCCGTCCACCAACCGACTCTACGTCTCCGACGACGACCAGATGCGTGTCTTCACCGTGGCCCCGGGGAGCGACGGGCGGTTCGGCACCAGCGATGACACCCGGACCAGCTTCAGCACGTCGGCGGGGGGCAACAACGACCCCGAGGGGGTCGACGTGGACACCTCCACCGGCGAGCTGTACACCGTCGACGGGGTCGGAGCCGAGGTCTACCGCTACTCCGCCAGCGGCACCTTGCTGGCCCATTTCGACGTCCGGACCTTCGGCGCCCGCGACCCCGAGGGCATCGCCTACGACCAGGCCAAGGACCGGCTCTTCGTGCTCGACCACACGTCCCAGGCGATCTACGACCTGACCAGGGCGGGCGCCCTCGTCAACGTCATCAGCATCACCGCCGCCCACGCCGTCAAGGCCGCCGGGCTGACGACGGCCCCGGCCAGCAACGGGTCGGGGGCCACGAATTTCTACATCGTCGACCGCGGCGTCGACAACGACGTCAACCCGCTGGAGAACGACGGGAAGCTCTACGAGATGGCGGCCGGATTGACGACCGTGACCAACCAGGCGCCGGTGGTCTCCGCCGGTCCCGACCGGACGGTCATCCTTCCCGCCGACGCCACCCTGTCCGGAGTCGTGACCGACGACGGGCTGCCCACCTCCGGCACGCTGACGCGGCAATGGTCGACGGTCAGCGGCCCGGCCGGGACCACGGTGACCTTCGCCACCCCGACGGCGGCGTCGACGACGGCCAGGTTCTCCGCGCCGGGGGTCTACGGCCTGCGCCTCACCGCCGGTGACTCCCAGCTCTCGTCTTCCGACGACGTGACCGTGACCGTCCTGCCCGCCGGTACCAAGGTCCTCGACGCCGCCGTCGCCGCCGGATCCGACGACGCCGAGGAACGCTCGAACGGCTCGGTGACCCTGAACAGCGGCGACCTCGAGCTGACCACGGACGGGTCGTCGGTGCAGACCGTCGGCCTGCGCTTCGCCGCCGTCGGCGTGCCCAAGGGGGCGACGATCCTGCGGGCCTCCGTGCAGTTCCAGGTCGACGAGGTCTCCACCGGGACGGCCCCGCTCACCCTGGCGGCCGAGGCCACGGGCAACGCCGCCACCTTCACCACCGCCGGCGGCAACGTCTCGTCCCGGCCCCGCACCACCCCCGGTGTCCCCTGGGCGCCGGCGGACTGGACGTCGGTGGGGGCCCGGGGGCCGGCGCAGCAGACGACCGACCTCGCCGCCACGCTGCAACAGGTCGTGAACCTCCCCGGCTGGAACTCCGGCAACGCCATGGCCCTCATCGTCACCGGCACCGGACGGCGCACGGCCGAGGCCTTCGAGGGTAAGGCGCCCCCCGTCCTCCACATCGAGTACCTGGACGGACCGGTCGTCAACACCGCGCCCTCGGTCAACGCCGGCCCCGACCAGTCCGTCCTGCTGGCCGACGGCGCCACCCTGTCAGGAGTCGTGACCGACGACGGCCTTCCCAACCCGCCCGGCTCGGTCACCAGCGGATGGGCCAAGGTGAGCGGCCCAGGCGCCGACGTGACCTTCGCCGACCCGGCGGCGGCCTCGACGACGGCGACGTTCCCGGCCGTCGGGGTCTACGTCCTGCGGCTCACCGCCGGCGACTCGGCGCTGACGGCGTCCGACGACGTGACCATCACCATCACCGAACCCGTCCCCGACACCGAGCGCCCCACGGTGGTGGCGGTGACCCCGCTCGACGGCGCCACCGGCGTGGCCGTGGGCGGGAACGTCACCGTGACGTTCTCCGAACCGATGGACCCCGCCACCGTGACCGGGAGCACCCTGGGCCTGGTGCGGACCGCTGACGCCGTCGCCGTCGCCGCGGCGGTGACCTACGACGGGGCCACGAAGACCGCCACCCTGAACCCGACCGGGGATCTCGCCTCCACCACGGGCTACACGGCCACGGTGACCACGGGCGTCTCGGATGTGGCCGGCAACACCCTCGAGGCCGACCACACCTGGTCGTTCACCACCGCCGCGCCGTCCACGGGCGTCCGCCGGGAGACCTCGGCCACGGTGGTCAACACCACCGCCACCAACACGGTGGCGATCACCAAGCCGGCGGGCACCGTCGCCGGCGACGTGCTGGTCGCCTGCCTGGCCCTCAACGGGAGCACGGTGGCGGCCACCGGCGTGCCGGCGGGCTGGACCCCCGTCGCCTCCGTCACGTCCATCAACAACCCCCGCCTCTACGGCTACTACCGGGTCGCCGGTGGGTCCGAACCGGCGACCTACGCCTGGACGTTGAGCACGGCCGTCGCCAGCGGCGCCGGCATCACCCGGTACTCGGGCGTGAACACCACCACCCCGCTCGACACGGCGCCGAGGACGGCCGCCGGCGGCGCCGCCGCCACCACCGGGACCGTCCCGGGCCTCACCACCGCCACCGCCAACGCCATGGTGATCGGCTGCATGGCCGTCAACTCCGGCAACACCGGGGTGACCATCGCCTCGCCGGTGGGACTGGCCGAATCGTGGGATGTCGGGGGCAAGCGCCTCGAGCTCGCCGACGGGCCCCAGGCCAGCCCCGGGGTCAGCGGCGACAAGGTCTGGACCTTCAGCGCCTCCCGGGAATGGGCCGGCTGGCTCGCCGCCCTGCGCCCCCAGTAGCGACCAACAGCCGAACTGACCCGGCGAGCGCCCGGACACACACCGAGGACGAGCCGGAAGGAACGATTGTCCGGTTTCCCACGTCCGATGAGCCCATCGGCCTATGGTCATCGCGCCGGGGAAGCCGTTTAATTTCCTCTTGCCAGCCGTCCGCCTCGACGCGAGACGGAGGCATTACCAACAGGGGCGAACGAGGTCTCACGGTCGTGAGCAGGTTGGACGAAGTGCTGGCGTTCCTGGCCACGGGCGGGCCCGTGACCGGGAACATGCGACAGTCGGCGCAGAGCGCCCTGGCCGCCGTGCCCGACGGGGATCAGATCGTGGGTGCCTATCGCTGCGGGATCGTGGCCGGAGCGACCCGGGATGAAGGCGTGGCCGTCTTCACCCCGACGCTCCTGTCGGTCTTCGACCGCCGCGGGTTCCGCAGCCTGGACCAGGAATTCCAACTGTCGCTCGGCGAGCCGTTCACCGTCGACACCGGCTTCAGCCCGACGCAGGTGCAGATCCTGGTCCCCCGCCGGCAGCCCGTGACCCTGGAGTTGCGCGAGCCGGGGCCGGCGGAGGCGTTCCGGAAGCACCTGGGGGCCGGAAGCGCGGCGGAGGCCTGGGGCTGGTGGTCCGCACCGTGGATCCGCTGGCCGGGCTGGTTGGATGCCCGAGCCTCGTGGACCTATCTCGGGGGCGATCCCGCCATCGACGTCCCGGTCGCCGGGGTGCGGGTCCATGTCGGCCCCAAGGGGGTGGCCCTGATCGCCGCCGACGGGTCGTCGGCCCGCCTCGCCGGATGGCACGACGTCGCCGGCCTGGATGTGGAACCGGCCCTCAAAGCCAGACGGCGGGCCGGTAGGGGCCGGGCCCCGGCGGGTGCGTTCGCGACGGCGTGGCAGGAGGCGGGGGAATGCGCCGTCCTCGTCGTCACCTACAGCACCGGCGAGGACGTGTTCATCGCCACCAGCGGGCTGGACCAACCCCAACTGGAAGCCCGCCTCTGGCCGGTGCTGGCCGCCTTCGTGCCGCCGGAACCGGAAGGCGACCCGGAACCGGGACGAGCCGGTACTACCACGTTCCAAAGGTGACCGGCCGGCGTTCCTCACCGCCTCCTCCGGCGGTCGGGAACCGGGGCTCGACGGCATCGAGGTCGACGGGGCGCTCCGCCACCGCGTCCCAGCGCCGGAGCCGGGCCGCCGGCGGGCCGGCCGTGATCTCGACGAAGGTGAGCGTGCCGGCGGGACCGAGCGAGGCGGGGCGGGGCTCCGACCAGGTGCCGGCGTTGAGGTAGCGGGGACCGTGGGGCAGTTGCGCCACCTCGGCGAAATGGGTGTGCCCGAACACATAGAACGGCACCCCGCAGCCGGCCCCGGCCAGGGTGGCGTCGAGGTGGGGAACAACCCGCCGGAGGTAGGCGGAGCGATCGCCGGGCCGCACCACCGGGCGGGCCCGGCGCACGGCGCGGCCCGCCGGCCACATCACCATGCGGGTGGCGAGCCGCCGGGCGATGGCCGGAGCGGTCGTCTCCGACAGGCGGTCGAGCGCGCCCAGGACCTCGGCCGGCAGCCCGACGGCGGCCGCCAGCGGAGGGAGGACGCCGGCCCGGTAGGCGGCCCGCTCCCGGGCCACCGCAGCCGTCGACAGACGGGCGCCAGCGGCCGCCAGAGCCGCCGCCCGGCGCAGGGCGCCCAAGGAGTGCCGCCCGCCGTGGGCGGCCCCGAGGGCGGCGGCCAGCGGGCGCTCCGCCTGATCGTCGCTGTCCAGGCGACGGGCCACGGCTACCAGGGCGTTGATGTCGTGGTACTGGCTGCCGTGCTCGGCGTAGAGCAGGCCCGGCCGGTACAGGATCCAGGGATGGACCCGGACGCGGGCGCTGGCGCCCAGCGTGTGCTCCAGCCAGGCCCGGGCCCCGGGCCGGGTGATCTCCTGGTCGTGGTTGCCGGCCACCACCTCGAGGCGCCCACCGCCGGCCAGCAGGCGGCGCAGGGCGTCGAACACCGCCGGATGCCCGCCGGCGGCCCGCTCCAGGCGCCGGACGGTCCGCCGCTCTTCCAGCCCCGGTCCCGCCGGCACCGGACCCGGGTTGCTGCCGGACAGGTCGAAGAGGTCACCCAGGGCGACCAGGACCGGAGGCGGACCGCTGACCAGGAGGTGGTCGACGAAGGCGGCGAAGGCGGCGTCGTGGAAGAAGTGCTCGCCGGCCGTTCCCGGCGGCCCGCCGGCGCCGAGGTGCAGGTCGCTCACCACCACCAGCCGTCCGGCTTCCGGCGAGTCAGACGAACTGGACAATCTGGCTCCCCACCACCAGGCAGAAGGCCACGAACAACGGCACCGCGATGCGGTCGAGCACCAGGCGGGCCCGGGGCGCCAGGCCCCCGGCCCGCAGGATCTCGCCGGCGGAGACGACGGCCAGGAGGCCCAAGACGACGGCGACGGTGACCGCCGGCCCCAGGGCGCTCATGGCTGCGGCTCGGCCAGCGACGGGGGACGGAGGTGGAGGCGGGCCAGCTCCCCGACGCTGGCCGCCGCCACCAGGGCCGCGAGCAGGAGGTACAGCCCGCTCGGGGACCACGTCTCCGTGTACACCATGATGATCGCCCCCAGCGTTCCCACCGCCAGGCTGAGGGCAGGAGCGAGGGCGAGGCGGGCGGTCAGATCGGGGAGCGGTAGCCGGCGGCCGAGGGCGAGGCCCGGGCCGAGGAGGCCGAAGGAGAACACGATGGCTCCCCGCCAGGGTTGGGGGCCGCCGAAGGCGAGCCCGCCGGCCGCCACCGCCCAGGCCAGGAGGGCGGCCGAGCGCACCGCCGGAGAGACGGCCGTCGGGGGCTGTCGCATCAGATGCCTCCTGGGGCTGGGGCGCCGGGGCCGGGGGGCGGGGTCGTTCGGGCGTAGATGAGGGCGTCGCCGTCGGCGTAGACGAGGGTGAAGTCGGGGGCGGTGTCGAGGGCGGCCCGGATCCGCTCCAGGGTGCCGGCCGGCAGGGAGCCGGTGACGGCCTGGTCGTCCAGCACGCTCGGGGTGACGACGTAGAAGGCCCCCGGACCCGGGTGGGCCCGCAGCGCCGTCAGCGCCGCCGTGGCCGCCGCCCCGGCGTCGGGCACGGGCGGGCGCAGCCGGTCCAGCGGCTGGTAGCGGTAGGCCGAGTACCCCTCACCCTTCCAGGGGAGGTTCTGGGTGGCGACCAGGAAGAGCGACCCCGGCTCGGCCCGGGAGTAGAGGGAATCGACGGCGGCCACGTCGGCGGGCGTGAACCGGTCCACCCGCTGGTTGCCGTACCGGGTGAAGAGGAACAGTCCGGTCATGGCCACCAGGACGAGCACCAGGGACGCCCGCGCCATCCGGGAGCGGTGGTCCCACCGCCGGGGCAGCAGGGCGGCGGCGGCGAAGAAGGCCAGGACGGGCAGGGCGAAGAGGTAGACCCGCATGAGGATCTCACCGCCGTAGGGCTGGATGAGAGCCAGCATCGGCGGGGCCACCCCGAGCAGGCCCAGGGTGAGGTCGTCACGACCCCGGCGCCGGCGCCGCCACCACCCGGCCACGGCCACCACTCCGAGGCCGACGGTGGCGGCCAGGCGGAGGCGGACGACGAACAGGTGCCCGGAGCTGCCCGTGATCCGCTCGTCGAGCGACACGCCACCCAGGGTGCCGGTGACCTTGTCGAAGTGGCCGGACACGTAGTCGGCGGCGGGGAAGGCGAGCCAGGCCGCCAGCATGAGGGCCAGGAGCACCGGCAGGCGCCGGGGTTCCAGGCGCCGCCAGGCGACCAGCGCCACCAGCCCGGCCAGGAGGGCGAAGGGCGTGAGCTGGTGGCTGGCCACCAGAACGGCGAACAGCAGCACGACGGCGGCGATGAGACCGGGCCGGGCCCACCTCGAGAGTGGGTCAGCGGCCGGTGGGGGTTCGCTGTTGAGTCGCCGGGACGGGGCCCGGGTGAACCAGCCGAGGAGGACGGCGAGGACCACGAGGTACAGGAGGTACGCCTCCGCCTGGGGAGCCAGGTAGTCCTGCGACACCCAGTTGGCCAGCTCGAAGATCCACACCGCCAGCCAGGTCAGACGCCGGTCGGCGCCCGCTCCCCGCAGGAGAAGGAGGAAGGCGGGGAGGTAGGCGAGGTGGAAGGCGAGCGGGGCCAGGCGGGCCAGCGACAGGGGTGAGATCCCGGCGGCCTGGGTGAGGGAGGCGACGAGGGCGAAGAAGCCGGGCCAGTTGAAGTAGGCGTCGATGCGGGGATCGACCTGGCCCGTGGTGGCGATCTCACCCACCACGCCCACGTGCCGCCAGGCCACGCGCAGGCCGGGGACGCTCTCGACGAGGACGGGCACGGCGTGGAGGGCGAAGATCAGGGCCACGACGTGGCACAGGAGGATGGGACCGCGCGGTGACCGCTGACCGAGGCTCCAGCAGAACCCGACGGTCGGCAGGGCCAGCGCCAGGAGCCCGGCGATGGGGACGACCGAGACCAGCCCCATGTCGCTCATGGCGTCGAGGCGGGCGTTGCGCAGCACGGCCCACCACACCGCCACGCCGACGAGTGTCGGGAGGAGGGGCAGGGCGGACACCAACCAACCCGGGGGCGGCCGGAGGCCCGCCAGGCGGAGACGCCCCCGGGGCGGGCTCTGGTCCGGGCCGGCGTCGGCCACGGCCCGCGACCCGGTCATGCCCCCACCGCCCAGGCGGGATCGGCGCGGCCGGGGACGGCGGCGCCGGCGGTGGCGGTGCACAGCCGGTGGAGGCGCCAGGCGGCCCAGGCGCCGGCGGGCGCCAGGCCCGCCACCCACGCCCAGGCCATGCCCGCCAGCCCCCAGGTGGAGGCGGCGGCGGAGGCGACGAGGGCGGTGGCCGAGCCGGCGGCGGCCGTGACGATGGCCTCCCGGAGCCCGCCGGGCCGGGCCCGGCAGACGCCGTAGTAGGTGTGGAGCACGGAGACGGGGACGATGCCGAGCACCAGGATCCTCAAGGGCGTGACTCCGGCGCTGGCGTAGCCGGCGCCCATCAGGGACAGGAACGGGTCGGCCAGGACGGCCAGGGCGAGGGCGGCGGGCACGCCGAGCGCCAGGGAGGCGGCCAGCGCCCGCCGGGCGTGGTGGGCGAGCTGGTCGGGGCTGTGGACCACTTCGGAGAACAAGGCGGTACCGACCGAGATGGGGATGACGGTCACGGCCCACGCCGCCATCCAGGCCGCGTACCAGTGGGCGTTCTGCGCCGGGGAGAGGAGCTCCGTGACCAGGATGGGGAGGAGGAAGGCGGGGGCCCGCTCGGCCAGGGTGAGGGCCTGGTTGGGCACCCCGGTGCGCACCAGGCGCCGGGTCAGGGCCGCCTCGAGGCGCAGGCGGGGCCGGTAGCCCATCGGGCTCCGGTGCAGCTGCCCGAGCCCGAGGGCGCAGGCGGCGGCGCCGCCGCCCACCCAGAAGGCGAACAGAAGCGGTGATCCGCCCCCGGTGCCGAGCAGGGGGATGAGGGCGAGGGGAGCCACCGTGGCCAGGCCGTTGGCCACGTTGCGGGCCAGGGCCTGGTCTCCCCGCCGCTGGGCCATCGACACCTGGTCGAGGAAGACCCCCACCGTCCCGAAGACGGACATGGCCAGGAAGAGCACGGCATACAGCGGCTGGGTGGCCACCGTCCCCAGCTCGGCCAGGAACACGGCCGCCACCACCAGGAACACCGCGCCCACCCCGAGCGCCGCCAGAGTGACCAGGACGAAGCCGGCGTCGAGGAGGGCGGCGGGGCGGTGGCGGTGGGCCGGGTAGTGGAACACGAAGGCGGACCCGGCGCCGAGCTGGGCGATCTGGACGCAGAGCATGACGGCGGCGATGGCCGCGCCGGTGATCCCGACCACGTCCTCGGGAAAGGCGCGGGCGGCCAGGACCCAGAAGACGAAGCCGAGCCCGAGCGAGGCGGCCTTGCCGGCGATGAGGCCGAGGGAGCTGCGCACCATCGACAACTGGCGGGTCACCGGCCCGACCGCTCCCGCAGGCCGGCCGCCATCCCGACGTAGTTGAAGACGCCGTAGCACCCGTAGTACGGGATCCAGCGCGGTTGCCGCTGCCACAGTGAGAGCGCCACGCCCCGGCCGGCGGCCAGGGTGGGCAGCAGGACGAGCCACAGCCCCCGCCACCCGTGCTTGCGGACCATCCGGCCCAGGCCCTTGCCGTCGGCCAGGAACTGGTCCCGGGCGAAGGCGAAGTCGTCCCCCGCGAAGCGGTGGGTGACCACGGTGGCCCGCGAGACCCCGGCCCGGGCACCGGACTGCTCCAGCCGCCAGCGCAGCTCGATGTCCTCGCCGGAGACGAAGCGCTCGTCGAAGCCGAGGTCGAGCAGGCGCTCCCGCTCGAAGATGGTGGCCACCACCCCGAACCAGTCCTTGCTGCGCCCCGTGCGGTGATGGTGGGCCAGGGCCCGCCCCCAGTAGCCGGGCCCCGACACCGAGTGCAGCCCGGCCTGGAGGGCGGCGTAGTGGCCGGTCCGGAACTCGTCCAGCAGGCGGTCCAGCGCGCCGTCGGGGAGGACGACGTCGGCGTCCACCAGCGCCACGTGGGCCGAGGTGGCGGCCCGGACCCCGAGGAGGCGGGCCACCGGCAGCCCCCGACCCTCGTCGGAGAGGATCCGGTCCGTGTAGCGGGCGGCGATCTGGCGGGTGGCGTCGGTCGAGCAGCCGTCGACCACGATGATCTCCCGGGGCCGGGAGCGGGCCACGGAATCGAGGCACGCTTCGAGCAGCCCCTCGGCGTTGCGGGTGGGGACGACCACCGAGCAGTCGAGCACGGCCTCCACGGCGATCTCCCGTCAGCCGATCCCGAGGTCGGCCGCCAGCTTCTCGACGACCCCGACGATGTCGTCCGACGCCTGGTCGGCGGAGTAGGCCACCGGGACCCGCAGCCACAGGGTGGGCCGCCCGCCCAGCGCCCGGTCGAGCACCTCCGCCTTGCGGGCGAAGAGCTCCTCCAGGGGGACGAGGTTGGTGGCCCCGAGGGCGGTGATGAGGTCGCGGGACGGGCGGGCCAGCTCGGCGTGGAAGTTGCCCACCAGCCGGGTCACCATCCACCGCCGGGAGACGTCTTCCAGGCGGGTCTCGTCGCCCTCCCAGCGCTCCACGAACATGACCGCCGCCAGCGGCGCCGACATCGAGATGGGCGTCCCGGGCAGCGCCTCCTGGGGAGTGACGGTGAGATGCTCGGGGGACCAGCGCCTCGACAGGCTGGCCAGGCGGGGGTACTGGGTGACCAGGGGATGCACCAGCGTCGTCACCTCGCCCACCGGGCGGGACAGGGCCTTGGGGACGAGGGGCTTGCGCCGGCCCTCGAAGAGGTGGGGGTAGATGGGCCGGTGGTGGGGCTTGATGAACATCGGCTTGGCGTAGCCCAGCAGCTCGCCGGCGCCGGAGGCGAAGGCCCAGTCGTCCCCCATGAAGCCCACCCCGGGCCGGCGCACCAGTTTGGCCATGGTGCTGGTCTTGCCCACTCCCCCCCAGGCGGGCAGGGCGATCCCGGCGCCCCGCCAGTCCACGGTGGCGGCGTGGATCATGGCCACGTCCCGGCCGGCCAGAATCCAGTCGAGGAGGGGGAGGACGGCAGTGAGGAGCTCGCGTGTCCCCCGGACGTGGATACCGTCGTCCTCGAAGGCCACCTGAACCTTCGACCGGCACATCCACAGGGCGCGCTCGGTGTGGCGGTAGTCGTGCTCGGCCACGGAGGCCCCGGACATGAGGTCGGGGTCGGCCTCCACGTGGAGATCGGCGCCGAGAAGGCCCGAGGTGAGGAAGGGCCGGAACATCTCCCGCAGCTGGGCGGCGGTCGGCGCCGTGGCCGCCACGCGCATCGACGCCCGTCCGTGGACGTCGAATTCCAGGACGCGGCCGCGGACGGACACGTTGGACGTTGGCATCGGTTGGACGACGGTCACGCGATTCTCCTTGTGCCGGCCGCCTCGGAGGAGACGGCGGTGTCGTGCTGGTCGTGCCCGGGAAGCTCGCCGGCCCAGGGGTGGCGGCGAGCCAGCCGGAGGGAACCGACGAGGTACCCGGCGATGGTCAGAGTCAGCCCGGCGACGATGGCCGCGGCCTGCCCGAGGGCGCCGGCGTCGCCGGTGCGCACGGCCCGGAGCAGGCCCCGGGCCACGCCCCGGGGCAGGGTCCGCAGGGTGTAGGCGCGCTCGGAGGCGAGCCCTTGCTGGCGTCCCGCCAGGCGTACCACCAGCGCCTTGGAGAGGCCTTCGGCGTAGCAACGGGACCGGAAGTAGGCGAAGCGGCCCCGGTGCCGGGGCACCCGGTGGGCGACCCGGGCGGCGGGCTCGTACAGGAGCACCGCCTCGGGGAACAGCCGGCGCACCCGCAGGCAGAGCTCGGTCTCCTCACAGCCCAGGGGCTGGGACCCGATCCGGCCCAGACCGGAGTGGAACCCGCCGGCGGCGGCCAGTGTCCGGCGGCGGAACGACATGTTGGCTCCCACCAGGTTGCGGACCGGCGCCCGCCCGGTGGGCAGGCCCCGCCAGCTGCAACCGACGACCCAGTTGAACTCCTCGGGGAAGGATCGGGGGGGGCCACCCTCCCAGGCGGGCTCGACGGCACCGCCGACGCCCTCGACGGCGGGGTCGGCGTAGGGGGCGAGGAGCTGCTCGAGCCAGTCGGGAGCAGCGACGGCGTCGTCGTCGAGGAAGGCCACCACGTCGCCGTGGGCGGCCCCCACCCCGGTGTTGCGGGCCCCCGAGAGTCCGCGCCGCGGCGCGTTCTCGACCACCACGACGCCGGCGAGCTGACGCCGGACCCGATCGGCCAGGCCGGGGTTGCAGTCGGCCACCACCACGATCTCGTCGGCCGGTCGGGTCTGACCCCGGACCGACGCCACCGCCGCGGTCAGGTCGGCGAAGCGGTCCTCCGTCCAGCAGCAGATGACCACGGACACGCCGGGGTGGGCGCGCCCGGGACGGTGCCCGGTGCTCAACGGACCAGCTCGATTTCGGGGCCGGCCGAAGTGCGCGGCTCGCTCGCCCCGTTTTTCGTTCCGGTCTTCCGGGGAAGCGGGCCGGGGGTGAGCCGGAGGGCGATCAGGGTGCGCAGCACGCGCTGCCCGTCGCGGAAGGTGCGCAGGTTGGAGACGCCGTGGGCGCGGGGCCGCTCGATGGTGGGGACCTCGGTCACGGCCAGCCCGGCCCGCACCGCCGAGATCACGATCTCGGTCTCGATCTCGAACCCGTCGGCGGAGAGGGCGAGCTCGGGGAGGCAGGCCCGCCGGAAGGCGATGTAGCCGTAGCAGAGGTCGGAGAAGCGCACGCCGAAGAGATGGTTGGTCAGGAACCGCAGGACGTTGTTGCCGGCCCACCGGAGGGCGGTGATGTCGTCCGAGTCGGCGCCGGCCATGAACCGGGAACCCTTGACCAGGTCGTAGCCGCCGTGGATGAGGGCCGTGTAGCGGCCGATGTCCGCCGGGTCCATGCTGCGATCGGCGTCGAGCATGACCACGATGTCCCCGTTCGAGGCGGCGAAGCCGGCCCGCAGGGCGGCGCCCTTGCCGGGCCGGCGGTCGTGCACCACCCGCAGGCCCGGGCGGGCGGCCTGGGCCACGGCCACGGTGTCGTCGGTGGACGACCCGTCGACCAGGATGACCTCGTCGACCCACGGCGGGATGCGCTCCAGCACCCAGGCGATGTTGCGGGCCTCGTTCTTGGCGGGGACGACGACGCTCACGCGTTCCACCGGACGGCCGAAGCGCATCGTGCGGGGGTTGGCCGGCGTGTCGAGGCGGAGAACGTCCACGTCGTGGCCCTGGCCGTTGCCGGCTGGGATCGCATCCTCGCCGTACGGCATGGAGGTCACTCCCTTCAGGTCGGAGACGAGGGCCTGGGGACGGGTCCCTCGATTGGGAGATCGTCACCGATGGCGCTGAGCCCGCCCTGTGGAGGTTCTGAAGGCGAACTGAAGCCGTCCGCCTCCGTTCAACCGCCGCGTCAGACGAGGCCGGCGGCGGCCCTGGGGTATTCACAGCATCTGGGCGATGAGCACGGTTCCGGCGCAGGCGAGGAGCAGGCCGCCGAGGGGACGGCCGACGTCCCGGCCCCAGGAGGCGTTCTTCTCCACCGCCATGACGGCCCCCAGGGTGAGCATCCAGGCCAGGTTGCCGGCGCCGACGGCGAACATGACCAGCATGAGCGACCAGCAGCACCCCACACAGAAGACGCCGTGGTGGGCGCCGAGCCGGAAGGCGGCGAGCCGGGGGGCCGTCCCCCGCCAGTGGCGGATGATGAACAGCCGGGGCGAGCGGCACTGCTGGAGGCAGCGGTACTTGAGCCCGCTGAACTGGTAGGCGCCGGCCACCACGAGCACCCCGGAGCCGAGGATCCAGGCCCGCTGGTCGAGCCAGCCGCCGGCGGCGCTGTGGTGGAGGGCGTAGTCGCCGGCGTAGGCCACCACCCCGAAGGCGCCCCACACCAGCAGGTACCCGCTCAGGAGCAGGACCCGCAGCCGGGTACGGTCGGGACGGGCCTGGGTGACGACGTGGAAGTGGGCGACGAGGGGGTAGCTCGTCGGCAGCATCATGGCGACGATCATGAGCATCCAGCCGCCGACGAAGATGCCGACGAGGGCCGGGCCGTGGAGGCCGGCCAGGCCGTCGTGGGCCAGGTAGCGGGAGTAGGGGGAGCGACCCCAGGCGAACAGCGCCAGCCACGCCAGCACCACCAGTCCGCCAAGGGTCGCTCCCAGGACGGCGCGATCGTTGCGCCGGGCGCGCCAGACCACGCTCGAGCTCATCCGTCCTCCGCTCCGTCCCACGCTCTGGTTTCGTTTTCGGGACTTCGTTTCGGGCTAGGCCGCCTCGAAGACGAAGTCGCCCTGGATGGCGTTGCGCCCCGAGATGTCCAGCGTGAAGCCGTGCTCGGGGGCGTCCACCTTGAACGACCTCGACTTGGCGCAGTACGCGGGCGAGCCGGGGATGGTGGAGAAGGCGGTCTCGGACAGCACCGTCCGGTTGCCGGTGGCGCCGACGAGGGCCTCGATGTCGGCGGCGATGGTGTCGCCCACCAGGAGGCGGCCCTCGCCCTCGCTCACCTCGAAGGTGATCGGGGCCCGTTCGACGGCGATGACCTCCCCGATCAGCTGGGCGAAGTCGGCCACCGGGCCTCCGGCCTTGCCCGTGAACACCTCGATCAGCGCCCGCTCCTGGTCCTCGCTGGCGTTCTCGTCCATGAAGACGAGCGCCCGCCAGTTGCCGGCCGTGACGTTGCCGGGGATGTGGGCGAACATGGCGATCGTCAGCCCCGCCACGTCGACTCCGTCGATCAGTCCCGCTTCGAAGTGGTAGGCGAGCGCCCCCTGGCACTGGCCGCCGTCGGGGTCGTGCGCCACCCAGCAGGGACAGATGACGTTGCAGGTACAGACCTCGAGAACCTTGCCTTCCAAGCGATAGCTCATGCGAACCTCCGTGGAGCGCCAGGTCGCGCCGGACACGCGACGCGCTGATCCTGTGTGACCAGACTGCGGGTGGCCTTGGGGGAGGCTGAAGAGTGGCTGAGGAGCGGTCAGTCCAGCGCCGCCACCGAGACGATGGGCCGGGCCGGCGGGTTGCTCCCGAGGGACCCGCTGAAGGCCAGGTTGGAGAAGTTGAAGATGCCCCCGTCCTCGCCCACCATCAGGTAGCCGTTGCCGTAGGGCACCATCCCGGTGATCGGGCGGTTGAGGATGACGCTGCCCAGGGAACCCCGGAAGCCGGCTTCGTAGGAGAAGACCCCGCCGTCGGAGGCGACGAGCCAGTAGCCGGTGCCGTCCGGGTCGGGGACGAGGGACTGCACCGGGGCGTTGAGGCGCGTCCCGCCCATCGACCCGATGAAGCGGGCGTCCCCGAAGGCGAAGACGCCGCCGTCGGAGGCCACCATGAAGTAGCCCTTGCCCGAGGGGGTGGCGATGGAGTCGAGCACCGGCCCGTTCAGGACGACGTCGTGAAGGTCGTCGAACCACTTGGCGTTGCCGAACAGGAACACCCGGCCAAGGTTGGTGAAGATCCAGTAGCCGTCCCCGGCGGGCGTGGCCGAGAGGCTCGTCACCTTCTCACCCTTTTTCAGCTTGGAAGCGTCGAGATTGCCGAAGTGGGCGGCGTTGTAGGCGTAGACCCGGCCGATGTCGTCGACCACCCAGTAGCCGGTGCCCGAAGGGGTGGGCTCGAGATCGACGGCTGCGGTCGAGCCGAGGGCGGCTACCGGTTCGCCCATGTCCTGTGCCCCACCGAAGGCGAAGACGGCGCCGTTGGTCTCCAGCATCCAGTATCCGGGCCCGTGGGGAATGACCGCCCCCGAAGCCGCCGACGCCGGACCGGTACCGGCGACGTTGGTGGCGGCGACGGTGAAGGTGTAGGAGGTGAGGTTGGTCAGGCCGGTGATGGTCTGGGCGGTGGCGGTCGAGGAGAACGACCGGGGCGACTGGGCCACGCCGTTGGCGATGGGCGTGACCGCGTAGCCGGTCACGGCGCTGCCGCCGTTGTCGGCGGGCGCGGTCCAGCTCACGCTGGCCGAGCCGTCGCCGCCGGCGGCGGTGACGCCGGTGGGGGCGCCGGGGACGGTGCGGGGGATGACGACATTAGAAGCCACCGACGCCGGGCCGTTCCCCGAGAGGGTGGTCGCCTTCACCGTGAACGTGTAGGCCGTGCCGTTGGCGAGGCCGGTCACGGTCTGGGTGGTGGCGGCGGTGAGGAAGGCGAGCGGCGATTGGAGCACCCCGTTGAGGATGGGCGTGACCACGTAGCCGATCAGCGGGAGCCCGCCGGTGTTGGCCGGCGCGCTCCAGCTGACGGTGGCCGAGGCGTTGCCGGGCACCGCGCTCACGTTGGTGGGGGCGCCGGGGAGGGTGCGGGGGACGATGGAGTTGGAGGTCGTCCCCGCGCTGGCGCCGGCGATGTTGATGGCCTTCACCGTGAACGTGTAGCTGGTCCCGTTGTTGAGCCCGTTGACGGTGGCGCTCGTGGCTGCGGCCCCCGCGTTGACGGTGACGTTGCCGGGCGAGGACACCACGCTGTAGCCGGTGATGGGACTCCCGCCGTTACTGAGGGGCGGGACCCAGGTGAC
>JBIOUX010000088.1:0-14578 GCA_044867425.1 Acidimicrobiia bacterium | reverse complement strand
TCCGAGGTGAAGCCCAGCGGGGCGTAGGCGGGCGTGGCCACGCCGACGGCCTCGCCCTTGGAGTTGATCAGGGGGCCGCCGGCGAAGGCGCCGGTGGCGGCGGCGTCATGCTGGATCCCGGCCGCCGAGACGTCGGCCACCGAACCCTGGGTGATGGAACCGCCGGCACCCCCGACCCCGGCCACCACGAAGACGCGCTGGCCGAACTCGAGCTTCTCCGCCGCCGGAGCCCACTTGATGCGGGGCAGGCTGCCCTTGTCCACGATGAGCAGCGCCAGGTCCCGCTCCTCCTGCCAGGTGTAGAGCGTGGCGCCGATCTTCTCGTCGCCCCGGCGCAGGACGATGGCCGGACCGGGACGCTTGGTGGCCGCCCTGACCACCGACAGCGAGGTGATCAGGTACGACTTCTCGGCGTCGGAGGTGACCACGAAGGCCGAGCCCACCCGGGGTTGGCCGAACTCGTCCTGGGTGTCCACCAGGTAGGTGGAGTCCTTCACCTTGTCGATGAGGTCCTTGAGGGTGTCGCCCGACGCCCGCAGCTGCTCGATGGGCTCGAGCTCCTTGCGGATGTCCGTCTTGGCCGCGGCCAGATCGCGGGCGATCTCCTTGCGGGCGTCCTCCCGGCGGCCCTCGAAGCCCTCGATGAAGTCGTTGACCCGCTTCTCGACGTTGTCCAGCTTGTACTGGTAGTAGGCGTAGAGGACGGTGCCCCCGAAGGCGAAGCCGATGGAGGCCGCCAGCAGCAGGGAGACCATCCCGAGGACCGTCCTCGGCAGCAGGCGCTGCCCCAGCCCGGCACCCTCGCCACGGCGCCGCCGGCGCCCGCCGTTCTTTCCCGGCCCGGTCTTGGGCGGGCTCTCCGGTGCCTCGGTACGCATGAAGGCATCGTAGGCGCCCACCACCCCCGCGGGGTCGCATCGGCCCCGCCCCTAGAATGAACGGCGATGACCGACCCTGCGCCGGCCGTGGAGATCCGGCCGGCCGCCACCCTGATGCTGGTTCGCGACGGTGTCCGTGGGATTGAGGTGCTCATGCTGCGCCGGCATCCCGACGCCGTCTTCGCCGCCGACGCCTGGGTGTTCCCCGGCGGGGCGGTCGATCCGGACGACGGTGACCAGGGCGTTCTCGGTCCCAGCGACGCCGACGCCAGCGCCACCATCGGGGTCCCGTCCGGGGGCCTGGCCTTCTTCGTGGCTGCCGCCCGGGAATGCTTCGAGGAGGCGGGCGTCCTGCTCGCCCGCCACGCCGGCAGCGGCACCGCCCTGGACACGTCGGCGGTTCTGGATGCCACCCGCTTCGGTCGCCATCGCCGGGACCTGCTCGCCGGCCGGAGGTCCCTGGCCGAGATGCTGAGCAGCGAGGACCTCCTCCTCGACCTCACCGGCATGTGCTACGTCTCCCACTGGATCACCCCGCCGGGCCCGCCCCGGCGTTTCGACACCCGCTTCTTCGTCGCCACGGCGCCGGCCGGCCAAGCCGCCTCCCACGACACCTCCGAGACGGTGGAATCGGTCTGGACCACCCCGGCCCGGGCCCTGGAACGGCGGCGGGCGGGCGAAACCCACCTGGTCTTCCCCACCATCAAGAACCTGGAGGCCCTGGCCAGGTTCCCGGCCACCGCCGACCTGCTGGCGGCGGCCCGGGCCCTCGACTCGGTGCCGCTGATGGCGCCCCGCTTCCCCCATGACCCGGAGCTTTCATGCCCGACCTGACACCGGGCGTAGCCAGCGCCCTCTCCCCCCTCGTCCGGCGGATCGTCGCCCCCAACCCGGGGATGATGACCGGTCCGGGCACCAACACCTACCTGGTCGGGATCGACGAGGTGGCGGTCATCGACCCTGGTCCGGACGACCCCGGCCACATCGAGGCCATCATCGGGGCTTCGATGCGGGAGCGGGTGCGCTGGGTGATGGTCACCCACCACCATCACGACCATTCCTCCGGCGTGGCCCGTCTCGTCCGGGCCACGGGGGCGCAGGTCGTGGCCTTCGGAGCCCCCAAGGGTGTCGAGCTGGACTGGACGCCGGACCTCCGGGCCAAGGACGGGCAGGTCATCGAGGGCACCGAATGGGGCCTCGAGGTCCTGCACACGCCGGGGCACGCCTCAGACCACCTGTGCTTCCTCCTGGAGGAGGAACGGGTGCTCTTCACCGGCGATACCGTGCTCTCCGGCACCACCACCGTCATCCCCCATCCCGACGGGAAGATGGCCGCCTACCTCCAGAGCCTGGAGCGGCTGCGCAAACTGCGCCTCACCCGTCTCTGCCCCGGCCACGGCGACGTGATCGACGATCCCAAAGCCCTGCTGACCGAGTACGTGGAGCACCGCCTGGCCCGGGAAGCGCAGATCCTGGAGGCGCTGCGGGACGGGCCGGCCAAGATCGACGAGCTCGTGGCCCGCATCTACGTCGATGTCCCCGAGGCCCTGTATCCCATGGCCGCCCGCTCCGTCCATGCCCATCTGGTGAAGCTCAAGTCCGAGGGCCGGGTGTCGGGCCGCGACGCCAACTCCGCCTGGAAAGTCGCCTGAACCAGGAAGAACGCTGGAACCAGGAAGAAACAGAGGGAATCCGTTTCGGGCGAAGAAGTGAAACACGGCCCGTTCCTCCCAAAGGGCCGCCAAAGGCACAAAAGGAACACGAGGGGGGGCGTCATCGCCGAGCGGACCGGCAAGCGGCTGAAGAGCATCGACGAGGCGGCGGACGACCTCCACCTCCCCGCCGAGGCTCTGCGGGCGCTGGCCGGCGCCGGCTATCTCCCCGTCGGCGGGGAGGAGGGTGGCGAGCTGCTCTTCGCCCTGTCCGATCTGAAGGCCTTCACCGCCCGCAACACGCCCGGGGCCGACGACATCTCCATCGGCATGGAGGAGGCGCCCGACGCCAAGGCGCTCCTCGACGCCCTCGCCCACCGCAGCGACGAGATGGCCTTCCGGGCCTACGAGATCTTCGCCGCCGCCGTCCCCGAGACGGCCCTGTGGACCGAGGAGGAGCGGGACGGCTTTATCGGCCAGTCCCGCAAGCGGTTCGAGGCCATCCTGGCCGTGACCGGCCACGGCGAACAGGTGGACGAGGCCCTCCTGGACGACCTCAGGCAGGTGGGGGCGTCGGCCGCCTGGGCGGGTAGCCCCCTGCCCCAGCTCCTCGTGGTCCTGCGCATCTCGCGCGACCTTGTGGTGCAGAGCGCGTTGGCCATCGCCGAGGAGGGCGGGAGGCGCTGGGGCCTGGCCCTGTCGCTGCTGCTCACCCGGGTGCTGCCGGCCATGGACCGGCTCACCGATGCCCTGGCCCAGGGCTACTGGTCGGCGGTGGTGGGCAAGGAGGAGACCGACCGGGCCCGCTACGAGCACGTGGTGGAGAGCTCGTCGGACGGCATCTACGAGATCGACATCACCGGGCGTTTGTCCTACGCCAACCCGTCGCTGGCCGCCATGGTGGGCGTCCCGGCCCACGAGCTGGCCGGCGCCCGCCTGGACGAGGTGTTCAACGTGGTGGGTGACGCCTCGGTGCTGGAGAAGCTCACCACCGGGGCGGAGTCGACCGTGGAGGAGAGCCTGGAGGTCCTGCGGGCCGACGGGGTGCGCCGGGAGCTGTCGGTCCTCACCTTCCCCCGTCACGAGGAGGGGGCGGTGGTGGGCTACCAGGGCATCGTGCGGGACGTCACCGCCGGCCGCCAGACGGAACGGGCCAAGAACGAGTTCCTGGCCATGGTCACCCACGACCTGCGCAGCCCCATCACCACCATCCTGGGATTGGCGGTGACCCTGGAGGCCTACGCCGGTGAGCTCCCCCTCGAGCGCCTCCGCCGCACCGGCCACTCCATCCGCGTGCAGGCGGAGCGGATCAGCCGCCTGGCCGACGACCTCTACGAGGTCTCCCGGCTGGAGAGCCAGTCGCTGCGTCTCGATCTGCGGGCCACCTCGGTGGCCGGGGCGGTCGATGCCGCCCTGGCGTCGCTCAGTGGTGCGGTGGAGGTGGGTGTGGAGGACGGCCTGGTCGCCCTGGCCGACTCACGCCGGCTGGAGCAGGTGGTGGCCAACCTGGTGGAGAACGCCCTCACCCACGGGACGGGCCCGGTGCGGGTGGAAGCGGCCGCCCGGGGCGGCGGCGTGGAGCTGACGGTCTCCGACGCCGGGCCCGGGGTGCCCGAGGCCCTCGTGCCCACCCTCTTCTCCCGCCTCGGCGGTGAAGCCGGTGGCGTCGGCCTGTTCCTGGTGCGGGGCCTGGTGGAGGCCATGGGCGGCCGGGTGGCCTACGAGCCCGGCGACGACGGTCCCGGTTCGGTCTTCCGGGTCCAGCTCCTGCACCCGCCCCGCCGCTGACGGCAGGGCTCTAGGGGCAGGGGTTGGGCGCGCCGGTTTCGGCCCGCCCGGCGCACGTGGCCAGCTGGGCCAGGCGGGCGGAGCGGACAGTGACGTCGGGATCGTTGGCCGGGTCGGCGTCAGCCAAGAGGTTCTCCAGCTGGTAGGGGTCGGCCTGGAGGTCGTAGTACTCCCGGAAGGCGATCCTTCCTGGGCTGGAGCCGTCGTCCTCGTAGTACTCGATGTACTGCGACGAGGCGTCCCGCAACGACGCCCACGGCGGGTAGCGGAACCCCGGGTCCCGGGAGTACTCCACGAAGTGCTCCGTGCGGGTCGAAGGCAGGAGCAGCGAGGCTCCGTCCATGAGCCCCGGCGGGGCGGCTCCGGCCGCTTGGATGACGGTGGGGGCGACGTCGGCCACCGAGGCCCAGCGGGGATCGACGGTCCCGGGCGCCACCCGGCCTGGGAACCGCAGCAGCAGCGGGACCTGGATCCCCTCGGTGTAGGGCAGGCTCTTCGACTTCTGGCCGTGCTCGCCCCAGAAGTAGCCGTTGTCGGAGGTGAGGATGACCAGGGTGTCGCCGTCCTCACCCAAGGCGGCCAGCTTGCCGGCCACCGCCGACACCAGATCGTCGACGGAGTACAGCGTGCGCAGCTGGGCGTCCCGCTCCCGGCGGGCCTGGGACTCCCCGTGCTGGTGGATCTGGACGAAGGAGGGCTTGTCCGACCGGTCCTGCTCGTGCACCGAGGGCGGCGGCTGCCACTCGGGGACGGGCGCCGACTCGTAGTCGGCCTCGGGGATGAAGGGATTGTGGGGTGCCTGGGTGGCGATGTAGAGGAAGAAGGGCCGGGTGTCATCGGCCTCGAAGCCGTCGAGGAAATCCAGGGCCTTGGTGGCGATGAAGTCGGTCGAGTACTCGTTGACCTGCTGGCGCTCCCCGTCGACGCTGTAGTAGTCGCCGTAGTAGTCGGTCTCGTTGACGATGGCCCAGTGGTCGAAGTTGGGGGGCGGCTGGGACAGGTCCCAGTAGAGCAGGAACTTGCCGCTGATGGCTGTCTGGTAGCCGGCGGCCTTGAGGGCGGCCTGCATGGTGGTGGTGTGGTCGAGCTCGGGGGTCAGGCGGTTGGTGCGCACCCCGTGGTTGTGGGCGTAGCGGCCCGTCATGATCGACGCCCGGGACGGACAGCACAGCGGGGTGGCCACGAACGTCTGAGGGAAGGTCACGCCTCCGTCGGCCAGCCAGGCCCGGGTTTTGGGCATGACGTCGAGGGTGTCGGCCCGCTGGTCGTCGGTGACGATGACCACCACGTTGGGCCGGCCGGCGGTGATCTGGGAGGGCGCGTCGCGCTCGGGCAGGGCGATGGCCAGGATGACGACGGCGGCAGCGACGGCAAGGCCCAACCGGGGACGCATGGGGAAATCCTGACCCCTTACCGCCCCCATCGGGTGGATGCCCGGGCGCCGGGTCAGGAGCTTCTAACGGAGAGGGCCGAACTGGCCCTCGGTGGGCTCCGCTCAGCAGAACCATGGTTCGGTCAGCCGGGGACGGGCGTCGCCGGCGGCCAGGGGCACCAGGTCGGGCATCAGCGCCTCCCGCCCGGCGGCCTCGTAGATGGCAGCCCGTACCCGGCCGTAGGTCGCCGGCAGGGGCTCGCCGGCCAGCCGCTCGACCAGGGCCACCAGGTCTCGTTGGAGACGGTCAACGGCGGGGTCGGCGGACGTCCATGTCCAGGTCAGGCGCTCCGGGTCGTAGGGGCCGAGCCGGCCCGCGAGGTCCTCGAGGAGCAGCGAACCCTGGGGGAGCAGCAGCCGGATCGTGTACTGGACCGGCTCCACGTTGGCGGCCAGGTCGTGGACGGCCACGAAGTCGACCAGGGCGACCAGGTCGTCGAGGGAGGTCCAGGGCGTGAAGGGCAGGAACGAGGGCCGGACCTCGATGCCGTGGCGGCGGAGCAACCGCACCACCTCGGCGGCCTGGGCGGTGGTGTGGCCCTTGTCGAGGCGGGCCAGGATGACGTCGTTGACGCTCTCGAAGGCGCTGACCACGAACAGGCAGCCGGCCGCCGCCAGCTCCGGCCACAGGTCGGCGTGGGCCAGGATGTGGTCGACCTTGGCCGTGCAGTCGAAGGTCACCTCCGGGAACCGCTCGTGCAAGCGGCGCACGACCCGGAGCGAGTGCTGGGGGCCGTTCAGGAAGTCCGGGTCGCCGAAGGTGATGTGGCGGGCGCCGGCCGCCACCTGGGCCTCGGCGTCGGCCAGGACCACATCTTCGGCGACGATCCGCAGGCGCCCGTCGTAGACGACGGGGACGGGACAGTGGCGGCAGCGATGGAGGCAGCCGTGGCTGGCCTCCACGTAGCCGGCCAGCCGCCGCTCGTCGCCCAGGGCCAGCCGGGCGTAGCGGTCGAGGGGCGGGAGGCCCTCCCGGCTCGGGGCCCGGAAGGGTGAGCGCCCGAGCTCGACCGACACCGGCTCCGGGGGACCCATCGGGCTGAGCTCGGCGCTGAGCTCAGCGGCCCAGGCCAGGAGGGCGGGCTCGTACTCGCCGGCGATGAGCCGGTGGGCCAGGCCGGCGCGGGCGGTGGGGGCGTACAGCCCGTAGAGGCAGACCGGCAGGTCGGGGTGGAGGGCCCGGACGACCTCCACCCAGCGTGTGGCCAGGCGCATGGCGGTGTGCATGGGGACGGACACGGCCACCGCGTCCGCCCAGGTGAGAGCCTCCAGGTCCCAGGTCTCCACGGCCAGGTCGAGGGTGCGGACGTCGTGGCCGCCAGCGGCCAGGGCAGCCGCCGGGGAGGCCACGTGCAGCGGCTGGTGGCCCAGCTCATAGGTGGATACCAGCAGCATCCGCATGAGGTTCCAGCCTAAGCGCAGCCAGCCCTCACGCCGGATCGATCACCACGTCCAGGCAGGCGTGGGCGGCGCGCAGGGCGGCCTCGACCGCTTCGGGAGTGGGGGCCCGGGCGAAGAGGAAGCCCAGGTAGCGGTCTCCCTCGGGCAGGGGACGGACGGGCCGGCCGGGCAGGACGGACAGCTCGAGGCCCTCCACGCTGGGCACGGCCCGGGCCGCGTCCTGGCCCCGGACCGCGACCAGCGTGCCAGCCGTGGGGATGGGCAGCATCATCACCCCGGAGGCGGCCCGTTCCCGGGCCGGGTCGAGTGGCAGGCCAAGGGCGTGGCGGAGGATGAGCTCTTCCAGGCTCACCCCCGCCCCGAAGCGCAACGACCGGGAGCACAGCCCGCCGATGGAGCGGGCCGCCACCTCCAGCAGCCACGGTCGATCATCGGCGTCGATCCGCAGTTCGGCGTGCACGGGACCTTCGACCAGGCCGAGGGCGGCGGTGGCGCCGGCAACCGCCTCCTCCAGCCGGTCCTGGGTACCGGCCGGGAGACGGGACGGGGTGACGTAGAGGGTCTCTTCGAAGTAGGGCCCGACCAGGGGGTCGGGCTTGTCGAAGATGGCCAACACCTCGAGTCTGCCGTCCCGCAGGAGGGCCTCCACCGCCACTTCGGCGCCGTCGATGTAGCGCTCCACCACGAGCGGTGCCTCCCCGTCGCCGTACTCCTCGGCCAGCATGGCCCGCACCCTGGCCCCGGCGGCCGCCGCCTGGGCCGGGTCGTCGGCCCGGATGACGCCCCGGCTGGCGGAGAGCGACAGGGGCTTGATCACGCAGGGGAATCCCAGCTCGGCGGCGGCGGCGGCCACGTCGGCCCCGGCGGCCACCACGGCGAACTCCGGCTGGCGCACCCTGCCGGCCAGGGCGGTTCTCATGGCCGCCTTGTCCCGGGTGACGGCCACCACCCCGGGCGGATTGTGGGCCAGGCCGAGGCGGGCGGCGGCCAGGGCGGCGATCAGCACCCCCTGGTCGTCGACGGCCACCACCGCATCGAGGGGGTTTTGACCAGCTGCCTCCACGATGGTGGCGGCGGCCGCTTCGGGTCGGCCCGTGTCCAGCACCAGGGCGCGGTCCCCCATGTCGATGGTCTGGGCCACATCGGAGGCCACCACCACCTCGACTCCGAGCGCCGCCGCGGCCTCGAGGAAGTCGGGGGCCCGGTAGGTCGCCGAGGGCAGCAGGAGGAGGATGCGGGGCACGGCGGTATCATGACCGCATATGAGCGCGGAATCCGACCCCATCCTCACCGTCACGGAGGTGGCCCGCCAGAAGGTCCTGCGTGTCCGGGCCGTCGAGCCCGACCCGGACAAGCTGGCCCTGTGGCTGGAGGTGAGCGGCGTCGCCAACGGCAAGTACCGATATGACATGTACTTCCAGCCGCTGGACTACGCCGGCCCCACCGACGCCGTGCAGCGCCACGACGACCTCTCCGTGGTGATCCCCAACTTCTCCATCGACAAGGTACGGGGCTCCACCCTCGACGTGGCCGGCGACCCGGTGGAGGGCGGCCTCGTCCTCGACAACCCCAACAGTCCCAGCCCGGCGGTGGCCGGCCCGGGCACGGCCGTGCCGCCACCGCCCGCCGATCTCTCAGGCGACGTGCCCCAGCGGGTCATCCAGGTGCTCGACAGCCAGATCAACCCGTCCATCGCCGCCCATGGCGGCCACGCCCAGCTGGTGGCGGTGGAGGGCGACACGGCCTACCTGCGCCTCTCCGGCGGCTGCCAGGGCTGCGGGATGGCGTCGGTGACCCTCAGCCAGGGCATCGAGGTACTGCTCAAGGAGAGCGTCCCCGAGATCCTCCGGGTGGTCGACGTCACCGACCACGCCAGCGGCACCAACCCGTACTTCGAGCAGGCCAAGAAGTAGCGGGCTTGAACCTCGGGCCCCCGCCACCGGCGGAGGCCGAGGGTCATGTTCCCTCGCGACGGTTGACGATGAAGGTGCCGGTGGCCTGGGCCACGTCGCCACCGTCGGCCGTGCGGAGCCAGGCCTGGACGAACCCCACCCGCCGGCCCACCCGGAGGACCTCGCCCCGGACGGCGAGGCGCTCCCCGCCCGGCGCGGCCCGCAGGTTGGAGATTTTCATCTCCAGGGTGGCGACCCGGTCGCCCCGATCGAGGGCGGCCAGGAGGGCGAAGTTCATGGCCGCGTCCAGGAGGACGGCCTGCACGCCGGCCTGGACGGTGCCGGCCGGGTTGCAGGCGTCGGGGGTGGGGTCCCAGGTGGCTTCGGCCCAGCCCTCCCCGTAGGCGGTGAACGAGGCGCCGAGATGGCTGATGAGCGGCATGCCGCCGTCGCCCAGCCACCGCTCCATGTCCCGCACGGCGGGGGACGCTACTAAACTTGACCACCTGGTCTAGTACCTCCCCGGACACAGAGGAGCGAGCATGCCCACCGCCGTCATCGTCGACGCCGTCCGGACGGCCGTGGGCCGCCGGAACGGCCAGCTGAAGGACTGGCATCCGGTTGACCTGGCCGCCGAGACCCTCAGAGCCCTGGTGGCCCGCAACGACCTCGATCCCGCCCTCATCGAGGACGTCATCATGGGATGCGTCATGCAGGTGGGCGAGCAGAGCCTCAACGTGGCCCGCAACGCCGCCCTGGCTGCGGGCTTCCCCGAGTCGGTGGTGGGCACCACCGTCGACCGCCAGTGCGGGTCCTCCCAGCAGGCTGCCCACTTCGCCGCCCAGTCGGTGATGGCCGGCGCCAACGACATCGTCATCGCCGCCGGGGTGGAGGTCATGACCCGGGTGCCGATGGGCGCCTCCGTCCAGAGCGGTCCCGGCTTCCCCTTCGGCCCCAAGCTGATGGAGCGCTACGCCGCCGTGGGCGGCCTCGTCCCTCAGGGGATCTCGGCCGAGCTGATCGCCGACAAGTGGGACCTCTCCCGCGAGGACCTCGACGCCTACTCCCTCCAGTCCCATGCGCGGGCGGCCCGGGCTCTCGACGAGGGCCGCTTCGAGAACGAGATCCTCCCCGTGACCGGCGCCGACGGTGGCCAGTTCACCCGGGACGAGGGCGTGCGGCCCGACTCGTCGGTGGAGAAGCTGGCCGGCCTCAAGCCCGCCTTCAAGGCCGATGGCAAGGTGACGGCGGGCAACTCCTCCCAGATCAGTGACGGGGCCGCCGCCCTCCTCATCATGACCGAGGAGAAGGCCGCCGAGCTGGGCCTACGGGCCCGGGCCCGCTTCCACGCCTTCGCCCTCGCCGGCGTCGACCCCGTCACCATGCTGACCGGCCCCATCCCGGCCACCGACAAGGTGCTCGACCGGGCCAAGATGAAGCTGTCCGACATCGACCTGGTGGAGATCAACGAGGCCTTCGCGTCGGTGGTGCTGGCCTGGGAGAAGGAGCATCACCCGGACATGAGCCGGGTCAACGTGAACGGGGGGGCCATCGCCCTGGGTCACCCGCTCGGGTGCTCGGGGGCCAAGTTGATGACCACCCTTCTCAACGAGCTGGAGCGCACGGGTGGGCGCTTCGGGCTCCAGACCATGTGCGAGGGCGGCGGCATGGCCAACGCCACCATCATCGAGCGCTTGGGTTAACCGGGCGGACCCGTACGTACACTTGAGGACGCGTGTTCTGGGACGTCCTCAAGTTCGCCCTCGCCATCGGCTTCGCCCTCGCCATCTACCTGGCGGGGACGTTCGTGGTGCGCTCGTTCATGTTCCCGCCACCGCCCGAGCCCGATCCCACCGCCATCCGCAAGGTGCACTACCGCTACCGCTGCGGTGTATGCGGCACCGAGGTGACCATGACCGCCGCCCCCGAAGGGGAAGTCCCAGACGCCCCCCGTCACTGCCGGGAGGATATGAGCCTGGTGGTCGAGCGGGGCGAGTGGTAGCCCCGGTTACCGGTACTGGGTGGCCAGCAGGAAGCCGGCGGTGATGAATCCGAGCCCGATGAAGAGGTTGGTGTTCTTGGCCTCGCCGGGAAGGGCGTTCAGATAGTTGAGCACGATGACGAGGATCCCGATGCCGAAGCACACGAACATGACCACCGGCACCCAGGTGGGGCTCGGCGGCGCCTTCTTCGGAGGCGGCGGGGTGTACCGTGACCGCTTGCTTTTCGAACGGGGCATGGGGCGAGGATAGTGCTTGGGGGGAAGCAGGCGTTGGCGTGTGTGGTGGCCGCCGCAGCCGGCTTCCTGGTGGTCACCGTCCGGCTCAATCCGACCGACAGCGACCTCAGCATCCGGGTGCCGGAGCAGGAGCGCCTGGCCCGGCTCATCCGGGTGGAGCAGCGCCGCTCGGCCGACCTGCGGGCCACCGCCGAGACGCTGCGGAAGCGGGTCCGCCAGTTCGAGCGTTCCCAACCCATCGGGACCCGCCAGCCGCAGAAGGGGCTGGCGGCCACGAGAGTCCAGCTGGGACTGGTGGCCGTCGAGGGACCGGGGATCACCGTGACGCTGGACGACTCGTCCATGGAGGAGTCTCCCTCCGGGAACCTGAACGACCTGGTCGTCCACTCCCAGGACATCCAGGCGGTGGCCAATGCCCTGTGGGCGGCCGGGGCCGAGGCTCTGGCGGTGAGCGGGCAGCGGGTGGTACCCACCAGCGCCCTGCTCTGCGTGGGGAACACCCTGCTCATCAACGGGACCGTGCACTCGCCGCCCTACCGCTTCGTCGCCGTCGGCGAGGGCCTGAAAGACGGCGTCCTGTCCGACCCTTTGGTGGAGCGGCTCCGGGACGACGCCGGCCGCTTCGGGCTCGGGTTCGAGGTCGACGAGGTCGAGTCGGTGCGCGTCCCCGCGTACCGGGGAACCACCGCGGTGCGCTACGCCCGGGCCGCCTGAGGTCGTTGTGGCCCTCGTTCTCGTCATCGACAACTACGACAGCTTCGTCTACAACCTCGTGCAGTACCTGGGGGAGCTGGGGGCCGAACCGCTCGTGTACCGCCACGACGACGCCACGCTGGAGCAGATGATGGAGCTCGATCCGGCGGCGGTGCTGGTTTCGCCCGGGCCGGGCCGCCCCGAGGACGCCGGCGTGTCCAACGAGGCCATCGCCGCCTTCGGCGCGCGGGGCGTCCCCGTTCTGGGCGTGTGCCTCGGACACCAGTGCATCGGCCAGCTCTACGGCGGTCGGGTGATCCGGGCCGAGCGGGTCATGCACGGCAAGACGTCGAGCATCCGCCACGACGGCCAGGGCCTGTTCGAAGGCCTGCCCAGCCCCCTGGAGGCCACCCGCTACCACTCGCTGGTGGTCGAACGCTCGTCGGTGCCCGACGTGCTCGAGGTCACGGCGGAGACCGACGACGGCGTGGTGATGGGCCTGCGCCACCGGGACCTGCCCGTGGAGGGCGTCCAGTTCCATCCCGAGTCGATCCTCACCGAAGGCGGCCACCGCCTCCTCCAGAACTTCCTGGCCCGGGCGGGCGCCTGACCGGAAAAGACCAAGACGCAATGAAGGGGGCTGGGGTGCCGGAACGTCGCCGTTCTGCTTCTTGGCACGCGGATTGCGCGAGAAGTGGAAATCGGCATGCCAAGAAAGAGATCTTGCACCTCAGGGGAGCTGGGCGACGGAACCGGTCACCGCGGCGAGGCCATCAGCCACCAACCCCTTCAATGCGTCTTTGTCGAGGGAGGCGACAGGTTGCGGCCCCGCCCGCAGCGCCGCTAACACCCGCCCCCGGCGCTGCCGGAACGATCCTTCATAGCGCTTTTGCCTTTGGCGAGGGCCCCCCAGGCCGGCGTCCAACAACCCCGGGTCGGCGGCGACGGCACAACCGCCGGCCAGCGGGCACTCCGGGCACCTCGGTGCCCGGGGCCGGCACAGCACCGCCCCCACGTCCATGAGGGCCAGCAGCCGGTCCCGCCCGGCGAGCGGCCGGCCCGCCTGGCGCGCATCGGCCTGCGCTTCCGCCGGCGTCAGTCGCCGGCCGGCCCAGCGCTCCAGAACCCGGCGCACGTTGGTCTCCACCGCCGTCGTGTCCCGCCCGTCCACCTGGGCGGCGACAGCGTCGGCGGTGTAGCGACCCACCCCGGGTAGAACGGAGAGGTCGTCGGGCCACCCGGAGGCAGCCACGGCCACGGCCGCCTCCCACAGCCGCCGGGCCCGGCGGGGGTACCCGAGGTTCCCCCAGGCGGTGATGACGTCGCCGGCGCCGACGCCGGCCATGGCCTCGGGCGTGGGGAAGCGGGCCATGAACCGCTCCCACACCTGGGCCACCCGCCCCACCTGGGTCTGGGCCAGCATGATCTCGGACACCAGCACCGCCCACCGGTCCCGGCTGGCCCGCCAGGGAAGCTGGTGGCGCCCGGAGGCCGCGTACCAACCGGCGAGATCGGAGGTGCGGTCGGCCGTGATGTCGGACGTGAGGTCGGCCGTCAGTTGCCCAGGAGTCCGGTGGTCGAGGTGGTCCCGCCCGTGGTACTCGTCGTGCCGGAGCCCAGCCGCCCGACCGTGATCCGCACCGTGGAGCCCCGAGCCACCCGGCTCCCGGCGGTCGGCGTCTGGGAGATGACCCGGCCGTTGCTGGTGGGGTTGAGGACGGTGGCATCATCGACGGCCACGACGAAGCCGGCGTCCTGGAGGACGGTGGTGGCCTCCGACTGGGTCAGCCCCACCACGCTCGGCACCCGGACCTGCTCCTGGCCCGAGGAGACGACCATGCGCACGGTGGAGCCCTTGGGCGCATCCGAGCCGGCGGCAGGCTCGGTGCGGATGACGGTGTCGGCCTCGACGCTGTCGGAGGCCTCCGTGACCCGCTGCACCGTAAAGCCGGCCGCGCCCAGCTGACTGGCGGCGGTCACGGAGTCCTTGCCCGTGACGTCGGGCACCTTCACCTGTTGGGTCCCGGTGGATTCGAAGAGGAGGACCTCCGAGCCCCGCTCGGCCTGCATGTTGGCGGCCGGCTGGGTGCGGGTCACCTTGCCCTTCTCCACCGAGTCGCTCGCCTCCTGGCGGACGTCCACCTCGAAGCCGGCGCCTTCCAGGATCGACTCGGCGTCGCTCACGGACTTGCCGCTGACGTCGGGCACCGCCACCTTGCCCCGGCCCTGGCTGACGGTCAGCTTGACCGTGTCGCCCTTGTCCAGCTTGGTGCCCGGGTCCGGGTCCTGCTTGAACACCTCGTTCTCAGGGACCCGGTCGTTGATCTCGAAGGTGGGATCGGCCTTGAGACCGTCTTCCTCGATGAGGAGTCTGGCCTGATCCAACGTCCGGCCGACGTAGTTGCGGACGGTGATGTTCCCTCCGCCGGGCCCTTCGTGCTCGCCCTGGTGGCCCTGCTGGCCGTGCTGGCCGGCCTGGGTTACCTGCTGGCCGACCAGCTCCAGGGTGACGGCGGAGGGAACATCACCGTCCGCAACTACGTCGGCCGGACGTTCGACCAGGCCAAGCTGCTCATCGAAGAGGACGGGCTCGAGGCCAAGCC
>JBIOUX010000087.1:0-28952 GCA_044867425.1 Acidimicrobiia bacterium | reverse complement strand
GGGGCAGGTGGATGTGCCCGCCCACGCCTACCAGGGTCCGATGCGCCACACACCGTGGTCGAGAACGGTGTGCTTCGCCGGACTCGGCCCCGGCGAGGTGCTCGACGGCGCCCGCCGGAAGGTCGTGGGCCTGTCCCAGCGCCGGACCCGCACCCACGCCCGCTTCCAGTGCTGCGTCATGCTGCGCTGGGATCCAGGCGCGCTGGTGGCCCTCCTGGCCGGGCCCTACCCGGACGGGGCGGCGACCGAGGATCTGGCCGGTGTGGCCGCCGGCATCGGCGCGGACAAGGCGGAGCCGCTCCTTGGAGCGCTCAACGAGGTTCTCTCCCACCTCTGAGGGGTATCCGGAGGATGTGATCCCGCCAACCCACGCCGACCTGATCAAGCAGCCCCTCATCGGCCATCTGGCCACCGTGCGGCCCGACGGCTGCCCCCAGTCGAACCCGGTGTGGTTCGAATGGGATGGGGACCAGCTGCGCATCAGCCAGGTCCGCTCCACCCAGAAGCTGCGCAACCTCGAGGCCCACCCCTACGCCTCGTTGTCGGTGCTCGACCCGGAGGACCCCTACCGCCACATCGAGATCCGCCTCGCCCTGGAGTCCGTCGAGGACGACCCCGACTGCACGTTCGTGGACGGGCTGGCTCAGCGCTACCTGGGCCGGGCCCACGCCCCCTCCCACCAGGGCGACCACCGGGTGGTCGTCACCTTCCGCCCCACCGGGTTCTCCAGCGGGGGATGACGACTCAGCGGCGGTGCTCGACCCGGCCGCCCAACGCCTCCCACACCTCGGCGACGTTGTCGTAGAGCCGGTCGGGCAGCCGGGACAGGGCGTCACGGACGGCGTAGGGGGCGTGGTTCGACTGCGCGACCTCCACCAGCTCGCCGGGCCGGGCCGGGAAGGTGTGCATGGGCAGGTGCCGGGCCAGCTCCGCCCGGCGGTTCGCCTCCCCGGGGGGAAGCCCGTTGTCGGGGAAGGGGAGCACGCGGTCACCGCTCACCACCGAGTCGGGGGTCGGCTCGTCCTCCCCCGGGCCCTCCATCTCCCGGAACTCCTCCGCCCGGGCCTCGAGGGGAGCGCCCCGGCGCAGCGATTCGGTCTCCCGCTTCATCAGATCGTCGAGTTGGCGGTTGTGCTTGTCACTCCTGCGCTCCATCACGTTCCTCCGATGGGGGACAAGACCGGGATGATGTCCAGCTCCTCCAGCAGGTGCAGGAAGGCGCGGGCGTAGGCCGAGTGCTCCACCTGGGTCCGCACCTGGGACCAGTCGACCTTCTCCCGCAGGGCCCGGGCCAGGGGCAGGAGGGCCTCGAAGTCGAGATGGTGCTCGTGGAGGGCGAGCAGCCGGCTCACGAACACGTCGCCGGCCGGCAGCACCAGCAGGTCCATCCCGGCCACGTTGAGCGTCTCGCCCCGGGCCAGGATGGCCGGCGTCACCTCGAACCCCGCGGGATGGAAGATGAGGTCGACGAGCACGTCGCCGTCCCACGCCTTCACCAGCCAGTCCTCCGGAGGCCGCTCGGTCCGCATCCCGGCGCCGGCCAGGGCGTCGAGGGCGGCGTCGACGTCGGAGCGGCAGATGAACAGGTCGACGTCATGCTCGGTGGGCGGCGCTCCCCGGGCCCAGGCGGCGAAGCCGCCCCCCACGGCAAAGGGCACACCCGCGTCGCGCAGGGTGGCGGCCGCGGTCTTCAGCGTGGCCACCAGCGCCGCGTCGGGTTCCCAGGACGACATGGCAATCAGGTACCCGAGCGGTTCTGACGCCAACCTTTCCCGGGCACCGGGTGTCCACCCTTCGGGGACACCCGTACCCCGGGGCCGGCGTGAGGCGGAGGAGTTCCGGGGAAGACTCTTCCCATGCCTGTGGACTCCGTGCGGGTCGCCGCGGTGGGCGATATCCATATCGGCCTGCAGGGTGCCGGCACGCTGCGACCCCTGCTCGCTCCCCTGCCCGAGGAGGCCGACGTGCTGCTCCTGGCCGGCGACCTCACCCGCCACGGGGATCCGGCCGAGGCCGAGGTCCTGGCCGGCGAGCTGGACGGCATCGGCGTGCCGGTGGTCGCGGTGCTGGGCAACCACGACCACCACGCCGGCTGCCCCGAGAAGGTGGTGTCGGTGCTGGAGCACGTCGGGGTGACGATCCTGGAAGGCGACTCGGTGACCCTCCGGGTGGACGGCCTCACCCTCGGGGTGGCCGGGACCAAGGGCTTCGGCGGGGGGTTCACCGGGGCGTGCGGCAGCGAGTTCGGCGAGGAGGAGATGAAGGCCTTCATGCGCCACAGCCGCCACCTGGCCGAACAGCTGCAAGCCGCCCTGGCCGCCCTCGACACCGACGTACGGGTCGCCCTGCTGCACTACTCACCGGTGGACGGCACCCTCGAAGGCGAGCCGCTCGAGATCTACCCCTTCCTGGGCAGCTCGCTCCTGGCCCAGGCCATCGACGCCGCCGGGGCCGACTTCGCCTTCCACGGGCACGCCCACGCCGGAACGGAGTCGGGCGCCACGCCCGGCGGCGTGCCCGTCGACAACGTCGCCTACCCGGTCATCCGCCGCCCCTACCGCCTGCGCCGTCTCACCCCCCGGGCGGCGGCCTAGCCCCCTCAGGCCGGCTGGCTGACCCCCATTAGGCTGCCGGTCATGGACGCTTCGGTGGCCGAGGCGCTCTCCGGTGGCGTGCCGGTGGGCAGCCAGGTGACGGTGAAGGGCTGGGTCCGCACCCGGCGCGACTCCAAGGCGGGCCTGTCCTTCATCGCCCTTCACGACGGGTCGTGCTTCGCCACCCTGCAGGCGGTGGCCCGCCCTGTTTCCTCGGGGACACCCCAGGCCCCGGGGCTCGACAACTACGAATCGGAGGTGCTCCACCTCACCACCGGCTGCTCGGTGGTGATCACCGGCGAGCTGGTGGAGTCGGCGGGCAAGGGCCAGACGGTGGAGATCGCAGCCGAGAACGTCGAGGTCGTCGGTTGGGTCGACGACCCGGACACCTACCCGGCGGCGGCCAAGCAGCACAGCTTCGAGTACCTGCGGGAGGTGGCCCACCTCCGGCCCCGGACGAACACCTTCGGGGCGGTGACCCGGGTGCGGCACTGCCTGTCCATGGCCATCCACCGCTTCTTCTCCGAGCGGGGCTTCTACTGGGTCCACACCCCGATCATCACGGCCAGCGACGCCGAGGGGGCAGGGGCCATGTTCCGGGTGTCGACCCTGGACCTGGTCAACCTCCGGGGCACCCCGGATTTCTCGGAGGACTTCTTCGGCCGGGAGGCGCACCTCACCGTCTCCGGCCAGCTGAACCTGGAGGCCTACTGCCTGGCCATGTCCAAGGTGTACAGCTTCGGCCCCACCTTCCGGGCCGAGAACTCCAACACCGCCCGCCACCTGGCCGAGTTCTGGATGATCGAACCGGAGATCGCCTTCGCCGACCTGTCCGACAACGCCGACCTGGCCGAAGCCCTCCTCAAGGCGGCCTTCACCGCGGTGCTCGACGAGCGCCAGGACGACCTCGCCTTCTTCGCCGAGCGCATCGACGCCGACTGCATCGGCCGCCTGGAGCGCTTCGTGGCCGCCAGCTTCGAGCGGATGACCTACACCGAGGCCATCGGCCACCTGGAGAAGTCAGGGATCGACTTCGAGTTCCCCGTCGCCTGGGGCGTGGACCTGCAGTCCGAGCATGAGCGCTACCTGACCGAGACCCTGGTCGGACGGCCGGTGGTGGTCATGGACTACCCCCGGGACATCAAGGCCTTCTACATGCGCCAGAACGACGACGGGCGCACGGTGGCGGCCATGGACGTCCTCGCCCCCGGGATCGGCGAGATCATCGGGGGCAGCCAGCGGGAGGAGCGCCTCGACGTGCTCGACGCCCGCATCGATGAGATGGGCCTCGACCGGGAGCAGTACTGGTGGTACCGGGACCTGCGCCGCTACGGCACCGTCCCCCACGCCGGCTTCGGGCTCGGGTTCGAGCGGACCATCGTCTACGCCACCGGATTGGGCAACGTCCGCGACGTCATCCCGTTTCCGAGAACGCCCCGCAACGCCGAGTTCTGAGCTCGCTGGCACCACCGGGCGGCCGACAGCAGGGTCGGCTCGTGGTGGCGGCGGGCGACGAGCTGGACGGCGACCGGCAGCCCTGCGACGTGGCCACAGGGGAGCGCCAGGGTGGGAAACCCGCACAGCGTCCAGGGGATCTGGAAGTGGGAGTCGCCCGTCGTGTCCCGGGCCGGCGCCGGTCCCGGGGCGGCCGGCGTGACGACGACGTCCACGTCCCGGAACAGCGTGGCCAGCCCTTCGGTGGCCCGGCGGCGCACGGCCTGGGCGTGCAGGTAGGCGTGCGCCGGCGTACGCAGGCCGAGCTCAACCAGCTCCCGGGCCCGTCGCCCGTAGCCGTTCGATTCCCGGCGGTAGCGGTCGCGGTGCAGGGCGGCACACTCGGCGAACACGATGACCCGGTGGGCAGCGTGGACGGGGGCCAGGTCCGCGGGGGACGACGTGTCATGGACGGTGGCGCCCTCCTCCTTCCAGCAGCGGACGACCTCGGCGAGGTTGTCTCCCACCTCGGCGGAAACGCCCTCGTAGTACGGGTCACGCAGCACCCCGATGGTCGGCGGGGTCGGGGTCTCCGGGAGCTGGAAGCGGGCCTCCTCGTCAGCCACCACCGCCGCCACCGCCGCCGCCTCCTCCACCCCGCGGGCCATGAGCCCGATGGTGTCGACGGACGGGGCCACGAGCTGGGTGCCGGCCAGCGGGGCCCAGCCGAACGTCGGCTTCAGCCCGACCACCCCGTTGTAGGCCGCGGGCCGCACCACATCACCCGCCGTCTGGGTGTCCACCGTTGCCGTGCACATCCCGGTGACCACCGCCACCGCCGAGCCGGCGCTCGAGCCGCCGGGCGTGCGGTCCCGGCGCCACGGGTTGCGGGTGGGTGCAGGATCGTTGAGCGCCCATTCCGTGCACTGGGTCTTGCCCACGATGGCCGCCCCCGCCGCCCGCAACCGGGCGACGACGGGTGCATCGGCCGGCGCCGGATCCCGGGACGTGAGCGGTGACCCGGACCGGGTCGGCATCCCGGCTACGTCGATGACGTCCTTGACGCCGATGGTGTAACCGACAAGGGCCGTCCCCCGGGGTGCCGTCCGCGCCTCTCGTTCACGGGCGGAATCGGCCCACGCCCACGCCCGCAGCCGGATATCGGGCGACAGTGTCATCCCTTAAACATCCCCGGTCACGGCCGGACGGACACCTCCCTGGGCACGGTTCCGGCCGCCGCCGGCGCCGCCCCCATACGATTGCAGCCCACATGCGCACCCTGACCACCAAGATCGACACCGGGTCCGAGGACTACCGCCACAACCGGGCCGCCATGCTGGCCCGCCTCGACCTCCTGAACGAGCAGCTCAGCCTGGCGCGGGCGGGCGGGGGGGAGCGGTCGGTGGCCCGCCACCGCGCCCGGGGCAAGATGCTGATCCGGGAACGCATCGAGCTGCTCGTCGACCAGGACTCGCCCTTCCTCGAGCTCTCGTCTCTGGCGGCCTGGGGCACCGACTTCACCGTCGGCGCCAGCCTGGTGACGGGCATCGGGGTCATCTCCGGCATCGAGTGCGTCCTCATGGGCCACGACCTGACGGTGCGGGGCGGGACCATGAACCCCTACTCGTGGAAGAAGATCGACCGGGCCCTGGAGATCGCCCGCATCAACCGGCTGCCCATGGTGATCCTGGTCGAGTCGGGCGGCGCCGACCTGCCCACCCAGGCCGACCTGTTCCTCCCCGCCGGGCGGACCTTCCACGACCTGACCGTCCTCTCCGCGCTCGGGATCCCCACCGTGTCCCTGGTCTTCGGCAGCAGCACCGCCGGCGGCGCCTACCTGCCCGGCACGTGCGACTACTCGGTGATGGTCAAGGAGCGGGCCAAGGTGTTTCTGGGCGGGCCGCCGCTGGTGAAGATGGCCACCGGGGAGGACGCCGACGACGAGGAGCTGGGCGGCGCCGAGATGCACTCCCGCATCTCGGGGGTCTCCGACCACCTGGCCGCCGACGAGCTGGAGGCCCTGGCCATCGGGCGGGAGATCATGGAGCACCTCAACTGGCACAAGCTCGGCCCGGGCCCGACCATGCCCGCCGACGAGCCGCTCTACGACCCCGACGAGCTGCTGGGCATCGCCTCTGACGACCTCAAGGTCCCCTTCGACCCCAAGGAGGTCATCGCCCGGGTGGCGGACGGCAGCCGCTTCGAGGAGTTCAAGCCGCTCTACGGCTCATCCCTGGTGACGGGCTGGGCGTCGATCCACGGCTTCCCGGTCGGGATCCTGGCCAACGCCCGGGGCGTCCTCTTCAACGAGGAGTCCCACAAAGCGGCCCAGTTCATCCAGCTGGCCAACCAGGTCGACACGCCCCTCGTGTTCCTCCAGAACACCACCGGTTACATGGTGGGCAAGAGCTACGAGCAGCGGGGGATGGTCAAGGACGGCTCCAAGATGATCAACGCCGTCTCCAACTCGAGCGTCCCCCACCTCACCGTCCACATCGGTGCCTCCTATGGAGCGGGCAACTACGGCATGTCCGGTCGCTCCTATGACCCTCGCTTCGTGTTCGTGTGGCCCAACTCCAAGACGGCGGTCATGGGTCCCCAGCAGCTGGCCGGGGTGCTGTCCATCGTGGCCCGCCAGGCGGCCGCCGCCGCCGGGCAGCCCTTCGACGAGGAGGCCGACGCCGCTCGGCGCCAGGCGGTGGAGGACCAGATCGAGCGGGAGTCCACCGCCTTCTTCATGAGCGGGAAGGTCTTCGACGACGGGGTGGTCGACCCCCGGGACACCCGCACGATCCTGGGCCAGACGCTGTCCGCCTGCCACTCCAACGTGATCGCCGGCCAGCGGGGCTACGGCGTCTTCCGGATGTGAGGCGATGACTGCCATGCTCATGGCTCTTCGCCTGGCGGCTCATCGCAGCGTCGGTGGGGGCCCCTGCCCCACCTCCCCCGGCGGTGCGCAGTGACCACTCCCATCACCAAGCTGCTGGTGGCCAACCGGGGCGAGATCGCCCTGCGGGTCATGCGCACCGCCCGAGCCATGGGGATCGCCACCGTGGCCGTCCACTCCGACCCCGATGCCGGCGAGCCCTTCGTGGCCGCCGCCGACGAGGCGGTGGCCCTGGGCGGCGCCACCCCGGGCGAGTCCTACCTGCGCATGGACGCCATCCTCGGCGCCGCCTCGGCCACCGGGGCCGACGCCGTCCACCCCGGCTACGGCTTCCTGGCCGAGAACGCCGACTTCGCCTTCGCCTGCGCCGCCGCCGGCCTCACCTTCGTCGGCCCCCCGCCGGCGGTGATGGAGGCCATGGGTTCCAAGCTGGCGGCCCGGGAGCTGATCACCGCCGCCGGGGTGCCCGTCGTCCCCGGCGCCGACGTGAGCCGCCTCTTCGATGACGCCGCCCTCCTCGACGCCGCCGGCCAGGTCGGCTTCCCCGTGCTGGTCAAAGCCTCGGCGGGCGGCGGCGGCAAGGGGATGCGAGTGGTGACCGAACCGGCCGGGCTGGCCGAAGCGGTGGCCGCCGCCCGGCGGGAGGCCGCCTCTGCCTTCGGCGACGACACCGTGTTCCTGGAGCGCTACGTCACCGCCCCCCGTCACGTCGAGGTCCAGATCTTCGGCGACCACCACGGGGAGGTCGTCTCCCTCTTCGAGCGGGAGTGCTCCATCCAGCGCCGGCACCAGAAGATCATCGAGGAGTCCCCCTCCCCCGCCCTCGACGACGACCTGCGGGCCCGGCTCTGTGCGGCGGCCGTCGATGCCGGCCGGGCCGCCGGCTACGTGGGCGCCGGCACGGTGGAGTTCCTCCTCGATACCGGGGGACACCCCCGATCCCCCGGGGATACCGGGGGACACCTCCGATCCCCCGGGGATACCGGGGGACACCCCCGATCCCCCGGGGATACCGGGGGACACCCCGGCGACGGCGAGTTCTTCTTCCTGGAGGTCAACGCCCGCCTCCAGGTCGAGCATCCGGTGACGGAGATGGTGACCGGCCTCGACCTCGTGCGCCTCCAGCTGCTGGTGGCGCAAGGACAGCCGCTGCCGCCCGAAGTGCGCACCGCCCCACTCAACGGCCACGCCATCGAGGCCCGCCTCTACGCCGAGGACCCGGAGGCGGACTTCCTCCCCTCCCCCGGCCGGCTGCACCGCTTCCGCATCGACGCTTCCAGCGACATCCGCGTGGAGTCCGGAGTGGGGGACGACAGCGTCGTCAGCCCGAACTACGACCCCATGCTGGCCAAGGTCATCGCCTGGGCGCCCACCTGGCGGAGGCGGCCCGGAGCCTGGCCGCCGTCCTGGCCCGGGCCCAGATCCACGGCGTCACCACCAACCGGGACCTGCTGGTGCGGATCCTGCGCCACCCCGAGTTCGCCGCCGGCGGGACCGACACCCACTTCCTGGAGCGCCACTCCCCCGCCGACCTCGGCCGTCCCCTGGCCGGCGAAGAGGCGGAACGCCTCCACGCCGCCGCCGCCGCCCTGGCCGCCCAGGCCGAGCGCCGGGCCGGGGCCCGGGTGCTGGCCACCCTGCCCTCGGGCTGGCGGAACAACCCGTCCCGGCTCCACACCACCGCCTATGAGGGCCGGGCCGGCCGCCTGGAGGTGGGCTACCGCCTGGGCCGCGACGCCCGGCTGGAAGTCAACGGCACCGAGCTGGCCGCCACCGTGGAAGCTGCCACTCCCGACGAGGTCGTCCTCCGCACCGACTCGGTGGCCCGGCGCTTCGCCGTCCACCTGACCGGCGGGGTGGCCTACGTCGACAGCCCCCTCGGCGCCTCGGCGCTGCGGGAGGAGGCCCGGTTCCCCCGGGCCGACGAGCAGCGGGCGCCCGGTTCGCTGGTGGCACCCATGCCGGGCACGGTCGTCCGGGTGGTGGTGGAGACGGGCCAGGCCGTGGAGGCCAACGACCTGTTGGTGGTGCTGGAAGCCATGAAGATGGAGCACCGGGTGACGAGCCCGGCGGCGGGCACGGTGGCCGAGGTGCGGGTCAAGGCGGGCCAGACCGTCGACGGCGACGAGGTGCTGGTGGTGGTCACCGAGGACGGAGCCGCGCCGAATGGCTGATGGGCCGTCCTGGGTGGCCCGGGACGCGGCGGCCGTCTGGCACGGCTTCACCCAGATGGCCACCTACGCCGACAACGAGCCGATCGTCGTCGAACGGGCCGAGGGCCGGGAGCTGATCGACGTGGAGGGGCGCCGCTACCTCGACGCCATCTCCTCCCTGTGGGTCACCACGCTGGGGCACCGGGTCCCTGAGCTCGACCGGGCCGTTACCGACCAGCTCGGCCGGGTGGCCCACTCCACCCTCCTGGGCAACGGCAACACCGTGGTGGTGGAGCTGGCCGAGGCCCTGGCCGGGGTGGTGCCCGTCACCGAGCCCCACGTCCTGTTCGCCTCCGACGGGGCGGCGGCGGTCGAGCAGGCCCTCAAGATCGCCTTCCAGTACTGGGCCAACCGGGGGGTGGAGGGCCGCACCACCTACCTGGCGGTCGACGGCGCCTACCACGGCGACACCGTCGGATCCCTGTCGCTCGGCGCCGGCGGCTTCGGCACCGACCTGTTCGACCCGCTGCGCTTCCCGGTGCTCCGGGCCCCCGACGTGGCCGCCGCCGCCGGCATGGTGGCGGCCGAGGCCGGACGGCTGGCCGCCGTGGTGGTCGAGCCCCTCGTCCAGGGCGCGGCGGGGATGCTCCTGCACTCGCCGGCCGACCTGGCCCACCTGGCCGAAGCGGCCCGGGCGGCCGGGGTGCTGCTCATCGCCGACGAGATCGCCACCGGCTTCGGGCGGACGGGCACGCTGTTCGCCTGCACCCAGGCCGGGGTCCGGCCCGACCTCCTGTGCCTCGGCAAGGGCCTCACCGGGGGCTACCTGCCCATGTCGGCCACGGTGGCGTCGGCGCCCGTCTACGACGCCTTCCTCGGCCCCGACCTGTCGGCACGGACCCTGTACCACGGACACTCCTACGGCGGGAACGCCCTGGCGGCAGCGGTGGCGCTGCGCCACCTGGCCCTCCTCGAGGAGTGGGACGTGCTGGCCAACGTGGCCGCCCGCGGCGCCCAACTCGGCGAGCTGCTCGCCGCCCACGTGGCCCCCCTGCCGGCCGTCAAGGAGGTTCGCCGCCTCGGGCTGATGGCGGGCGTCGAGCTCGTCCCGCCGGCCAACGGCCTGCGTTGGGGCCGGGAGGTGTGCGCCGGTGCCGTCCGCCGCGGTGTCCTCTTACGCCCCCTGGGCGACGTGGTGGTTCTGATGCCCATGTTGACCAGCACCGCCGAGGAGATCGACCGGATCGTCTTCGTGCTCGCCGAGGCGATCGCCGAAATCGCCGGCGAATCAGCCGGCGCCTGATTCTGGTGACGGATTTTCTCAGCGTCCGAGAGAATTCGTCACCAAATCCGACGGCGAGCGCACAAGCGCCGCCCGGGAACTTTCGCCCCCTTCATTGCGACTTGTTCCATCAACGGGGCGTGACGAATTGGCGCGAGCCGAAGGGGAGACGCAATGCGGGGAAGGGCATTGCTGGTGCTGGCTGCTGTCGCCGTGCTGGCCGCCGCCTGCGGAAACGGCGGCGAACAGGCGTCGGAGCCACAGCCGGCGCAGACCGCCGCCGGCCGGGTGACCACCCCGGCCAAGCTGGCCGCCCTCTCCCTGGCCGAGCCGAACGTGGTGGCGCCGGCCGGCGCCCGCAATCCCACCGTGGCGTTCGACCCCAGCTCCGGGGCGATCTACCTCGCCTGGGCCCGGGAGGTCCCCGGGCCCACGCCCGACGAGCCCGTCCCTACCTCCGCCTAGTCCGATCCGAGGACGGCGGAGCCACCTTCTCGCCTCCGGTGGCGATCGCCGGTCCCGACGTCGAGGAGGTGACGACGACCATGTCGATGGCCTCCCTGTTCGTGGCTCCCGACGGCGACCTGTTCATCTCATTCATCGACGACCGGGAGGAGCTGGCGGCCAAGATCGCCGGTCCCCACGACCCCCAAAGTGCAGCGCACGATAACGACCATGACGCCGTCCCGCCCGCCGTCCACCTGCGCATGGTGCGCTCCGGTGACGGCGGGCGGACCTGGGGGCGTCCTCGTGGCCAAGCCCATGTGCGCCTGTTGCGGAACGAGGATGGCCCAGGGCCGGGACGGGCCCCTCTTCGCCACCACCCGCTCCGCCTTCCTGGAGCTGAAGGACTCCTACGACGCCGTGCGGGACCCCATCCTGTCCGTCTCGGCCGACGACGGGGCCACCTGGTCGGAGGCAACCAAGATCTCCGACGACAAGTTCAAGATCAGCGCCTGCCCCGACGTGACCGCCGGCCTGGCCGTGGACTCCGCCGGCCGGATGCACGCCGCCTGGTACACCGGCACCGAGGCCCACCCCGGGGTCTTCTACGCCACCTCCGATGACGACGGGAAGACCTTCACGAAGCCGGCCACCCTCCTCGCCGGCGACTGGGTGCCCTACGGCGACGTGAAGCTGGCCATCGACGGCGACGACCACGCCTGGGTCGCCTTCGAGGACCGCCGGGAAGACCAGGACCAGATCCGCCTGGTGCGCCTGGACCCCGAGGGGCGCGCCGCCTTCTCCAGGACCTGGGCCGGGACCGCCCCCGACATCGCCGCCGGCGACGGCTACGCCGTGGTGACCTGGGGCACGCAGGGCGCGCACGACGCCGCCGGCGCCCTCGGCCTGCTGGTGGCGCGGCCGGGAACGTGAGGCTCCGGCGGGGCGGCGCCGCCGTCCTCCTCGCCCTGGCTGCCGGCGTGGGCGCCGCCGGCCCCGCCTGGGCCGCCGAGCGCCCCACCCCCGACTACCAGGCCCGCCTGCTCGGCACGGACGACCAGGTGCGCCTCGCCGACCTGGAAGGCAAGGTCGTCCTGCTCAACACCTGGGCCACGTGGTGCAAGCCCTGCAAGGAGGAGATGCCGGACTTCCAGGCCCTCCACGAGCGCTACCACGCCGATGGCCTGCGGGTGGTGGGCGTGAACACCGACGAGGGCCGGGGCGACGCCAAAGTGTCGCGCTTCATCGATGCGATCGGGGTGACGTTCGACATCTGGCGGGACCCGGCCAACCGCTTCGCCGACGAGTTCCGGGTCCTGGGCCCGCCGGAGACCTTTCTGGTCGACCGGGAGGGGCGCATCGTCCGCCACTGGCGGGGTCAGATGGACCCCAACGCCGCCGCCAACCTGAGCTCCATCCAGTCCGCCCTCAACGGCGGTTCGAACACCGCCGGCGCCGCCGGCACGGTGGCCACCGCCGGGCTGCTCCTCGCCTTCGGCGCCGGGCTGATCAGCGTCCTGTCTCCCTGCGTCCTGCCCCTGGTGCCGAGCTACGCCTCGGTCGTGGCGGGCGTCAGCCTCGGTCGGGAGCGGCGCCGGCAACCCGTCCCGGCCGGTGGGGTGGCGGCCGATCCCGAGCCGGCCGCCATCTCCGACCGCGGCGCCGCGCTGCGGGCCGGGCTGGCGTTCGTGGCCGGGTTCTCGTCGGTGTTCATGGCCCTCGGCATCCTCGTCAACCGGGCCGGCGCCGCCCTGGCCGACAACCGGGAATGGCTCACCCGGGCCGGGGGTGTGGTGCTGGTCATCCTCGGGCTGCATCTCGTCGGCGTGCTGCGCATCCGGGCCGCCGACCGGGAGGTCCGTTTCCTGGACATGGCGGGCGGCCGGGCCGGCTACGCCGGCGCCTTCCTGGTGGGAGTGGCCTTCGCCGCCGGCTGGAGCCCGTGCGTGGGGCCGGTGCTGGCCGGCATCCTCACCATGGCCGCCTCCGGCGGCTCCACCCTCCACGCCGCCGTGCTGCTGGCGGCCTACTCGGCCGGGCTGGCCGTGCCCTTCCTGGCCGCCGCCCTGGCCCTCGACCGCTTCCTGATCTGGTCGGGACGGCTGCGCCACTCGTGGCTGCCGGTGGCCGAACGGGTGAGCGGCGCCCTGGTCCTCGCCATCGGCATCCTGCTCATCACCGGCGTGTTCTCCCGCCTGGCCTCCTGGCTGGCCTGACCGACGCGGCCCTCAGCCCCCGGGACCGCCCGGCTCGCCCGCCGGCGGGACGCCCGGGTTCTGCGGCTCGTCGAAGAACCCGCCAGGGCGGCTGGTCGACGTGGTCGACTCCTCGCCCGGCGCCGTGGTCGTCGTCGTGCTCCCCTCCGACCTGGTCGACGTGGTGGTGGGCTCAGTGCTGCCGCCGCTGGTGGTGGTCGTCGTGCTCGTGGTCGTCGTGGTCGAACCGCCGCCGCCGGTGGTGGTGGTCGCCGCCTCCGCCTCCACCACGGCCGCCGTGGTCGCCCCTCCGATCACGGCGTCGGGCCGCAGATCCTCGAACAGGCGGGCGGCGGCGGTGGTCAGGTACACGACCGACTGGCCCTTGGCCCAGCCCACCCGGCCGGGGGCGACCACGTTGGTGAGGTGGTTCGGGTCGAGGCGGCGGGCCAGGGCACCCAGGTTGGGCAGCCGGCCCCGGGGGATGTCCAGGCGGACGTAGTTGAGGAGGACACCGATCCAGCGGGCCACCCCGACGTCGTCGGCCACCTCGTGGCGCATCTTGGTCAGGGCCGACAGGATGACCCGGCCCTGGTTCTCGGAGCGGGAGAAGTCGCCGTTGGCCACGTCGTTGCGGTTGCGGGAGAAGGCCAGCGCCTCGGCCCCGCTCATCCGGTGCCAACCCCGCTCGAACCGGGCTCCCGACGCCCGGTCGTTCATCCGCCGATCCACCAGCACGTCGACCCCGCCCAGGTCGTCCACCATCCTGGTCAGCCCGGTGAAGCCGGTGATCACGTAGTAGTCGACGGGCAGGCCGGTGAGGCGCCGGACGGTGGCGGCCAGCAGGTTGGGTCCACCCAGGGCCAGCGCGTTGTTGATCTTGTCCCGGCCGCGACCGGGGATCTCCACCCACGAGTCGCGGGGCAGCCCGAGCAGCGTGCCCTCGCCGGTCGCCGGGTTCACGGCCAGCAGATGGATGGAGTCGGCCCGGGTGCGGAGCAGGTCCTCCCGGGGGCGGGCGTCGGAGCCGGCCACCAGGATGAAGACCAGGCCGTCGGGCACGGGCTCATTGGTGGTGAAGGGGATCGCCGCCGGCGCCGGGGTCCCGTCGGCCGCCGTCATCCCGCTGCCCCGCCGGGGCTCGGCCTGGAAGCGCCCGTCGGCGGCGCCCTCCACGAACAGGTCGGCCGGGGGCCGGGGAAGGGTCGACCGGGTCACCGTCGACGGGGTCAGGATCCGGGGACCGGCGGTGGAGGTGCTGGTGCCCTCGGGGACCCCGACGACGGCCGCCGGCGCCTCCCGGATCCCCGCACAACTCGTGCCCGTAACGGCCAGCAGAGCCGCCACCAGCACGCCTGTCCCTCGCCCCCCCGTCCCCACGCCCTTCACGGTAGGCGACTTCGGGCCGCGGAGCGGGTCATCCAGATTCTGGGAATCCGGTTGCCGCCTGTGAAGCGTCGGAAGCTGTCCCTGACGATGGAAGCGTGGGAAGCTGTCCCTGACGATGGCAGAGCGAACCAGTGGGTGGGGGACGGGGGCGGGGGAGGAACCGGACCCGGAGCTGGCCGAGCTCACGCACGCCGTGGTCGCCCTGGAGAGCCGGGAGACGATCCTCCAGCGCCTGGTGGAGACGGCCTGCGCCGTCCTGGAAGGCTGCACCAGTGCCAGCGTCACGATGGTGGACCGGAACCGGGCCACCACCGCCGCCTTCACCTCGGACGCCGCCTGGGACGTGGACCAGGCCCAGTACGGCACCGGTGCCGGGCCGTGCCTGCGGGCGGTGCGCAACCGCAAGCCGGGCTTCGCCACGCTGCATGACCCCCGCTGGCCCCTGATCCGGGAGGCGGCCATCCGTCATGGACTGGTGTCGGCCCTGTCGCTGCCGATGCTGATCGGCGAGGTGGCCTTCGGAAGTCTCAACCTCTATACCGCCGACCCCGAGGGCCTCCGTTCCGAGAGCGACGAGGTGGCCGCCGCCCTGCTGGCCGAACAGGGAGCGGTGGCCTTCGCCGCCGCCCACGCTCTGGAGCTGGAGCGCCGCACGGCCCTCACCCTTCAGCGCAGCCTGCTGCCCGGCGAGCTGCCCGGCGTGGACGGGTGGGATCTGGCCGCCAGCTACCACCCGGCCGGCAGCACGGCCGAGGTGGGGGGTGACTGGTACGACGCCTTCCAGATCGGGGACGACGGCGCCCTGGCCGTCGTGGTGGGCGACGCCGCCGGGCATGGGATCGAAGCCGCCGCCCTCATGGGCCAGGTCCGCACCGGCTTGAGGGCCTACGCCCTCGAAGGACTGGATCCGGCCACCTGCCTCCAGCTGCTCTCCCGTCTCGTCGACGCCGGCGAGGGCTCGGACTTCCGGTTCGCCACCGCCTGCCTGGTGCTGGTCGACACGGCCACGGGCATGTGCCGGGTGGCCAACGCCGGCCATCCACCCCCGATCCTGCGGGAGCCGGACGGGTCCGTCCGCTTCGTGGGCGGCATGGGCGGGGCACCCATCGGCGTGGCCGTGCCCGGCCCGGTCGAAGAGGACTTCGTGGCCCTCGAACCGGGCGCCGTGCTCGTGCTCTACACCGACGGGCTGGTGGAGGATCGGCGCCGTAGCCTGGACGAGGGGCTGGACGAGCTGGCCGGGGTCCTGGCGGCCCCGATCGTCGACGCCGACGAGCTGTGCAACCGGACCATCGCCACCCTGCTGGCCGACCGCCTCCAGGACGACGACGTCGCCGTCCTGGCCCTCCACCGCCTGGGCTGACCGCGAGAAATCCGTACCGCTACGGAGGCGACGGCACCGCCGCGCCCGTAGCGTCCCCCGGGCAGTCAGCCGTTCCGTCAACCAGGGAGGACCCCATGGCCGACGCCCCCGACATCGCCCGTGACCTCATCGACGCCTTCAACAACGCCGACTGGGATCGGCTGCGCGCCACCGCCTCCTCCGACATCGTCTACGAGGAAGCGGGCACCGCACGCCGCCTCCAGGGAGTGGACGACTACATCGCGATGTGCCAGGGGTGGCGGCAGGCCTTTCCTGACGTCACCGGCGAGATCGCGACCCTGCTGTCCAGTGGCAACACGGTGGCCGTCGAAGTCACCTGGACGGGCACCCACGACGGTCCGCTGGTCACCCCCGGCGGGGAGATCCCGGCCACCGGCAAGCCGATCTCCATCCCCTGCACCCTCTGGTACCAGATCGAGGGCGGCCAGGTGCAGAACCTCCGCAGCCACCTCGACGTGCTCGGGATCCTGACCCAGATCGGGGCCCTGCCGGCCTAGTCCTCCTCCCCTCGCTCCCGGCCGGGCGTGGGCTACCGACCACGCCCCGGCGGGAGCGGTAGTTTCTCGGCATCGCCAGGGAGACACAGGTCGCGGTCATCGGCGCCGGGTCGTGGGGCACCACGGTCGCCTCCCTGTGCACCCGCAACACCGCCACCCTGGTGTGGGCCCGCCGTCCCGAGGTGGCGGAGGAGATCGACGTCAAGCACACCAACTCCGCCTACCTCGGCGACCGCCCGCTGCACGAGCGGCTGCGGGCCACGGCCTCGCTCGAGGAGGCCGCGGCCGCCGCCGACGTGCTGGTCATGGCCGTCCCCTCCCACGGCTTCCGGGGCGTGCTGGAGGCGGCCGAGCCCCACGTCCGGCCCTGGATCCCCGTGGTCAGCCTCACCAAGGGCCTGGAGCAGGGCACCAACTACCGGATGACCGAGATCATCGACGAGGTGATGCCCGGCCATCCCGCCGGCATCCTGGCCGGCCCCAACCTGGCCAAGGAGATACTGGACGGCCTGGCGGCGGCGGCGGTGATCGCCATGCCCGACGTCCACGTGGCCACCGCTCTCCAGGACGTGTTCCGCACCACCCTGTTCCGGGTCTACACCTCCACCGACGTCATCGGGGCGGAGATCGCCGGGCCGCTCAAGAACGTGTTCGCCATCGCCGCCGGCATGGCCGCCGGCTTTGGGGTGGGCGAGAACACCCGGGCGCTGATCATGGCCCGCTCGCTGGCCGAGCTGACCCGTCTGGGCGTGGCCATGGGTGGGCGGCCCGAGACCTTCGCCGGGCTGTCGGGCCTGGGCGACCTTTTGGCCACCTGCAACAGCCCACTGTCCCGCAACCGCCACGTGGGGGTCGAGCTGGCCAAGGGCCGCACCATCGAGCAGATCATCCAGGACATGAACATGGTGGCGGAAGGCGTGAAGGCCTCCCGGGTGGTGATGGAGCTGGCCGCCCGGCATGGCGTGGAGATGCCCATCGCCCGGGAGGTGTACAGCATCGTCCACGAGGGCCGGAGCCCGGAGGACTCCTTCCGGGGCCTGATGCGCACCCGGCCCACCACCGAATCCGCCGCCGGCTGAGGGTCGACCAAACCGGGGCAATCGATTGCCCTCCGGCGGGAGGGATCCGGGCCCACCCGTATCCTCGATCTTGTGAAGGCCATGCGGTTCCGCGCCCTTGCGGCCAGCGCCGGGCTGACCTGCGCCGCGCTGGCCGGCTGCGACTCCGGGCGTCCGGTCGAAGTCTCCACCGCCGAGCGGGACGGAAGCGGGCCGGCCACCAGTGCGCCCTCCCCCTCGTCGACCACGATCACGACCTCGGAGCGGGTCACGACCACGGCCACGACCAGCCCGCGACCGGTGACGAGCACGTCGGCGCCCGCCGCCACCACCACCACCGGGCCGGCCTGCGCCCCTACCGGCGGACCGTTCGGCCCCTATGTGTTCGACATCCTTCGGGCTGGGCCATCCCAGGGGCTCGTCGCCGGTACGGCGACCATCCGCAGCACCGCTGACGGCGGCCGGACCTGGACGGCGGCCTGTCTCCCCGAGGAGACGAGCGGCTCCATCCTCGCCCTGGCCATCCGGGCACCGCGGGCCTGGGCCGTGGGGATGCCCCGGGAGGGAACTCGGGGCTTCATCCTGCGCAGCACCGACGGCGGCCGGAACTGGCGGCCGGTGGACCTGCCGCCCGGAGAGACGTCCCTCAAGGACATCGTCTTCCCTGACGACGACCACGGGTGGGCCGTCGGCCAGCACCCGCAGGACGACCAGCGCACCTACGGCCCGCAGTACGGGAGCGGCGCCGTGCTCCTGCGCAGCGGCGACGGAGGCGCGACCTGGACGCTGGGCCAGGAGTTCGACCCCGACGTGGCCGGCGGGCTGAACCGGCTGCACTTCTCCGACCCCGCCCACGGGTGGGCGGCGGGACAGACCCGCGCCAACACTCCGGTGCTGCTGGCCACCTCGGATGGCGGGGACACCTGGCAGCCCCGGGCCCTGCCCGCCGACGTCAGGGAGGTCCACGACGTCGTCTTCGTCGACGCCGCCCACGGTTGGATCACGGCCGAGCTGGGCCCGGTCGGCGGCGAGTCGGTGGGCGGCATCCTGGCCACCGCCGACGGCGGCGCCACCTGGGCGACCCAGTGGCGCGCCCCCCAGACGCCCGTCTCCGCCCTGTGGTTCGCCGACGCCGGCCACGGCTGGGCGGTCGCCAACCCGGCGGCCGGGGGAACGGTCCTCTCCACCACCGATGGCGGCGCCACCTGGACGGCGACGCTCACCCCGGGCCGCTCCCTGACCACCATCTCCTTTGCCGGCACCCGGGACGGCTGGGTGGCCGGCCAGCAGGGGGCCTACGTCTACGCCACCACCGACGGGGGCGCCACGTGGGAGCCCCGCCCCATCACCGGTCCCTGACCTAGCGGGGCCAGTCGTCGAGGGTGGCGAGGAATTGTCGGCGGAACTCCTCCACGTGGTCGTCCAGATCCGCCCGGCGCCAGCCGGAGGTATCGATCGGGGGGAGGACGGCCACGTCGATGGTGCCGGGACGGACCAGCACCGAGCCCCGCCACATGAGCTCGCCGGCGTTGCGGATGACGATGGGCACGACGGGCACGCCGGCCTGCATGGCCATGTGGAAGGCGCCCTTCTTGAAGGGACCCAGGGTGGCGGTGGCCGATCGGGTCCCTTCCGGAGCGATGGCGATGGAGACGCCCTCGGAGAGGCGGTCCAGGACCTGGTTGAGGGCGGAGACGGCCTGAACGGTGTCGGTGCGGTCGACGTAGGCCACCCCGGCCAGGGCGCCGAACACGGCGAAGCGGGGGTCGCTGGCCGCCTCCGCCTTGGCCACCCCGGTCACGTCGCGGCGCAGCAGGTTGCCCATGATGAGCACGTCCAGGGAGCTCTGGTGGTTGAACACGAAGATGGCGGGCCGGTGCGACCACAGATGCTCCTCGCCGGTCACGTCCAGCTTCACCCCGGCCAGCGCCAGGGTGAGGTCGGTGCCGGCCGAGGCGGCCAGGTTGGCCGCGTCCCGCCGGCTGCGGTTCACCAGGCCCACGGCCAGGGCGGCAGCGGCCGAGGCGGTCAACCCGGCCACCGCCGCTCCGGTCCGGGCCAGCGAGACCAGGTCGAGGCCGTCGCGCCGGGGGAAGCGCCGCACCGGCCAGCCCCGCTGCTCGGCCGCCCGGGCTAGCCGGGGTCCGGGGTTGAGGGGCCGGGGGTGGCCCACCGTCTCCAGGAAGGGGATGTCCTCGTCGCCGTTGGCGTAGCCGAAGCTCTCGGCCAGGTCGACGCCGTGGGCGGCGGCGAAGGAGCGCACCGCCGCCGCCTTGCCCTCCCCCCAGAGCACGGGCCCGTCGAGCTCGCCGGTCATGCGCCCGTCGGCCACGCCGAAGCGGGTGCACAGCACATGGTCGATGCCGAGGTCGGCGGCGAAGGGCCCCACCTGGTAGGGCGTGGCCGACGAGGCCAGGACGACGGTGTGGCCCCGCCGCTGGTGGGCCTGCACCAGGGCTCTCGCCTCCGGGTAGGCCATCCCCGCGATCCGGCCCCGCCACAGGCGCTGGCCCAGTGCGATGAGCTCCTCTTCGGGCACGCCCTTCGAGGAGCGGGCGGTGATCCGCATGAGGCCGGTGACGTCACCACCCCGCAGGGCCATGTCCAGGGCCGCGCCCATCCCCCGGAGCAGCTCCAGGGGCGGCACCTGGCGGCGCCGCAACCGCTCCTCGACGAAGGCCCGGGCCGAGTAGCCGGAGATGAGGGTCCCGTCGAAGTCGAAGAAGGCGCCCACCTTGGGCCCCGACGGTGCCGCCTCGATCTCGGCGGTGAGCTCCACGGCGCCCGGGCTCATGACCGCGACCCCGCCGCGCCCGCCACGGGCTCGATGGCCACGGCCGCCTGCCGGACCCGCTCCACCCGGGCCAGGGCCTCGGCCACCTCGGCGGCGAAGGCCGCCCGCCGGTCCGCAAGGCCGGGGTCGCCGGCGGGATCGCCGAGCAGGCCGCGGTTGCCCGCCAGCTGCCAGCCGGTGCGCAACAGCTCCTTGGACGCCGACTCGGGACTGGCCAGGCGCCGCTGCAGGTGCCACTGCCGGGACACTCCCACGCTCGCCGACACGAACGCCTCCTCATCGCCGGCGGCCACCGCGCCCGACTCCACAAGTCGCTCGGCCACCACCAGGTAGGCCTCCAGGAACGAGCGCAGCACCCGGTGGGCCAGGAAGAGACCCGAGCCGGTGAGCTGGGCCCAGACCTGCTCCGGCTCCCCGCCGCCCGCCGTCCAACCCAAAGACGCCCCCGAGACGTCGATATCGAACAGCGACAGCTCGCCCGCCAGCTCGGCGGCGAAGTCGCGCTTGCGGGCGAAGAAGAACTCGAACTTCAGCAGGTCCCTCAGGTGCAACGCCTCCGCCCAGGCACTCTCCAGGGGCTCGGCCGGTCGTTCCTCCACCGCCCGCAGAGCGACCATCTCGACGATGGCCCGGTTGACGAAGAAGTGGATGCCGGCGTTGCGGTAGAAGGCGGCCTCGAGGTGCCGGGCCACTGACCACACGGGTTCGGGACCGACGCTCTCCTGGTGCAGCACGCCATGGCCGGTGAGGACGTCGAGGGTGGCCCGCACCCCGTCGACGGTCCTCAGGTCGATCCCACCGGCGACCTCGAGACCCCGGCGCTGCAGGTAGTCGAGCAGGGGGAGAAGCAGCGCCGCCGTCTCCTCCACCGTCAGAGCCCGGTCCTCGACGCCGAGGAGGGCCAGGCTGACCAGGGCGTTGGCGGTGAGGGGCGTGGCCCGGTTGATGCGATGGCACACCTCGAAGGCGAGCTTCTCGACCGAGTTCCCCGAGGCCTCGAGGCCTTCGGCCAGGTCCAGCGGCTCTCCGAAGCGGAGGTGGACGGCGCCCAGTCCCCGCCCCTGGGCCCGGGCGTAGCCCAGGGCCCACCCCAGGCTCTCGGGCCGCTTCTCGGCGCCGTGCTCCTCGGCCGCCATGGTGCGCACTTCATAGAGCTGGTCGTACACGATGGCCACCGGCACCAGATGAACCTGGGCGGGCGCTTCTCCCGAGCCTTGCGTCCGGGCGCCGCGGAACGCCTCCACCAGGTAGGCCAGCAGGCCGAGCCGGGGCGGGCGCAGCTTGCCGGTGCGGGTCCGCCCGCCCTCGATGTACCACTCCAGGTTGAAGCGCTTGCGCACGAGCCAGCTCACGTACTCCCGGAGCACGAAGCGGTAGACAGGGTCGTCCCGCACCCGCCGGCGGATGAACACCAGCCCGGCCCGCTTGCCGATCGGTCCCACCGGCCAGAAGGCGACGTTGATGCCGCCCAGGACGTGGTTGGGGGGAAAGCCGTGGTCGTCGAGCACGCTGCGCAGCAGCAGCGGATCCATGTAGGAGCGGTGGCTGGGAAGGAACACCAGGGTGCCCTGGCGTCCCAGGCGGCGCAGCTCGTCCAGCCCCGAGGTGTCCACGTCGATGCGGTAGGCCCGGCCCGCCACCCGCTCCAGCTGGCGCCAGGCGGTGAGGGCCGCCGGGCTCTGACTGGCCGCCATCTCGGCCAGGGCGGCGGCCGCCTCGGCCGCCACCTCCGTCGCCGGCCGGCCGGTCTCGGCGGCCAGCGCCGCGATCCCCTCCTTGAAGCGGGAGCTGGCCTCGATCTCCTCCACCACCAGGCGGGGCACCTTGGGCCGGCCGGTGAGCCGGCGCTGGGCCCGCTCCAGGGCCAGCGCCCCCTGGCGGGCCACGAAGGCCCCGAAGGCAGCCGCATCTCCCCCGCCGGTGGCCGCCTCAAAACGCCGGCGGAGCTCCCCCACCCGCGCCGGCTCGCCCACCACCACACGGGCGCCATCCGGACGGTGGCGCAACAACCGGTCCTGGAGGCGCCCGGCCAGCGGGCCGGCCCGCTTGAGGACGCCGCCCAGCCGCTCGACCCACGCCACCCGGAGGGGGACCACATCGGGGTCGCCGCTGCGCTCGGTGAGGAGGGCCCCGAGGTCGGGCTCGCCGGCCGCCACCGCCTCCACCTGCCCGTCGAGCCCGTCCAGGTAGCGGACCAGCACGTCCTGCTCCAGGGCGGTGTCAGCGAAGAGGAGCGCCACGCTCTGGCCCGTCCCCGGCCATGGTGTTTCATCAACCGGCAACACTCCTGCGCAGCCTAGGACCACACCCCGGCGGTACTCTGACCGCCCAGTTGTTTCCAGATCGTCGAGGTTGGGTAGCCGGGCGGACAGTGGCGGACGCGACTCTTGAGGCTCCGTGGTCTCCACGCGCGCCGCTGGCGCGAGCGGCCGAACGCGTCCGTCCCCTGGCCGTTCCCCTGGTCGCCTACGCCGCTTCCCGGGTGGTCACCGGGCTGGCCGTCGCCCTGGCCGCCTTCGCCGCCGGCAAGCCGGCCGACCAGGTGCTCACCACCTGGGACGGGCGCTGGTACGAGAAGATCGCCGACCACGGCTACCCGGTCACCGTCCCTCAGGGGGAGTGGTCGGCCGGGACCGGCCACCGGGTCCAGAGCGAGATCGCCTTCTTCCCCCTCTATCCGATGCTGATCCGCCTGGTGGACCCGTTCCTCCCCGGCGGGTCCTCCACCGCCGGGGTGGTGGTGACCCTGGTGTGCGGGGCGCTGGCCACGGTGGCCGTCTGGCAGCTGACCGCCTGGATCGCGGATCGGGACACCGCCAACCGGGCGGCGGTGCTGTTCTGCTTCTCGCCTGGCGCCTTCGTCCTGTCCCTGGTCTACGCCGAGGCGCTCATGCTCGCCCTCGGCGCCGCCTGCCTGCTGGCACTCCTCCAGCGCCGCTGGGTGGCAGCCGGGGTCCTGGCCGCCCTGGCCGGCGCCACCCGGCCCAACGCGGCCGCCTTCGTGGTGGCCTGCGCCTGGGCCGCCGGGGCGGCCGTGTGGCAGCGGCGGGAGTGGAGGTCCGTGGTGGCCCCCGTCCTGGCCCCGGTGGGGGCGGCCGCCTTCCTCGCCTTCCTGTGGTGGCACACCGGTGAACCCGGGATCTACTTCCGGGTCCAATCCGACGGCTGGGGCGAGCAGGTCGACTTCGGCCAGCGCAACCTGAGCGTCGCCTGGGCCTTCTTGCGTGGCCCCCTCGACCACCCCAACCGGCTCGTCATCGGGCTCAGCCTGCTCCTGGTGGCCGGCTGCGCCGTCCTGCTGATGAAGGCCCGCCTGCCCGGGATCCTCAACGCCTACGCCATCGCCAGCCTGGCGCTGGTGCTCACCTCCCACATCAACGCCCGTCCCCGCTTCGTGTTCGTGGCCTTCCCCCTGGTGGTGGCCCTGGCCAAGTGGGCCCGGCGGTCGGCCTTCACGGTGCTGGCCGCCAGCTTCGCCGCCACCACGGTGATGCTCACGATCTTCTACGGCCTCCAGCGGGGCAGTTACTACCCCTGAGGCGCCGGTGCCGGCGCCCGCCCGGTGCGGCGCCGGGCCAGGGCGAAGACCAACGCCGGCAGGCCCAGGATCACGGCCAGGGGCACGATCACCCCGAGCACCACCAGGGAACCGCCCACCACGGCCAGGGCGGCGCCGACGGCCCGCTCCCAGGCCCGGCCCAGCGTGGTCCGGGCGCCGTCGCCGGGATCCTTGGCCACGGCCCCGCTCTCCAGGATGGAGAGGCGCACGGTGGAGTAGGCCGTCTGACCGTCGAGGTAGCGGCGGCGGCCCTCGTGCTGCTCGATCTGCTCCTGGATGACGGACAGCTGCTGCTGGATGGAGATGGTCTCGGAAATGGTCTTGGCCTTGGCCATGAGCTCGAGGAACACCGCCTCCTGGGCCCGCCAGTGCTTGAGGCGGGCCTCGAGGTCGACGTACTCGGCGCTCACGTCCTCACCCGCGACCGAGTCGGAGCGCACCTCGCCCAGCTGGCGCAGCACACCGAGGGCGGCGTCGAAGCGGTCGGAGGGGATCTTGAGCACGAGCGTGGCCTGGTCGGTGGCCCGCTCCGACGACTGCACCCAGCCTCCGGCCCGGGCCGCCGCGTCCTGGGCGGCCTGGTAGGCCTCGGACAGCCCGCCCTTGTCCACGCCCACCGAGAGCACGGCGGTCTTGATGACCCGGGAGGTCCCGGACGCCACCGCCTCGGGAACGGGGGCGCCGCCCAGGGCGCCGGCGCCGACGACCGGCGAGCCCGACCCGGTCACCGGCATACCCGGCGCCGGGGCGGCGGCCGGCGCCGCCTGGTCGTAGTTCATGCCGGCCCCGGACGAGCGGCTCATGGTCCCGCCGCCGGCCAAGCTCTTCTCTTCCTGCAGGGCGGCCACCGCGGAGCCATCAGATGCGGCGCCGTTGGTCGCCGACAGTGGGCTCCCGGCCTCGGCCTCGTCGTTGGCAGCCGGGCCATCGGCGCCGGAGAAGACGGCGACGACCGCTCCGAGGGACAGCAACAGCACCAGGCCCAGAGCGGCGGTTCGGCCGGGGCGGGAGCGCAGGGTTTGAACGACACGGGCCAGCACGGGACACCTCCTCGTCAGTTGTCCCGTTGGACGGCGCGCCCCCCGTCCCGGTTCCCGGCCGTTGCTTTCAGATCTTCGAGAAGATGTTGGCCATCTCGGCCCTGTCGAAGGCCCGCATGGTGGTGGTGCGCACGTTGCCTTCGGCGCCCACGGCCAGACAGAAGGCGGTGATGGTCTCGTCGTCGGGGGCCTCCACGATGCTCACGGCGTCGTAGGGGCCGATGGTCCACACGTTGCTCTTCATCCTCCCGCCCAGCTTCTTCAGGACGGCGGCGGCCTTGGCCGCCCGATCCAGGCTGTCCCTGCCGTTGGCGATGCCCTGCGCCGTCCAGTTGATGAGGATCACATAGTTGGCCATGCCGTCGCCCTCCCCGGGCGCCCGGGCCCGGTCCGCCGGGCGGGGACGGGCGCCAAGAGGCGCACGCTAGCGTCCTGGGCTCATGGCTCCTCGCCTGGCGGGTCATCCGCCGCCGGAGGTGTGTTGCAGAGGCGGGCGATTCCATGGTGCGGGTCGTGCGGGCGGGGACCCCGGCCCCGCCTCCCGGCGCCTAGCGTGGCGCTCATGATCCGTCCGCCCGCTGGAGATGACGCCCTCGGCGCCCTCGACGCCACCGGCGCGGCGGCGCGGGTCCGGTCCGGCCAGGCCAGCCCGCTGGAGCTGGTCGACGCCGCCATCGCCCGCATCGAGGCCCAGAACCCGGCCCTCAACGCCGTCATCCATGCCCGTTTCGAGCGGGCCCGCGAGGAAGCGGCAGGCCCGCTGCCCGACGGCCCGTTCCGGGGTGTGCCCTTCCTGCTGAAGGACCTCATCTGCCACTCCGCCGGCGACCCGTTGCACGAGGGCATGCGGTTCCTCAAGGAGCTGGGCTGGCGGGCGCAGTCCGACAGCTTCCTGGCGGCCAAGTTCAAAGCCGCCGGGCTGGTGGTGGTGGGACGGACCAACACCCCCGAGCTCGGCATCCAGCCGACCACCGAACCCGAGGCCTACGGCGCCACCCTCAACCCCTGGGACCGGACCCGCAGCCCGGGTGGATCCAGCGGCGGGTCGGCGGCGGCGGTGGCGGCCGGCATGGTCCCCGCCGCCCACGCCAACGACGGCGGCGGCTCGATCCGCATCCCCGCTTCGGCCTGCGGGCTGGTGGGGCTGAAGCCGTCCCGGGGCCGAACCTCGCTCGGGCCTGACGGCTACTCGGTGGGGGCGCTGGCCGTGGAGCACGTCGTCTGCCGCTCGGTGCGGGACGCCGCCGGCCTGCTCGACGCCACCGCTGGGCGCATGCCCGGCGACCCCTACGTCGCCCCCCTTCCCGGCCGGCCCTTCGCCGCCGAGGTGGGCGCCGACGCCGGGCGGCTGCGGGTGGGGCTGCTCACCGTCTCCCCGTCGATGGGCGGGCCTGTCGATCCCGAGTGCGTCGCCGCCGCCACCAGCGCCGGCGTCCTCCTCGAGTCCCTGGGCCACCATGTCGAGGTCGCCCATCCGCCCGGCCTCGAGCGCCCCGAGTGGAGCCAGAACTTCCTCACCCTGTGGGCGGCGGGGGTGGCTCTGGGCCTCGAGACGTGGAGCCGGCGCACGGGGCGCCGCATCCGGGAGGAGGACGTCGAGCCGCTCACCTGGGCGCTGGCGGAAACCGGGGATGCCATCGGCGCCATGGCCCTGCTCTCGGCTCACGCCTGGCTCTCGGAGGGCAACCGGGACGTGGCCCAGTGGTGGAGGAACGGCGGCGGAACAACGGGGCGTGACGGGTTCGACCTGCTCCTCACACCGACGCTGGCCGAGCCCCCGGTGCCCCTCGGCACCTTCGCCGGCGAACCCGACAACCGGCTCGAGGGCCTGTTCCGGGCCGGCGCGTTCTGCCCGTTCACCCCGCCGTTCAACGTCACCGGCCAGCCGGCGATCTCCTTGCCCCTCCACTGGACGCCGTCGGAGTTGCCGGTGGGTGTACAGCTGGTGGCCGCCTACGGCGCCGAGGGCGTGCTGCTGCGCGTCGCTTCCCAGTTGGAGGAGGCCCGCCCCTGGGCCGGCCGGCGGCCCCCGGTGGCGGCTGGCGTCAGCCGCTGACTTCGACGGTGATGCTGTCGGCCAGATCGAGGGCGGTGTGGGCGCCGTCGCCTACCTGCAGGCACAGGGTGTGGCTTCCGGGCGCCAGCGTGAGCTCGGCCTCGGTCTGGGCCATGCCGTAGTGCAGGTGGGTGTCGTCCTTGGGGATCGCCTGGCCGGCGGTGATGCAGCCGCCGTCGACGATGATGTGGAAGTGCCCGGCGCCCGCCTTCACCTCGCCGGCGGGCTCGATGGTGAAGTTGGTGGCCTGCATCTTCACCTTGACGGGGGAGGTCACCGTGGCGCCGTCGGTCGGTTCGACGAAGCTGATCTCCGGCGCCGGGGCGGTGGTACTGGCCGCGGAGGTGACCGTTGTCTCCGGCGCCGTCCCCTGCTGCCCGCCGTCGTCGCCACAGCCGGCGGCGGCGGTGAGCGCAGCCACCACCGCCACGAGCAGGAACCGGGACCGAACCGCCATGACACCCCTCCTCTGACGCCGAGCGGCCGTACCGTAGCCGCCGGCTGCCGAATCGCCCGTGCCGTTACCGCCCACCGGACGCGTCGTTGCTGAAGTTGTCAGAGTTGCAGACGTCAACCGCTTGTCCCTAGGCTTACCGGTGATCGAATATCCCGGGAGGGCCTCGTGGCGGAGGACGGGAAGCGGGGGTGGCGGGCGCGGCTGGTCATCCTGCTCGTGGCGACGGTGGGGGCCGCATTCCCCGGCTTCGCCGCCCGGGCCGAGGCCCCCCGGGAGCTGGAGCTGTGCTGCGCCTGGGGGAAGAGCCTGGCCGACGGCCAGCTGACCTACAGCCTGAGCGGAGCCGATCCGGCGACGGCCGACGTCATGCGGGGCGCCATCGGGGGCTGGGACGACGCCCTTCCGACTATCGCCCTGCTCGAGGTGCCGGCCGGGGGCAAGAAGATCGACATCATCATCACCTACACGCAGGGTGCCGGCGACAGCGAGGGCCTGGCCGTCACCTCCTTCACCCAGCGGGGCCTCATCAAGCAGGCCAAGCTGAGCGTGGACGCCCCCCCGGCCCCCGGCGGCGCCGGGGCCGTCGAGCAGATCACCAAGCACGAGGTGGGGCACGCCCTCGGGCTGCGCCACGCCAACTTCGACGGCGACCTCATGTCGCCCATCGTGGACCCCGTGCCCGGCCCGATGTCCGCCTGCGACGTCGCCGGCGTGATCGAGGCCAACCGGTGGCAGACGACCGACGGGCGGCGATCACCCCGCCCGCCCACCACCACCCACGTGCCCTGCTGATCCACCCGGCCGGCGGGAACAGAAACGGGGACGGCTAGCCCGGGAGCGGGGTGGTGGCCGCCCGGCCGGGCCGGAGGCGGCCGCCGATGGCCGTGGCCACCAGGAAGGCGGCTGCCGCCACCAGCACGATCGAACCTCCCGGGGCCAGCCCGTAGGCCCGGGCCGCGACCAGCCCCGCCACCGCCGCCGCCGCTCCGATGCCAGCCGACCACACCAGCGTGGACCGGAAGGAGGAGGCGACCCGTTGGGCGGCGCCCACGGGCAGGACCATGAGGGCGGCCACCAACAGGACGCCCACCACCCGCATGGCCGCCACCACGGTCAGGGCGGTCAGCGCCGCCAGGGCCAGGTTGAGGGCGTCGACGGGGAGGCCGGCCACCCGGGCCGCCTCCTCGTCGAGGACCACGGCCAGCAGGGCGCGCCACGTCACCGCCACCGCCCCGGCGATGAACGCCCCGAGTGCCACCACCAGCCAGGCGTCGCCGGAGCTGACGGTCAGGATGGAACCGAACAGGTAGCGGAGCACGGAGCCGTTGAGGGAGCCGGCCAGCCCGGAGAGCACCACGCCGCCGGCGATGCCCGTGTAGAACAGGAGCGCGAGGACGAGGTCGCCCGACGCCCGGCGCCGGGAGCGGAGCCACTCCAGCGCCACCGCGCCCACCACTGCCACCACCAGGGCGCTGGCCAGGGGCCACACGCCGAGCAGCAGGCCTCCGGCGACCCCGGCGAAGGCGACGTGGCCGATCCCGTCGCCCATGAGCGACATCCGCTTCTGGACCAGGAAGGCGCCGATCAGGGGGGCGGACGCCGCCACGACCACGCCGGCCAGCAGCGCCAGCTGCATGTACTGGCGGTCGAAGGGCCAGGGCAGGGGCAGGACGGCGGTGAGGGCGATCAACGTTCCAACCACACGGGGAGATCCTGGGGGTGGACGCCG
>JBIOUX010000086.1:0-10365 GCA_044867425.1 Acidimicrobiia bacterium | reverse complement strand
GGAGGCGGTCGGCCAGCTTGATGAGCAGGACCCGGATGTCCTTGGCCATGGCCACCAGCATCTTGCGCAGGGTGGCGGACTGCTGGGCCTCCTTGGTGTCGAACTGGAGCCGGTCCAGCTTGGTGACCCCGTCGACGATGGCCGCCACGTCGGGCCCGAAGTCCCGGGACAGGTCGTCCAGGGTGACGTCGGTGTCCTCCACCGCGTCATGGAGGAGGGCGCCGGCGATGGTGACGTCGTCGAGGCCGAGGCCGGCCAGGATGCGGGCCACCGACAAGGGGTGGCTGATGTAGGGATCGCCGGAGCGCCGTACCTGGTCCTGGTGGGCGTTGCGGGCCAGCTCGAAGGCCCGCTCGATGCGCGACGTCTCCCCTTTGGGGTGGCGCTCCAGATAGGTCGACAGCAGCGGGGCCACCTCGGAGTGGACCTGGTGGCGCCGCCAGGGCAGGACGCCGCGGCGGCCCTCGGTGCGGAGGTCGATGCGCCGGTCGACGGTGCTCAATGCTTTCTCCCCGCCGGGTCCCCTGCACCCCGGCTCCTCCAGTGCCTGGGGCCCCTGCCCCACGCCTGGCCGTGCCTACTCATAGGTGAGGAGCGAGTGGACCTCGCGCCCCTCCAGCTTGCGCCGGCCGTCGAGGAAGGCCAGCTCGATGACGAAGGCCAGGCCGATCACGATGGCGCCCAGGCGCTCGACCAGGTCGGCGGTGGCCGCCGCCGTCCCCCCCGTGGCCAGCACGTCATCCACCACGAGCACCCGCTCGCCGGCGCCCAGGCCGTCGGCATGGATCTCCAGGCGGTCGGTGCCGTACTCGAGGGCGTACTCGGCGGCCTCGATGCGCCAGGGCAGCTTGCCCGGCTTGCGGACGGGGATGAGGCCGGCGGAGAGGCGATGGGCGATGGGGGCGGCGTAGATGAAGCCTCGGGCCTCGATGCCCACCACCTTGTCGACGTGGCGCCCGACGAACGGCTCCACCAGGGCGTCGAGCACCACGGCGAAGGCGCCCGGGTCCGCCAGCAGTGGCGTGAGGTCCTTGAACACCACGCCGGGCTGGGGGAAGTCCGGAACGTCCCGGATCAGGTCCTTGAGCGCGCCGGCATCCACAAAACCAGAGTACCGGGCCTCTGGCTCAGCGACGCTTGCGGCGTTGCTGCCGGGGTCGTGGGGGAGGCCCAGGCCGGCGGGCGGGGGCGGGCGCTCCGACCGGCGCCGGCTCGTCGCTCTCCGCGGGCTCGGCCTCCGCCGTGCGGGTGGCGGCTGCCGCCGGCCCGGGGGCGGTGGCGCCCCGCCCGCCGAGGCGCTGGGCCAGGGCCGCGTAGCGGGGCTCGCGCTCCTTCATCATCGCCAGCAGGGGGGTGGCGGTGAAGATCGACGAGTAGGCGCCCGTGAGCAGGCCGACGGTGAGGGCCAGGCTGAAGTCCCGGATCGTCAAGGCGCCGAAGATGTAGGAGCCCACGACGAGCAGCGAGAACACGGGCAGGGAGGCCACGATGGAGGTGTTGAGCGACCGCATCAGCACCTCGTTCATGGAGCGGTTGACCATGTCGGAGTAGGTCTCCCGCCCGGCGGCGGTGAGATTCTCGGCGTTCTCCTTCACCTTGTCGAACACGACCACGGTGTCGTAGAGGGAGAACCCGAGGATGGTGAGGAAGGCGATGACGGTGGCCGGCGTCACCTCGAAGCCGGTGACGGCGTAGGCCCCCACCGTGATGAGGATGTCGTGGACCACCGCGGCCACGGCGGCGATGGCCATCTTGGGCTCGAAGCGCACCGAGAGGTAGATGGCGATGGCGATGAAAAAGAAGACGAGGGCCCGGATGGCCTTGCTCGACACCTCCGACCCCCAGGTGGGGCCCACGTCGGTGATGCTGATGTCCTCGACCCGGGCGCCGCCGTAGTCGGCCAGGACCCGGGCGATCTTCTCCTGCTCGTCCTTGGTGGCCCGCTCGGCCTGGACCCGCACGGATTCGTTGCCGCCGGTGCGGAGGATGGCGACTTCGGCGTCGGGCAGGCCGTTGCTCGCCATCAGGTCACGCACCGCGCCGGTCGAGGCCTTGCCCGTCTCGATGGGCGCCTGCCAGGCCGTGCCGCCCTCGAAGTCGATGCCGAAGTTGAGCCCGCTGATGACGAGGAACAGGACGCCGATGCCGATGGCCACCCCGGAGATGGTGAACCACAGGCGCTTGCGGCCGACGAAGTCGTAGTTCGTCCGCTCGTGGAGGATGTCGGAGAGCTGGTCCTTGAAGCTCACGCCGTCGCCCCCTTGGCGTCGAGACCGGAGGCCACGCCGAGCCAGCCGGCCCGGGAGAACCTCGGGTTACGCCCGATGATGGAGACCAGCGGGTGCATGAAGAAGTAGGCCACCAGGATGTCGAGCAGAGTCGACAGGCCGAGGAAGAAGGCGAAGCCCCGCACCGAGCCCACGGCCAGGAAGTAGAGGAGGGCGGCGCCGATCAGGGAGACCAGGTCGGCGGCCAGGATGGTGCGGAAGGACCGGGCGAAGCCCCGGTCCAGGGAGGACCGGATCGTTTTGCCTGACCGGACCTCGTCTTTCAATCGCTCGAAGTACACGACGTAGGAGTCGACGGTGATGCCCACCGACACGATGATGCCGGTGACCCCGGCCAGGGTCAGGGTGAGCCCGATCGTCTGGGACAGCCAGGCCGTCATGGCGTAGAGGGCGCCGGCGGCCAGCGCCAGCCCGGCCCAGATCACCATCCCCAGCAGCCGGTAGTAGAGGAGCATGTAGAGCATGACCAGGCCGAGCCCGAAGAGGCCGGCGGCCACCCCCGAGCGCAGCTGGTCCCGGCCCAGCGTGGGCGAGATGGCCTGGACCTGGCGCTCCTCCAGCTCGATGGGGAGGGCGCCGTAGCGCAGGACGAGGGCCAGGTCCCGGGCCTCGTCCTCGGTGAAGTTGCCGGTGATCTCGGCCCGGCGGTTCGGGAAGCTCTGGGCGTTGATGGTGGGCGCCGACTGCACGACCCCGTCGAGGACGATGGCCACCTGGCGCTGGTAGTACTTGGCCGCCAGCTCATTGAACTGGTCCCCGCCCTTGGTGGTGAAGGTGACGGTCACCGCCCACTGGGACTCGAAGTGGGCCTTGGCCGTCTTGACCGCCTCGCCGGTCAGCTCGGCGGGGCCGAGGCACAGCCGGATGCCCCGGTTCTGCTCATCCTCCTGGCGGTAGGGCAGGACGACGACGGCCCTGGGATCGTCGACGGTCGACGTCTTGGTGGGACAGATCGGCGCCGGCGCCGGCTCCGTCGGGGGTGGAGTGGCCGGGGCGGTCGTGGTCGTCGCCGCCTGGCCGGCGGTCACCGTCCCCTGCTGCACGGTCGTGCTCGTCGACCCGCCGGCCGTGGTGGTGGTCGCCCCGGCCGGTGCCGACGTGGTCGTGGCTCCGGGCGCCGTCGTGGTCGTGGTCACGGGGGCGCCTTCCCGGGGGAGGGTCTGGAGCACGGGCCGGAAGCGGAGCTCGGCGGTGGTACCCACCAGCTCCCGGGCCTTCTCCTGGTTCTTCACCCCGGGCAGGTCGACGACGATGTTCTCGCCCTGGAGGGACACGTCGGGTTCGGCCACGCCGAGGGCGTCGACCCGGTTGCGGATGATCTCCAGCGCCTTGGACAGGGCGTCGCTCTTGGCTTGCTTGACCGGGGCCAGCACCACCGAGATGCCGCCCTGGAGATCGAGGCCCAGTTCGGGTGACGTGTTGGTGGCCAGCACGACGCCGAGGGGGACGACCACGACGAGGATGCTGAGCACCAGGCGGATGACGTGCTGACGCACTTACAGGCCCTCGACTTTCCTGGAAATGGCAGAGCGGGCCACCCGCAGCGACGTGCCGGGGGCGACCTCGAGGTCGACGACGTCGCCCTCCAGAGTCTGGATCCGCCCGAAGATTCCGCCCATGGTCATGACCTCGTCACCGACGGCCAGGCTGGCCATGAGGGCCTGGTGCGCGGCCACCTGCCGGCGCTGCGGACGGATCAGCAGCGCATAGAAGGCGCCCAGCATGACGATGAGCCACAGGGGGGCGAGTGCGTCCACGGCGAAATTCGGGGAGCTCCGGAGTCTCAAAAGTTGAAATGCTACCGCTTCCGGTTGCTCGCCCCGATTCAGCCCCGGCGCGTTTATTCGATCTGGAAGAGATTCGCCCCCTGCGTGCCGGCTGCGGTGGTCGAGGACACCTCCAGGCCCAGATGGCCGAAGGCGGCCTGGGTGGCCACCCGGCCCCGGGGCGTCCGTTGCAGGAACCCCTCCTGGAGGAGATAGGGCTCGTAGACGTCCTCCACCGTCTCGGTTTCCTCGCCCACGGACACGGCCAGGGTGGACAGGCCCACCGGCGCGCCGGCAAAGGTCCGGCACAGGGCATGCAGGATGGCCCGGTCCACCTTGTCCAGACCCCGCTCGTCCACCTCGAAGAGGGCGAGGCCGTCGGCCGCCACTGCCCCGGTCACCCTGCCGTCCCCCTTCACCTCCGCGAAGTCCCGCACCCGGCGCAGCAGCCGGTTGGCGATGCGGGGGGTGCCCCGGGCCCGCCGGGCGATCTCGGCCGCGCCCTCGGCGTCGATGTGGACGCCCAGGATGCGGGCCGCCCGCTGAACGATGGCCACCAGGTCGGTGCTGGTGTAGTAGTCGAGCCGGGCCACGAACCCGAACCGGTCCCGCAGGGGCCCGGTCACCAGCCCGGTGCGGGTGGTGGCCCCCACCAGGGTGAAGCGGGGGATGTCGAGGCGGATGGAGCGGGCCGACGGTCCCTTGCCGATCACGATGTCGAGGGCGAAGTCCTCCATGGCCGGGTAGAGGACCTCCTCCACCACCCGGTGGAGCCGGTGGATCTCGTCGATGAAGAGGACGTCGCCCTCATCCAGGTTGGTGAGGATGGCGGCCAGATCGCCGGAGCGCTCCAGCGCCGGCCCGCTGGTGATGCGGAAGGCCACTCCCATCTCGGCGGCCACGATCCCGGCCATCGTGGTCTTGCCCAGGCCTGGGGGCCCGGCCAGCAGGACGTGGTCGGCGGCCTGGCCCCGGGCCCGAGCGGCGCCGAGCACGATCTCCAGGTGCTGCTTGAGCGCCGGCTGACCGACGAACTCGGCCAGGCACCGGGGCCGCAGCGTCGTCTCCTCCGCGGCTTCGGCCGGCCCGGCGCCCGGGTGGAGCACCTCCTCACGCACGGGATGCTCCGTTCGCCTGCGGCGAGCGTTCGAGCGCCAGAAGTTTGAGGGCGTCGCGCAGCATGATCTCGACGGGAGCGTCGTCGGGGAGACGCAGGAGCACCGCGCGCACCTCATCAGGGGCATAGCCGAGGCCGTCCAGCGCGGCCCGGACCTCGGCCCGGGCATGACTCGGCCCGTCGGGGCCGGACTCGAGGACGGGCAGGATGAGTTTGGCCGCCAGCTCGATCATGAGGCGCTGGGCGGTGCGCTTGCCGACGCCGGGCACGAGGGTGAGGGCGTCGAGGTCGCCCTCAGCCACCGCCCGGCGCAGGGTGGCCGGCGAGTGGACGGACAGGATGGCCAGCGCCAGCTTTGGCCCCACCCCGGATGCAGCCATGAGCATCTCGAAGGTGTCGCGCTGCTCCCGATCGGGGAACCCGTAGAGGGCCAGGGCGTCCTCCCGCACCAGCAGATGGGTGAACAGGAAGGCGGGCCCACCCGGTTCCAGGGCCACCAGGGCCCCCGCCGGCACCGACACCCGGTAGCCGACCCCGCCCACCTCCACCAGCACCTCGCCGGTGGTGGTGCGCTCCAGCACCGCACCCCGCAGCGATCCGATCATGCCCCCGCTTCTCCTTTCTGCATGCTGGCGGCGATGGCCCGGGCCAGGGCGGGCACAGTGCCCCCGGCCACGGCCGACTCGACCTCCCGCCGGCTGCGGAACCGTCCGGCCGACAGGTGGCAGATGGCCAGGGCCAGGGCGTCGGCGGCGTCCGGGGGCCGGGGCACCTCGGGCAGCCGCAGCAGCCGGGCCACCATGGCCTGCACCTGCGCCTTGGGCGCGCTCCCGTATCCCGCCACCGCCTGCTTGACCTCGTTGGGGGTGTACTGGGACACCGCGACTCCGGCCCGGGCGGCCACGGCCAGGGCCAGCCCGCTGGCCTGACCCACGGCCATGGCCGTCCGCACGTTGACCTGGAAGAACACCCGCTCGACGGCCACGGCCCCCGGACGGACCTCGACCATCAGCGCCTCCAGCTCCGCCTCCAGGGCGGCCAGGCGCTCGGGGAGGGGCATCGACGCCGGCGTCCGGATCACCCCGCAGGCCGAGGCGGAGAGCACGCCGCCCTGTTCGGTCACCGCCCCGTAGCCGCAGCGGGACACCCCGGGGTCAATCCCCAGCACCGTTTCGAACATCGGTTCGATCCTACCGCCGGGGTGTGACAGCACCGTGGATTTCCATCGGCCGGACGCCGCCGAGTGGGTAGAGGCAATTCGGACAAACGCAACGGTACCGGGCAATCGCTGGAAGGCTCCGCCAGCCTGAGCAGGGAAGAACCGAGACCTTATCGAACACGTGATTGACGTTTTCATTACGAAACGGCGAAGGGGTGTCCGATGGCCGATCAGTCGACCCTCAAGTACCGGTCCCTGGAGGGACGCCGGGTCGGGCTCTCACTGACCGGCGGCGCCCGCATCGACGACTGCCAGGTGATCTGCGCCCCCCGCCACGGAACCTCGACCCTGTGGGTCCTCCTCCCCGACGGAGCCGACGCCTTCATCCCCCTCGCCGCCGTCGTCGAGATCTGGGAAGTGGCCGAGGCCGCCGCCTAACCCTCAGGGGCTGAGCGCCTCCAGATCCTCGGGCGTGTCGACGTCGGCGGCGCTGCCGGTGTCGTCGCAGGCGACCTCCACCACGTCGTACTTGGCCAGCAGCGAACGGGCCCCCTCGTCGCCGGAGAGGGCCATGGCCTCGGGCCAGTGCTCCCGCCCGATGACGACCGGGTGGCCCCGCACCCCCTGGTAGGTGGCCACCACCAGACCCGCCCCCTCCCGGTGGGCCGCGGTCACCCGCCGGTAGGCCTCGGGGCCGATGCGGGGTTGGTCGGCCAGGGCCACGGCGGCGGCCACCACGCCCTCGTCGCCCGCCAGGGCAGCCAGGCCGGCCCGCAGGCTGGTGGACATGCCCTCCTCCCAGTCCCGGTTCTCCACCAGTCGCACCATGGGCCCGGCGGCGGCCGCCACCTCGTCGGCCTGGTACCCGATCACCACCACCACCGGCCGGAGCCCTCCCGCCGCCGCCGCCCCCACCGCATGGGCGAGCATGGACCGGGGGCCGAGGCGGGCCAGCGGCTTGGGCTTCTCCCCGCCGAAGCGGCTGCCCCGCCCGGCGGCCAGCACCACGGCGGCCACCGTCGACGGCGGCGCCACCGGCTCGTCGGGGAACTTGAACTTGGCCGGGGCATAGGCCGCCCGGGGCTGACCCTTGCGGATCGGCGTGGCGAAGGGGTCGCTCATGACGGCCCTCCTCGGAGTGTCAGGAACAGCAGGACCGTCAGGACATGACGGCGGTGATGATGTCGTCGGGGATGTCGAAGTTGGCGTAGACGTTCTGGACGTCGTCGTGGTCTTCGAGCGCGTCGATGACGCGCAGGACCTTGCGGGCGTCCCCCTCGGTCTCCAGCGGGATGGTCGTGGTGGGCAGCATGGTGAGGTCGGCGGAGGCCATGGCCACTCCGGCTCCCTCCAGCGCCGACTTCACCGCCGTGAAATCGGACGGGCCGGTGGTGACCTGCCAGGTGTCGCCCTGATCGTCCACGTCCTCCGCCCCCGCCTCCAGCGCCGCCATCATGAGGTCGTCCTCGTCGACGCCCGTGGTCTTGTCGATGACGACCACACCCTTGCGGTGGAACTGCCAGGCCACCGCCCCGGGCTCAGCCAAGGATCCGCCGCTCTTGGTGAAGATGTTCTTCACCTCGGCCGTGGTGCGATTGCGGTTGTCGGTCAGGCACTCGGCGATCACGGCCACACCGTTGGGGGCGTAGCCCTCGTAGGTCACCGACTCGTAGCTGACACCCTCCAGCTCGCCCGTTCCCCGCTTGATGGCCCGCTCGATGGTGTCCAGAGGCACCGAGGCATCCCTGGCCTTGTCCACCATGGTGCGGAGCGTGGCGTTGGCCGACATGTCGCCGCCGCCCTCCCGGGCGGCAACTTCGATCTGGCGGATGAGCTTGGCGAAGAGCTTGCCCCGGGTCTTGTCCTTGGCCGCCTTCTGATGCTTGGTGGTCGCCCACTTCGAATGACCGCTCATTTGACCTCCTCCCACGGCTGAACCCCGTGGGATTTGCTTGGGAGGCTGCTCGCGCCGCCGCCCTTGGTTCGCGCTTCATAGCCGTGCCCTACTGCACAAGAAGGCTCCACGCGCTGCCACGGCAAGCCCTGCCGCGGTTCTTCAGCCTGCGTGGTGGCCGGCTTGGTTCTCACCGACCACCATGCACACTTTACGCCGCGGGTACGACAGGAACTCCGGGGCTTCTCCCCGGCTGTCCCCGCCACCCACGGCCTGAGCCCTGAGCTTGCAGCTTTGATCTGGGTCAAGGCACCTCGCTCAGGAATTGCTGGTGGAACCGTAGGTCACCGGAGAGTTCGGGGTGAAAGGCGCAGACCGTCACCCGGCCCTGGCGGGCGGCCACCGGCTCATCGTCGAGCCGGGCCACCACGTCCACTCCCCCTCCCAGCCGCTCGATGGCCGGAGCGCGGATGAACACACCGGGAAACAGGCCGCCGCCCAGGCCGTGGACGGCCAGGGCCGCCTCGAACGACTCCCGCTGGCGGCCGTGGGCGTTGCGACGCACGGTCACGTCGACGGCGCCGAGTGACACCTGGTCGGGCCGGCCGTCGAGCACCTCGGAGGCGAGGAGGATCAGCCCGGCGCAGGTGCCGAGAACGGGCAGGCCGCCGGCCAGGCGCTCCCGCAGGGGGTCGAGCAGCTCCGAGGTGTGGAGCAGCCGGGACAGGGTGGTTGATTCCCCGCCGGGGATGACCAGCCCGTCGACGGCCGCCAGGTCCTTGGGCCGGCGGACCTCGACGACGTCGGCCCCCAGCGCGGCCAGCGCCTCAGCGTGGGGGCGGAACCCACCCTGGAGGGCGAGGACCCCGGGCTTCACCTGGAGGCACCTTGCACATCACCAACCGCGCTCCGCCAGCTTCAGGTCCAGGGTGGCGATGTCGTCGCCCCGCATGGGCTCCCCCAGGCCCCGGGAGACCTTGGCCAGGATCTCGGGGTCCCGGAAGTGGGTGGTGGCCTCCACGATGGCCTTGGCCCGGGGGGCGGGGTCGGCCGACTTGAAGATGCCGCTGCCCACGAACACGGCCTGGGCGCCGAGCTGCATGGCCAGGGCGGCGTCGGCCGGGGTGGCGATGCCGCCGGCGCAGAAGAGGGGGACGGGGAGCTCGCCGGCCTCGGCCACCTCGGCCACCAGCTCCACCGGGGCCTGCAGACGCTTGGCCCAGGCGTGCCGCTCGGCCGGATCGGCCACCGTCAGCTTGCGGATGTCGCCGGTGATGGCCCGCAGGTGGCGGACGGCCTCCACGATGTTGCCGGTCCCGGCCTCCCCCTTGGAGCGGATGAGGGCCGCGCCCTCCGAGATGCGCCGCAGCGCCTCCCCGAGCGAGGTGGCGCCACACACGAAGGGGACGGTGAAGGCCCACTTGTCGACGTGGTGCTCCTCGTCGGCGGGGGTGAGCACCTCGGACTCGTCGACGTAATCGACGCCCAGCGCTTCGAGGACCTGGGCCTCGACGAAGTGGCCGATGCGGCACTTGGCCATCACCGGGATGGTGACGGCCGCCTTGATGGCCTCGACCACCGTCGGGTCGGCCATGCGGGCCACGCCACCGTCCCGGCGGATGTCGGCCGGGACCCGTTCCAGGGCCATGACGGCGGTGGCCCCGGCGTCTTCGGCCACCCGGGCCTGCTCGGCGGTGACGACGTCCATGATCACCCCACCCCGCAGCATCTCGGCCAGCCCGCGCTTCACCCGGGCGGTGCCGGTGGTGCGCTCCTGGCTCTGGCCCATGGAAACCGTCCTTGTTCTGGGGGTCGGATCTGGCCCCGAGTGTAGGACGGAGACCTGCCCGGCTGTACCTGGGTTCGGTCCCCTTGATCCCGAAGCGTGACCTCAGTGACGCGACCCGTGGCTTTCGCGGCGCGAACCGGGCAATATGGGGCGCCGTGGACACCCAGCGCGAGCACGTCTCACCCTCCACGTTCAGTGTGCGGTGCCTGGTGGCCGTGGCCCTCCTGGCCGGCGCCGCCCTGGTCCCCCTGGCTCTGCCCCGGGCCGGAGCCGCCGGGCGCACGGCCGGGCCGCTGGCCCCGGCGGAGGGCGTGCTGTTCGGGGCCCATGTGCAGACGCCCTCCGGCGCCCA
>JBIOUX010000085.1:0-19832 GCA_044867425.1 Acidimicrobiia bacterium | reverse complement strand
CGAAGGCCGGGTGATCGAGCAGGAGGACGGGGCCGGCGGCCTCTGGGTCTACGCCTACGAGCCAGGCCGGACGACGGTGACCGACCCGCTCGGGTTCACCAAGACCTTTGAATTCGATGCCCGCTACCGCACCACGGCGGTGACCGACGCCAACGGCGGGTTGACCCGGTTCTCCTGGGACGACGACTCGAACCTCCTGGCCGTGACCGACCCCACCGACCGGGTATTCCGCTTCAGTCACGACCGCCGAGGAAACCTCACGTCGGCCGAGGGTCCCGAGACTGCACCGGTCTCCCTGGAGTGGGACGACGATGACAACATCACCGCCGTCTGCAGCGCGTACGGTGACCGGGCCGTCTTCTCGTGGGACGACGCCTCCCGTCCCGTCCGCCTCTCGTCGCCGGCGGGGGTCACGACCACTATCACCTGGACCGGGGACGGGCTTCCAGGGGCGATCGTGGGTGGAGACGGCGGGACCACCCGGTACGGCTTCGATGAACGAGGCCACCTCGCTTCGGTGACCGATCCGCTGGGGGCCGCCACGAACGTCGAGTTCGACTCCGCCGGCCGGCCGGTGAGCGAGATCCATCCTGGCGGCGGCCGCACCACCTTCGCTTGGGACCGGACCGACCGGCTGACGGCGGTGACGGACGCCGCCGGAGGAACCAGCCGCAACGCCTACGACCGCTGCGGCCGGCTTGTCTCCTTCACCGACCCGCTCGGCCGGACGACCGGGTATGCCTATGAGAGTCGGAGCCTGCTGGCGTCGGTGGTGGACCCCCTGGGGCGACGGACGAGCTTCGACTACGACGCCTGCGGCCGCCTGACCGCCCGCACCGACCCCCGGGGCCTGACCGTGGCGTGCTCTTACGACCCCGCGGGCCGACTCGTGGGGATCGAAGCGCCCGAGGTGGCGCCGGTCACCTACCAGTGGGACCCGGCCGGGCGGCTCGTGGGCATGACCGACGGGACTGGGATCTCAACCTGGGATCTCGACGGAGCGGGGCGCCCACTGGTGGAACACCGCCCCGGGGAAGTGGACCTGCTCCACACCTATGACGGGCTCGGGCGCCGGCAGCGGCTGGAGCTGCGCCGAAGCGACGCCAGCCTGGGCCACTGGGACTACCGCTTCGACGGCGACGGGCGGATCCTGTCGGTCGTCGATACCGCCGGCGGAGAGACGCTCCTCGACTACGATCCCGCCGGCCGCCTGGTGTCGGTCCGCCACCCCAACCGGACCGTATGGACATCGGCCATCGACCACGCTGGCCAACCCGCTGGCGTGGCCGTCACCGGACCGGGTGGCGAGACCCTGGCGGTGTGGCGCAACACCTTCGACCACGACGGCAACCTCGTGCGCTGTGACCACTTCCCGGGGACCACCGACACCGGGCCGGAGACGACGGTCTTCGCCTATGACCCACTAGGCCGTCTCGTCGCCGCCGACGGACCAGACGGCTCGGCCCGCTACACCTGGGACGCGGCCTCGAACCGGACCGCCGCCACCGAAGCGGGAGCGCCGGCGTCCACCACCTACGACGCCGCCGATCAGGTGGCGGGCGATAGCGAGCAGACCTGGGACCACGACGCGGCGGGTCATCTCCTGAGACGCCCAGGGGCCGAAGGAGTGGCGCTCGCCTACGACGCGCTCGGCCGCGTCGTCCAGGTGCGGACCGACAGCGCGACCGCCAGCTTCGCCTACGACGGTCTCGGCCGGCGTGTCGTGCGTCAAGCCGATGGGGTGACGGTGACCAGGGTCTATGACGGGGTCACTGTGGTCGCCGAACTGGGGGGCGACGGGAGCGACGTCGCCCTGGAGACCGCAGCCGGACTCCTGGTCTTGCACCGCGCTGCGCCCACGGGCAACCGCTACCTGCATCCCGACGCCAACACCAACGTCGCCCTCGTCAGTGACGAGAGCGGCTCGGTGGTCGCCCGTTCGTCCTATGCCCCCTTTGGGTCCCCCGCCACCGAAGGTGGAGCCGGCATCCCCGGCCCGCTCGGCTTTTGCGGCGCCCTGGGGGTCCGGGGAGACCTCGGTGGGCTCCTCGACATGCGGGCCCGCCTTTACGACCCGACCCTCGGCCGCTTCACCGGCCCCGACCCGTGGCCTGCCAATCTGCCGGAGCCCATCACACTCAACCGCTACCTCTACGCCCTCGGCGATCCGATTTCCCAGGTCGACCCGTTCGGCCTGTTCTGCCTCACCGGCAAGAACGATAAGGGTAAATGCCGGGGTCTGAAGGATGTCACGCAACGGGTGTCCTCGGCGGCGAAGAAGCCACTCGAGCTCACGAGCGCCGTGTTTTCGGGAGTAGCCGTAATCGCAGTCGGCGTCACGGCTGTCTGCCCGGTTCCATGTGGAGTTTTCAGTGGACCCGTCGCTGGTGTCGCCGAGGGTATTGCCTGGGAACCGGAGTTGCCGCTGCCGTGGCCGGCTGCGGCGCCGAATGGTCTGTCACGAGCTTTGACTGCGCTGTTGGGTTCGCCGAGGAGGCTATCGGGGCAGTGACAGGGCATGCCGTGGAAGCCGGCCGTTACCTCCTTGGCTGGTCCGATGAAATGTTTCGTCTAGCCCAGTTCGGGGCCGCGATCTTCGGCTCCTTTCTCCAGGGTGCTTCGACGGCTGCTGCCATGAGGAGGAAGTGACGATGAAGGATGGTTTCTTCCTCGTGGGCCTCGGTCTTGCCACGATTTTGATTGGGCTCATGCGAACCGCTTCTCGGATTCTTCGCAAGGACATGCCGAAATCGACCGGCTACCTTCGCGGTCAAGAGGTGGCCAGTTATGTCGTGATCGGCTTCGGCGCGCTGCTCGCCCTGATCGGGATCGTGGCGATCGTGATTGAGCTCGTCAGCTGAATGAGACCGGCCCCGGAGGCGCAGTCCCTGGCTCGACGCCGGTGGCCAGTTCCCACCGGCCTCTGCTTCCCAGCGTCGCTTTCTGCGACGAGGGCGTTCCAGGAGAAGGCATGGGAACCACCGCAGTTGGTGCCACTCCTGCCGGGATGCACTCTGACTACCGAAAGATGAACCCCGAACCGCAGTCGCTTGTCTCGGTGGAACTGGAGTCGCAGCATGTCCTGTGGGGTTTCATGGCCGTCCTCGCGTTCGGCTTCAGCGGCCTTTTCCTCCTCTTCGCCGTCGGAGCACTGCTGGGAGATCCCGGCTCACGAGGGTCGTTGATCTTTGGCGCTGTCGTGGTGGCAATCGCCCTATGGGGACTCGCCGGGGGACGTTTCGCACTGAGGCTCGCTCGGGCCCGGCCAAGACTGTTGATTTCGGCCACGAATCTCGTCGTCGAGCATCCGGGACTGTTGCGAGAGCCGCTCGTTATGCAGCGGAACGACGTCGAAGCCGTCTGCCTCGGGAACTTCGTGAAGTACCGATACCCACCTCCGGACGCCACCAGCGCATCGCCGTGGCGGCGGTTGCGGACGTACAGTCGCTGGCTCGACTCAGGGGGCACGGCCCCCACCGTCTCCGCCTCCGAGCACCTCCCGGACTTCTCCAATGTCATGGGCGGCCGCTCGCCTGACGTTCTAGTCGTCCTCCGCCGGCCATACGATCTCGGCACCGTCCCCCGTCGAGGGCTTGGCATCGTGGCGCCAGAAGGAGCACCGTTCAATGCACCAGTGCGGGGGGCCAGGATCCGAGGAATCCTGGGGCGAGCGGTTCAACCTGACCAGGCCCGACAAGCATTCTCGCACTGGGGCGTGGTTGTTGAGCGTCCGACTGATGAAATGCTCGCCTGGATCTCTCCTTCCAGGCGTCGATCCCCTGAGCGCTGATGACTACGAAATAACAGATCCAACGCTTATGGGTGGCGGTTTGGTGCTGCTCGTCATCGGGAATCTTCCTGCTCTTCGTGGGTGCGCCTGGACGCTCTACGAGTTGATCTCCTGACTCAGCACGGAGAAGTGATGGGAACCATCGGCTTTGGCGCGCTCCTCTTCGTTCTCGGAGTGTTCTTCGTGTTGGATGGACGTTCTGAGAGTCGTTTCGGCCGTTCGGTCGGGCGATCAGCCGAGGGTGAACGGCTGGGCGGGAAGATCTTGGCTGCCTCGGGCATGGCCATGGTCGCCCTCGGGGTGATCGTGATGATCGCCGGCCTGTTTGCTCTGTGGCTGTGATGCGACTCCGGCCTCTGCTAGATCGACTCAGGGGTGCCACCATCGGTCGAGCGCCCCTCCGGCGACCGGAGGTGAACACCGCAGTACATGGCCGCGGAGATCCCGTCCAGTACCAAGTGCCATGTCCGCTCCGAAGGCCGAACCCGACGACGGCACACTGGGCACTGGTGCACACCCGGTGGGCATGGAGTGCCGTCGAACGGGCAGTACATCCGCATGGCGTCCACCACCCGCCAATCGTGGCATCAAACCTTCGGCCAATCCTCCAGTGGCGGCCGATGCGCGGCTGAAAACCCCGCCGACCGAACGTCCTCAGGTCGGTTGCCGCCGGTGACGCGATTTCCGGTAGGCGCTGACCCACGCTTTGGTGCTCCGCCACTGGCCGTCGGCGCCCTTCTGAGCTCGGAGCCGGCCGCGGTTGGCGGCGATCCGGAGCGCACCTTCGGTCATCGTCGGCGTGGCGAGGGCGGCCAGCGGCACGAGGCGGTTGGGTCCGGTGACGGCGGGGACGACAAACCGATACAGGTTGTCGAGCACGGCGCGGGCCAGCATCTCTCCCAGCGGGCCCGGGTCACCCCGGTCGGCCGACCGCAGCGCGGCCAGGTACCTCGTCCGGTCGCGGGTGTAGATGATGGCGGGGGCGTAGCCGAGCCGGACCAGGACGAGGTTGAGGAGGAGCCGGCCGGCACGACCGTTGCCGTCGAGGAACGGGTGGATGCGTTTGAAGTGGCTGTGGGCCAGGGCCACGGCCTCGATGGGTTCGTCGGCGCCGGGGATGGCGCGGAGGTTGTCCAGCCAGTCACGTACGGCGGCGGGGACGTCAGGCCAGGGTGGCGGCGTCAGGCCGCCGGGGAACGGCTGGATGTCGTGCTCACGAAAACCGCCTGGCCGCTCACGGTCGGTGGCGCTCGGGTGTGGGGCGATGTCCCATGCCGGTCCGACGGCCATCTCGTGCACGTGGCGGATCTCGCTCAGGGTCAGAAGCTCTCCGGCGCTCCAGGCTCCCGGCTCGAGGGCCTGCCCGTAGACCCACCTCGCCGCGTTGGCATAGCCGCGCACCTCCAGGTACTCCTTGAGTTCCTTGTCGCCGACGGCGACCCCATCGGCGAGGAGCCGCTCGACCTGTCTGAGGACCAGGGTGTTTCCCTCGATGGCGGTGGAGTGGTGCGCCTCCAGGAACCAGATGGTCGTCCAGATGTCGTCGGCCTCGAGCGGATTCGGCAGACCGCCCATCCGGTCCCGCAACTCGCTGAAGGCCTCGTCCAAGCGCCGGTAGACGTCGTGTCGTCGGGGGCGCCCAGCCACCGATCCTCCAAATTGTACGGCAGAGCGAAAACGAACCGTACCGTACAACTGCTCTTTTGCGCGCTCTGGCTCAGGCGAATCGCGCCGTACAAGTTCAGCAGGTATGCCGGCGGTGGTCACGACGGCGGGTCGGTTGGCGGGGGCGCTCCTCATCGTTCCTGGCGGGAGCCCCTCTGCGAGGCATTCGGCGCGTAGAACGCCGGTTATCTCAAGGTTCGGGCGGTTGACGTCGATCTGAAACAGGAACCCCGACGCTGAAGGACCGATGACCGAGCGCGCCGCCAGCCGACACCGCACCAGAACCGTCCGGGCCGTGCTCTGCGCGCTGCTCCTGGCCGTGGGCGCGGCGGCCTGCGCCCGCGACTCCTCCGGCCCGGTGATGCAAGGCGCGCAGACGGCGGACACGAAGACGCCCACTGCGGAGAGCGCGACGACCACCGCACTCCCCACGGCGCCGACCTCGACCGGCCCGGACCTCCCCGACGGCCACGACACCACCGTGACCCGGGTCACCGACGGCGACACCATCGTGGTGGGCGGCTCCATCCGGGTTCGCCTCATCGGCATGGATACGCCCGAGACGCAGGACCCCCGCACCGCGGTGCAGTGTTTCGGTCCCGAGGCCTCCCGCCGCACCGGCGAGCTGCTACCCGCCGGAACCCCGGTCCGCCTCGTCTACGACGTCGACCGCACCGACCGCTATGGCCGCACCCTGGCCTACGTCTACCGCCTGTCCGACGGCCTGTTCGTCAACCTCGCTCTCGTCCGCGACGGGTTCGCCACCGTGGCCACCTACCCGCCCAACGTGGCCCACGTCGAGGACTTCCGGTCCGCCGAGCGCGAGGCCCGGGAGGCGGGCCGGGGCCTGTGGGGAGGATGCCCCGCCTCCGGCCCGACGCCCACGACCACCACGACCGCCGCCCTCGGCCCGGCACCCGTCGCTGATGGAGGCGGCGGCGCCTGCGACCCGTCCTACCCGGACGTGTGCATCCCGCCCGCCCCGCCCGACCTCGACTGTCCCCAGGTCAGCTTCCGGAACTTCCGGGTGGTGGGGGCTGACCCGCACCGCTTCGACGGCAACCACGACGGAGTCGGCTGCGAGTCGTAGGCGGCGGACGCTTCGATCGGTGACGCGGGTCAGGGTTCGGGTGGCGGCGGAGCCAGCCACAGCACCCCGCCGCGGGTCCGGACCAGGTGGTTCCTGGCCGCGTGCTCGAGCGCGGCGTTCAGGCGACCCAGGAACGCCCGGTTCCGGGGGAACGCCGCCTCGGAGGTGTAGATCAACGGGGCTATCGGCCCGCCGAGCGCCGCGTGCTGGCGCCGCCACCGCTCGAAGTCGATGACATTGTTCGTGACCAGGACCCGCCCGGCGGCCAGAGCGGCGTCGACGATCACCTGGTCGTCCTGCGAAGCGAGGAGCGGGTCCTCGGCGACCGCCACACAGTCGACGCCGGCCCCCCGCAGCTCCTGGGCGAGGCGAGGCGAGAACATCTCGTCGAGCAGCAGCGCGTCGGGTTCCCGCCCGCGGCGGGCGGCGCTCATCCGGCCAGGAGTCCCTGTTCCCGCTCCCAGCGCCGGCGGGCCTGGCGCTCCTCGTCGTCGGCCCGGGCCACCCGGGCGTCGATCTCATCGGGGTAGTCGGCCCAGTAGGCGATGGCCGCCCGCACCCCAGCGGCGGGAACACCGGAGGTCTCAGCCACCAGACCGACGACCTGATCGGCGCTGAAGGCCGGCTCGGCCCGGCGGGCGGAACCCACGGCCCGGACCACCTCCCACACGTCGGGGCCTCCCACCAGGCGTGCCCGCCGCCCCGCCGGGCCGTCCCTGAAGATCACCTGGGGGTGCTCATGCGACCGCAACGCCTCGTCGATCAGCCGGTTCCCGGCCGCCGACAGGGTCAGACCCGGATGGGCGGCGACGTAGGCGTGCAGTCGGCTGAGCACCTCGGGATGGAACCGGATGGACGAGGGACCCGGCATGCCTACATTGTAGGCAGTTGTCGGAGCGGCTCCGGCGCGGTGACCGTGGCGGCTCCCTTGACCGCTCCGGGGACTGGGTGTAGGACGGGCGGGACTTTCAAGGAGGTGCCGGATATATGAAAGCTCTCGTCTATCACGGACCGGGGAAAAAGGACTGGGAGTCGAAGCCGGACCCCAAAATCCAACGGCCGACCGACGCCATTGTGAAGATCGACACCACGACGATCTGCGGAACGGATCTGCACATCCTCAAGGGTGATGTTCCTACGGTGACCGAGGGGCGTACCTTGGGCCATGAAGCGGTCGGAACGGTGGTGGAGACGGGGAACGGAGTCGAGAATTTCCGGCCCGGCGACCGCGTCCTTGTTTCCTGTATCTCGGCCTGCGGACGCTGCGTATTCTGCCGGCAGGCCATGTATGGGCAGTGCGTCTCGGGTGGAGGATGGATTCTCGGGCACCTGATCGACGGCGTGCAGGCGGAGTTGGCCCGGATTCCCTTTGCCGACAACAGCCTGTATGCGGTCCCGGAAGGGCTGAGCGACGAGCAGGTGCTCTTCATCGCCGACATCATTCCGACTGGTTTCGAGGTCGGCGTGCTGAACGGCAACGTCCGTCCCGGCGATGTGGTCGTGGTGGTCGGCGCCGGCCCGGTCGGCCTCGCCGCCATGATGACGGCCCGGTTCCTCGGCCCGAGCAAAGTCGTCGCCATCGACATCGCCGACTCTCGTCTCGAGGCGGCTCGTGCCACCTTCGGTGCGGATATCACCATCAACAGCTCGTCGGACGATGCGGTCGAGGCGGTGAAGACCCTGACTGACGGGATGGGCGCCGACGTCGCCATTGAGGCGGTCGGAGTTCCGGAGACGTTCGAGTTGTGCACGGAGCTCGTGCGGCCGGGAGGCCGGGTCGCCAACATCGGGGTCCATGGCCATCCGGCCACCCTGCATCTGGAGACGCTTTGGATCAAGAACGTCACCATCACGACGGGGCTGGTCGATACGCATTCGACGCCGCGGCTTCTCAAACTGGTCTCCGAAGGGCGCTTGGACGGACGCCCATTCGGGACGCACAATTTCAAGAGCGACGAGATTCTTGAGTCTTATTCTGTGTTTGCGGACGCGGCGAAGACGAATGCCCTGAAGGTTGTGCTGACTGCTTCATAGGGTTGATAGATAGAAGTTGCTGGGAGCCCGAGTTGTTTTTGCCTCGGGCTCCCAGCAGGATGTCGCAGTCGCGGCGGGATCGGTGACGTCTCAGATCGTCCAGGGAAGGACGCGGCTCTCGGCGGCGAGCATCTGGTGGTAGCCGGGCTGGCGGAGGATGTCGTGGAGTTGACGCCGGCGGATGCCCATGTTGCCGCCGTCATAGAGGGGGAACACGAGGGCGTCGCGCAGCAGCCGCTCAAGTGGGGTGTGCGGCGTGTAGCTCTCCACCCCGACGGCCCGCATGAGGTCATAGACGGTCTGCACGCACAGCTCGGAGCAGTAGACCTTCGCCATGATGGCCAGCTCTTCGCCGCGGTTGCCGGTCTCGTCCGAGTAGTGGCAGGCCTTCCAGGCCAGGTAGCGGGCCGCCTCGATCCGCATCCGGGCCTCGGCCAGCATGTAGCCGACGTTCTGGTGCTCGATGATGGGGACAGAGCCGAGGCGGCGTTCGCGCCGGCAGAAGTCGTAGGCGTAGTCGAACGCGGCCCGCATGACCCCCACGCAGGCGGCACCGATGATCCCGGCGGTCCAGGAGAAGGCCCGGGAGATGATCTCTTTGCCCTGCCCCGGCCGTCCGATCAGGTGGTCGGCGGGAACCTCCACGTCGGTGAAGTGGACCCGGGGCGTCATCACGCCGCGCTGGCCGAGCTTGTCGTAGACGGCGACGACCTCGACGCCGGCGGCGCTGCCGGGGACCATGACGACGGAGAGCGATTCGCTCGCCCCCTTGGAAGGATCGGTGCGGCAGACGACGGAGAAGAGATGGGCGCCGTTGCCGTCCCAGCCGGTGCCGTTGGTCGTGTAGTGCTTCTCTCCCGTCACGACCAGCTTGTCGCCGGCGGGCCGGGCGACGGTCTGGATGCCGGCGCCGGGGTCCTCGGCGTCGTAGTTCGCCCCGCCGGCCACGTCGGTGAAGGCGAAGGAGGCCAGGAGCGAGCCGTCGACGTCGTCCACGAACGGCTGGAGGAACCGGCTTCGCTGTTCGGGGGTTCCGAACTGGATGACGGGCTGGAGGGCGAGGCCGCTGGCCAGCAGGGTGGTGGGCACGTTGACGTCCACCCGGGCCAGCTCCTCGGCGGCGATGGCGAACTGGAGCATGCCGAAGCCGAGACCGCCGTCCTCGGCGGGGATGAACGACTTCGTGAAGCCGGCCTTGGCGAACTCGGTGAAGATCTCCCGCTGGGAGTAGAAGGCCTCGGCCGGGTCGTCGGTGGCGTCGATCCGCTCCGCCACCCCGGCCAGCACACCTTCGGCGAAGGCGCGGGCGTTGTTGCGCAGCTCTTCCTGCTCGGGGCTCAAGGCAAAGTCAAGGGCCATGGAGATCGCTCCTTTCGAACCCGGTGACGGTTGCGCTCCCTCGGCTCGATGGGGGCGCGACCTTACCGGCGGCCGGCGCTGGCCGCCACGGACCGAGGCGGTCGATGGTCAGGGTGCGGCCACCGCCGTACTCGCGCTCGTCGAACGTGCAGCCGCGGTACCCCGGCGGGGAGCGCCCCGGCCAGGGCGTCGGCCAGGATCTCGACCGCCTGCGTGTACTTCTTGGTAACCCCGACTTTGAGCCCGAACCCCATGAGAGCCCGCCGGTCGGCCCGGGTGCCGCCTCAGGGGCAGGACGCAGCGCCGTCTGGGTGCAGGTCCCGTGGTCGGACGTCGCCGATGAGCCATGGGGGTGATCGGAGCTGACGGCACCCCGGTTGCTGACGTGGCTGGTCCACGAGGCGCCGTCCCAGAAACGGAGCTCGTGCCGGCCGTGGGGATCGGGGTACCAGCCGCGAGGGGTCATTGATGCCAGCCTTGAAGTCGAGCGTGCCGGCGGTCCGCCCGGGGGCGGCGAGACCCTCGATGGCCTCGAACGTGGCACGCGCGGCTTCACCATCGACCACAGCCGGACGACTTGAGCGAAAGTGGGCAACTCAGCTTGACGCTGGCGTCGAGCCGAAGATTGGCCGCCAGCGGTCGCTTACCCCCGGCCGGTGGTGACGTCGCGGGCGTGGGTGCAGTTGCCCCGGTAGGAGAAGCCGGGGCAGGTGCAGGTGACGACCCCGCCGGCGACCTGCACCTCGTAGGTCACGTCGGGCTTGGAGCGGCTGGTGATGGTGATGACCCGGTCGGAGGCGTAGGGGTCGGCGAGGGCGCTGGCCCGGCGGGCCTCGGCCCACAGGTCGAGGGTGTCCTCCAGCACGCCCAGGGTGGGGGCGGGGGCGGTCCGGGCCGGGTCGGTGCCCACGCCGGGTTCCCGGGGGGCGCCGCCGGCGAGGGCGCCGTCCACCACCGCTTCGAGCAGGGAGGCGGCCGTGGCCACTTCGGCTTCGAGCACGCCGATGTTGCGGGCCTTCTCCTCCAGGAGGGCGGCCACGTAGCCGTCGAGGGTGCCGGGCGTGTAGCAGTAGGTGGCGAAGGTGGCCGACGTCTGGCCGATGCGGTGGATGCGGTCCTCGGCCTGCCAGTGGTTGCCGGGCACCCAGTCCAGGTCGTTGAACACCACGTGGGTGGCGGCCGTCAGGTTGATGCCCACGCCGGCGGCCTTGAGGTTTCCGACCAGGAGGCGCACCGAGTCGTCGCCCTGGAGGGCGTCGACCGCCGCCTGGCGCTGAGCGGGGGAGTGGTCGCCGGTGATGGCCACGGCGGCGGCGCCGAACTCCTTCAGGAACCGGTCCACGACCTCGGTGTAGGAGGTGAACACCACCGCCTTGTGGCCCCCTTCCAGGGGGTCGGCCACCAGCCCGGCGGTGGCCGGCGCCTTGGCCACGGCCAGGGCGTGGCGGGACCGGTTGAGCAAGCCCAGGAACGTGACCCAGGTGGGGCCGCCCCGGGCGGGGTGCTCGCCCAGGTAGGCCAGGGCCCGCTCCTCTAAGGCCAGGGCCCGCTCGACGCCTCGGGCCTCGACGGGCAGCCAGGTGCGGACCTTCTCGGGCAGGTCGAGGGCCTCGTCCTTGGTGCGGCGCAGCATGACCCCCGACACCAGCTGGGCCAGCTCCTCGAGGTTGGAGGCGCCCCGGGTGTCGAGGCCGTAGCCGTTGTCGTAGGCGGCGCAGTAGCGCCGGGCGGAGGCGTAGAAGCTGTTGGCCAGGGGGTGGCGGACAGCGACCAGGAGGTGGAAGAGGTCCCGGGGCCGGTTGGCCATGGGCGTCCCCGTGAGCAGGTAGCGGCCGCCGGCCCGGGCCCGGTGGCCCGGGCGCCGGCGCCGAGGAGGCGCAGCACCCGGTCGGCCCGCCGGGAGCGGTTCTTGATGTAGTGGGCCTCGTCGACCACCACCCCGGCCCACGCCACGGCCAGGGCCTCGGCCTCGAACCCGGTGCCGACAAGGCCGGAGGCGACGACGAGGACGTCGGCGTCGGGTTCGACCAGGTGGATCTCCGGGCGCCAGTTGAGCTTGACCGCCGCCGGGCACACCACCAGGTAGGGGCCGGCGGGCACGCCCTCCCGCAGGGCGATGATGGCCTGGCGGGTCTTTCCCAGGCCCATGTCGTCGGCCAGGATGGCCCGCCGGCGGGACAACAGGAAGGCGATCCCGGCCCGCTGGTGGGCGTAGAAGCCGGGGTAGGCGTCGGCCACCCGCCGGGCCAGGTCGGCCAGGATCTCGGCCGAGGGCGGGATGGGGACGAGCGGGGGCGGGACGGCGTTCGGGGTCATGGTGTCGGTGCGCTCCTCATCGCTCCTGGCGGGGGCACCGCGCCGTCGCCGGTCGGTTGCCGGGCCGTCCCCGGGCCAGGTCGGAGGCTGGCGTTGGCCAGCCCCACAGTCAGCCCGCCGGGGCTGCAGCGCATCAAGGGGCCTTTGCGGAGCGCCTGTCTCCGGCTGGGTCACTCAGCTACGCCCGTCCCTTCCCCGGCCGACCTTGGCATGCCGGCGACGTCCAGGCTGCGCAACACCGGGAATCTGTGACGGTTGACACACACTCACTGTTCTGCGGCCTGACGACGCGCACGGTTGTTGGTCATAGGTTCGGCATCCGGTGCGCTCACATGGTCACGAGGAGGACGCAATGATTCTCAACTGCGGCGACACCGGCACCCCGGCCGGCACCACTGCCATCACCATCCCCACGCTCGCCGGCGAGATCATCGCCGATGCGCTGGTCCCGTTCGCCGACAGCGAAGCTCCCCGTCGGGGTGAGCCCATCGCCGCCAAGGGGACGGTCCAGATCCGCGTCGTCCGTACGCACCTCGGGACCCTCGACTTCTACTGCCGCGTCAGCGCACTGAATGGCACCTTCCCGCTGAGACGGATCGAGTGGAACTGGGAGGGACCCCGCGGGCCCATCCACGCCGACTACGCCATCGATGGGACCGCACACACCAGCCCCTCCACCATCAGCCGGTCATGCGCCCGCAGTGCCAGACCGGGGCAGGACCTGACGACTCTCACCTTCGCTTTCCCCGATCGCAGCCGTCCCGCACGCACACGCTTTCTCTACTTCCGGACCGACGCCCGGGACTTTCAACGCGCCGCCGCGCTCACCCTGGTGGGACCCGACGGCGATGGCGACCCGACCGACCCTCTCGGCTACGCCGAGTGGCGCGCCACGGGGGTCGATGCCTTCGTCCCACGCTACTGAATGCGATTTTCCCTGGTCGGCTGGGTGCCGACGGGGCCGACTACCACGCCGAGGACTTCGATGGCCGGGTTGATGGTGTCCCGAACGTCCAGCAGGCGTTTGAAGACGGCGCGCAGACCGTGGATGGAGCCCAGGTATGGGTTGGGTGGGAATGACCACGTAGTGGGCGGCCGTCATGGCCAGTGTGCATCCCGCCGGCCCCGTCGACCTCGACTGCGGCCAGATCACGCAGCGCAAATTCCGGGTCGTGGGTTCCGGCCCGCACCGCTTCGACAGCGAGACGACGGGGTGGGCTGCGAGTCGTAGCCGGAGGAGCCGGCGGCCGAGCTCTCATGCGAGCAGCGCCGCCACTTGCCCCTCAACGCGGCGCAGCCCGAGGTGGCGGGCGCCGGCCAGCGCCTCGTCGTGGAGGCGGCGGGCCCGCTCGGCGTCGCTGGGATCCGCCCGGGCCAGGAGCATGCGGGCCAGGCCGACCTGCGTGTGGATTTGCCAGGTGGCGGCGTCGAAGCGCTCGTGGACCGCTTCGGCGACGGCAAAGTGCTCTTCGGCCTCGTCGAATCGACCCAGGGCGGTGGCCAGCACGCCCAGATGCTGGGCGACGGAGCCGAAGGTCACGGTGGCGAGGAAGGCCAGCCGGTCGGGGTAGGGGCGGAGCAGGCGGTAGAGCGCCTCGGCCCGGGGGACGTCGCCCAGGTGGACGGCCACTTCCGCCCACATCGCCGTCGACGGGAACCAGGTCCAGTCGACGGGGAGGGCCGCAAAGTCCGTGCTGGCCATCTGTTCCAAGGCGCTGCGAGCCCTGGCGTCGTCTCCGAGTTCGCAGTGGGCCACCGCCAACATCGCCCAGAACATCGGCAGCCGGCTGAACTCGTTGGCGGCGGCGGCGAGACGGGCTTCGAGCTCCTCGAGCAATCCCCGCTCGTAGCCCAGCATGAACTCCTCGATGATGAAGATGATGGGCGCGTCGCGCTGCCCCGAGCTCTGTCCGAGCTCGAAGTTGTCGTGGGCCAGCCGCTCGGCTTCGTCGAGCCGGCCCGCCAGCAGCAACCGGCCGACCCGGAAGAATCCCGCCGTCCACCGCAGGGTGGGCTGGCCCAGCTCGGCGGCGGCGCGGAGGAATCCGTCGAGGCTGTGATCGGCCCCCACGGCGTCGCCGCTCTCCATGAGGCAGCGGTAACGGAGCGACCACGCCACACAGGCGGCCACCGGGTCGCCCGCCCGCTCCGCCGCCCGTTCCAGCTCGTCGACGTTGGCCAGTCGTTCGGACAGGTTGTCGGGGGACCACATGGCGGCGTTGCGGGGGACGAGGACGGCCGCCACCGTGGCGGGATCGTCGAGCTGTCGGGCGATCCGCAGCGCCTCGTCGCTGATAGGTGCGCGCTGCTCCCGGTCCGAGCCGAAGGTGAGCTCGATGGCCAAGGTGGCGAGCAGCCGGGCCCGGGTCCCGCTCTCTTCTGGACCGACCATCTCGAGCGCCGCCTCGATGACCTCGACCCGTTCGGCGTCGACCACGCCGCTGGCGCTCCACAACGTCCCCCGGCTGTTGGCCAGCGCCGCCCGGGCCAGGGCGGCGGCGTCTCCCCGCTCCTGGGCCTTGCGGGCGGCCTCGAGCAGCGTCTCCCGGTGGGCGGGGTCACCCGCCCGGCGCTGCGCCTCCCCCAGGGCGAGGAGGAGGTCCACTCGCTGCTCTTCGTGGGATGGCCCGGTCCCGGCGGGGAGCATCTCGAGCGCCTGGCGGTAGTAGGCGACGGCCTCGTCGTGGGCCAGCTGGGCCAGCGCCCGGTCGCCAGCCCGCCGGGCGTACTCGACGGCCCGGGTCGTCTCCGGGGCCGGCGCCGCGGCCCGGGCCCAGTGGTGGGCCAGGGCCGGCAGCTGGTCGTCGAGGGCGTCACCGTGGACGGCCTCGATGGCCTCGGCGATCCTGCGGTGCATGGTGACCCGGCGGGCCGTGCTCAACTCGTCGTACAGCGTGGCCCGCACCAGGGCGTGGGCGAAGCGGTAGCGAGGAACGGCGCCCCCCACGTCGGACACCAGCCGGGCGGCGGCGGCTTCATCCAGCGCGGAGAGCAGGGTGTCCTCCCCGAAGTCGCCGGCCGTCCTGACCACGGCGGGGTCGAACTCCAGTCCCACGACCGAGGCGCAGGCCAGGACCCGGTTGGCATCGCCGGACAGTCGGGACAGGCGCCGTCCCACCACGTCCCGTACACCCTCCGGGATCCCCAGATCGTCGACGGAGACAGAGGCGACCAGGCGCCCATCCCGGTATTCGACCCCGCCGGTCTCGGTGAGATGACGGAACACCTCTTTGACGAAGAACGGATTGCCTTCGGTCTCGTCATGGATGGCCCAGGCCAGCCCCAGGCTTTCTTCGGCGTCGAGCGAGTGACCGCCCGCCTGCTCGAGGAAGGCCACCACCCCCGCCTGGTCGAGCCCGGACAGTGACAGGCGGGTGAACCCGTTGCGCCGGCGCAGGTCGGCGAGAGCCTCGGCCAGCGGGTGGTCACGACCGATGTCGGTATCCCGATAGGTCCCGAGGACCAGGAGCCGCATCGGTTCGGACGAGCGGGTCACGTGGCGGAGCAGGAGCAGGGTCGGTTTGGCCGCCCACTGGAGGTCGTCGAGGACGAGAAGGACAGGCTGGTGGGAGGAGCAGGCGGCCAGCCAGGCGGCCACCGCGTCGAACAGCCGGTAGCGCTCGGTCTCCGGGTCGGCCCGGAGCGGCGGCGGCAGTCCGGGGAGCCGCTCGGCCAGTTCGGGGACCAGCCGCATCAGCTCCCCGGGGTAGCGGCCGAGACCGCGGGCCAGCCCGTCGCGGTCGGCGTGGTCGACGAGATGGCGCAACGCCTCGACGAACGGCTGGTAGGGCACCCCCAGGTCCTCGTCGCAGGCGCCGGCCAGCACCGTGGCCCCATCGGGGGCGACCCGATGGGCGACCTCGGCGGCCAGCCGGGTCTTGCCCACCCCGGGCTCGCCGGTCAGGAACGCGACCCGCGGCTCGCCCGCCACCGCCTCTTTCCACAGCTGGTCCAGCGCCGCCACTTCCTGATCACGGCCCACGAAGACGCGCCCGGTCATCGCCAGCAGGGACGGGATCGGCACCGGCCGGGGCGACCCGACCCCGAGCGGGGCCGCCTCCTCCTCGGGTACTTCGCGCTCGGCCGGGGGGCGGTCGATGGCCACGGCGGCCACCGGCGCGCCGAGCCCCTTGAGGGCGAGGGGCCCCAGGGGCGTGACCCGGAAACCACCCCGGGAGCCGACCAGGCCGGCCACCAGCTCACTGGCCAGGATCTGCCCTCCCTCCGCCCGGTCGCAGAGCCGTTTCGCCGCCACGACGGGGGTGCCGAAGTAGTCGTCCTCGTCCCGGGTCGGTTCGCCGGCGTGGAGGCCGACCCGCACCTGCAGCCGCGCGTGCGGATCGGTCCGGTTGTGGTCGGCGATGGCGTCCTGGATGGCCACGGCACAGCGGAGGGCGGCCAACGGGCTCGAGAACGCCACCATGAGGCCGTCGCCCAGGTTCTTGACCTCGTCTCCGCCGGCGTCGGAGACAGCCGTGCGCAGGAGGGCGAAGTGGGTGCGACGGACGGCGTCGGCTTCGTCCTCACCCAGGCGGTCGAGCAGTTCGGTGGAACCCACCAGGTCGGTGAAGAGGAAGGTGACCACCCCGGCGGCCGGTTCCGCCGTCTTCTGGGTCGAGCGCCGGGGCTGAGCCGGCCGTCCGGGGGGCGCCCAGTCCAGGTCTGGATCCTGGTTCAAGATGCACCGCTCCAACCGGACCACGTCGCCGCTCGGCTCCAGTCCCAGATCGTCGGCCAGGGTGCGCCGCAGCTCCTGGTAGGCCCGCAGGGCGTCGGCCTGGCGCCCGGCCCGGTAGAGGGCGAGCATCCGCTTGGCCCACAGCCGCTCCCGGAGGGGGTGGGCCCGCACCAGGGCGTCGAGCTCGCCGACCAGCTCGCCGTGACGACCGCAGGCCAGGTCGGCTTCGATGCGTTCCTCCAGGGCGGCCAGGCGTGCCTCCTCCAGGCGGGTCGACTCCGCCAGGGCGAAGGGAGCGTCGGCCACGTCGGCCAGCGCCGGTCCCCGCCACAGCGCCAGCGCTTCCCCGAGGAGCGTCGCCGCCTGCTGGTGATCGCCCCCGCCCGCCCGCTCCCGGGCTCGGGCCACGAGCGCTTCGAAGCGGGTGGCGTCGATGGTGCCGGCGTCCACCCGGAGCAGGTAGCCGGGAGCCTTGGTGACGAGCACGTCGCCGGCTCCCGCCTTCCGCAGGGCCTGCCGCAGGCGGTACACGTGGACCCGCAGTGCGTGGGTCGCCCCCTCCGGGGCACGGTCACCCCAGAGGGCATCAGCCAGGCGCTCCGAGGACACCACCCGGTTGGCCGACAGGAGCAGGAGCGCGAGGATGGCCCGCTCCCGGCTGCCCCCCACAGCCAGGCCGGCGCCTTCGTCGTCGACCACCTCGAGCGGACCGAGGATTCGGAACTCCATCAGGGCTGGATTCCCCTTCCGCCCTGCCGCACGCGACCGGTGGGCTGAGCTCTCAGCGTACTCAAGGGCTCGGCGTTCAGTCATGGGCCTGTGACCCCTGAGTCACACGGCGCGCGACCGGCCCGGCCGATGCTGCTCGGAGAACAACCACCCCGGCTCGGAGCGGTGATCCGAGCGGAGAGCACGAGAGAGGGAGTGCCATGACTGGGAATGCAGCCGAGACCGATCTTCGCCAGCGCCGAGAGGCCATCGTCCGGGAGCACATCGACGCCGAAAACGGCCACGACGCCGACGCCACCGTGGCGACGTTCTCGTCGTCGAAGGCGAGCTACGACATCCCCGCCTTCGGTGACGCGGGCGAGCGGCCCGACCACGAGTCCGTTCGTGAGATGTGGGTCGAACTGCTGTCCGTCTTCCCCGACCTGCACATCGCACCGCAGTTCTGGCGCTACGGCGATGACCACATCTTCGTCGACGTGCGGGTCACCGGCACCCAGAAGGCCGACTGGGCCGGCATTCCCGCCACCGGCGGGTCGATGAACACCCGCATGGCGGCCTTCTACGAGTTCGAGGGCGACGAGCTCGTGTGCGAGCGGGTCTACATGGACTTCGCCGAGATCGCCCGCCAGCTGGGAGGCGGGTCCTGACCCTCGCCGGGTCGCCCCCGGGCGATATCCCCGTCCCCGGACGGTCGCCGAGCGGCCGGTCGAGTGGATTCCGCTCGTCCGGCCGCACCGGCCCGGTGTCCGACGACACCGCTTGCTTCGCCGGCCGATCCCACTGTGTCCCGTCTGGGACATTCGCTGTGTGACCGGTGACGACGAGCAGGCGGGGCGTCCTCGTTAGCCTTCGCTCCAAGGAAGAGCACGTGCGGGCACGCCGCCGCGCGGCGGACAGGAGCGAGGCGATGGCCGCAGAAGCCGAGCACGCCAGGCGACCCGTCACCGTCGCCGGCTGGCAGCAGTTCTTCGGTTTGAGGCCGATCCGCGGCCGTCATCCCGCCACCGTGCGACTCCGGGAGCTGCTCCCCGCCTCGGTGGTCGATACCGCCGTTGCCTGCCCCCGCTGCTCCCGCCACGCCGGCATGGTGGCCGTCGTCGACCATCTCCTGAGCGACCACGGCTACGCCTCCGACGAGGCGGCCGAGTGGCTCGAGCTGGTGGACGGCGACCTCTTCGCCCTGGCCGTGCACTTGCTCGTCTCTCGAGACGAAACTCGTCGCACCGCCTGACCACCGCGGCCGCCGCCGCGTCCAGGTGACCGGGGCACGCCCGTCGCGTCGCCGTGTACAACGGGGCGGACAGGCGGGGTTCGTCGAAGGGGGTGGCCGCCATGCGGCTGTATCTCGTCCAACACGGAGAAGCCAAGAGCGAAGCCGAAGATCCGGACCGTCCGCTGACCGATGGGGGTGCCGCCTATGTCCGCGAGGTGGCGACCCGCGCCACCGCCGCCGGGCTGGTGAAGGTGGACCGGGTCATCCACTCGGGAAAGACGCGGGCTCGCCAGACGGCGGAGATCTGGGGTGCGACGCTCGGTGTCCGGATCGAAGCAGCCGACGGCCTGGCGCCCAACGACGACCCGTCGATCTGGGCCGGGCGCCTCACCGGCCAGGATCGGATGCTGGTCGGCCATCTCCCCCATCTCGCCAACCTCACCCAGCTGCTGCTTGGCGGCGACGCCGACCAGCCCGAGGTCGTGTTCCGAAACGGCGACCTCGTAGGCCTCGAGCAGGACGAGTCCGGGCGATGGGCACTCGTCATCACTCCATCTGACTGAGTGGTCAGGGGTCCTGCGCGCCGCCACGGTCGCGCCGTCAACGGAGGGGCTGACGACGAGGGTTCGCCGTCAGGCATACGTCTGCTTCCCCACCCGACGCGGAAGGGCTCGGCTCTGCGTGGGACGATACACACGGACTGTCGGGCGGGTGAACGACCGCCGCGACCCCTCTGGCCTGTCCGGGCCGGCAGAGCTGGCGGCGATGTTCGAGTACCGCAAACAGGTGCAGCGGGGCGTCGTCTCCTCCCACGGCGAGGCGAGCCGCTTCTTCGTCACGTTCCTCGACAACCACGACCAGTACGCGCGGTTCCGGTTCGCCGACCCCGCCGACCCCGCCGACCCCGGCCGCTTCGACGACCAGGTCACCCTCGCGTTGACCACCCTGTTCTGCCTGC
>JBIOUX010000084.1:0-10699 GCA_044867425.1 Acidimicrobiia bacterium | reverse complement strand
TGGCCCGGGCCGGGATCCCCGCTGAGCGGCTCTCCGTCCTGACCCAGAACCTCGAGAGCCAGACCACCATCCACGGCTTCGTCTCCACCGGCGACGTGGCTTCCCGCGGGGCGGCCACCGGAGCCGGCGTGGGCGCCCTCTTCAGCCTCCTCGCCGGGGCCGCCTTCCTCATCATCCCCGGGGTGGGCCCGGTGCTCGCTGCCGGAGCATTCGTCCCGCCGCTCCTCGGCGTGATCGAGGGGGCGGTCGGAGGCGCCGCCCTGGGTGGAGTGGTCGGGGCGGCCATGGGCCACTTCGTCGGGCAGCACCACATCCCCAAGCTGGAGCAGGAGCTGCGGGCCGGGAAGTACCTCGTCCTCGTCAACGGCGAATCCGGCCTCGTCGACCGGGCCCGCCGGATGCTCGCCGGCAGCGGGGCCGTCGAGGTCTTCGCCCACGACGACGCAGCGTGAGCAGCTCTCCCCGGAGGACCGGCGGGACCCCTCCCCGCCCGCCGGTCCTCCAGCCCCGCCGGCGCAAGCCGCCCCAACCGAGGAGCCGGATGACCCGCACTGACACCCGGTGCTCCCCCATCGCCGTTCGCTGCCTCGACCGCCAGCTCGGCGAGGCCCTCGATCTCGCCGTGTCGTGCCGGGTGCTGTCCGGCTGGGCGCGGGCCGCCGGCCACGCCCTCACCGCCGTGGCCCTGGAACGCCTGTGGACCGACCTCATCGACCAGGCTGCCGTCATCGCTCCGCTGGTCCGTCCCGACCCCCACCGGGACCGCCCGGGGTCCGCCGGCATCCCATCTTCCGACCTGGACTCCTGCCTCGCCGACCTGGACCACCGCCTGTGCCGGGCCGGGCTCGTGGCCCAGAGCGACGCCATGACCCCGGACCTGGAGGCGATGGCCGTCGGGCTGCTGTGGAGTCTCGCCGGCCTCTACCACACCCGCCGGGAGCTGCTCCTCGTGTGCAGCCTGCTCGACTCGGCATGACCGGGCGCGCCTAGGACGAAGGGATCGTGAATGTCTCGCTCGTTCGCGGTGCCGTCCCCCTGATGGTGGGGCTCATGGCAGTGGGCACCCTGGCCGCCTCCATCGTCCGGAGAGGGATGGGGTGGCTCACGACGGTCATCGGGCAGGTCGCCCTGGCCGTCGCCGTCATGGCTGCCGTCGACGTGGCCATCCGGTGGAGCGGCGTGCTGCCCTACCGCTTTCCGCGGTCGTTCTACGGCTGGTGGGGAGTGACCGTGTTCGCCGCGCTCGTCGCCCGGGCCGGATGGCGAGGGGCGTCGGCCCGGCGCCGGCTGGCCTCGGTGGCGGCGGTGGCATCCACCGCAGCCCTGGCCGCCATCCTCGTCAACCTCCACTACGACTTCTATCCCACGCTGGGCAGCGTCTTCGGACCCGTCTCGGCCGACCAGGCCACCCGCGCACGACTGACCGAGCTGGAGTCCCGGGTGCGGTCCGCCGGGCAGCTTCCGCAACGGGGTGCGGTGCTGGAGGTCGACCCTCCCGCCACCGTCTCCCATTTCACGCACCGGGCGGGGTTCGTCTACGTCCCGCCCGTCTGGTTCGCCAACCCCCGGCCCCCGCTGCCCGCCGTCCTCATGATCGCCGGCAACCCGGGACTCACCTCGGACTGGATCCGGGCGGGGCTGGCCGACCGCACCGCCGACCGCTTCGCCGCCGGCCACGGCGGGCGGGCTCCCGTCCTTGTGTTCGCCGACCAGAACGGCTCCGACCTGGGGGACACCGAGTGCGTGGACGGCCCCCGGGGAAACGCCGAGACGTACCTGACCGTCGACGTTCGCCGGTGGGCGGTCGCCACGCTCGGTGTCTCCGCCGACCCGGGCCGCTGGGCGGCGGCGGGGCTCTCCGAGGGGGGCACCTGCGCCCTGACGCTGGCGTTGCGCCACCCCGATCTGTTCCGGACGTTCGCCGACTTCTCCGGCGAGCTCGCTCCCAGCGTCGTCCCCGCCGCCCGGACCTTGCCGGATCTCTTCGGGGGCTCGGCCGCGGCCCTGCACACCCACCAGCCGATGTCGCTCCTCACCCAACGGTCCTATCCGGAGCTGGCCGGCTGGTTCGAGGCCGGCGAGAACGACCCGGGCCCCCTGGCCGCCGCTCGCCGCCTCCTGCCCGCCGCTCGGGCGGCGGGGATCGACACCCGGCTGGTGACCCGCCCCGGCGTCCACAACTTCGCCTTCTGGAGCTCCGCCTTCGACGACACGCTGCCCTGGCTGGCGGCCCGGCTGGGGCTCCGGTGAGGTCGGTGACCCTCGGGCGGATCCAGGGCATCGAGCTGCGGGTCGACCGGTCGTGGCTCCTGGTGGCGTTCCTGGTGGTGTGGAGCTTCTGGACGAGGTTCACCTCCGGAGCCGGCCGTCACAGCGTGGGGCCGCCTCTGTCATGGCCGTCGTCGCCGCCGGGTTGTTCTTCTCGTCGGTGCTGGCCACGAGCTGGCCCACGCCGTCGAGGCCCGCCACCGGGGGCTGCGGGTGGGGGGGATCACCCTGCATCTGTTCGGTGGCACCACCGCGGTGGCGTCAGCGGCCCGCTGGCCCCGGGACGAGTTGGCGCTCACCGTCGTCGGGCCCTACACGAGCCTGGTGCTGGCGTCGGCGCTGGGGCTCGTGGCCTCCGCCGCCGGGCACCTGGGTCTGGCCGAGGTGGCGGAGGTGTCCGGGACCCTCGGGTGGATCAACCTCCTGCTGGCGGTGTTCAACCTCCTGCCCGGCGCGCCCCTCGACGGGGGCCGGATCCTGGCCGCCGTCGTGTGGGGGATCACCGGTGACCGCCACCGGGCCGGCGTGGTCGCCGCGCGGGCCGGCCGGGTCCTGGGTGCGCTGCTGCTCGCCGCCGGCCTGTTCGAGACGTTCTTCGTTCTCGGGGGCTTCCTGGGCGGGCTGTGGCTCGTCCTCCTCGGCTGGTTCCTCTCCCAGAGCGCCCTGGGTGAGGAACGGGGCATGGCGCTGGAACGGCTCGTCACCGGCCGCCGGGCCGAGGAGCTCGTCGACGACGTCGCCCGCGTGGCTCCCGAACGACGCTTCCAGACGACCGCCGGACAGGTGATGCGCCCGATTCGCCGGCGCCCTCGAGCGGCTGGGCGCCACGACCGTGGTCCACGGGCCGGATCAGGCGGGTGAGCAGGACCTCACCGTGAATGCCCCCCACCCCGCCACCTTCATGAACAAAAAGATGGTGCGCGACGCTGGCATTGCACCTGCGAACAGCGTCGAGGAGGGGGTGGCCGCCACCCTGCGCCTCGCTATCTCGCCCGAGCTCGACGGGGTGAGCGGCCGGCACTTCGACGGCATGCGCGAGGCGCGGGCTCTCGACCAGGCGTACGACCCCCAGGCGCGGACACGCCTGTGGCGGCTCAGCGAGGACCTCGTGGCAAAAGCGTTGCGACCGGCGTCCACCGACGCTTTCAGCGCTGGCTGACCGCGAGCTCGATCGCACACGCTCGCCTTCGTCCGGACCTCCGCACCGGCGTCGCATTCAGTCAGGTCGCCCCTGGGGGCCAGCGTCCGGTAGATCGGGTCGCCGCGCAGGCCGCGCCATTCGCAGAACAGGATCATCGCCGGGAGGGCGATCCCGAAGCAGACCAGCGGGATGTGCACGGCCAGCGACAGCGCCTGCATCTGGCGGGCCTGCAGCAGGTCGTGCTGGTCGACCACGGCGAACTGCATCAGTCCATCACGCGCCCAGGGACGGGTGCGATGCGCATGGCGGTTGCTCAGAAGACGCCGACGAGGTGGAGGCTCACGCAGGCGACGGTCAGCTGCAGCGGAGTCAGTACGAGGCCCACCACCGAGAACCGGACGGGATCGAGGTCGCCGCCATCCTCCCGGGCCAGACGCCGGCAGATCACCGTGGCCACGGACCCCGTCAGGAGGAGGTTGGGCCCGATGGCCATGGCGAGTACCGCCGCCCAGGCTCCGGCGGCCGACGCCGGATGGACGGCGGCGGCCGCCGGCAGGTTGTTGGCGCCCGCCGCCAGCAGCGATCCGAGAGCGGCTTGTTCGATGAACGGGCCGGGCAGGTGCACACCTCCCAAGAGGAAGGTACGCACCGCAGTGGCGGTCAGGAACATCGGGACGAGATCCCACAGCGCGCCAGGGGAGACACCGGGCCTGTCGAGTTCAGCCGTCGGAGCCGGCGGGTCCAGGCGCAGCAGCAGCCGACTGAGCCCCAGCACCGTGACGGCAACGACCGCCGACCACGCCACCCACGAGACGCGGAGGTAGGCCGCCGTGCTCAGGGGTGCCCGGCTCATGACGAGCAGGTTGGTCAGGTTCGAGGTGGGCAGCAGGATGGACCCGGCGTTGGCGGTGCCGGCCACGGCGATGGCGATCGACCCTGCCGCCAGACCGGTGCGGCGGGCCACCCGCAAGGCAACGGGCATGGCCACCACCACCGCCACATCCAGGTTCACCAGCCCAGCGAGGAGCGCCACCAGCAGCAGCACTCGCACAAACGCCTCCCGCGGCCCGGCGTCGTCGGGCACCAGCCGGCGAGCCACCCACCGGAAACCACCGACGCGGTCCGCGCCCACGGCGGCGATGATCAACCCCCCGAGCGTCAGGAACGGGCCGGCGGTGCCCGCTGCCGCCGAGCCGAGACGGTGGGGATAGAGGATGCCGGCCACGGCGCCGAGTCCGGTCGCCACCACCCACAGGACGCGCTCCAAATCTCATCCCACGAAGGAAGGCCGCGGGACATTGCGCAGGTTGTCCCGGGCCATCTCCAGCATCCGACCGACGCCGCCGCCGAGCACCACCTTGGTGGCCGCCAGCGCGAATCCCTTCACCTGGTCCCCGCTGATGTGCGGCGGGATCGACAGGGCGTCGGGGTCGGTGACGAGGTCGACGAGGGCAGGGCCGGGGTGGTCCAGCGCCCCGGCGAGGGCGGAACGAACGTCTGTGGGCTCGGTGACCCGGACGGAGTGGGCGCCGGCGGCTTGGGCGATGGCGGCGTAGTTCACGGGGGCGTGGTCGGTCTCGAAGTCGGGGATGCCATCGACGAGCATCTCCAGCTTGACCATGCCGAGCGAGGAGTTGTTGAACACCACGATCTTGACCGGCAGCTCGTGCAGCGCGACGGTCAGCAGCTCGCCCATGAGCATGCCCAGGCCGCCGTCCCCCGACATCGAGATGACCTGGCGGCCCGGGTAGGCGAGTTGGGCGCCGATGGCGTGCGCATTGGCCATCGTCCCGGCGGGATAGGTGCCGGGGTGGCCGTCGCGCCAGGCAGCCAGGACAGGGTCGAGCAGGCGCCATGCCCATTCCGCCTCGTCGAAGCGGAGGAAGGGGGTGTGGTCACCCTCGAGAGCGTCCAGGAGCAGCTGCTCGTAGGCGGACGGGTCGCCGCCGGCAGTCCCGTAGTCGCTGTGGAGCCGGGCGGTGACCGCCTCCAGCTCGAGGCCCGGTTGCTTGGCCTGGAGGGAGACGTCGATCCCCTCCGGCCGGTTGAGCCGGAACACGAGCCAGTTCCGCTCCGCCCGGGCCAGCGGGGTCAGGTGGAACAGGCGGGTGGGTGGTTCCCGGAACCGAAAGGCGATCTCGCTCACGTCGGCGGCGAGCCGTTTGCCCGAGCGCAGGTAGAAGGGGACGCCGTTCCAGCGCCACGTATCCACCCTGAGCTTCAGAGCGGCGAACGTTTCGGTGGTCGAGCCGCCGGGGACCCCCGGCTCTTCGAGATAACCCGGCACGGACCGCCCCTGCTCGGTGCCGGCGGTGTACTGACCCCGGGCCGCCCACGCGGCGGCGTCGACGAGCGGGTGGGTCGCCTGCAGGACCTCGACCTTGTGGTCGCGCAGGACGCCGGCGTCCCACACGGCGGGCGGTTCCATGGCCGCCAGGCAGAACAGTTGCATGAGATGGTTCTGGAGCATGTCCCGCAGCGCCCCGACGCCGTCGTAGTAGCGCCAGCGCCCTTCGAGGCCGAGGGTCTCGGCCACCGTGATCTGCACCTGGTCGACGTGGTTGGTCCGCAGCAGGGGTTCGAGCATGCGGTTGGCGAAGCGGACCACCATGAGGTTCTGCACCGTCTCCTTGCCGAGGAAGTGGTCGATGCGGAAGATCTGGTCTTCCCGCCAGTGCTCGTGGATGGCGGCGTTGAGCGCCTCGGCGGAGGCGAGGTCCGTGCCGAAGGGCTTTTCCACCACCAGCCGCCGGACGTCCCCGCCGTCGTTGAGCCCCGCCTGGGCGAGGCCGGCGGCGGCGTCCCCGAAGATGGCCGGGGGCAGAGCCAGGTAGAAGACGGCGTCGCCATCCATGAGCGACCGGAGCTGGCGGAGGTCAGCGCCGCTGAGGTCGCCGTGGCGGTGGCAGAGCCGGCTCGCCAAACGGGCCCAGGTGTCGCCGTCGAGTACCACGCCGGCCTCCCCGAGGGCGGCGTGCACGTGGTCGACGAAGGCGGCGTCGTCCCACGTCTCCAGCGAGTAGCCGGCGATCCGAAGTGAGCTGAGGCGCCGGCGCCGTTCGAGGCCGGCGAGGGCGGGGACGAGGAGACGGCGGGTGAGGTCGCCGGAGGCGCCAAGGATCACGAGGGTCTGCATGAGGGCCAGTGGACGACGGCCCGCAGCCGGAGGCGAGAGTCAGTTCGTGCTGGCGCGAGACCGATCGGCGAACGAAGCGACGTCGTGGGTACGGCCAGGGTCCCGGGCCTCTACGGTGTGCCGGACCGGCCTCGGAGGCCCAAGGAGGACGACATGGACGATGCTGCCGGCCGGCGCCTGTCCGACACCGACCTCGCCGGCCTCGACGCGTGGTGGCGAGCGGCCAATTACCTTTCCGTCGGCCAGATCTACCTGCTCGACAACCCGCTGCTGGAGGAGCCGCTGCGGCCGGAGCACGTGAAGCCCCGGCTCCTCGGGCACTGGGGGACGACCCCCGGGCTCAACTTCGTCTACGCCCACCTCAACCGGGTGATCAACGAGCGCGACCTGGACGTCATCTTCATCTGCGGCCCGGGCCACGGCGGCCCCGGGATGGTGGCGAACACGTGGCTGGAGGGCAGCTACAGCGAGGTGTACCCGGCGGTCTCCCGGGACGTCTCCGGGCTGCGCCGGCTCTTCCGCCGCTTCTCCTTCCCGGGTGGGATCCCGAGCCACGCCGCACCGGAGACCCCGGGGTCGATCCACGAGGGGGGTGAACTCGGCTACTCGCTGTCCCACGCCTTCGGGGCCGCCTTCGACAAGCCCGACCTGCTCGTCGCCTGCGTGATCGGCGACGGCGAGGCCGAGACCGGCCCGCTGGCGACGGCCTGGCACGCCAACAAGTTCCTCGACCCCGCCCACGACGGTGCGGTGCTGCCGATCCTCCACCTGAACGGGTGGAAGATCGCCAACCCGACGGTCCTGGCGCGCATCGAGCCGGCCGAGCTCCACCGCCTCCTCGAGGGGTACGGCTGGCGGCCCTATATCGTGGAGGGTGACGACCCGGCGGTGCTCCACGAGGCCATGGCCGCCACCCTCGACGAGATCCTCGATGCGATCCAGCGCATCCAGTCCGAGGCCCGCTCGGGACCCCCACCGACCGGCGGTGGCCCCCGGCCGCGGCCCCGGTGGCCCGTCCTCGTCTTGCGCACGCCGAAGGGATGGACCGGGCCGGCGGAGGTCGACGGTCTCCCGGTCGAGGGGACGTGGCGCTCGCACCAGGTGCCGCTGGCCGAGGTACGGACCAATGCCGGCCACCTCGCCGCCCTGGAGGCATGGATGCGCAGCTACCGACCCGAGGAGCTGTTCGACCGTCAGGGCCGGCCCCGCCCCACCACGGTCGCCCTCGCCCCGGCGGGTCGACGGCGGATGGGCGCCAACCCCCGTGCCAACGGCGGGCTGCTGCTGCGTGACCTGGAGCTCCCCGACTGGCGGGACTACGGCATCCAGGTCAAAGAGCCGGGTGCGCCGCCGGGCGAGCCGACCCGGGTCCTGGGCCGGTTTCTCCGGGATGTGCTGCGAGCCAACGAGCCGTACCGCAACTTCCGCCTCTTCGGACCGGACGAGACCGAGTCGAACCGCCTCGGCGCTGTGTACGAGGCGACCGGCAAGCAGTGGCAGGCGGCCACGCTGCCCGTCGACGAGCACCTGGCGCCGGACGGGCGGGTCATGGAGATCCTCTCCGAGCACACCTGCCAGGGGTGGCTCGAGGGGTACCTGCTCACCGGCGGGCACGGCCTCTTCAACTGCTACGAAGCCTTCACCCACATCGTCGATTCGATGTTCAACCAGCACGCCAAGTGGCTCAAGGTCACCCGGGGGTTGGACTGGCGCCGCCCGATCGCCTCGTTCAACTACCTGCTCACGTCGCACGTGTGGCGCCAGGACCACAACGGCTTCTCCCACCAGGACCCGGGCTTCATCGACCATGTGGTGAACAAGCGGGCGGAGGTGGTGCGGGTCTACCTCCCGCCCGACGCCAACTGCCTGCTGTCGGTGGCCGACCACTGCCTCCGCAGCCGGGATTACGTCAATGTCATCGTGGCCGGCAAGCAGCCCGGCCCGAGTTGGCTGCCGGTGGACGACGCCGCGCTGCACTGCGCCCGGGGCATCGGGATCTGGGACTGGGCCTCCACCGACGACGCCGGTGACCCGGACGTCGTGCTGGCCTGCGCCGGAGACGTTCCCACGCTGGAGACGCTGGCCGCCGCCGGCCTGCTCCGCCGGCTCCTGCCCGAGTTGGCCGTCCGGGTCGTCAACGTGGTCGACCTGATGCGGCTCCAGCCCGAGACCGAGCACCCCCACGGCCTGTCCGACCGGGAATTCGACACCATCTTCACCACCGGGCGGCCCGTGATCTTCGCCTACCACGGCTACCCGTGGCTGATCCACCGCCTGACCTACCGGCGGGCCGTCCATCCCCACCTCCACGTGCGGGGCTACAAGGAAGAGGGCACCACCACCACCCCGTTCGACATGGTCATGCTCAACGACCTCGACCGCTACCACCTGGTGATGGACGTGATCGACAGGGTTCCCGGCCTCGGCTCCCGGGCGGCGAGGGTCCGCCAGGAGATGGTGGACCGGCGCGCCGCCGCCCGGGCATGGACCCGGGCGCACGGCGAGGACTCGCCCGACGTGACGAGCTGGAGCTGGCCGGGCTGAGGTGCGGGTCCTCGTCGTCAACCCGGGTTCGAGCAGTCTGAAACTCGCCGTGCTCGACGAAGGCGACGCCGTCGTCGCCGCCCATGACGTCCCGACGACTGCCGGCGAGGCAGAGGCGGCGGAGCTCGACGCCTTCCTCGGCGACGGCCCCGACGTCGGCGCCGCCGGCGTCCGCTTCGTGCACGGCGGAGCCCGCTTCCGCCAGAGCCTGACCGTCGATCCCGGCGTTCTCGCCGCCCTCGACGGGGTCGCCGACCTCGCCCCGCTGCACACCCCGCCGGCGCTCACCGCCGTGCGGGCCCTGTGGCGGCTGCGCCCCACCCTCCCGGTCGTCGCCTGCTTCGACACGGCCTTCTTCACCCCCCTCCCGCCGGCGGCGGCCACCTACGCCCTTCCCCGCCGCTGGGTGGAGGAGTGGGGCGTGCGCCGCTTGGGCTTCCACGGCCTCAGCCATGCGTGGGCCAGCCGGCGGGCCGCCGCGCTCCTCGGCCGGCCCCAGGCCGGGCTGCGGCTGGTCACCTGCCACCTCGGCGCGGGCGCTTCCCTGGCCGCCGTGGCGGACGGCTCGCCGCTGGATACGACCATGGGATTCACCCCGCTGGACGGCCTCGTCATGGCCACCCGCTGCGGCGCCGTCGATCCCGGCATCCTCGTCTGGGTGCAGCGGAATCACGGGCTGTCCGCCGATGACCTCGATCGGGTGCTCGACCGGGAGTCTGGTCTGCTTGGTCTGTCCGGCGTCTCGGGTGATCTGCGCGCCGTCCTCGATGCCGCTGATGGGGACGACGAGGCCGCCCGGCTCGCCTTCGCCGTCTACCTCCACCGCCTGCGGGGTTCGGTGGCGGCCATGGTCGCCGCCCTCGGCGGGCTCGACGCCCTGGTCTTCACCGGCGGGGTGGGCCAGCACTCCGCCCGGGTGCGCTCGGAGTGCTGCCGAGGTCTCGGCTTCCTCGGTGTGGCCCTCGACGCAGAGGCGAACGCCGCCGCCGGCGGTAACGACCGCGACGTCGCCGCCCCGGGGCACCCGGTACGCGTCCTGGTGGTCGAGGCCAGGGAGGACCTCGAGATCGCCAGGGAAGTACGGCGCCTGACCCGGGGCTGACCGAAATCGAGCCGCAAGCCCACGGGTTCAGCCGTGGGTCAAGGCGACAGCCGGGGCGTAGCCCCGGAGGTCGTTGTCGTACCTGGCTGGGAGAATGGGGTGGTGGGCTACCGCTCGTCGAACCAGACGGTGTACTGGGCGAAGCCGAGCGGATGCGTCAGCTGGCCGAAGCCCGCCAGGGCACGTGGCTGGGGGAAGGCTCGTCCTCCGTGCAGCAGCAGGCCCTGCGGGACTTCGACCAGGCGCTGCGGAACTGGTGGGCCGGAACCCACCGGCGTCCCCGCTGGCGCAGGAAAGAGGTCCACGAAGGGTTCTGTGTCCGAGATGTCAAGCTTCGGCGCCTCTCCCGCACGTGGGCCGCGCTCCACATCCCCAAGGTCGGCTGGGTCCGCTTCCGCCTCACCCGCCCCCTGGGGGCGCACGGCATGGCCCGGGTCACCAAGGACCGGGCGGGTCGGTGGCACGTCTCGTTCTCCGCCCCCCAACCGGCCGTCACCCGCACCGCCAC
>JBIOUX010000083.1:0-8002 GCA_044867425.1 Acidimicrobiia bacterium | reverse complement strand
CTTCTTCAGGTCGAAGTAACTAACCGGGCGACTGGGGCAGGGGCCCCCAGTCGCGCAGCGATGAGCCGCCAGGCGAAGAGCCATGGGCACAGAGCCCGCTGTTACCAGGAGGTGGAGGCGGCGGGGTCGAGAGTCCCGACCGGGAGCCCGGCCTGCTGCAGGGCGATGCGCAGGTCGTGAGGGTGGCTGGCGGCGGCCAGGGCGTCGCGCAGGCCGATCAGCCCGTTCTTGTGGAGGCCGAAGAGGCTCTGGTCGAACGTCTGCATGCCGTAGTACTCGCCCTCGGCGATGATCTGCTCCAGCTCGTGGGTCTCGTCGGCATTGACGATCTTGTCGAACACCCGGCTCGTGCTCATGAGGACCTCGACGGCCGGGATGCGACCCTTGCCATCGACCCGCTCGAGCAGCCGCTGGCTCAGAACCCAGCGCAGGCAGCCGGCCAGCGCCGAGCGCACCGGGCGCTGCTCGTGCGGTGCGAACAGATCGACGATCCGGAAGACGGTCTCGGTGGCGCTCGTGGCCGGCGACACCGAGATCACCAGGTGCCCGGCGGCGGCGGCGGCCAGCGCCATCTTGACCGAGTCGCGGTCAGCCAGCTCACCGATGACGAGGACGTCAGGGTCGAGACGGAGCACGCCCCGCAGCGCGCTGCGGGCGTCGGGGGCGTCGGTGCCGATCTCCCGCTGGGTGATGAAGGAGCGCTTGGGGGTGTGGATGAACTCGATGGGGTCCTCGACGGTCACGATGTGCCGGGCCGAGGTCTCGTTGATGTGGTCGACGATGGCGGCGACCGTGGTCGTCCGGCCTGATCCGGTGGGGCCGGTGACCAGGACCAGGCCCCGGGGCTCGTCGACCAGGCGCCGGATGACGGACGGGAGCCCGAGGGTGTCGAAATTCGGGACGGTGGCCGGCACCAGCCGGAAGACCAGGCCCAGGGTGCCCCGCTGGCGGAAGACGCGGACCCGGTAACGTCCACCGTCAGCGGCGACGTAGCCGAAGTCGGTGTCGCCGGCCCGGTTGAGCTGGTCGGCCCGCTCGACCGGCAGGATCGAGCGGACGATGTGCTCCGTCTCGGCCGCCTCGACCACGTCGAACGCCGCGTTCGCCACTTCACCGTCGAGACGCAGCCAGGGCCGGCTGCCGGCGCTCAGGTGAACATCGGAGGCGCGGCGTTCGGCCGCGTGGCGCAGCAGCTCGTTGAGATCGAGCACGAGATCGTCTCCTCGGGACACGAAGGCAAAACAAAGGGTCTTGCCCTTCAATCGGCCTTCCTCAGGGCACGCTTGACCTCAATGCGGGACAAACCTGCCGGGCGCCCCGGGACCGAACCGGCGTCAGTCGAGCGCTTGACGCTGGCGGATGGCGGCTTCCACTACGCCGGCGCCCGGCCCGCCGCTGGTGGCTGCTTCCGGCCGGAAGGGGTGCTCGAGAACCCCGGCCAGGCTGGCTCCCACCGAGGCCGTGAGGGCGTCGAGGTCATAGCCGCCCTCCAGGAACATGATCAGGCGTCCGGGGGCGGGGGCGTAGGCCGCCACCCGGCGGGCGATGTCGGCGAAGTCACCCGCCGAGAGGCCCAGGCTGGTGAGCGGGTCGGCCCGGTGGGCGTCGTAGCCGGCCGAGACCAGCACCCAGTCGGGGGCGAAGCGCGCCACCGCCGGAGCCACCACCTCGTCGAAGGCAGCCAGGTAGACGTCGCCCGTGGTTCCCGCCGGGAAGGGCAGGTTGAGCGTGGCTCCGGGGGCGGCGGCACCGCCGGTGTCGGTGAGCGCCCCGGTCCCCGGATAGATGCCGCCCTGGTGGGTGGAGACGTAGAGCACCCGGGGCTCGTCCCAGAAGATGGCCTCCGTGCCGTTGCCGTGGTGTGCGTCCCAGTCGACAATCAGCACCCGGTGCCCCGCCTCGACCAGTGCGGCGGCGGCCACGGCCACGTTGTTGATCAGGCAGAACCCCATGGGCCGGCGGGCCAGGGCGTGGTGCCCGGGGGGCCGGACGGCACAGAAGGCGGCGGTGCCTTCACCCCGGCGCAAGGCCTCGATGGCGCCCAGTCCCGCTCCTGCCGCCAGACGCCCCGCCCGCCACGACCCGGCCGACGCCCGGGTGTCGGGGTCGATGGAGCCGCCGCCGGCGACGCAGAACTGCTCGAGAGCCTCCAGGTACTCGACGGGATGCACCCGGGCCAGCTCGTCGAGCGTCGCCTCCCGGGGAGCGAGGGGAACCACGGCGTCGCCGAGACCGGCGGCATCGACGCCGGCCACCGCCGCCGTCAGCCGCTGGACCCGTTCCGGGTGTCCGGGGCCGGTGTCATGGGAGGAGAAGGCGGGATCGGTGGCAACCAGCAACATGTGTCCAGGCTACGCCCGCCGGGGTGCCGGGTGGTCCGGCCGGTACGCTTTCGGAGGTGAGCGCCCAGACCATCGAGCGCCTCGGCGAGCGGGCCCGCCTGGCCACCTGGCGCGGGGACGGGATCGTGGCCCACCTCGCTCCCGCCGCCACCCGGCCGCTCTCCACCGAGTTCGTCGCCGGCTGCCTGGACTGGCTCCGGGAGCAGGGATACCGGTCGGTGATCACCAGCGCCCTGTCGGCCGACGAGTGCCCCGGGTTCTTCGAGGCCGGCTTCGACCTCCACGAGGAACTCGACCTCCTGACCCACGACCTCTCCACCCTGCCGCCCAGGCCCCGTGGCCTCCACCGGGCCCGACGCCGGGACCGGCCGGCGGTGATCGAAGTCGACGCCCTGGCCTTCCCGCCGTTCTGGCGCCTGCACGAGGGGGGCCTGGAGGAGGCGCTGGCGGCCACACCCTCGGTCCGCTTCCGGGTGGCGGGCCGGGGTCTGGCGTTGCTTGGATATGCCATCGCCGGCCGGGGTGGCAACGTGGGCTACCTCCAGCGCCTGGCCGTCCATCCCGCCGCTCGGGGCCGGGGGCTGGGCCGGGCCCTGGTCGTCGACGCCCTCGTCTGGTTGCGGCGCCGGGGCGCCACCCGGGCGATGGTCAACACCCAGCGGACGAACGAGAACGCCCGCGCCCTCTACCGGGCCTGCGGGTTCAGTCTCCTGCCCGAGGGCCTCTCGGTGCTGGCCCGGGAACTGTGAACTGCTTGGGCCGGCGCAACGTCCTCCTTGGGGTCTTCCTGGTTGCCCTCCTGGCCGGCGGCGCCACCCCGGCGCCCGCCGCCAGCCGGGCCGCCGCCAGCGAGACGACGGTGGCGCTCGTCCACCAGCCGCCCTGGGTGCCACCCGACGGCACCGCCGTGCTCGAGCTGCGGCTGCGGGGACCGGTGGAGGGGCTTGACGTGGACGTCACCGTCTACCGGCCGGTCACCTCCCGATCCGCCTTCACGCCGGCGATGGTCGGCGAGCGGCTGGGGCTGGCCGAGGGCCGGCTCACCATCCCGGCCGCCTCCCTCCCGCCCGACACCGACGGCGACCTGCTGCTGGCCGTAGGGGTCCAGGGCCCGGGTTCCCCGCCCGACCCGAACCGGATCGTGCCCGGGCGGACCGGCGTGTACCCGGTGGCCATCGAGCTCCGGCGGCCCGGCGAACCCGCTCTCGACAAGTTCGTCACGCCCCTGGTGGTGGTCGCCCCGGGCCTGGCGCCCCTCACCCTGGCCTGGGTGTGGCGCTTCGATGCCACCCCCGTCCGCCTCCCCGACGGCTCGGCCCGTCCCGCGGCCCGGGCGGCGCTGGAGGCCGACGGCCGCCTCCGCCGCATGGCCGACGCCCTGGCCGGCGCCTCCGACGTGCCCCTCACCGTGGCCGCCACCCCCGAGACGCTAGAGGCGTGGTCGGCGGGGGTGGGCGGCGCCCGGCGGGACCAGACCGGCGCCGACTTGAGCGGCACCGATGACCCCACCGGGCTGCGGGCGGCGACGGCCCCCCCGACCCGCCAGGTGCTCGACGCCTCCTACGTGCCCGTGCACCTGCCCCGGCTGCTGGCCGCCGATCTGGGCGCCGAGGTGGACCGGCAGTTCATCCGGGGCCGGGACGTGCTCACCCAGGTATTGGGCGGCGACGACCGGGGCACGGTCCTGGCCGGCGCCCTCGACGGGCCGGCCCTGTCCCGCCTGCGGCAGTACGGCGTCGAGCGGGTGGTGGTGCCGCCCGAGGCGCTGGCCCCGGTGACCCAACGCCTGACCCCCGGGCGCCCCTTCGCCCTGGCCCACCGCAACCGGCCCTTCGCCGCCGTCGTGACCGACCCCGGCCTCGCCGCCCTGCTCGAGGGGGACGCTCCCCCTGCCCTCCGGGCCGCCCGTTTTCTCGCCGCCCTCAGCCTGGTGGCCTTCGAGGCGCCCCGGGAACAGCGCGGCGTCGTGGTCGTCACCCCGGCCGCATGGGACCCGCCGGCAGGCCTGCTTGACGCCATCCTCGCCGGGCTCCGGTCCCATCCGGCGGTGGCGCCCCAGACGCTGGACGGCTTCTTCGCCGGCGTGGCCCCCGAAGCCATCGAAGGGGCGCCGTTGGTGCGGGTCCCCGCCCCCACCGGTCCCCTGACCGAGGAAGGCCCCGACCCCGATGTCGTGGCGCGCCTCCGCCGGCGGCTGGCGGCCTTCGCCGAGGTGATCGGGAACGACCAGTCGCCGACCCTGGCCGTCGACCGGAACATCCTCCTCAGCCAGGTGGCCGACCTCCCCGGAGGCCGCCCCTCCCCCCAGGCCTACCTGGCTGCCGCCGGGGACGTCATCTCCCAGGTGACGGGGCGGGTGAAGGGACCCGACGGGCAGCGGGTCACGCTGACGGCCCGGAGGGCCAGCATCCCCATTTCCCTGCTGAATGCCAACGACCGTCCCCTGCGGGTGCTGGTGCGCCTGGAGAGCGACCAGCTGCAGTTTCCCGACGGCGCCGAGCGGCTGGTCACGCTGCCGCCCCAGAACACGACCGAGCGCTTCGCCGTCGAGACCCGGGCGCCCGGGGCCTTCCCCCTGTCCATCACCGTCACCTCGCCAGGGGGCGAACTGGTCGTCAACCGCAGCCAGCTCACCATCCGGTCCACCGTGGTCAGCGGGGTGGGGGCCACGCTGACGGCCGGGGCCGGCGTCTTCCTGTTGGTGTGGTGGGGCAACAACCTGCGCCGTTCCCGGCGCCGGCCCCGCCCGCGGGCGGCAGAGCCCCCCGAGGGGTGAGCATCACCGCGGGACGGGCCCGGGGCAGCGGGATCGTGCGGTCGAGTGCCCCGGTGGCCCTCGGGACGGCGCTGTCGCGGCTCACCGGCTTCCTCCGCCTGGCGGCCATGGCCTACGCCATCGGCTTCACCCGGCTGACCGACACCTACAACCTGGCCAACACCACACCCAACATCGTCTACGAGCTGCTTCTGGGGGGCGTCCTGTCCGCCACCCTGGTACCCGTCTTCGTCGACCATCGGGACCGCGACGACGACGAAGCCACCTCGGCGGTGGTCACGGTGGCGGCCGTCGTGCTCGTCGTCCTCACCGTCGTCGGCGTCCTGGCCGCCCCGGCCATCGTACGGCTCTACACCCTGCGGGTGGAGGGGGCCGCCGCCGAAGCCCAGCAGGCCCTGGCCTCCGCTCTTCTGCGCCTGTTCATGCCCCAGATGCTGTTCTACGGACTGGTGGCCATGGCGTCGGCGCTGCTGCACGCCCACCGCCGCTTCGCCGCTCCCGCCTTCGTCCCCATCCTCAACAACCTCGTGGTCACCGCGGTGTTCCTGAGCCTGCCCCGGCTGGTGGACGGCACCCCGACCCTGGACAAGGTGCGCCACGACACCGGCCTGGTGCTCCTGCTCGGACTGGGAACCACCGCCGGCATCGCGGCCATGGCCATCGCTCTCCTTCCCGCCCTGCGGCGCACCGGCGTCCGGCTCCGGCCGGTGTTCTCCTGGCGCCACCCGGCGGTGCGCAAGGTGGTGGCCCTCTCGGGCTGGACGGCGGGGTACGTGGCTTCCAACCAGCTGGCGCTGTGGGTCGTGCTGGTGCTGGCCAACGGCTTCGCCGGCGGCGTCTCCGCCTACCAGGGAGCATTCGTCTTCTTCCAGCTGCCCCACGGCCTGGTGGCCGTCTCTCTCATGACCACCATCGCCCCCGACCTGGCCGGCGCCGCCGGCCGGGGGGACCTGGCCGCCTTCCGGGCCCGTTTCGACCTCGGCCTTCGGCTCATGGTCCTGGCCATCCTCCCCGCCGCCGCCGGCTACCTGGTCCTGTCCCGCCCGGTGGTGGGCTTCCTCCTCGAGCGGGGCGCCCTCTCAGGAGCGTCGGCTCAGCTGACCGCCGACTGCCTGGCCGCCTTCGCCCTCGGTCTGGTGCCCTTCTCCCTGTACCTCTATGCCCTGCGTGGCTTCTACGCCCTTCACGACACCCGGACTCCGTTCCTGCTCAACGCCATGGAGAACGGGATCAACGTCGCCCTGGCCCTGGTGCTGTCCCGCTGGCTCGACGTGCCCGGCCTGGCGCTGGCCTACGCCTGCGCCTACGGGGTGGCGGCGGTGGTGGCGGTGACCGTCCTGGGCCAGCGCACCGGTGTCCGGCTCGGCGGCCCCGCCTCCGCTCTGGTGAGGCCGGTGGCCGCCGCCGCGGTCATGGCCGGCGTTGTCGCTCTGGTGGTCGGCGCCCTGCCCGACACCACCCCCGATGCCGTCGTCGTGGCGGTGGGGATCCCCCTGGGCGCCGGCACCTACGCCGCCGCTCTCGCCGCCCTCGGCGTCCGCGAGGCCGGCGAGCTGGTGGCGCGGCTCCGTCGCCGTGGACGCTGAGCCTGCGGAGTGCCCTGATACCACGGTGAGTAAGCGGTAGCGTTGTGGCCACTGTGGAGACTCTGGCCCCCGACCGGGTCCTCGGAGGCCGCTATCGCCTTCGCCGGGAGCTGGCGCGCGGCGGAATGGCAACGGTCTGGGAGGCGGAGGACAAGGTCCTCACCCGCCGGGTGGCCATCAAGGTCCTCCATCCCCATCTGGCCGGGGACGACGGCTCCCGGGTGCGCTTCCGCCGGGAGGCGGTGGCCGCCGCCGGCCTGGCCCATCCTCACATCGTGACCACCTACGACACGGGCCGCGATGCCGAAGTGGCCTACATCGTCATGGAGCTCGTGGAGGGCATCACCCTGGCCCGGCTGCTCCGGGCCGAGGGATCACTGCCGGTGGCCAAAGCCCTGGACGTTGCCGCCCAGGTGGCGGACGCCCTCGCCTGCGCCCACGCCCACGGCGTCATCCACCGGGACGTGAAGCCGTCCAACATCCTGCTGCGGGCCGACGGCCACGTGAAGGTGGCCGACTTCGGCATCGCCACGGCGGGAGCGGGCACCGACCTCACCCGCACCGGGGTGGTCATGGGGACGGCCAAATACCTCTCCCCCGAGCAGGTCAGCGGCGCCCGCGCCGACGCCGCCAGCGACATCTACGCCCTCGGCATCGTGCTCTACGAGATGCTCTGCGGGACCCCTCCGTTCGTGGGCGACAGCGACCTGACCACCGCTCTGTCGCGCCTCACCGCCACCCCGGAGAGCCTGGTCGAGCGCCGGCCCGAGGTGCCGCCCAGCCTGGAGGCGGTCGTCCTGCGGGCCCTGGCCCGGGACCCCGAGGCCCGGTTCCGCTCCGCCGCCGAGATGCGATCCAGCATCCTCGCTGTCGACCTCGACCAGTCCGAGGCCGTCACACCCCCCGCCGGCGTGGCCACCGCCGCCCCGGCCCCCCGCCGCTTCCCGGCCCGGGCGGCGACGGCGGCCGCCGCCGTCCTCTTCCTGGTGCTGGCGGCCGTGATGCTCACCAGCCAGCGCTCCCCCGAGGGTCCGACCGGCTTCGAACCGGAGGCCACCTCCCGGGGGTCGATCGCCGGGGTGCCCATGCTCCCCACCACCTTCGACCCCGAAGCCGACGGCGAGGAGAACCCCGCCACGGTGGGCAACCTGGTCGACGGCAACCCGGCCACGGTGTGGAGGACCGACAAGTACAACGCCAACTTCCCCAGCCTCAAGCAGGGCGTCGGGGTCTACTTCGACCTCGGGCGGTCGAAGAAGGTCCGTTCCGTTCAGGTGGACACCCCCGGGCCCGGCGGC
>JBIOUX010000082.1:0-3198 GCA_044867425.1 Acidimicrobiia bacterium | reverse complement strand
GCCGCCGGGCCCTGCTGGCGCAGGTCCCATGAGCAGCTCCTACTCCGGCCATTTCTCCCGGTTCCTCTCGGCCGCCCCGGGCCGGCTCCACATGGCCGCCCACAGCCACCACCCCTGGCCCGACGCCAGCTACAACGGCCATCTGGCGGCGTGGTTCGACGCCGCCGCCCTGGCCGACGACAAGTGGGACAAGGTCTTCGGCGAGGTCGTCCCGGAAGCCCAGCGCCACGTGGCCGGCCGGCTCCGGCTGCCCGACCCCGCCACCGTGGCCTTCTCGCCCTCGACCCACACGCTGCTGATGCGGCTCCTGTCCTGCCTGCCCCAGCCGGTGCACGTCCTCACCACCGACGCCGAGTTCCACAGCTTCACCCGCCAGATGCGCCGCCTGGAGGAGGACCGCCTGGCGATGGTGACCCGGGTGCCGGCCGAGCCCTTCGACACCTTCCCGGACCGCTTCGCCGAGTCGGCGGCCCGGGGCGGCCACGAGCTCGTCTACCTCTCCCACGTCCACTTCAACTCGGGCTACGTCACTCCGAACCTCGACGAGGTGGTGTCCGCCGTGCCCCCCGACGCCCTGGTGGTGGTGGACGGCTACCACGGCTTCATGGCCCTGCCCACCGACCTGTCCGGCATCGAGGGCCGGGCCTTCTATCTGGCCGGGGGCTACAAGTACGCCATGACCGGGGAGGGGGCGTGCTTCCTGGTGTGCCCACCGGGCTGGTGCCCCCGGCCCCTGGACACGGGCTGGTTCGCCGGCTTCTCGGCCATGACCGAGGCCCAGGGCGGGCCGGTGCCTTACGCCGCCGACGGCTCCCGGTTCCTGGGCGCCACCCTCGACCCGGCTCCGCTCTACCGGTTCAATGCCGTGCAGCGCTGGCTCGACGGGCTGGGCGTGACGGTGGACGCCATCCACGCCCACGTGGGCCGCCTCCAGAAGCTCTTCGTCGACCGGCTCGACGATGAGGCCCGGGCCCAGCTGGTGCCGGGCCTCGACGAGGTGGGCGACCGGGGCCACTTCCTCACGTTCCGCCGGCCCGACGCCGGCGAGCTCTACGCCAAGCTGCACGCCGCCGGGGTCGTCACCGACTTCCGGGACGACCGGCTCCGGATCGGCTTCGGCCTCTACCACGACGAATCCGCCATCGACGAGCTCTTCGACCGCTGGGCGGCAGCGAACGCCAACCCCCCCGTCGCGCGTTAGTCAAACCCGGCTCACAGCCGGGTTCCGTTAACGCGCGATGGGGTTTTCGGACGGGATGACGGCGATCCCCATGAGCTCGACCTTGGCCTCGGGGACGAAGAGGCCGGTCACGCCGAAGAGCCCCATGGCCGGGTAGTGCCGGCCGAAGACCTCGCGCCAGGCGGCGCCGATCTCCTTCAAGAACGCTTGATAGGCGGCGACGTCGGTCACGAAGATCTGCAGCCACATCAGGTCCTCCCGCCGCCCGCCGGCCGCCTCCAGGGCGATGGCCAGGCAGCCGGCGGCACCGGCGAACTGATCGACCATGCCCATGCCGGCCAGGAACTCAGCCGGCTCGGGGGCGATCTGGCCGGCCAGGAACGCCACCCGCCCGGGGGCGGCCAGGACGGCGTGGCTGAAGCCCGTAGGCGGGCCGAGCGCATCGGGGTTGAAGAACTCGTGCTCGCCCGGGTTACGGGGCGTCCCCGGGCTCACAGGGCTCATCGGCCGCTCCAGTTGGGCTGGCGGCCTTCGGCGAACGCCTTGTGGAACTCGGCGTGGTCGGCCGAGCGCATGAGGTAGGCCTGGGTCCAGGCCTCGAGCTCGATGGCGGCCTGGAGGCTCATGTCCGCCTCCCGGGTGAGGAGCAGCTTGGTGGCCGCGTAGGCGAAGGACGGCCCGTCGGCCAGACGCCGGGCCAGGGCGGCGGTCTCGGCGGCGAGGTGCTCGTCGTCCACCAGGCGGCCCAGCCCGTAGGCGGCGGCGTCGGAGGCCACCAGCTTCTCGCCCAGCATGAGGATCTCGGTGGCCCGGCCGAGCCCCACCAACCGGGGGAGCATCCAGGCGCAGCCCATGTCGGCGCCGGCCAGCCCGACGGCGGTGAACAGGAACCGGAACGACGACGACACGGCCAGCAGGCGGAAGTCGGCGGCCAGCGCGATGACCGCCCCGGCCCCGGCGGCCACGCCGTTGACGGCGGCGATGATGGGCTTGGGCAGCTCCCGCATGCGCTGCACCACCGCCCCCGTCATGCGGGTGAACTCGAGGACGTCGCGCTGGTCGCCGCCGGCCAGGAGCTTGCCGATGATGTCCTCGACGTCGCCGCCCGAGCAGAACCCCCGCCCGGTGCCGGTGACGACCACCACGGCCACGTCGTCGTGGTGCTCCAGCTCGCCCATGAGGTCGCGCAGGTCGGCGTAGACATTGAGGGTGAGGGCATTGAGCCGGTCGGGCCGGTTGAAGGTGACGGTGGCCACCCCGTCCTCCACCGAGAAGCGGAAGTGGGGCCACTGCTTGGTGATGGGAGCCGAGGCGCGGTACGTCAACCGAAGATCCCTCCTCCGTCGAGCACAAGGGTCTGGCCGTTCACGGCGGCCGCCTCCTCCGAGGCCAGGTAGGCCACGGCGGCGGCCACCTCGTCAGCAGAGATGAGGCGACCCAGGGGACTGGTCTTCTCCAGGTAGGAGCGGGCGTTTTCCTCGCCCCGGCCGGTGGAGGCGGCGATGTTGGCCACCGACGTGTCGGTCATGGGGGTGTCGACGTAGCCGGGGCACACGGCGTTGGCGGTCACACCCGTGCCCGTCACCTCGGCGGCGGTGGCCCGCATGAGCCCGATGGCGGCGTGCTTGCCGGCCACGTAGGGGGCGATGTAGCGGGCCCCCACCAGCCCCGCCACCGACGACACGGTGATGATGCGGCCGAAGTTGCGGGCCTTCATGCCCGCCAGGACCGCCCGGGTGCAGAGGAAGGGCCCGGTGGCATGGACGGCGAGCATGGCCGACCAGTCGTCCAGGCTGGTGCGCTCCAGCGCGGAGGAGGTCCCGTAGCCGGCGTTGTTGACCAGGATGTCGACGGCCAGGTCGCCCAGCGCGCCCTGCACGGCGGCTTCGTCGGTGACGTCGAAGGCGACAGCTTCGACCTGACCGCTCCCGCCCAGGGCGGCCACGGCTTCCTCCAGCGCCTCTCTGCGGCGCCCGGTGACGACCACCCGGTGGCCGGCGGCGAGCAGGCGGGCGGCC
>JBIOUX010000081.1:0-4314 GCA_044867425.1 Acidimicrobiia bacterium | reverse complement strand
TGGGCCGGGGCGCTGGGTGAGGGCGCCCTCGCCGAGGGCCGGGTGGCGACCGCCCGGCGCTGGCTACGGGAGGCGGTGGCGCTCGGCCGGGGCCCGAGCGGCCTGCTGCTGTCCGGCTGCCTGGCCCGCCTGGCCCAGGCCGAGGCCCTGGCCGGGGAGGCCACCGCCGCCCAGGCCGCCCTGGCCGAGGCCGAAGCCACCCGCAGTCCCGCCACCGCCCTCTTCGACCCCCTCCTGGACCTGGCCCGGGCGTGGGTGGCAGCCGCGGCGGGCGAGCTGTCCCGGGCGGCGGCCTTCGCCCACGCCGCCGCCGAGACCGCCGAGGGCTCCGGCCAGGCGGCGGTGGCGGTGGGCGCCCTCCTCGACGCCGTCCGGCTGGGCGGGGCCCGCCAGGCCGCCGCCCCGCTGGCCCGCCTGGCGGTGCAGGTGGAGGGACCGCTGGCCCCCGAGGCCGCCGCCTACGCCGCCGCCCACGCCGCCGGGGACGGGCCCCGCCTGGAGCAGTCGTCGGCCGCCTTCGAGGCCCTGGGGGCGGTGCTCCTGGCCGCCGAGGCGGCCGCCGCGGCCAGCGCCGCCCACCACCGGGCGGGACGGGCGGGTGCCGCCCGGGCCGCCGCCGCCCGGGCGGGGGTGCTGCTCGAGGGCTGCGAGGGCGCCCGCAGCCCGGTGATGGTCGCCGTCGACGCCCCTCGGCTCACGCCCCGGGAGCGGGAGGTGGCGACCCTGGCGGCCGGCGGGCTGTCCAGCGCCGAGATCGCCGGGCGCCTCTACCTGTCGGTGCGGACGGTCGACAGCCACCTCCAGCACGCCTACACCAAGCTGGGGGTCAGCAGCCGCCGGGAGCTGGGCCCGCTCCTGGGACGCGCCGGCCCGTCCGCCCCGCCGGAGCGATCTCCGTAGCCGGCTACGGATGACGGCGGCCGGGGCCGGTCGTACCGTCCGCTCATGGACCACCCCGCCGCCCTGGCCCGGCTGCCCGAGATCTACGCCGCCACCCTCCGGCTGCGGGCCGCCGGCCTCGACGACCCCGGCGTGGCCGAGGTGCTGGGCGTCCCCGCCGAGGCCGTGGGGTTGCTGATCGACCGGGCCGAAGCCAAGCTGCGCGAGCTGCTCTCGGCCGAAGGCGACGGGCCGTGATCCCGCGCCCGTGCCGACCGCGGTGCAGGAAGGAGGCTTCCATGTCGCATGCCCTCCGCCGGTTCGCTGTGTCCGTCGTCGCCGCCGTGGTGCCCGTGGCGGCGGTGGTCGCTCCTGCGGGTGGCGACCCCCGGCCCTGGTACGTCGCCCTGGGCGACTCCTACTCCTCGGGGGTGGGCGCCGAGCCGTATCCTCCGGGCGCCTGCCAGCGCTCGGACGGGGCCTACGCCCCGCGGTTCACCCGCAGCTCCGCCGGCGCCGGCTACGACCTCGTGTTCGTGGCCTGCTCGGGGGCGGAGACCCGCCATGTCGTGTCGGAAGGCCAGCGGGAGGCCGGCGTCCGGCACCCGCAGATCCAGAAGGTGCGCGACCTGGCGGAGTTCGTCCGGCTGGTCACCATCACCATCGGCGGCAACGACGCCCGCTTCGGCGAGATCCTCCACGCCTGCGTCACCGGCTTCCGGTCCTGCACCGTGACCTACGGCCCCGGCGGCGAAAGGGGCGACCAGGGCGAGTGGATCGAACGGGTCGTCCGGCCCCGCCTGGTCCAGACGTACCGGGCACGCCGCCCCCGACGACCGGGTCGTCGTCCTCACCTACCCGCAGATCTTCCAGGGCCAGCGGGACTGCGGGCGCGACGCCGGCATCGACCGGGGCGAGAAGGAGTGGATCCGGGCTCAGACCACCCATCTCAACAACGTCATCAACACGGAGGCCCGCCGGGCCGGCCTCGACGTCGTCGACGTGGAGGGGGCCGTCGACAAGCACGAGATCTGCACCGCCGACCCCTACGCCGCGGGCATCAACGAGCCGGGCACGTTCCACCCCAACGCCAAGGGCTACGAGCGGATGGCCCGCACACTGCAGGACGCGCTGTCCTGACCCGGTTGCCAGGTCCCACGCCGCCCCTGTCGTGCAGGACGACGTCTATGCCATCGCCGACCTTCCCGACAACGTGTCGGCGGCCGCCATCAGCCTCGCCACCGCCCAAGCCGGCTTCGTACGGCTGCGGACGGTCGTCCTCCTTACGGCCGAAGAGATAGACGAGGCGACGAAGCGCTCCGGGGACTACAGGCCGCCAGGGGTGCGGTAAACCCGCGACAGCCCAGTCGGGGCGTCTCAGGCAGGGACCCACCGACCGATGGAACATTGGCGGGCACCGAGGTCGCGCGCGATGCCGTTGAATTCCTCACCTTTCGCCACGACGCTCGGGTTCAATCGATTGGCTTCCGAGTTCTCAATGTTGGCCGTGTCCGTGTCGCCGCGGGTGTGCGCGCCGAGAGCCTTGACGGTGTGATCGGCTACTTGCGTTGCCATCTTCGTTTCTTCGTCCAGAGCTCGAAGCATGTCTTTCACCCGACCGCTATCGCCGTCGGCGGGGACGATCTCACCGACCTGGGACTGGAAGTCGCCAACCGCCCTTACCATCGTTGCGATGTACGAAGTGAACGCGCTTCTCACCTGCTCCACGTCGCCGGGTGTGACGGTCTCACCCATGGAGCCGCGCCTTTCGAGGAGTGCGGCGGCGGCGTCGACCGGCCGTTGCCCGTCGAGGAGGGCAGCGGCGAGGCGCGTGCAATGAGGATTGACCTCTTTGGTCCAGGCGGCTCGGGTTCTCGTCTCGTTCGGTTTGGACGTGGCGACGCCGGCCACGCCGGCGATGGCGGTGATCAAGGCTGCAATTGCGGTCAAGACGCCAGGGAGTGTGGTCCAAAACGACTGCTTCTCTCTCCTGGGCATGTTGAGACTCCTTTGTCTCGGTAATCACACATATTGTAAGGACCCGATTACCAAGAAACCGACGGGCGAGCCGGTTCCATTGGCGACCGTATGGAGGCGCCGGTGGTCCGTCTGTCGCAGCGGCGACGAAGTGGACGTCACGGTTCGCACTCCGGCGGTTGAGTACGTGAGCGGGCCCGGCGGAGCACCTCCGCCGGCGGCCGATCTCACGGCGACGGTTCAGGGGGCCATCAGGAACTCCCCGGTGCTCCTTCAGACCGTCCTGCCATCCTCGTCCTGTCCATATCGGCAGGAGGCCGGGACGCACGCCCCGGCCGAGCGGGGCGGGGCCGTGACCGCCGGTCACGCGCCGGCGGCCCCGTCGAGCGCGGGCCTAAGCGGAGGAGGCGACGATGGCAGATCAGCTCACCCATGAGCCGGTGGCGGCGGCGGCGGCGGCGGCGGCGGACGACATCTCCGTCGAGGTGAGCCCCGGGTGGCTCAAGACCCCGGTGGCGCCCGTCGACGTCGCCTCGCTGGCCCTCCGGCTCGCCCTGGGGATGCTGATCTTCGCCCAGGGCATGGGGAAGTTCGGCTGGTTCGGCGGCGACGGCGGCCTGAACGGCCTCGAGGAGTTCCTCCGCATCCTCGGCTACGAGGCCCGTACGCCCCTGGCCTGGCTGCTCACCTCCGTCGAGATCGGCTCCGGTCTCTTCCTGATGGCGGGCGCGCTCACGCCTCTGGCCGCCGCCGGCGCGATCGGCATCGCCGTCAACCTCACCTTCGGCCTCACCTGGTCCGCCGGGTATGCCGCCACCGGCGGTTACGGGTTCGCGCTGCTGCTCATGGCGATGGCCGCCGCTCTCGCCTTCCTCGGCCCGGGGCGCTTCTCGGTCGACCGGCTCATCCGCTGGCCCTGGCCGATGAGCGGGATGAAGGCGGGGATCGCCGCCCTCGCCTTGGGCGCGGTCGTCGGTGCGTTGGTCCTCACCGTGCTCGGCCCCGGGTTCGGCAGCGAACCGAACTTCCCGGCCTTCCCCTCCGAACCCATCGAGGCGCCGGCCAACTAACCGAGTGCACGGCCAGCGCGTTGTCGGCGGCTAGAAGCTAGAGGCTCACAGGCCAGCGGCCGGCGGGAGCTGGCCGGCACCCGCTGACCCAGTCGCCCCCGGGATCGACGCCGAGCGGGACGGTAGAGTCGGGGCGAGGGTAATGCCGATGAACCGGCGGGAGGTCCTCAAGGCGCTCGGGGCGGGGGCCCTGGTCGTCGGCTTCGACCGCCGAGGGACGGGCGGTTGGGTAACCGCCGCCACGGCGACCCAGGGGGACCGTTTCGATGACGTGCCGGCCCTCGACGGCGTGCTTCTCCTCGACGACGGGTCGCGGGGGGCCGACGCGACCGACAAGGGCAACATTGTGTATCGCATGCCCGCCGCGGTCCTCCGGCCGGGCTCGGTC